>CAZQTW010000055.1:0-42274 GCA_964596165.1 uncultured Planctomycetales bacterium | reverse complement strand
CGCCTGGACACATCCTAGGACGCCCCCCTCGCTGTAGGCCGACTCCGACGTCGACTCGGTTCCCCGCACGCTCGCAGGTACCCATACACCCCATAAGTGTGCTCCCACTCTGTTCACGGTCCTTCCGGTCCTCCGGGGCGTGCCGCCCGGCCCGGCTGGCCCCCTGCCATTCGTCAGGGCTGGCGGCGACAATGCCCCGTTGAGGATCGGACTGGCAGCGCGTATACTGTCGACCCGGCGGGCGTCGTGCCCACCCAGCGAAGTTGGTCAAGCCAGGTTGTCCTTTTTCCCAGGAGTGGTGCTGAATGCCGAAAGTCGAGTCGATGGACAAGTTGCTGTTGGCGATGGAGAAGTACGGCGCCAGCGATCTGCACATGAAGGTGGGCTACCCCCCCTACTTCCGTGTCGCCGGCACCCTGCGCAAGCCGGATGTCGATCCGATCGCGACCAACGAGGAGATGGAGCAACTGACAAACCCCATTATCCCCGCAAGCCGGCGCCATGTCTTGGAGGAAACCGGCGGTCTGGACTTCAGCTACAAAGGGCTCGGGCAGGACCGATTCAGGGTCAACGTCTTTCGCGCCATGGGCGAGCTCCACGTGGCCATCCGACGCGTGAACAGCAAGATCCCTTCGTTCGGAGACCTCCACTTGCCGCCGATCTACGAGAAGGTGATCGCGCGGAGTTATGAGGGGCTCATCCTCGTCAGCGGCGTGACCGGAAGCGGCAAGAGCTCGTCACTCGCGGCGATGCTCAACCTCGTGAACGATACCCGCGCGGTTCACATCATCACGATTGAAGACCCCATCGAGTACGCGTTCCGCGCGAACCGCGCGATCATCTCTCAGCGAGAGATCGGCATTGACGTCTCCACCTTCCCCATCGCCCTGAAGCACGTTGTACGCCAGAACCCGGACGTCATCTTCATCGGTGAGTTGCGGGACGCCGAAACGATGCTGGCGGCCATCCAAGCCGCCGAAACCGGCCACCTCGTCTTCGGGACGGTTCACTGTGCGGATGCCCCTCAGGCCATGAGCCGCATCCTCGAGTTCTTTCCCAAGAACCAGCACGAGTTCATCCGGTCGTCGTTGAGCAACAGCCTGGTGGGCGTCTTTGCGCAACGATTGCTCCCCGCCATCGACCCGAAGATCTCGCGCGTGCCGGCCACGGAGGTTCTGCTCACGAATCCGACGGTTCGCGATAAGATCCGCAAGGGCGAGGACAACGACTTGGGCGATCTGATCGGGGCCTGTCGTGAGGAAGGCATGCGGAGTTTCACGGATTCACTGACGGAGCTCGTAAACACCGAAATGGTGACTCGCGACATCGCCATGCAGTTTGCACCGAATCCCGACGCGCTGGCTTCGTCGCTCCGCGGCATTCGCACCATGTCGCAGTCGTTGGTGCAAAGGCGCTAGTCGGATTGCGAGGCGTCGCCGTGATCGTTGTGACCCGCGAGGTTTGCTCGCTTGTCCTTATCGGCGCTACCGCGATCGGCGCCGGGGCCGCCGAACCGACGCGACCGTACATCCGCAAGAAGCCGAAGTCGCCCGCGGAGCTCGTGGCCGAGGACGCGACGACCGCTCCGACCCATCGCGCGACGACCCAGGCGGCCGTCAATCCGTTCGCCACTTCTCAGTCCCGGCCTGAGTATGCGGTGCCCGGGGTTGTCCGGCTTAGCAACGGTCTCGAAGTGCCCGGGTACATCTGGACCCCGTCAGGCAAGGAGTGGCGGGTCTACGAAAGGGCAAGCAAGCAGTACCGCGACATCCCCTTTGATGCCGTCAAGTCCATCGAGGGCGTTGTGGAATGGGAACGCATGGAAGACGACTGGCGATGGAAGGAGGGCGGCAGCGACGTCAAAGTGCTCACCGGACATCGGTATCCCAATCGAAAGACGTACTTCAAGTTCGTCCTGACGGATGATCGTGAGATTGTCGGCGACATTGCCCAGATGTTTTACGTTGAGCTGGGCGGTCGTCTGACGAACGTCACGTTGCACAAGCGGCAAGAGGGCAGGATCGGCGCTACCCTCGAAAGCATGCCGTACGTCAGGCAAGTCGTCTTGGGTCCGGACGCCATGGAACAGGCCCTTCGCAGGATTGCGGCAACCCGAACAGCCTCTCAACCCAAGCGTTAGGGTAGGCATCACTCGAGTGGATCGCCTAGCCGAATCATATTCGTCCTTAGGGGAGGGGCCCGACAAAGTCTGCTCTTGATCTGCCCGCGACTCTCGGGTGGACGATGGGCCAGGCGCGACCGTACAATCGCAGCCCCATGCTGCAATACTTCTCCATGCCCAATGGTCGGGAATCAGAAGACGGGTACGCCCGCAGTCGCCTGGAGATGGTAAACATTCAGTTACGCAATCGCGGCGTCGACGACGAACGCGTGCTTGCCGTCATGAGTCGTGTACCCCGCGAGCGATTCGTCTTGCCGTCCGATGAGGCCTCGGCGTACGAAGACCAGGCTATGCCCATCCAAGCCGGACAAACCATCTCTCAACCCTACATCGTGGGGCTGATGACGCAACTCCTCGATGTCCAGCCCCATCATCGAGTCCTTGAGGTGGGTACCGGGTCAGGCTACCAGACGGCCATCTTGGCGTCCCTGGCCCGGCATGTGTACAGCATCGAACGTCTATCGGTCCTGAGCGAGCTGGCGGCCGGTCGACTCCGCGAACTGGGCATGGACAATGTGACACTCGTGGTGGACGACGGTTCTCTGGGATGGCCCCGAGAGGCCCCCTATGATCGAATCATGGTAACGGCCGGCGCTCCCTCAGTCCCGCCGGCGCTCATCGAGCAACTTGCCGATGGTGGGCGGCTGGTGGTCCCCGTCGGCGGTGAGGGCCAGCAAACCCTGACGCTTGTGGAGCGTGCGGGCACCACGACAATCGAGCGCCCCGGCATCGCTTGTCGCTTTGTCCCCCTCATTGGGAAGGCGGGCTGGGAGGGAAGCGATCGCAGACAGTAGCCCCTATTCGGGATCTCCCACATCCTTAGGACATTCGTCTACTTTGATGGGGTTTGACAACCCCTGTTCCGACCACGAGTATCCAACCGATATAGAGGACTAGGGCGTAACCAGGGTTTGTCAAGGCGGCAGGTCGCGCCAAGGGATGCCAAGAGGGAGGTCCAACGTGAAGCGAGGGATCGCATACTGCGGGCTTTTCGTTTTGACGCTGCCTCTGGCGGCGTGCCAGCAAAACCTCAACTGGGGCGCTCCGCGAAACAAGCCGGTTCCTCCTTCTCAATCGATTGAAAGCCTGATTCCCCAGCAGACTCCGGCCACGGCTCCCGCACGTCCGCTTCCCGAACCTCGTACCCCGGCCATGCTTGCGGTTCACGAAGCCCCAGTCCAATCCAATGACCCGTATGGCGTTGCGCCCAAATCCCCGCGCGTGCATTTGGTCCAACCGGGTGAGACCCTTTTCGGCTTGGCCCGCCAGTACTATGCTGATCAAAGACAATGGCGAAAGATCTACCAGGCAAACCGGAATCGCTTGGATGATCCGAAGAACGTTCGAGTCGGAATGAAGCTCATCATTCCATAGCTTTAGTGATGGTTCCTGCTCGTCGTCTCTCGTGGCCCAACTGACGCTCGACAGCCCGGCACAGTATATCCCAGGGATCGGGCCAAAGCGGGCCGAAAGGCTGGCCGCCCTCGGAATTCACACCGTCAGCGATCTGATCCTCCATCTGCCTTTTCGATACGAACGGGAACCGCCCGCCTGTTCCGTGCGCGAATTGGAGCTGGGAGAAGCCTGCACCGTCATCGGCAAAGCGGCGAGTGTCCGCTCGCACGGCGGTTTTCGACGACCGTCGGTCGTGGTCAGGATCGTCGACGCAACGGGTCAATGCTGGGCGCGCTGGTTCAACGCGAGTTGGGTTCAGAGCAACGTCACGCCGGGCGATACCATTCGCGTCTCCGGCATCGTCGGTGAATACAAGGGACGGCCACAGTTTGTGAACCCTTCGCTCCGGGTTCTTGCGGAGGACGAGGATGATCGAGTCGCCGGTCAGCCCCGTCTGCTGCCGGTTTATTCCACCGTCGCAGGCATCACCAGCCAGCAGATTGCGCGAGCGGTCGATCGGGTCCTGCCCGCCGTGATCGACCAGGTTGATGAATGGTTCGACGAGGGATTCCGCAGAAAGCGTGACTTACCTTTACGGCGCGTGGCCATTGAACGACTGCACAAGCCGGTGGGCATCGACGATGCCCCCCTCGCCCGCAGGCGTCTCGCATACGACGAACTCTTTCTCATGCAGTTGGCCATTCTGCTGAAACGGCGTCATGCCAAGTCATCCCTGCAAGGGCCTTCGATCGTCAACACCGATCTCATCGATGGCCGAATACGGCGCCGGTTTCCATTCAAGCTGACGGCGGCACAAGAGAAGGCCATCCACGACATCGTGTCCGACCTCGCCAAGCCGGTTCCCATGAATCGCCTTCTGCAGGGCGACGTCGGTTCGGGCAAGACCGTCGTTGCGCTCTACGCCGCCTTGTTGACCGTCGCGCACCGGCATCAAGTCGCCATCATGGCCCCCACCGAGATTCTCGCAGAACAACACCACCGCAGCATCCAGACATACCTGGCGGGCAGTCGCGTCCGTACCTCCCTCCTGGTCGGAGGACTTCCTCGTTCGCAACGAGACGACTGTGTCGACCGAATCGCGCGGGGTGAGGTCGACATTGTCGTCGGCACTCAGGCACTTCTCGAGCGCGACGTAATGTTCCATCGTTTGGGTCTGGTGATTGTGGACGAGCAGCACAAATTCGGTGTCGTTCAACGAGCAACCATCCGAAGCAAGGCGGGCAGCAGATACCCCCACTACCTTGTCATGACGGCAACGCCGATTCCCAGGACCCTGGCGATGACGCTCTTCGGAGACCTGGATGTCTCCGTAATTGACGCCCTGCCGCCGGGTCGACGGCCGGTCCGCACACGTTACGTTTCACCCAACGACACCCAAACGGCCTGGGACTTCGTCCGCGAACGGATCTCGGCAGGCGAACAAGCCTACATCGTCTGCCCCCTGGTCGAGGAGTCCGACGACAGTTCGCTCTCCGCGGTTACCGTCGAGGTCGAGCGACTGCGTCATTCAATCCTGCCCGGATGCCGTATCGAACTCCTTCACGGCCGAATGAAGTCGCATGAGAAGGAGCGCATCATGCGCCGGTTCGTTTCCGGTCAGATCGACGTCCTGGCCGCAACGACCGTGGTCGAGGTCGGCATCGACGTACCCAATGCCACCATCATGGTGATTCAAAATGCCGAGCGATTCGGCCTATCTCAGCTTCACCAACTGCGCGGCAGAATCGGACGGGGAAGCCGACCCAGCCACTGCCTCCTGATGGCCGCCGACCCCGGACAGACCGCGCGGACCAGGCTCGAGGTCCTCGTTAGGACCACGGATGGGTTTCAGATCGCGGAGGAAGACCTTCTGTTGCGCGGTCCCGGCGATCTCTTGGGGGGCGAGAGGCAGCACGGCTTTGACCTTCGGATCGCCGACCTCGTGGCCGACGTTCAGTTGTTGGCGATGGCCCGAAGCGACGCCGCCGACCTTCTGGCCGAAGATCCTCACTTGACCGACCGGAAGCACGCCCCTATTCGAAACGCTCTCTTGAGGGCCATGCCGGGGCGTCTTGAACTGATCGACGTGGGCTGAATCGCTGCACGAGCGGCGCCATGCGTCCCCCAAACCCAAAGCCGGCAAGCGACGCGGCGACGCTGCGTCAACGGCCCATGTCTGCCTGACCGTATCGCCCCGAACAGCCCCTCCCGTATTGTCCCCCATACCCTGTTTGGCCTAAACTAGAGGCAACGAACCTGCGGCAGAGGTCGACCTCCGATGCGAATCGCCTACTTCGATTGTTTCAACGGTGCCAGCGGTGACATGATCCTCGGTGCCCTCATTGACGCCGGGCTGTCCGTCGACCGACTCCGCGATCAACTCGCCCGCCTTGATCTCTCGGGCTATGGCATCCTTGCCGAGAGGGTCCGTAAACAGGGATTCCAAGCGACGCAGTTCCATGTGAACGTCGACCCGACCGCCGACAAACCCCATCGCCATCTTTCTCACATCCTGGCCATTATCGATGGGGCCTCCATATCCGACGCCGTCAAATCCGTCTCCAAGCGCGTCTTCCACCGCCTTGCCGAGGCGGAAGCCCAGGCGCACGGCACCACGATCGAGAAGGTCCATTTCCACGAAGTCGGCGCCATCGACGCCATCGTTGACGTTGTCGGCGCGTCGATTGGGCTGGCTGAACTCGAAATTGAGAAGGTCGTCTGTTCTCCCATCCCCGTGGGAAGTGGCGTGATCCGTTGCGACCACGGCGAGATGCCGGTGCCCGCCCCGGCAACGGCTCTCCTGCTTCAAGGCGTCCCCATCGCGGAGACAAGCGAGCCGGGAGAACTGACCACGCCGACCGGTGCGGCAATACTGACGACCGCCACCGCACACTTCGGGCCTCTGCCGGCCATGACCCTCGAGCGCGTGGGCTGTGGCGCCGGTCGGCGCGAGGGCAAACACCGCCCCAACATCCTGCGAGTCCTGCTGGGACAAGCGACGGGGCCCAACGACGCAATCGCCGCCGAAGACGAACAGGATGAGGTCACCGTCCTCGAGGCGAACATCGATGATGCCACGGCCGAGATGATCGCGCATGCGTGTGATCGCCTGATGCTCGCGGGGGCATTGGACGCCTACTGCACGCCGGTCGTCATGAAGAAGAACCGCCCGGCGGTGCAGGTGACCGTCCTCTGTCATTCCGCTGCCGCGCCGGAACTGGAGGCCCTCCTGTTTGCGGAGACGACGACCTTCGGCGTTCGAAGCCATCGCGTCTTGCGACGCAAACTGTCCCGGGAACACGTGACCGTACAGACGCAATTCGGCCCCGTTCGCATGAAGGTCGGCCGGCGCTCGGGCCGGCTGCTGACCGCTTCGCCGGAGTTCGACGATTGCAGGTCGGCAGCCACCCATCATGACGTTCCGCTTCGTGTCGTTATCGACGCAGCACGACTTGCCTGGCACGAAACAAGGCCCGACAAGACCCAGGTGCCATGAACATGCTATCTGCCACAGCACCCCTCGACCTTCCCACCCTCATGATCCTGGCCGGCGTGGTCATCGTCATCATCATGTTGCGAATCAGCGCCAAACGCCGCATGAGCCGGCCCCAAGATGAGGTTCACGAGCGGCTGCGAGAGCATCTGGCACGAACCTACGATCACGACGGACTTCGCAACGACATCTCGGAACTGGTCATGCAATTGCAGAGACTCTCACGTGAGATCAACTCCCAGATTGATGTCCGGTTCGCCAAACTCGAGAAAGCGATCACCGACGCGGACCGACGAATCGCCGAGCTCAAGGCACTCAGCGATCACAGGGAACCGCTTGAGTCCTCCCCGGAGAAGGCCGAGCCCGTCCCCCACGACGTCGACGGCGAAGCCTCACATGGCGTTGTTTCGCTTCCGCGGGAAACGGCTGCGCCTGCTCCCCCCTCCCCGATTGCCTCGTCGGCGGCCGATAGGCCGGTTGCCCCTGCCTTGACGCAACAGGTTCTCCAACTGGCGAAATCCGGACAGAGCGCCATCGATATCGCTCGACAGCTTGGACACAGCGTCGGAGAGATCGAACTGATCATTAAGTTGAATCGCCACTCGGCGAGTTGAAACCCGACGTCGCATCTGCGGTTGATTTCGCTGCAGTCACAACGAAGGGACGCCGCCGTTCCGAGGCGCTTGCATGCCGCCTCAGGTCAGACCGACTCCGATCTCCTTGTTTCCGCGGCGCCCGGCCGTTATCTTAGTAGCCGGTGAAGATGAATCGGCGAGCCCAGACCAACAGGGGCGCCCAGGAATTCAGGAGGAACCATGGCTCACAAGATCACAGATGAATGCATTTCGTGTGGAACGTGCGTGGAGGCTTGCCCGGAATCGGCGATCAGCGAGGGCACGGACAAGTTTGTCATCGATGCCGAGAAGTGCACCGATTGTGGCACCTGCAAGGGTGAATGTCCTACCGAGGCCATCGTCGGCCCCGAAAAATAGCCGCGGATACCGAGAATAGATCGCCCGACCTCACCCATCGGGCGATCTTTCTTGCGCGGAGACAGGCGCCGGTCCTTCGGCTTGCCAAGGTTGACGCCTCCTTGAGAAGGTCTGGGCGAATCGGTTAAGATAGAAACCGACCGAGGGGCGTTCGGCGGAGCCCACCATCTCATCTCCAGGGCTAAGGGGTGGCTCGCACATGCAGGAAGGAAGTCCATGAGCCTGAATCTCGCCTTTGTCTTGGACGAGGCCCTGCGTACGCATCCCGACCACGTGGCGTTGATTCTCGATGACTTCCGAATGACCTACGCCCAGCTTCAGCAGGCGTCCATGCGAATCGCCTCGCTGCTGCGGGCGAAAGGCATCAAGCCCGGCGACAAAGTCGCGTTGTTGCTTCCGAACGTCCCTTACTTCACGATCGCCTATTTCGGAATCCTGCGATTAGGCGGTGTCGCCGTCACACTCAATGTCCTCAGCGTGGGCGACGAGGTCGCCTACTACCTGGACGACAGTGATGCGAAGATCCTGATTGCCTGGCACGACTTCGCCGAGGTCGCGACGATCGGGTTCGACCGCGTGGATACGTGCCGTGAGCTCCTGCTTGTCGGCAGCGGCCACGCCGACGATCTCGCCGCAAAGATCCTCGCAACCGATCCGTGGACGGACCTCCAGCCGACGAGCCCGAACGACACGGCGGTGATCATCTATACGTCGGGCACCACCGGCCGCAGCAAAGGTGTCGAGCTGACGCACTTCAACCTTTACAGTAACGCCCAGTACATGCCACTGTGGCTCTTCAGCGAGTTCCCCGACAAGATGAAGTTGATGGGACCCGGTCATGCCATGTTGGCCGCCCTGCCGCTATTTCACAGCTTCGGGCAGACGGTTATCCAGAATGCCTCGCTCATGTACGGGGCGTCGCTCTGTTACCTCCCACGCTGGGACGCCGAGGCGGCGGTCGAAACCATCCGAAAGAACAACGTGACACTCTTTGCAGGCGTACCCACCATGTTCATGTCGCTGATCTCGTCGGACAAGGCCGAAACGGGCGACTTGGCAAGCCTACGGGTCGCGATGTCGGGAGGCGCTCCGTTGCCTTGGCCCGTGTTTGAGCAGTTCCGAGACAAGTTCGGTATCCCCCTGCTTCAGGGCTACGGCCTGACCGAGACCTCGCCGGTAGTCTGCTTCAGTCAGATTAGTCGCCCTATCGTGCCGCACTCAAGCGGTCGTCCGATCTGGGGCGTGCAGGTAAACACCGTCGACGATAGAGGACAGTTCTTGAGACCGGAACAGGAGGGAGAGGTCGTCGTCCGTGGTCATAACGTCATGAAAGGCTACTACAAGCGACCGCAGGCGACCGCAGAGGCGATCGTAAACGGCTGGCTGCGAACCGGCGACGTGGGCAAAATCGACGGCGACGGGAATGTGTTCATCCTCGACCGTAAGAAGGAACTGATCCTCCGCGGTGGGTTCAACGTGTATCCCGCCGAGGTCGAGCGCGTCGTTTTTGCACATCCCGACGTGCAAGAGGTGGCCGTCATCGGTGTGCCGGATTCGTATCTGGGCGAGGAAGTCATGGCCGTCGTCAGCCTTAGACCCGGCGCCGCCATCACGTCGCAAGACCTCATCGACTATTGCAAAAAACACCTGGCTGCCTATAAATATCCACGTATCGTGGAGTTCCGGCCGGAGCTTCCCAAGGGACCGACCGGCAAGGTGGCCAAGAAGCAGCTGCTCGCGGAGGTCGTGGGCAAGCGACAGCCGCAAGCGTGAGACCATTGAGATGATGCCAACCTGACGCTGTCGTTCGCCCCTGAGATCCGTCCCCTATTCACCATGAACCGGAGTCCTGAACATGACCGTCACTCAGATGGACGTTAAGCAGATTGGAGAGCAGGTCAAAGCCACGAGCGAACCCTTTCGCCTGCTGACCGAGCAGATCGGACGGGTCATCGTCGGCCAGGAGCAAATGATTCACAAGATGCTGGTCGGCCTGCTCGCCAACGGACACATCCTGCTGGAAGGGGTCCCCGGCCTGGCCAAGACAACGGCCGTGTCGTGCCTGGCAAGGGGAATTTCCACCGGCTTCCAACGGCTTCAGTTCACTCCCGACCTGCTTCCGGCGGACCTGATCGGCACTCTGGTCTACCAGCCGCAAAGCGGGCAGTTCACGGTCAAGAAGGGGCCGATCTTCAGCAACATCATCCTTGCCGATGAGATCAACCGTGCCCCGGCTAAAGTGCAGAGCGCCTTGCTCGAAGCAATGCAGGAACGTCAGGTAACCATCGGACAGGAGACGTTCAAGCTCGCCGAACCGTTCCTCGTTCTGGCAACGCAGAACCCGATCGAGCAGGAAGGTACCTATCCTCTGCCGGAAGCCCAGGTCGACCGGTTCATGCTGAAGCTCATCGTCAACTATCCGACGAAAGCCCAGGAACGCCAGATCCTCGATCGCATGGCCGAAACAAAGCCCAAGACCATGATCGATCCGGTCATGTCGCCCGCCGAGCTTTTCTCCGCTCGTCAAGTCGTGGACGAAATCTACATCGACGACAAGATCAAGGACTATGTCGTGGACCTTGTCCTGGCCACGCGCGACCCCTCGGCCTACAGGCTCGAGGAAATCGCCGACTGGATCCAGTACGGGGCGTCGCCCCGCGCAACGATTTACCTCACCCTTGCCGCGAAGGCCTCCGCGTTCCTCTCCGGTCGAGGCTACGTGACGCCCCAGGACGTCAAGAGCATGGCCCTCGATGTCCTGCGCCACCGAGTCATCGTTACCTACGAAGCCGAAGCGGAAGAGAAGACCAGCGAGGATGTGGTCAAGGCAATCCTCGATCGCGTCCCTGTTCCCTAGCTGAAGGAATGACACCGTGCTCCCGAAGGAGTTGATCAAGAAGATCCGCCGAATCCAGATCCGGACCTCGCACATGGTCAACGATGTGCTGGCGGGTCAGTATCACTCCGCATTCAAGGGCCGCGGGATTGAGTTCGAGGAGGTCAGGCAATACCAGATCGGCGACGACATCCGTACCATCGACTGGAACGTGACCGCGCGGTGCGGCCAACCCTTTGTGAAGGTCTTCCGTGAGGAGCGCGAGTTGACCGTCATGCTCTTGGTAGACATGAGCCGGTCTCACCTTTTCGGAACGGCCGGCCAACTCAAACGGGAGCTGACGGCGGAGGTGTGTGCGACGTTGGCCTTCAGCGCGATCCGCAACAACGACAAAGTCGGCTTGATCTGTTTCACGGATCGCATCGAACGATTCGTTCCGGCCAAGAAGGGCACCCGCCATGTGCTGCGCGTCATCCGAGAGCTCCTCTATCTTGAACCCTCCGGGACCGGAACAAACATCGAAGCCGCCGTCGAACACCTGAATCGTGTCACGACCCGACGGGCCGTCGTATTCCTGGTCAGCGACTTCCAGGCCGCCGACTACGAACGGTCCTTAAGCGTGGCCAAGCGACGCCACGATCTTATCCCCATCACCATAACAGACCCTCGGGAGATGGAATTGCCCGACGTGCGTTTTGTTGAGCTCCATGACGCCGAGACGGGGCAAACGCTCGTCGTTGATACAAGCAATCTTCGCCTGAGAACGGAATACAGAACCCGTGCCTTGAAAGCCGCGGAAGACCGAAAGCGACTGTTTCGCTCGATGGATGCCGACTGCATCGACGTTGTGACGGGCGAATCGTTCGTCGAACCCCTAACCCGCTTCTTCCGGGCCCGTGAGGCACGGCTGTAGCGGAGAAAAGTCGAAGGTTAGGTTTTAGAAGTCATCGGACTTGCCCGAGTGTGCCGAGGATCGACTGTGGACGAGAAACCGAGATTCGAATTACCGCAACGCATGGTGACCCAACGGCCCATTTTCGATCGCCGATCGGCCTTCTTCTCATTCGGCGTGCTTGTCCTCTTCGGTGTGTTGGTCGCCCTCCAATTCCGCAGACCCGATTCCGTGGAACCGACCCGATCGGCCGGCACGGGTTGGACGGCCGACCAGCAAAAGGCCTTGGCCATGCGGCTTGAGGACCGCAACCTGCACAGTGCGGCGGCCGAGGCATGGACCCGTTACCTGCTCATCGCAACCCTCGAACCGGCCGCCGCCGCCGCGGTTCACTACCGTATTGGGAAGCTTCAGCAGGATGCCGAGCAGTATCAGGCTGCCATTTCCTCATACTACCAGGCCGAGGCCATGCTCGGAGACGCCAAGGGCGATCTCGCCCACGAGATCAACGTCCGGGTCCGTGACTGTTACGCCAAGCTGGGTCAGTACGGCGATCTTGACCGAGACCTGGCCGAGCGAACCGCCCCGACCGGCGACAAGCCCGCCGGCCTGGCAGGTCAGCAGGTTGTCGCCGAAATCGGTCCAGAGAAACTCACGGTCACCGACTTCGATCGCATGATCCAACAGGAAATCGACGTTGCCTTGAAGGCCATGCCCGGCCTGACCCCCGAACAGATGGACGACGCTCGACGACGATATCTTCAACAGTATTCGTCCTCCCAGGCCCGAACCCGAAAACTCCAGGAACTGGTTGCAGTCAAGGTGCTGGCACGAAAGGCACGCGCGGACGGACTCGACAAGAGCGCGGCGTTCCGCAAGCGCATCGTCGAGATGTCCGACATGCTTCTGGCCAACGGCCTTCTTTCGGACGAAATCTCGCGCCGGGCAACGGTCACGCCCGATGACTGTAAGCGATACTATGAAGCGAACAAGGCCCTCTATGTTCAACCCGCGCAGGCCCGAATTGCCCACATCCTTTGTCCCTCGCAAGAGCTGGCCGACCAGATCATCGCAAAGCTCAAGGCCGGAGCACAGTTCGAAGAGCTGGCGCGCCAGTCCGCCGACGCGGCCACCAAGGACAAGGGCGGCGCCATCGAACAGCCGGTGCTCGCATCCGGCAAGTACATTCCTGGGATCGGTGAAAACGCCGACCTCCACGAAGCCATCTTCAAGGCTACGGCCGGAGCCTTACTGGAGAGGGCGTTCAAAGGCGACCGCGGGTACCACGTTGTGAAGGTGCTCGAAAGGAGTCCCTCGCGCCAGCTTGGACAGGATGAAGTCGCCGATCGGATCCGGTCCGACACGCAGCGGGCTCGCGCCCAAGAAGTCACCGAACAATACATCCAAGCGCTCTTCGAAGAGGCCAAGGTCAAACTCTATCCGGAGGCCTTCGGACCATTGACCACTGCGCCCGCCGCGACCGGTGCATCCGCGGCGGCCAAAGGAAAGACGACGCCGTGAGGTTGGGCTGCCGCCACATTTTGACCTTCCTGCTCTGTGCCGGAGTCCTTGCCGCACCCGGGTGCAAGAAGGCGCCGCCTGCCCCGTCGGGGCAGCAGAAAGACAACGGCATTGCCCGCACCGCCGTGCGCGGCCCGGTTACGCTGACCGTGCGCAGTGATCGCAGCAAGGCGACGATCGCCGAGAAGTTTACCTTGACGATATCGGCGGTCGCCGAGGACGGCGTCGATGTGACCATGCCGCAGTTTGCCGACTCCCTGGGAGCCTTCGCAGTCCGCGACTTCCGCCAGGATGAGGCTCGCCCCATCGAGGGACAAAGGCGGAAATGGGAGCAGACATATCAGATCGACTGCGATCTCTCGGGGAAATACACGATCGACTCCGTTACCGTCACGTTCAACGACCGACGTAAGCAACCGGGTCACAGGCCGACTTCAACGATGGCAACGACCACCCAGGCAGCTATCGTCTCTCAGGTCAGTACGGAGCCCTTCGAACTCGAGGTCACCTCGCTCCTTGAAGGACAGTACGACCCTAACAGGTTCTACGATGTGAAAGGTCCCGTGACATTGCCCCAGGGTGCTACCCGCTGGTCTTGGTGGGTTTTCGGCGGAATTGTCTTGGCCGCAGCACTGGCCGCGGCAGCCGTCCTCCTCATACGTCGGCGGCGACGCAAAGGCCCCTTCACCGTCCAGATACCCCCGGATCAGTGGGCCATGGAAGAACTTCAGCGGCTCATCGATGACGATCTCGTTGGCCGGGGAGACATCCAAGGATTCTACTATCGCCTCAACGCCATCGTACGTCAGTACATCGAGTTTCGGTTCATGCTTATGGCCCCCGAGATGACCACCGAGGAGTTTCTCGAAACGCTTCGGCAAAGCGACCGGCTCGGCACCGACCACAAGGCCCTTCTTGAGGGGTTTCTGACAGCCTGCGACCCCGTCAAATACGCGAGGTATCTCCCCGAAAAGACAGAGATAGAGCAGGTTTTCAATGCCGCGCGCGATCTGATCGTTCAAACAACCCGTGGCTCGAGGGCGGCAACGGCCCCACTCGATCACGGGAACCCCTTGCCCAAGGAGTCTGCCGCATGAGACTGCAATGGGCCACGGCATTCATCGTTGGGTTGATCCTGTTGTCGGTTCTGGGACTGGTGCGACGTCGTCGGCAGCCCCAGCAATCGGGCATCCGCTTTTCCACGATTGACCGACTGCGCCGGCAGGGCAATACCTTCGCCGGCCGCGTGCGCCGATTTATCCCGGCCTTGCGATGGCTGGCCATGGTGGTCCTTGTCCTCGCCATCGCCCGGCCTCAAAAGGGCAACGAGCAGCAGCGCATCGCCGCCGAGGGTATCGCGATCCAGATGGTTCTCGACATCTCGGGTTCCATGCGAGCACTCGATTTCCAACTAGGCGGCAAACAGGCCGACCGAATCACCGCCGCCAAGAACGTGATGCGGGATTTCGTCCGCGGCGGTCAAGGGCTTCGCGGTCGCCCGGATGACTTGATCGGACTCATCACCTTCGCTCGGTACGCGGACAGCAAGGTGCCCCTCACATTGGATCATGCCAACCTGCTTCGCGTCCTCGACGACACGCAGGCGATTCGCTACGTCGTCCGAAATGGGCAGGCCCAACCGATTCACAGTGATAACGAGGACGGAACGGCGATCGGCGACGCACTCGCCGTCGCCGTTGAGAGACTCCGAGACTTCGCCCGCGGACGAGGGCAAACCGAGTCCGGCAAGGACACGAAAGCCAAAAGCAAGGTCATTATCCTTCTTACCGACGGCAATCAGAACGTGCCCGACAGTCTCCCGATGACCAAGGCCGGCGAACTCGCGGCTGCGTTCGGGTACAAGATATATGCGATCGGAGCCGGCTCACAACGACGCTGCTCCTTGCCCATCGAGGACGAGGATGGTCGCACCCGTATGGTCGCCTACGGAGAAACCTTGAACGAGGAGCCCTTGCAGCACATCGCCACACTCACCGGTGGGAAGTACTTCCGGGCCACGGACACCAAGAGCCTCCGTGCGATCTACGAGGAAATTGACCGGCTCGAGCGAACCCAGACGGTCGAACATCGTTATCTGGAATGGACCGAGTTGGCCACCGCCCCCATGAGCTGGAGCGGGTCCGGCATGTTGCCCAGAGTGTGGATGGCCATGGTGTTGTTGCTTGTAGAGGTCTTCTTGTTGAGCACGCGTTTTCGGAAGATACCGTGATGGATCGTTTGCCGCGTCCAATCCATCTGCTGCACTTGTTCTGGATCCTCTTGCCGCCGACGGTCTTGTGGATCTATGCCGGCACGCGCGACGATCTGCATTTCCAGCGATGGGATTGGCTCTGGCCTGGCCTGGGCTCCGTGATCCTTGCCACGGCCTTCTACATATACCAGTTCGCCATGAAGCGTCAGGCACTGCGACAATTCGCCTCCGTCAACCTTTTCGGACATCTGATGCCCACCGTCAGCCCGTCTCGACAGGTGATCAAGGCCGGCCTGACGGTGTCCGCCGTTCTCTGCATCGCCGGCGCGGCGATGGGACCGCGGTGGGGAATCGTGGAAAAAACAGTCAGGCTGAGCGGCATCGACATCATGATCGTTCTCGACGTTTCCCGCTCGATGCTCGCCGAGGATGCCGGACAGCGACGCTTGGAACGGGCCAAGCAAGACATTCGGGAGCTGTTGGCCGTCCTCGACGGCGACCAGGTCGGACTGGTCACGTTTGCCGGCAAGCCGGTCCTCAAGTGTGCCCTCACGCCGGACTATGGGTTTTACAGACTGGTCCTCGACGAGGTCGGACCCCATAGCGCGCCGCTCGGAGGCACGTTGATCGGCGATGCAATCCGTCTTGCCTCCGAGCATTTCGACGACCGCGCCAAGAAGCACAAGGTCATCATCGTCATCACCGACGGCGAGGACCACATCTCCTACCCCGTGGATGCCGCACGCGAAGCCTTCGAAAAGCGAGGCATCCGCGTATGTACGATCGGAATCGGTAACCCCGTCCAAGGCGAGAGAATCCCCGTCGAGCAAGACGGAAGCATTACCTACCTGAAATACCGTGGCGAGGAGGTCCGTTCGAAGATGGACTCCGCACTGCTCCGCGAAATCGCGGCCGTCGGCGGCGGCGTTCATGTGGACGCAGGGCTCAAGAGCATCGAACTCGATAAGATTTATCAGGACATTATTGCAAAGATGGACAAGGAGCAGCGCGAGTACGAAGCGAAAAAGATCGAGCGCGGTCAACCCTGGCATTGGCTGTTTGCCCTCGTCGCGCTGATCTTGCTGGCGGTTGAGTCCGTTCTCCCCGAGTACGTATCGGTCGCAACGCCTGCGGGAGAGGCATCCGATCGGCATCGGAGGGTTGCATGACGGCCGCTGTGCGAACAGGCTTGGCTGTGCTGGTACTGGTAGGCGACGCTTCCGCCGGCCAAGCCCTCTCCGCGCCGGATCTCGTGCGCCGTGGCAACTCCGCGCTGAAGGCCGGCAACTATGACGACGCCCTAAAGGCCTATCGTGAGGCCGAGGTCGACCGCCCGGAGGCCGCCGAACTGAAATACAATCAGGGCCTCGTCTACTACCGTCGGCGGGATTTCGCCAAGGCGAGGGATCTCTTCGCCAAGGCCCTCTCGGCAAGAGACCTACCCCTCGAGGCCAAGGCCCATTTCAATCTGGGCAACTGTGCTTACAGCCAGGCGCTCGAGAAGCTGAAGAGTTACGACGAAGCAATCAGGCTGGCTCGCGAGGCCGTCGGTTTCTACCGCCAGGCCCTCGACCTGATGCCGGACGACAAGGAAGCCCGGGCCAACATAGAAACCGCCCAGTTGCTGATCAAAGACCTTCAGGACCGCAAGAAGAAGGAAGAAGAGGAGAAGAAAAAATCCCAGAGTCAACCCTCGTCTCAACCTCAATCACAGCCGTCCTCTCAGCCCCAGTCACAACCTCAGTCTCAGCCCTCGTCTCAACCACAATCACAGCCGCAGAAGCAAGAGGGTGAGAACCACGAGAAGCAGGAAGAACAGCAGAGACACGACCCGGGGCAAGACGAGCAGCAACAGCCGCAGAAGCAAGGGGAACAACCTCAGATGAGCCCCGAACAGGCGGATCGACTACTTCAGGCCATACGCGACAAGGAGCGCCAGCGACGAAGCGACGAGGCAAGGCGTCAGGCCATCGGACGCATCATGGTAGATAAGGACTGGTGAGTTCTCATGAGAAACGCAGGTCCGGCGACCACACCTGAAATCCGTCGGATGCAACGCAAATTGCGTCGGACCGGCGAGGCAGGCGTTGCGGCGATGATCCTCGCGTTCGCCGTGAGCCGGCCCGGCCTGGCCGTCTCCGTCCACGCCGAGGCCCCCGACGAAGCGGTTGTTGGAAGGGCGTTTGAACTCCGGGTCATCATCGAGGGGTCCACGCAACCTGAAGTCCCGACCGTGCCCGACCAACCGGACTTCAGCATCGTCCTGCCAAGGCCTCAGCCGTCGGTAAGTTCCTTCACTCAGATTATCAACGGACGTTTCAGCGCCAGGTCCTCGGCCACCTACGTGTATCAGGTCCGTCCTCGCCGAACGGGGCGTCTGACCATCCCCTCCATATCCGTCATGGTCGAAGGGAAGAAGTATCAGACACAACCCATCACCATTACCGTGACCCAGAGCGACACAAGCGGCCTGCTCTACGTCGAGTTCAAGGCGAACCGCACATCCGTCTTCGTGGAACAGCCCTTTGACTTGACCCTGAGGATCTGGCTCCGACAGTTCCGACAGGGCAACTATGTCCTCAAGGGTGAGGACATGTGGAACCTGCTCAAGGGCGAGAGCGAATGGGGCCCCTTCGCCAAACAGGCGGCCACCAACCGTTTCTCGCTCCAGACGCTCAAACGCAAGGACGACCAAGGACAGGAAGCCGACTACTACGTCTATGAGGCGACCCAGCAAGTCTTGTCGGACAAACCCGGACCCTATCAGCCGGACCCCGTTACCATTACCCTCACATACCCGGTCAGGCTGGGCCGGGACTTCTTTGACAGACTCGTCATGGAAAAAGGACGGGAACTGACCGAACAAGCGAAACCGCCCGACATCACCATCAAGCCCATCCCCGAGCAGCGCCGCCCCGAAGGGTACAATGGGGCCATCGGCCGCTACACATGGAAGGTCTGGCCCGACCGGACGGATGTGAATCGAGGTCAGCTCATCGCGCTCACCATGGAGATATCCGGACAGGGGCGCCTCGATCGCGTTCCCGCCCCGCCCTTGGCGAAGTGCGCCGAACTCACGAAGAGCTTCAAGGTGCTTGACGAGCAACTCGCCGGGGAGATCCGAGACAACAAGAAGATCTATCGCCAGCAGATTCGTGCGATCGACGAGAAGGCAACAGCTATTCCGCCGATTCCCTTCGTCTTCTTCGACCCCAATGCCGACGGAGGCAACGGGAGATTCGTGACGCTGTTCAGTGACCCGATTCCCATCACGGTTCATGCCTCGGCGGCCTTGTCGGTCAACGACATACAAACGCCCTCCGCAATCGGCCCCGGCCAATCCTCACTGCTCACCGAGGCGGCCGACAGCATTCGGGCGAACTACAGCCAAGCCGAAGAGGTCCTGGCCAGTCAGGTCTTCTCGCCGGGCCCGGGATGGGTCCTCCTGCTCCTGCTCCCTCCCGTGTCCTGGGCGATTGCCTGGCTTGTGCACCGGCACTCGTCTCGCCTTCAAACAGATGTCGGGTTCGCACGACGTCGTCGAGCCCACCATGCCGCTGCAATGAGACTGCGACAGGCTTACGGCTCGGATGACCCCAGCGGGGCGGTGGCCGACGCGCTGCTGACGTACGTTGCCGATCGGGAGAATCTCCCTGCCGGGGCCCTCACGCGTGCCGATGCGATCGGTCGGCTCAAGGCCCGCAGTCTCCCCGGTGAGCTCGTCGAGCTGACCGACGGGATTTTGGCGACCTGTGAAGCCGCCCGATACGCCGGAATGAGCACGAGCAACACCGACCTGGTCGAGCGTGCACAACAATGCCTATCGGAGCTGGAACGGACGTGGAAAAAGTGAGCGACCGACCACTTGAGACATTCAAATGCCGCGTCGCGGGCACGTCGATTACCAGCTGCCCACCTCGAACCGCGCGGTGCATGCGAGGCAGCCTTCGGGGCTGGGTTGCAACAGCCTCGCTCGCAGCGCTCGCCGGAGCTCCCAGCCCCTCTCTGGCCGCCATGTCTCGTGCCCGTCAAGCCGAGGTCTTCTATCAGGCACAACGCGCTTACGAACAGGGCGTCCAACTGGCGCCAACCGATTCACTCCAAGCCGAACGACTCCTGCGGGAAGCCGCCGCGGGCTTCCAGGCCCTTGCAGATGACGGGATCGTCAACGGATACCTCTACTACAACCTCGCCAACACGCACCTGCGACTCAAGGAGGTCGGAAGGGCCATCCTCTGGTACCGGCGCGCCCAGTCCTACATCCCCGATGACCCCCGGCTCGCGGAGGGGCTTCGTGTTGCCCGAAGCCTTCGGCGGAACGACATTCCCGTCATGGGAAGCAGCGCCCTCATCCACGCCCTTCTCTTCTGGCATTACCAGACCACCCTTCGCGCCAGGGCCACCCTGGGAATCCTCGCCTATGTTATCTTCTGGTTGGGTGCCATCGGAGCGACCTACCGCCGGCATGTCGCGTGGCGGTATCTTCTGGCAATTCTGCTGATCCTCTGGCTGTGTCTGGCGATGTCGGTCGCCGCAAGTGCGTACGCCTCCGCTCGCGCCCGAGAAGGCGTCATTCTGTCCGATGACGTTGTCGTGACCAAGGATCCCACGGCCGCCTCCAGTCCGGAGTTCCAGGAAAAGCTCCACCAAGGGGTCGAGTTCGAACTGTTGGAACGACACGCCAAGTGGTATCGGATTCGCCTGCCGAACGGCAAGAGCGGCTGGATCCCCCAAGACGTCGCCACGCCAATCTGACGCGCCCAGCCAATGACCCGAAGGGAAGGTCGCCCCCAAGAACCGTTCGGCCGGAGTTCGATCTTACCGGCGCGGCTCCCACATCAGATCTCCTCCAGCTCTTTCGTCTTGGCTTCGAGGAGTCTGTCGATTTCCTTCTCGTACCTGTCCGTAACCTTCTGAATCGCGGCGCGGCCCCGCTCGGCGTCGTCTTCGCTGAGATCCCCCGCCTTCTCCTCCGCGTCGATTTGCTTGTTCGCGTCACGCCTGGCGTTCCGAATCGCGACGCGCTCGGCCTCCGCCATCTTGCGAATCTGCTGAATGAGTTGTTGTCTGCGCTCACCCGACAGCGCAGGCACCGGCAGCCGAATGATTCGACCGTCGCTGACGGGAGTAATACCGATGTTGCTGGCCTCGATGGCACGCTCGATGTCCTTCAACGTGCTGGGGTCGAACGGTTTGATGACGATCAGCGTCGCTTCCGGAGTGGACAAGGCGGCCAGTTCGCGAAGGGCCATCGTTGAACCATAACTCGAGACCTGCACCTTCAAATGGTCCACCAATCCCACGCTGGCCCGGCCGGTGCGCACCGTGCGAAGCTCGCTCTTGAAGAATTCCGCGGCCCTTTCCATCTTCTCTTCACATTCGAACTCAATTTCTTCTAGGGGCATGGCAACCTGACCTCATGCTTTCCAAAGAATGGGCGTATTGTAGGAAGCTCCTCCCTTCGGCTCAACGGCTTGCAGGCCGCGTTCGCGGACTAATGCCAAACCCGACGGCCTGCGCTTCGGTGAGTCGCGGACGCCCAAGATTCCTCGAAACCCCTCATCCGACCCCGTTCGCCTTCTTCGCCTTCTCCTCCAGTCGGCCAAGCTGGCTGCGCAAGACCTCCGCCTGAGGCGAATCGGGGTACTGCCGAATTAGGTGCTTTGCGATCGAGACCGCTTCGCTGAAGCGATGCTTCTTGATCAGGTCCTTAATCTCCTGCTCGAGGGTCTGCCGCTCCTGGATCTCGGCGTTGGCTTCGAGCGTCTCCAACTGCGCTCGAACGGCATCGGCTTCAGCCGAGTTGCCGTACCGCTCCACAAGATGCCGCCCCGCCGACAACGCCTCCTTCCACTGACGCCGTGAAGTGTACTTCTGGATGTCCGCGTACATCCGCCGGCGCTGCTGTTGCTCGAACGCCGCTTGCTCGCGGCCAATCGAGGCCTGTAACTCCTTTGCTTCTCGACTGCCCGGGTGCTTCGCCGCCAATTCTCGGGCCACCTCCTCGGCACGCTGCCATGCCGAGATACTCATCAGATCCATGACCTTCCGCCGTGCTTCCGCGAAATCGCTCGCCTCGGCCGCGGCCCGCGACTTCTCGATCTCGCCCTCCGCCCGGGCAATCTCCGGATCCTCGCCGAACCGCTCAAACGCTTCTCGACATACCTGGCGGGCCAGATGAAAATCGCCCTTGACGACATGCTGCTCGATCCGACTCAAGTAAACGCGCCGTTCCTCGTTGCGCCGACGAATGAGCTTCGCCTGCTTTTGTTCATCCGTAAGAAGCGAATGCTCCGAAATATCGCGCAGCAGCCGAAGGATCTCGTCCATCCCCTGCGCTTCAACCGGCGCGGGTACGACCGGAGCCGGGGATCCCTTTTCCGCCTCTGCAGAGGCCTCCGCCGACTCCCCCGCAAGCTCGTCGCGGTATTCGATTCGTCTCACGCTAAGGCTCAGTCGGTGAGCGTAGTGGATCGCCGCTGCCAAGCCCAACATGATCGTCACAATGCTCAACCCACCCATCACAAGGGCCAACACCAAAAACGGAAACGTCGGCGACCCCGACCGCCCCAGAGCCAGGTGATCGTGGACCATCATCCCGACCCCCACAACCGTCGCCACCCCAACGACGACGGCCAGGACAAGCAAGGGAATCGTCATGCGCCGTGGGTCGGGCAAACGTGGTGATCTATCGTTCGTGGACATCCCCAACCCCTCGTACAGAGCGGAAGGCCTCCAGCGTCCGATCGGGGCCAAGCCACACGCTGCGTGGGTACCCCGCCATCCGCCTTGTACCATATTCCCGCGCATGTGCATAGCATCAACCTCAAGACAACCGTCCGACTCCAGCATTCCCCACTGCCTGCCGATAAGTCTTTATGCGGGAAGCCTGTGCGTTCCGCTTCCGCCGGGCGCGCCACGACCGTCCGGAATTCGTTACCCGACGTCTGAAAGCACCTGCTCATGCGCCGTCTTGTGGACGCCATCCTGCGATCACCGCTCACGCTGAATCGTTCAACGGCCGTGATACGAACCCCGATCAAGCTGGGCGTCTTCATGATCGTCGTGCTTTTTGTGCTGTACCCAAGACCGTCAATACTCATGCGTCATATCCATCACCTAAGGCATCTCGATCATATGATCGAACCCAACTCCCCTGCAATTGCTCGGCTTCATAGCCAGTTCAAGGCTGAATCGCAGCCCGGACCGTCGCCCTTCGACACCCCTAGACGGGTCGAGGCATTCGTCTACAAGCATCTTCCCTATGATTGGGATTGGAATGTCTGGGGTGTTGCGGACTACATGCCCACCGTCGAGGAAGCACTCGCGGCAGGACGTGAGGACTGCGATGGGCGAGCCGTCGTGGCCGCATCGCTTCTGAGACGGTTGGGACACGATTCGGCTCTCGTCAGCGACCTCAAACACGTCTGGGTGGTTTCAGGCAAGAATGAGCTGATGGGCCCCGGCCACGCCAAGTCCGTCGTCAGTACACCCACCGGCATGCGCATCGATTGGACCACGTTGCTCAATATACCCCGCTCCCTGGCGTTCGGCATAGCCGTCTTTCCCGTCGCGCGGGAGCTGCTCATCCTTGCCGCCGCCGTGCTCTTGTTGGCGCATCCTCGCATGAGTCGGCGAGGGTTTCTCGCCGGCACCCTCATCCTGTTCGACGGCCTCCTGTTCTGCCGCGCCGCCCACTTCGTCTCGCCGGATTTTCGCGTTCACGCAGAACAGGGTTGGGCCGGTTGGGTCGGACTGGCGCATCTCATCGTCGGATTCTTGCTGTTGGCCTGGCTCGCCCGACGTGCCCGAATCCAAGATCGCCTGGTCATCACACAACCGGAGTATCTCTGAAGTGACTCCTTCACGAAGCTCGCAACGACCCTCCTTGCCGGGAAACCTGCATTTGATAACTCATCCGATCGTGCAGCACAAACTCACCCTGGCACGAGATCGGACGACCGAACAAGCTCCGTTTCGTTTTCTGCTCGCGGAGATCGCCGAATTGCTCGTGTATGAATCCCTCGCACGGGCCGACACCGAGCCGACTGAGGTTGCCACTCCATTTGGTTGGGCGCAGGGCTCCTTGCTCGCCGACACGATCACCCTTGTGCCCATCCTCCGGGCCGGACTCGGCCTGCTGGATGGGGCCGTGCGATTACTCCCGGACGCCCGGATCGGCCACCTCGGAACCTATCGGGATCCCACAACGCTGGAGCCCGTTGTCTATTACAACAAGCTCCCGCCCGATGTGAGCCGGTCCCTGGTGCTGGTGTTGGACGCCATGCTCGCCACCGGCGCCTCCTGCAGTGCCGCCGTGGACATCATCAAACAGTGCGGCGTCAAGACGTCGCGTGTTATCTCCCTCATCGTAACGCCCAAGGCCGTGGAGGGAATGGCCAAGGCGCATCCCGATGTCCCCATCTTCGCCGCCGCAATCGACCCTACCGTCACCTCGGACGGACGCATCGGCCCCGGACTCGGTGACGTGGGCGCAAGGCTCTTTGGCACGGAATGATCGCAAACGTTAGGATCGAATCGGCGCCGACGGGGCGTCAGAGCCGACGATCCACCATCAGTTGAGCCCAGGCGAGCAAGAGGTCTTTCGATGGAGAGGGCGGCAGGGGGTTCAAGCAGGCAATGGCCTGGGCAATCCGTTCCCGGGCTAGCTCCACCGTGTGCTGCACGCCGCCGAAACGTTTGAGGAGATCCGTCGCTTCACGCACGTCAGCCTCGCCGGCTTGGCGATCGCCTAACACGCGGTCGAGAAATGCCCGTTCACGATCGCCGGCCTGCCTGTATGCATGACACACAATCGTGGTGCGTTTTCCTTCCCGGATGTCGGACCCCACCGGCTTGCCCAAGGCCCGCTCGTCCGCCGTCAGGCCAAGGACGTCGTCCTGAAGCTGAAAGGCCGTTCCACATCGTTCCGCAAAACGGCCGATTGCCCGAACCAAGGGGTGTTCCGCGTCCGTTGTCCGCAGTCCGATCATTGCCCCAGCCGTCGCCGCGAATTCGTATAGCGCTCCCGTCTTCAGCGACAGCATTTCGAGAACGGCCTCTTCCTCCAGGTCAGGAATAGGCGCGTGCGAAAACTGGACATCCAGCAGTTCCCCGCCGATGACGGCATTGATCACCTGGGACTCAAGCCGAGCGATCAGGGCCAACACCACCTCATGCGGCACACCCCGAGACGCCAGTTCGGCGAAGAGACACACCGACCAACCGTGTTGCACATCGCCGCAGAGAACGGACAGCGTGTCCCCAAAACCGGAGGCCCGATCTGCCTCGAGCCCCAACTCGGTCCGAGCAAGCCGCCGGCCGAGTTCGTGAACGCTCGGTCCGCCCCGCCGCTTGTCGTCGTGATCGATCAGGTCGTCGTGGACGAGCGTCCACGTATGGAACAGCTCAATGCCGGCGGCGGCCGGTATGGCCAGTCGCTCGTCGCCGCCAACAGCCCCACATGAAAAGAGCAGTACGGCGGGCCGAAGCCGTTTTCCCGACCGCTCCAGGTATGCATACACCGCCTGCTGCAGGTGCTCCGGCTTGAACCAACGGCGAAAGCGGGAATCGGCAAGGTACTCGCTGACCCATGCGTCGCGCCGACGCAGCTCACCAACCAAGTCCACGGATGCCATGGGTGACCATGCTACCGCCACGCCCCACCCCGCTCAAGGTCGGCTCGGCGTAGCGGGCGGTGCCCCGGCCCCATACCCTGTCTCCCAGCTCCTCCCTTCAATTCAGCCCGTATTCCTTGAGCTTGCGGTATAGCGTCCTTGCGCCGATCCCCAGCACCTTCGCGGCCCGCTCCCGGTTGCCCTGCGTCAGCTTCAGCGTTTCGGTGATCGCGACCCGCTCGATCTCCTCCAGCGTCCTGCCGGCGAGCCTCACCTGACCCGCCGGGACGATCTCCGTGCTGCCTCGGATCGGATCGGGAATGTCGCCCACGTCGAGCACCCGACCCTCGGCAAGCACGACCATTGCACTGATGACGTTCTGGAGCTGCCGAACGTTTCCCTCCCAATGGTAAGCGGCCAGTCGACGGACCGCCTCCGGCGTGATACCCGTAACCTGCTTGCCGTGCTCTTCATTTGCCCGCTTGATGAAGTGGTCGACCAGAAGCGGTACGTCTTCTCGTCGGTCACGAAGCGGGGGCACCCGCAACGTAACCTGATTCAGCCGGTAATAGAGGTCCTCTCGAAATCGCCCGTCCTTAACGAGTTGCCGCAGATCCTGGTTCGTCGCGGCGATCAGTCGGACGTCCACGTGAATCGGCTTGTTCGAGCCGACGCGGATGATCTCCCCGTTTTCAATCGCCCGCAGAACCTTCGACTGCATCGAACTGGCCATGTCGCCGACCTCGTCGAGGAAGAGCGTTCCGCCGTCGGCCTCCTCGAACACGCCGCGCCGCTCCGTCGCCGCCCCCGTGAAGGCCCCCTTAACGTGCCCGAACAGTTCACTCTCGAGAACCCCTTCCGCGTACGCCGCGCAATTGCTCACAAGCAACGGGCGGTCCTTGCGAGGTGAGTTCCTGTGGATCGCGTGGGCGATAAGGTCCTTCCCCGTTCCGCTTTCTCCCACGACCAGGACGGTGATCTTGCTGTCGGCCACCTGGCGGACAATCTTCAAGATCCGCGCCATTTCGGCGCTGGCGCCAATGATCCCCTCGAAGCTGAACCGCTTGTCAAGCTGGCCTCGCAGGACGCGGTTTTGCCTGGACGACAACGCCTGGCGGGCCGCGCGATCCACGACCTCACGAAGTTCCTCGATGTCCAGCGGCTTCGTAAGGTAGTCGTAGGCCCCCTCTTCCTTGAGCGCGCGCCGGGCCAGTTGCTCATCGCCGTGTGCCGTGATCAGGACCACCTCGGTGTCCGGTGAGATCTGCTTGCATTCCTTGAGGACATCCAGCCCCGTCATGCTGCCGCCCAACTTGTAGTCGGTGATTACCACGTCGGGCGGCCGCCGACGAATGGAGGCGATCCCCTCCTCAGCCGACTCCACAACCAGACACGCGTGGCCGGCCCGTTTCAAGCCCTCGGAAATGGCTTCTCCGTGAGCCACCTCATCCTCGACGATCAAAACGAACGCTGTCTCGCCCATGATGATCCCCTGCTCCTCATTCCAGAAACGTCCTGCCAGCCACTATGGCAGATCTGAACGGTTTTTTCAACAGCTTCTGGCAGCCTGCCAGAATGACACCGCCGGCCTCTTCGCCTTGAGACCTGCGCATCCTCTGACCGACAAGCCGATGTGCAAGTCAAACCTCTGGTCAACCTACGTGGATATGAGCCTGGCAGCGAACATTCTGCCGGACGAGCAAGCACGTGGGCAAGTCCGAATCGCAGGTTGGATTGAAGCGGTCCCCCTGGTCACTTTTCATCGAACCAGGCACCCATGTACCGCAACGAGCCGCCAACTGCATGGGATGTCGGGTTAATCAGTCGAATCGGACTCGAAATACCAACGTCCCACGAGTGATGTGCCACACGAATTCCTATTTCGCAGCGCGGACCTCGTCGCGGATCGCCAGCATCTCCTTCATGACGTTATACATGTTGCCGTTCCAGGAGTTCGTGCCGAATCCATCGTGGAGCTGACGATACAGACGGTACAGACGGTCATACATCTGGCGTGCGGCCGGGTCGGGCTCATAGACCTGCTTCTTGAGACCGGCCATCGCGGCCTGCGCCTCTTCGACCTTGCCGTAGCCGCCAGCCTCGGGTCCGGCGACTACCGCTCCGAACATCGCCGAGCCCAGGGCACACGTCTGGGCCGACCGCGAGATCTTCATGGGTCTGCCCATCACGTCGGCGTAGATCTGCATCAGGAGCGGGTTTTTCTCCGCGATCCCGCCACAATTCACGACAGCATTCACCTTCACGCCGTACTCTTCGAAACGCTCCATGATCGTACGAGCGCCGAACGCGGTGGCCTCGATCAGCGCACGGTAAACCTCGGCCGGCCGCGTATGCAACGTCTGGCCCAGGAGCAGCCCTGTCAACCGGACGTCCACCAGGATCGTCCTGTTTCCATTGTTCCAGTCGAGGGCGAGCAGACCGCTCTCGCCGGGACGAAGCTTGGCAGCCCGCTTGGTCAACCGATCGTGGGCCTTGCTGCTGCCGTCGTCGAAGTACTGGACGAACCAGTTGAAGATGTCGCCCACGGCCGATTGACCTGCCTCAAGCCCGAAGTAGCCCGGCAGAATTGAGCCGTCGACGATCCCGCAAAGACCCGGAACGTCGGCGAGCGGCAACGTGTTGGGATGGACCATCATGTCGCACGTGCTCGTACCGATGATCTTCACGAGGATGCCCGGGGCGATGCCCGCGCCGACGGCACCCGTGTGGGCATCGAAGGCCCCCACCGCCACTGGAATACCCGGCTTGAGTCCAAGCTTCTTTGCCCATGTCTCGCAGAGCAGCCCCGCCCGCTGGTCGGCCGCAAAGGCCTCCTCGTAACAGCGGTTGGCCCGCAGCTCGCCCAGCCTAGGATCCAGCCTGCCCAGCATGTCGGCCGCCGGCAGGTGCCAACTGGCGTGGTACATCGCCTTGTGGCCCGCTGCGCAAACGCTTCGCTTGAGCCGGCTTGGAGAGGTGCAGCCCACCAAGAACCCCGGGATATAGTCGGCGCACTCGACCCAGCTCGCCGCAGCTTCCATGACCTGGGGCGCGACGCGGAGGCAGTGCAGCGCCTTGCTCCAGAACCACTCGCTGCTGTAGGTCCCACCGCACTTGGCCAGGTACTCCGGATGCTCACGCGAAGCGATCGCCGTGATCTCCTGCGCTTCGGCGAAACTGGTGTGATCCTTCCACAACCACGCGTAGGCGTTCGGATTCTTCTTGAACTCGGGGTGATCCGCCAACGGCCGGCAGTCTTCATCGACCGGCAACGGTGTGCTGCCCGTGGTGTCCACGCCGATCCCGATGATCTGATCCGCCTTGAATCCCTTTTGCTTCTTGGCCTTCCTCAAGGCGTCCTCGACGCACCGGGTGAGGCTCTTGCGATAGTCGGCCGGCACCTGGCGGGCCAGGTTCGGGTCCTTCTCGTCAATGATCACGCCGTCCTTGCCGCTCGGATACTTTGCCACGGCCGTGGCGATCTCCTCCCCGTCGGCGGTGTTGACGATCAGGGCACGAACGGTGTTGGTTCCGAAATCCAGGCCCATCGCGTACGTCGCCATCTGTCGATCTCCTTTGGACACCTTCCGAGCCGGATCCGCACGTTCCAAGGCGAATCTTGCACTCGATGACCCCCGTCGGTGCCCAGGCAGAATCACCACTTCCGTGCGAAGTCCTACCTGTAGCCGCCGTATCGGGCCACCAGATCCATGACTCGCCGATAGTTCTCGAAGCTCACATTGTCGGGCACCGAATGATCGCTGTGATAAATGTAGCCGCCCCCCACCTTGGCCGCCGTAATCTTGGTGCGCACTTCCTCCTCGATCGGGCGGGGATCGTCCATCGCCATCTTGCGGACATCAATCCCGCCCATGAACGCGAGGTAGTCCCCATAATCACGTTTGAGCGTGATCAGGTCCATTCCCGCCTTGACCTCCAGCGGTTGTAGGCAGGTGAAGCCGGCCTTGATGTAGCCGGGAATGAAGGCCTTCACGTTGCCGCACGTATGGAGGATCACCGGCATGTCGCGGGCACTGAAGAAATCGCAAACGCGCTTGTGCACCGGCCAGACGATTTCCTCATACATCCTCGGGCTGAATAGCGTGGCATTGCGATACCCGTTGTCGTCGAACATGAAGGCGCCATTGAAATGGAAGCCCTTACCCATCATCTCCTCCGCGCAGTTGATGACGAGTTCGGCCTCGGCAAGCATCAACTCCTTGATCCAGTCCGGTTCGACGGCCATGGTCGCCAACAGAGTCTCACTGCCCACCACGCCCTGGGTCCAGTCGTAGCCAAAGGCTGCGGAGTAGGCGACGAACTTGCCCTCCTTCACCGCATCTCGGTTGGCCTTCAGGCCGCCCTCCCAATCCACGCGATTTCGGTTGAAGGCAAGCCTGTCCTTATGCGCCTCCCAGGCCCGCCGCGTGGTAATCGTGAAGCCAAGGCATTCGGGTGTGCTGGTTGCCTTCTTCCAATTCTTGTGAGTGGCCCCGTTGCCGTTCGTTTCGACGATGTAGTCGTCGGTCTCTTCGACAATCGTGGTGGGAAGCTGAAAGGAGGTATCCGCGCCTTGGCCCGCAAACTCATAGTTGAAGTAGACTTCCGGACTGACGCCTTCCGGCAATCCTTCCTTGTGCCATCTTGCGACAGTCGTAGCCCACGGGCTGTCGCTGATGGGCACTCGATCGGCTTCGCGGTGGCGCAACGCCAACAGAACTCGTTCGCACGACGTCATCGGCAACACCTCCTCCTGCGTGTCACAACCACACCCACCTCGGCCGACAGGAGGCTGACAGGGTCATTATTACCGCAATGGTTGCATTTTCAATGGGTTTCGACCCCTCTTCGGACCCTTTACATGAAGACTCCCAACCCGACGGAAGACGCCGCAAACATTGATACACGGGGGCAAACGGTGTAGGTTGAGGGTTTGGGAGCCGGTGTCTGCTGCTACAATGGCCCAGATCAGGACACGTGTAAACCGTCCCGAAGGCGGATGTCCGCAAAGAGTCTCCGAACAGCGGTGGATGCCTCACCCATGCGCCGTCGGCCTCTGGCTGGCAGCCTACATCCTCCTGGCGATTCTCACCCCCGACAGACAGGCCTCCAACCTCTACAGCCACCTTCTGTATGGCCCCGTCTTGATGGCGGCCTTGTACTGGGGGCGCAGAGCCGCTTTTCCCGCCACCGTTATCGGTGCTATGGCGACAAGCCTGCTTCTCTGGGATCAGGGGCCCGGCGCAGCATGGAGTGTCGCTCGCCAAACCTTACTCTTCGTGGCAATTGCGTTCTGCGGAGGGACTCTGAGCGATCGGCTCGTCGTCTACAAGGCAGGCCAGGAGTCCTCCGAGGGAAGATATCGCCTCCTGATCGAAAAGTCCCTCACCGGCATCCTCATCTATAGACATGAGAACATCATCTTCGCCAGCCCGCGGCTCGGCGAGATGCTGGGGTGTCGGCCTTCCGATCTCATCGGAAAGCGCATATGGGATCTCATCCACGAGCAAGATCAGCCGACCGTTCGACGACTCATTGCGCGGCGGCAGTCGGGCGGTCCGTGCGACTTGAGATATGAATGCCGATTCCTGAGGGCGAATGGAACCGTCATGTGGGCGGACGTCGCAAGCACCGAAGCCATCTTCGAGGGCAAACCGGCCGTCATGGTCAACGCGTATGACATCACGGACAGGAAACAGGCCGAAGACAGGCATCGGGAGCTGTCTGAGCTTACCGTCATACAGGAGGAGCAACTCGTCCACTCGACGCGACTAGCGGAGTTGGGCGAGATGGCCGCCGCCGTAGCCCATGAGTTGAACCAGCCGCTCACCGGCATCAAGAACTACGCAAAGAACGCGATCTACATGATCGAAAACGGGGTCGGCGAACAGCAGGAAATCGTGAACAACGTTCGTCTCATATCCGACCAGGTGGACCGGGCCGCCCGCATTATCAACCAAATGCGCCAGCTTACACGAAGGGCTGAGCCCCATTTCGCGCGGGTGGGCATCAACGGTATTGTCAGAGATAGCGTCGACTTCGTCATGCCGCAGTTCAGACTATCCGGCGTTGAGGTGTCGATGAACCTGACCGATGGCTTGCCCGATGTTCTGGGAGATCGCATCAGGCTCGAGCAGGTCTTTCTCAACCTCCTGACCAACGCGCGACAGGCTATGGAGGAAACCTCGCGGCGTCAATTGAGAGTCCGCACCTACTTCGAGCCCAATGAAGACTGTTCCGTCGTTGTTGAGATTAAGGACAGCGGCAAGGGCTTCGTGCAGGACGATATGGATCGTTTGTTCACTCCGTTCTACAGTACGAAGAAGGTTGGCCAGGGAACGGGGTTGGGATTGTCCATCTCGTTGAGTATCGTGAAGGAGCACAAAGGCGAGATTGAGGCGTTCGGCGAGCCGGGCAAAGGCGCCGTCTTCAGAGTCCGGCTGCCCGCCGCGGACAACCAGGAACCCCCAGCACGATCGAGCGAACATGTCTAAGACTTCAGGACCGTCCAAGGGAACCGTTGTCGTCATCGATGACGACCAGGCTGCCCGTCTCTCCATAGGCCAGATGCTGCGATTGCGCGGTTACACCGCCGAGGTCTTTTCGTCGGCCGAAGCCTCGCTGGCCTGGCCCCAACTCACAGACGCCGATTGCATCATCACCGATGTTAAGATGCCGGGTATGGACGGCGAGGAGTTTCTCGCCGAGCTCTCGAAACGACCGGCTTGTCCGCCTGTCATCATGATTACCGGCCACGGCGACATCTCCATGGCCGTTCGCTGTTTGAAGGCCGGCGCATACGACTTTGTCGAGAAACCCTTTGAGGACGATGTGCTCATCGCGTCGATCCGGCGCGCCGTCGAGAAGACCGCGCTCCGTAGGGAGGGCCAAGAGCTCCGCGACCGATTGAATCGCCTTCTTCCCGTGGAGGACGGACGGTTCGGAATGGTCGGAAGGAGTTGGCCCATGCACGATCTTCTGGATCAGATCGAGGTCGTCGCCAGGTCCGATGCGCCGGTTCTCATCGTGGGCGAGACGGGGGTCGGAAAGGAGCTTGCCGCTCGAGCCATTCACCATCAGAGCGCCCGCGCGCCGGGTCCGTTCGTGCCCGTGAACGCCGGCGCTTTACCGGAGACCATGCTCGAGAGCGAACTGTTCGGCCATGCCCGGGGGGCCTTTACGGGCGCCGTCGGCGAAAGGGCCGGCAGACTGGTGACGGCGTCCGGCGGCACGCTGCTATTGGATGAGGTTGAAAGTATCTCCGCCAGGGCGGAGATACAGCTTTTGCGGGTGCTGGAGGACGGCCTCGTGCAACCGCTTGGCTCGGACAGTCCGCGCAAGGTCAACATTCGCCTCATCAGCACGACAAAACTCAATCTGTTGGAGGAAGTCCAGCAGGGCCGAATGCGGGAGGACTTCTTCCATCGCATCGCCGTGTTGACGCTGTTCATACCTCCCTTGCGGGACCGTCCGGAAGACATCCCCCTGCTCGTGACCCACTTCGTCCGGCAGGCATGCGAGAGATACGCCGTCGCTCCGCCGCAGATTCCTGAGAAAACACTCGACCAGATGCTGCGTCATCCGTGGCCCGGCAACATACGCGAGCTCAAGAACGCCGTAGAACGTATGGTCATCACCGCTCACAACGGAGTGGCCGGACCGTTTGAGGTGGAAGAAACCTTCGCATCATGTCGGCTCGTGTCCCTACCCGCAACACCGGGAAGGCTCCATGATGAGATGGAACTTACCGAGAAGAGGGTGATCGAGGCCGCCCTCCGAGAGAATCGCGGTGAAGTAACCACCACGTCAGTCTCTCTTGGAATCTCCCGCAGAGCACTCTACGAGCGAATGAAGAAGTACGGACTTCAGAAGGAAGACTTTCGTTCGTGACCGCACGGGTTGGGCACAGATCTCCCGCGGGGGATCCATGCACACATTGAACGCGCCCTTCCAATGGCTTCCGAACAACGCCTATCACGGTAAACGCCATAAAATCCTGTTGAACAATATATTACGGAAGTCTACCCGGACAAGATCCAGCATCGCATCTCACCGCCCTAGAATCGTTCATAACCGGCTTAACAGAAGCGCGTTATGTTCTTTTCGCCGCGTGACGGCTGTTTGGCATTGTTTCTGCTAGCCCTCGCCTTGGAGCGGGCGCGGCATTGCGCGGAGACCCCATGTGAAACTGAGTGAACTGGTCAGCAAGATCGGCGGTCGGATCCTCACTCACGCGAACAAGGCGAGTGAGGTCGACATCCAACGCATCTATGCCGGCGATACCATAAGCGAGATCCTGAACGCGGCTTCAAACACGACGCTGCTTGTCACAAACATGTCGCACAATCTGCTGCCGCGAATCGCACAGCTCATGGATGTCCCGGCGATCTGCCTGGTTAACGGCGCCGTCCCCGGTTCAGACACGCTCACTCTTGCGGAACAGCGTGGGACGATACTCGTGATTTCGCCAGTGGACTTGTTCGAGACATGCGGTCGTTTGTACCTGTGTTTTGATGGGAGTTTCAAACCCAGCCCATGACCACGGGATCGCACGAGATCAGGGGCGGGGATTATGTACACGGAGGCTCGGCCTCAAGCAGCCTCAAGGAATCATTAAAGAAGATCGGCGTTGAACCCGCCGACATCCGTAGAGCCATGATCGCCGCCTACGAAGCTGAAATGAACGTCGTCATCCATGCCCACAATGGCCGGATGCACTACGTCATAGAAGACGGCCGGCTCGAGGTGGAGGTCATCGACGAAGGCCCCGGTATTCCCGATATTGATCAGGCGATGCAGGAAGGCTTCTCCACAGCCCCGCCTGAAGCCCGAGACTTTGGCTTCGGTGCCGGCATGGGCCTGCCGAATATCAAGAAGAACACCGATCGGCTCGCCATCGAGTCCCTTGTGGGACAGGGCACTCAGGTCCGTTTTACGGTGTTCTTGCGGTCCCAGGGCGAGACCGGGGCAAGCCGAACGGCCTTAAAGATTATTTCCCAAGCCTGTACCGGCTGCCTCAATTGTCTCCGTGTTTGTCCCACCGGGGCTCTTCGCGTACGCAACAACCGGCCGATCGTCCTCGAACACCTATGCATCAACTGCCCGGCATGCGTTCAGGCCTGCACGACGGGCGCACTGCGAATGGCTACAACCGAGTCTGAGCCAAAGGCACGGAAAGGCGCCTGCTTGGTTGTCTCCGATTCGTTCCTGACCCAATTCGGTCCGGGGATCAGCACACAACAGGTTATCAAGGTCCTGTCTGAGATGGGCTTCTCCGAGCTGCACATCCTGGAGGAATGGAAGAAGGCCCTCCGTAAGGCGTGCATCCGTTATGCCCGTGAGAACACCCGTCTGCGACCGGTCATCTCGCCCCTATGCGTGGCGGTCGTCAACCTGATCCAGACGCGTTTCCCCTCGCTACTGCCCCATTTGGCACCGTTCCTTTCGCCCGTGGAGGCTGTGCGCAGTGAACTGGGTTCGCGCGCGCTGGTCCTGAGCGTAACGTGCCCTTGCCAGTACGCAGCGGCCCTTGCATCCGCTTCGTGCAAGGATATTGACGTTGTAAGCGTTGTCGGGTTGCGCGGTGCGGTGATGAGGCGTTTGGCCACACTTCCGCGTGAGCCCCAACACGCCGTCGAAGACAAGCCCATCCAAGCCGCCCCGGCGGACAGCCCGTCCTTACTCGAGGTTAGCGGCATCCGACACGTCTTGCGTGTTCTCGAGGAAGTCGAGAACGGCCTGTTGGGCGATGTTGACGTCCTCGAGCCGTGCTCGTGCGACCAGGGGTGTTTCGGCTCGCCTCTGTTCCCCGAGGACGCCTTCGTTTCACGGCATCGCCTGGCGCAAGGCCATGTCCCGCAGGATCCCCTGGCCAAGGCGGTGGAACGGACGACCCCCCTCACCGCCCGACCCGGCATGCGACTGGATGCGGACATGTCCCAGGCAATTGACAAGCTTGCGCGAATCGATGCGCTGCATAAGGCGCTACCGGGGACAAACTGCGGGCTTTGCGGGGCGCCGTCTTGTCTTGCGTTTGCGGAAGATGTGGTCATGGGTCGCGCCGATCGCCGGGACTGTGCTCGGGGGCCTCATGACACGGAGAGGACCCCATGAACCTGAGCGAAATCGTCACAAGACTTGCTCTTCAGACACTTACGCCGGAGATTCAAACATCCGATTCCGTTTCCGTCTCGGCGGGGCACGCCTCGGACTTGCTCAGTGATGTCCTTGCCAATGCACCGGGCGGCGGCGTGCTCGTGACCATCCAAGTTCACCTGAACGTCATTGCGGTGGCGGTTCATGCGGGGCTGGCCGCGGTTATTTTCGCGTCCGAACGTACGCCGGACGAGGCCGTGAGACAGAAAGCCGTCGAGGAAGGGATACGCCTCTACGTATCCAAGGAATCGACCTTCGATGTGGTCGGGCGTCTGTACCAAATGGGAATACGAGGACATCGTGCGTGAGACAGTTCGCGGCGGACCTGCACATCCACACGGCGCTTTCGCCGTGTGCATCCGATGAGATGACGCCCCCGGCCATCGTGGCCGCCGCGATAACAAAGGGGTTGGCCATGATCGCGATATGCGATCACAACACAACAGCCAATACGGGTGCTACCCGGGAAGCGGCACGGGACGCTCTCTGTGTCTTGGCCGGCATGGAACTGACCACCGCGGAGGAAGTCCATGTGCTCGGCATCTTCCCGAATGATGAGATGGCAGGACGGGCCGGGCAGGCCGTGCGCGAAGCCCTGCCCAACGCCGATGAGTCTTACTATCGCAAATTCGGCCGCCAACTGCGGATGGACGCCCACGGAGGGATTACCGGCATCGAACCGAAGATGCTCGCCGCTGCATCGCCGCTGGATCTCTCGGAAGCCGTCGAACTCATCCGAAAACACGGCGGGCTTGCGATCGCGTCCCATGTGGATAGGCCATCGTACAGCGTGATCAGCCAATTGGGAATGTTCCCGCCGGACGTTCGCTTCGACGCCGTGGAGGTGTCAAGGCATGCGCCGCCGGGATCAGCAAAGCGGACTGTGGTGCCTCCCAATATCACTGTGGTGACGTCATCCGACAGCCACTTTCTCGAGGACATCGGCGCCTGTCGGACGCTCTTGGACATCCAAGAGCCGACGTTCAGTGAATTGGGGAAGGCCCTGGCGCACGAAGCGGGAAGACGATGCCATGCGTGATCTGTCGCTTCACATACTGGATATCGCCGAGAACTCGATCCGTGCCAACGCATCGGTCATATCCATTGCCGTGGATGTGGATCCGGACCGAGACCTGTTGGAGATCACCATTGAAGATAACGGTTCCGGACTGACTGTCGCACCGGAGAAGGCGACAGATCCATTCTTCACCACAAAGAAGGGCAAAAAGGTCGGCCTGGGATTGAGCCTGTTCCGTGGCACGTCCGAGCGAGCCGGCGGTTCATTGATCGTCGGCCAATCTGAGCTTGGAGGTGTATTCGTAAAGGCGTCGATGAAATTGGGCCACGTCGATCGAAGTCCCATGGGTGATCTGGCCGCAACCCTTTCTTCGCTAGTTTGCACTAACCCGGGATTAGACTTACGATGTAAGTTCCGAGTAGGTCGTTCGGAATCGGTCGTACGAGCATCCGACATCGCCAAGAGTATGCCGTCTGCTGAGTGTTGTGGATTGTCGATCGCCCGACAACTCCACGAGAAGATACAGGCCGTTCTTGAGGCCCTTCATCTAACGGAAGAATCTATAGGGGAACTGACAAAGGAGATGACTATGCCGGAAGACAAACCTAGCTGCGCGTGTGGTCAGGAAGCCTCGGAAGCAGAATTGCTGGCGAGGCTTGACCAGGTGCTGGAGGAATACCGCGATAAGCCTGGGGCCTTGATCCCCGTGCTCCAGATCGCCCAGGGCATCTTCGGCTACCTGCCCGAGGTGGCTCTCAAGCGAGTCGCCGCCGCCATGAACAAGCCCTACAGTGAGGTCGCTGGCGTCGTGGGCTTCTATGCCTTCTTCTCCACGGTTCCTCGGGGAAAATACCTGATTCGCGTCTGCCTGGGAACCGCCTGCTACGTTCGCGGCGCCCAGCACGTGCTTGACGCCATGAAGAAGGAGTTGGGCGTCGATGTCGGCGAAACCACCAAGGATCGGCTGTTCTCGCTGGAAGTGATCCGATGCATCGGCGCTTGCAGCCTGGGGCCCGCCGTCATTATCGGAAAGAACACACATCAGAAGGTGAAACCGGCGAAGGTTCGTGAACTCCTCGATCGCTATCGCAACGACGATCAGGAGGAAATGGTCGCGGCACAGAGTAGGGAGGTCAAGTAATGGCCAAGAAGATAACAAGTCCCGAAGAACTACTGAATCTGCGCGATGAGTTCAAGAAGGATCTTGAGCTCCGGAGCGGTGTAAAGGCGACCAGCGTCACCGTTCACATGGGCACGTGCGGTATCGGCGCCGGGGCAAGGGACGTCTTGATGGAACTGGCGGATGCACTGGCTGCCTCCGGTCACACCGACGTCACCATCAAGCAATCCGGCTGCATGGGCCTATGCGAATTGGAGCCCATGATTACGCTTCGCGACGAGTCGGGCAAAGAGTACGTCTACGGTGAGTTGGACAAGAACCGAGTTCGCCGCATCGTGCGTCAGCACATACTCGGCGGCGAGCCCGTTCAGGAATACTTGGTCAAGACATAGATGTGGGGAGAATACAGATGCCAAATGTCCTCAGACACTTACTCGTTTGCGTTGGCTCAGGGTGCGTAGAAAACGGCTCCCTGAAGGTCAAAGACCGGCTGGAAGAGGAAATCGAAAAGAAAGGCCTAGGCGGCGAGGTCAGGGTCATCGGCACAGGCTGCCTGGGACCCTGTGCGGTTGGCCCGGTGGCCGTCGTGTATCCCGAAGGGGTCTTCTACCAGAACCTCAAGCCCGAGGATGCCGAAGTCATCGTCGCGGAACACCTTCTCAAGGGCCGCGTGGTCGAGCGCCTCGTAAGCAAAGAACCTCGAACGGGCCGGGCGGTTGCCGAACTGGGAAAGATCGCCTACTTCGCAAAGCAGGAAAAGATCGTCCTGCGCAATTGCGGCATCATCGATCCGGACAAGATCGAAGATTACATTGCCTGCGACGGGTATCAGGCATTGGCCAAGGCCTTGACCCAGATGAATCCCGAGCAGGTCATCGAAACGATGAAGAAATCCGGGCTGCGAGGTCGCGGTGGCGCGGGCTTCCCGACCGGATTGAAGTGGGAACTCTGCCGAAAGGCAAAGGACACACCGAAGTACGTCCTCTGCAACGGGGACGAAGGCGATCCCGGAGCGTTCATGGACCGGGGTATTCTCGAAGGCGATCCTCATGCCGTGCTCGAAGGGATGATCATTGCCGGGTACGCGATTGGCGCCTCCGAGGGCTATGCGTACATCCGGGCGGAATACCCATTGGCGGTGGAACGGTTCAACCTCGCGATCCGTCAGGCCCGGGAATACGGCTTCATAGGCAAGAACATCCTCGGGACGAAGTTCGGTTTCGACGTCGAGGTGCGAGAAGGCTCGGGTGCCTTCGTATGCGGAGAGGAAACGGCCCTCATGCGGTCGGTGGAAGGCAAGCGTGGCGAACCCAGACCGCGGCCGCCCTTCCCGGCCAACAAGGGACTCTGGGATAAGCCCAGCATTCTCAACAACGTCGAGACCTTTGCCAATGTGCCCATCATCCTTCAGAAGGGTGCCGACTGGTATGCCACCATTGGAACACCCAAGAGCAAAGGGACCAAGGTTTTCGCGGTTGCCGGAAACGTGAACAACACGGGCCTCGTTGAAATCCCGATCGGGACTCCCCTCGGTGAGATCATCTACGACATTGCCGGCGGGATTAAGGGCGGCAAGAAGTTCAAGGCGGCGCAGATTGGCGGCCCCTCCGGCGGGTGCATCCCCAAGGAACATCTCAACGTTCCGGTGGATTACGAGTCTCTCCAGGAGCTCGGCGCGATCATGGGATCGGGCGGCCTCATCGTCATGGACGAGGACGCCTGTATGGTCGACATCGCCCGGTTCTTCCTGGATTTCGTTCAGGACGAGTCCTGCGGCAAGTGCGCCCCCTGCCGCATCGGAACCAAGCGAATGCTTGAGATCGTTCAACGGATTTGCGACGGCCAAGGAGAAGAGGGCGACATCGAGCGGCTGGAGGAGCTCGGCGCTCGAATCAAGGACACCGCCCTCTGTGGGCTCGGACAAACGGCACCCAATCCGGTTCTGTCGACCATTCGATGGTTTCGGGACGAATACGAGGCGCACATCCACGAGAAGCATTGTCCGGCCGGCGTATGCCACACCTTGGTTCGGGCCCCCTGCCACAACGCCTGCCCGGCCGGTGTCGACGTGCCAGGCTTCGTTTCGCTCATTCGAGAGAAGCGCTACGCCGATGCGCTCCGACGCCACCGCGAACGCAACCCGTTCGCGTCGGTCTGTGCCAGAGTGTGCTTCCACACGTGCGAGGACAAATGCCGACGAAGCAGCCTGGACGATTCACTGTCCATTCGCGGCCTGAAGCGATTCATGATCGATCAGGAGGTGACCATCCAGCTTCCGTCGGTCCGGGACAATCCGGAAAACGCAAAACGGAAGATTGCCATCATCGGCGCGGGCCCGGCGGGGCTGTCCTGTGCCTACTTCCTCGGCCGACTGGGGTATCGGCCCAAGGTGTTCGAGGCCGAGCCTCGTCCCGGCGGCATGTTGGTTCAAACGATTCCGGCATACCGACTGCCGCGTGAGGCGGTCGCTCGCGAGGTGCGGATGATTGAACGCATGGGCGTTGACATCGAGACGAACATGCGTTTGGGCAAGGATTTCACGCTCAAGTCCTTACGGGACGAAGGCTATGATGCCGTCTTTATCGGGGTTGGTGCCCCACGGGGCGCCGCGCTGAACATCCCCGGCGAGAAGGCACAGGGAATGGCCGAGGCGATCAGCTTCCTTCGCGAGTACAACATCCGCGGTTCGGTCCCGGTCGCGAAAAAGGTTGTGGTCGTGGGCGGCGGAAATGCGGCCATCGACGCGGCGCGCACGGCCATCCGCCTGGGCGCCGAGACGGTAACCGTGATCTATCGCCGAACGCGCGAGGAAATGCCGGCGTACGCCGAAGAGGTCGAGGAAGCCGAGCGTGAGGGCGTGGTCCTGAAATTCCTGGTTGCCCCCGTCGAGATTCTGACGAAGGACGACAAGGTCGTCGGCGTAAAGTGTCGCCAGATGAAGCTGGGTGAGTTCGACCGATCGGGTCGTCGCCACCCCGAGCCGAGCCCTGAGAACGACTTCGTCCTTGATGCGGACCAGGTCATTGCCGCGATCGGACAGAACCTTGATCCCAAGGAGATTCTCAACGGAACGGAGCTCAAGCTCACGAGGAACAACTTCATCTTGACGAATCGACTGACCGGACAGACCTCGGTCGAATGGATTTTCGCGGGCGGTGACGCCACGATGGGTCCGTCCTCCGTTGCCGATGCGGTTGCGTGCGGCGAACGGGCAGCGGTCGGAATCGATCAGTACCTCACGGGCGAGAACCACGCCTTTTGGCGAGAAGACAGCCTGGTTGACACGTTCTTCGATCCGGAGGCAGATCCTGTCGAGTATCCGCGAGCCAAGATGCGTCTCATACCGGTCGCCAAGCGGCGGAACAACTTCGATGAGGTTGAGCTGCCCTTCAACGAAGATGTCGCCGTCGCCGAGGCGAAACGGTGTCTGCGTTGCGATTATCGCAGGTCAAGCTAGTGCGAGAGGAGAAGTCCTGAACCATGCCAACACTAACCATCGACAATACGAAGGTTGAAGTCCCGGACGGGACCACCATTCTTCACGCCGCCAAGAAGATCGGCGTCAAGATTCCCACCTTGTGTTACCTGGAGGACGTGCAGGCCCAAGGCGCCTGCCGGGTCTGCGTGGTCGAGGTCGAGGGCGCCAAGGCACTGGTCGCTTCGTGCGTCATGCCCTGTGCCGAGGGAATGAAGGTCCACACGAACACGAAACGTGTCCGCGAGGCTAGGCGGGCCGTCGTCGATCTGCTGCTGTCGGCCCACGACGGCGACTGCCAAACGTGCCTGCGAAACGATGACTGCGAGCTTCAGGCGGTGGCACGAGACCTCGGCATACGCGGCATCCACTATGCGGGTGCCAAGATCAAGGGCCACATCGACGACACGACCCCCGCGCTCATACGGGACAGCGCCAAATGCATTCACTGCCGGCGGTGTGTCACTGTCTGCAATGAGATTCAGGGGGTCGGCGGGCTGTTCCCGCAGAAGCGGGGTTTCCAGACGACCATCGGCCCCGCCTTCTCCGCGGACCTCGATGATATCACGTGTGTCCAGTGTGGTCAGTGCGGAGCGGTGTGTCCTGTCGGCGCCATCAGCGAGAGAGATCAAATCGCGGACGTCTGGGCCGCCTTGGATGATCCGAACAAGTTTGTGGTTGTCCAGACCGCGCCCGCCATTCGAGCCGCCCTGGGCGAATGCTTCGGTTATCCGCCCGGTACGCTGGTTACGGGCAAGATGGTTACGGCCCTGAGGCGTCTGGGGTTTAACGCCGTCATGGACACCAACTTCACCGCCGATCTGACCATCATCGAGGAGGGTACCGAACTGCTCACCCGCCTCAAAAAGGCCCTGGTCGAGAAACAACCGATCGCCCTGCCGATGTTTACGAGTTGTTCGCCGGGTTGGATCAAATTCTGCGAGACCTTCTTCCCCGACATGCTGCCCAACCTCTCGACGTGCAAGTCGCCGCAACAGATGTTCGGGGCCGTTGCCAAGACGTACTATGCCGAAAAGATCGGAAAGAAGCCGCAGGACATTTTCGTCGTGTCGGTCATGCCCTGCACGGCCAAGAAGTATGAGGCCCAGCGTCCCGAGATGAACAGCAGCGGCGTTCGCGACGTCGACGTCGTCCTCACCACCCGCGAGCTCGGACGGATGATCAAGCAGGCCGGCATCGAGTTCGACAAGCTGGAGGACGGAAAGATGGACTCGCCGCTCGGAATGTCTTCCGGCGCGGCCGACATCTTCGCGAACACGGGCGGCGTGATGGAAGCGGCGTTGCGCACGGCCTACGAGCTCGTCACGGGCAAGTCGCTGCCCTTCGAGAACCTGCATGTCAAACC
>CAZQTW010000054.1:0-44185 GCA_964596165.1 uncultured Planctomycetales bacterium | reverse complement strand
CGGGACAACCTTTCCATCAAGATGCCAAAGCGGTATGAATAATCCGGGCTAGGGACAAGACACGCACACGATCAGCGGATCGGCCGTTCGGTTTATGGCTCCGGCCTACACCCCAGTCATGGTCCTTCCCCCGGTTAGATGCCCATATGCTATTATTCTATACGGTAATGACTTGCAATCAATGAGATCCGGGTTTGGGCTTGACTCAGAAAGGGGATTCGCTAACCTAACAGATTCAGCGTGGTTACGGCCCGCCCGTGTGTGGCAGCGGGCCGTCTTTTGTACGGGCCTTTGCGTGGGATTGCGGCACGCTAACGACGGATGACTGTAGGTAGGTATGGCCGACAAGACCGGACCAACCGAGGGTGACAAGCCGCAAGGCGCCCCCTCCGAAGAAGACAAGGCCAAGGCGCGAAAGTGGTTCAAACAAGCCAAGGTGGTTGGAGAAACCCGCAATTATGATTACGCCATCGAGTGCTATCTCATGGGGCTTGAGATTTGGCCCGATGCGGTAGAGGAAGGCCACATGCCTCTCCGTGCGATCAGCCTTGCCCGCAAACAGGCTGGGGGTAAGCCGGCAGGCTTCATGCAGTCCTTCAAGCGAAGCACCACCGGAAAAGATCCCATTCGCAACATGCTGAATGCGGCCTATCTGCTCGCGATGGACCCCGGCAACTTGGGACACCTCGAACAGATGGTGGCCAATGCAGGCAAAGCAGGTCTGCACGCAACAACCAAGTGGGCCGGCGATTCCTACTTCGAGTCCCTCCTGTCGGAAAAGAAGGTCCCTCCGCAACGAGTGCTCAAAATCAGGGATATCTTCGAGGAATTGGGGGATCAGCTAAACGAGAAGGGCGACGCCGTCGGCGCGGTCGAGGCCTACGAAAAGGCCCTCAAAGCCATCAACATCCTCAGGAACATGAAACCCGACAACATGGAATACTTCAATCAGATGACGCATCTGTCGGGCAAGTTGACCATCGCCAGAGGAAAGTACGACAAGGACGGCGTGTCGTTCCACGAGTCGCTGCGCGACCGCAAGGCTCAGGCCGAAATCCACGATCGCGACCGCCTCGTTCAAGCCGATGATCGCCTTGATGAACTGATCCAGTCGGCTAGAAAGGACTACGAAGCCAACCCCAGCGTTCCCAGCAAGCTTACCGTACTGATTGACCTGCTCTGCAAGCGCGAACGCCCCGAAGAAGAGAGCCTGGCTATCGAACTGCTAATGGACAATTACCGAAAGAGCCAGAACTACCGCTTCAAGATGAGAGCGGACGACATTCGGCTTCTTCAGTATCGGCGCCGCGCAAGACAACTCCAAGAGCAGATCCGTGAGCGCCCCACCGACAAAGCCCTTCAGACTGAAGTTCAGAAGCTTGTCGCCGAGGGCAGACAATTCGAGCTCGATACGTTCAAGGAACGCGTTGCCAACTATCCCACGGACCAGCGTATTCGGTTCAAGTACGCCCAATGTCTGTTTGCGTCCGGGCATTTCGATGAGGCAATCCCCTGCTTCCAGGAAGCCCGGATCGATCCGCGAAATCGAATCGCATGCAATCTCTTCACGGGCCGTTGCTTCTATGAGAAGGGACTCTATGCGGCGGCCGTGGATACCCTGGTGGCCTTGGCCAAGGAATACGAAGGCAGAGGCGATGAGACCAGCAAGGAAATCTGGTACTGGTTGGGCCGTTCTCATGAGGCGGACGGACGGGCTTCGGAAGCTCTCGAAGCCTACAACCAGCTCATCCAGTGGGACTACAATTATCGCGACGTACGCCAGCGGATCAGCAATCTCCGCCAGCAGGACAAAGGATAGCCGTTTTTGAGGAGGTGCACGTGGCACATTCGTTGTCGTCCAAGAAACGCATTCGTCAGAACCAGAAACGCCGAACGCTCAACCGAATTCGCAAAGGCCTCGTGAAGGCCCAGCGCAAGCGAGCTACCGACGCCTTGACCGGCACCGATCCGGGTAAGGCGGAAACCGAGGTGAAGAAAGCCTTCATGCTTGTGGACAGATTGGCCGGCAAGAAGACCATACACAAGAACGCCGCCGCCCGAATAAAGTCGCGCTTGCAGCGTCGCCTAAATCGAATGTCGACGGCCAAGAGTTGATCATCCACCGTGTGTTCGGCAGATCGCCGATGGTCGATGACGGAGGCTCCCGCCGAAGCGCGTGTCGGTGCTAACTGACGCGGCGACTCGACAGGAGTCTCTCTTTGCCTCGAGCCGATCGGATCCTCTTAGGGATGCAAGAACCTCAACCGAATCGCCCCGTCTCGCGAGCAGCCGCAAAACTCGAGGCGGCATTGGCGGCGTTCTCGGTCGACCCAACAGGATGGGTTTGCGCCGATCTCGGATGCAACGTGGGGGGATTCGTTCAGTGCTTGCTCCACCACGGCGCCGTCCGCGTTTACGCCATGGACACGGGCTACGGCGCGCTGGACTACACCCTCCGAAAGGACTCACGGGTTGTCGTGATGGAGCGAACGAATGCATTGTATGCCTCGCTTCCGGAGAAGATGAATCTGATCACCATCGACGTGGGCTGGACCCGACAGCACCACGTACTCCCCGCTGCAAAGCGAATGCTGGCCAACGACGGGCGAATCATCACGCTGGTCAAGCCGCAATACGAAGCATCACCGAAGTGGCTTCGTGGCGGCGTGCTCCCTCCCGACAAGGTTCCGGTCGTCGTCGAGACGGTCAGGAACTCACTCGACGAACTAGGCCTGCATCTTCTTGGTGAGATCGACAGCCCTTTGCCCGGTCAGTCGGGAAACCGCGAAGTGCTGTTCTATCTGCGAGCTCGTTAACTGCTTTTCGGACAGCGAATTATGACGCCTCGTCAACCCAATCAGGAGACGGATTTGTCTTGCCGTCGCCTCAGGGTCGGATACAATAACCCCTTGATTCTAAATACACTTAACTGCCGGCTTACTCCAGGTGCTTCTGATGACTGAACAGGACCAACGGATTGAGAACCTGCCCATTACCGCGGAGATGCGGGATTCATACCTAACCTATGCGATGAGCGTCATCATGGCGCGAGCCTTGCCCGACGCTAGGGATGGGCTTAAGCCCTCTCAGCGTCGGATCCTCGTGGCCATGAATGACTTGAACCTCGGCCCCCGAGCGGGTTTCCGCAAGTGTGCCACGATCGTCGGCGAGTGTATGGGAAAGTACCACCCTCACGGCGACCAGGCCATCTACCCCACCCTCGTCAGGATGGGCCAGCACTGGAGCATGCGACACGTCCTTGTGGCCGCCCAAGGGAACTTCGGATCGATGGATGGTGATCCGCCGGCGGCCATGAGATACACCGAGGCCAGAATGGCACAACCGGCAGCGGAAATGCTCGCCGACCTCGATCTGGACACGGTCGACTTCCAGCGTACGTTCGACGATCGTCTGAACGAGCCCGTCGTCTTGCCGAGCAAGTTCCCGAATCTCCTGGTCAACGGCTCGACCGGCATCGCCGTCGGCATGGCAACCAATCTGCCGCCACACAATCTTGGCGAGGTATGTGACGCCGTCACCAAGGTGGTCGACAATCCCAACGTGGGCATCGACGAGTTGATGAAGGTCCTGCCCGGTCCTGATTTCCCAACCGGCGCCATGATTTGCGGACGCAGGGGCATCCGCGACTTGTACGAGACCGGCCGAGGAACACTTACCGTCCGCGCAAAGATGCATGTGGAAGAAGGACGAGGCGGCCGCCAAACGATCGTCGTCGACGCCATTCCCTATCAGATCTTGAAGACAACGATCCTCGAGCGACTCGCTCAGGCCGTTAAGGACGATCAGATCCCGGACGTCGTTCACATCAATGATGCGTCGGGGCGCAAGCATCCCTGCCGCATCGAAATCGAATTGAAACGAGAAGCCAACGTCGACGTGGTCATGAATCAACTCTACCAGTACACCCCCCTTCAAACCAACTTCGCGGCGATGAACCTCGCGCTGGTCCACCGCCAACCACGAGTCCTGACGCTCAAGCAACTCATCGAGGAATTCATCACGCATCGTAAGGAGGTCATTCGCCGACGAACCCGCTGCCTGCTTCAAAGGGCTCGCGAGCGAGCTCACATTCTTGAAGGACTGATCCTGGCCGTCGGCGACATCGATGAGATTATCCGCATCATTCGCCATTCCCCCGATCCCCCGACCGCCAAGCAGCGGTTGATGGCGAAGGCGCTGCGCCTGACCGAACAGGCCACCCTGCGAACGCTCCTGCCCGAGGCCTTTGTAGCTCGTGTGACGGGCGCGGACCAGTTCTTGACGCCTCCCCAGGCCGATGCCATCCTGGCCATGCAACTCCAGCGGTTGACCGGCCTCGAGATCGAGAAACTCGCTCGCGACTATGCTAAGTTGGCTGAGGAAATCGAAGGATACGAGGCCATACTCCGGGACGAGGCCCTCGTTCTGGACATCATCCGCGAGGACATGTTCGAGCTGAAGGAGAAGTACGCCGACGCACGCCGCACGGAGATCGGACCGGACGTCGGCGAATTCCGCATGGAAGAACTGGTGCCCGACGAACAGGTGATCGTGTCGATCACCCACCAAGGTTATATCAAGCGCACGGCGATAGAGGCCTACCGCAAGCAAGGACGCGGAGGCAAGGGCGTGATCGGCTCGGACCAGAAGGAAGGCGACTTTATCCAAGACATCTTTGCCGCCGGCACGCACGACTACTTGCTCATATTCACCACCCGCGGACGGGTCTATTGGCTCAAAGTGTACGACATTCCGGCCATGGCACGGACCAGTCGTGGACGCTCGATCGCAAACCTGATCAAGATGCAACCGAACGAGCAACACCGCGCCGTTCTGCCGGTCGGACAATTCGAGGAGCGTTTCGTATTCTTTGCCACGACGAAAGGCATCGTCAAGAAGACACCGCTGGGGGCATTCAGCCGGCCTCGCCCGAGTGGCATCATCGCCCTGACGCTCGACCCGGATGACGAACTGATCGGAGCCGAGCTCAGCAGCGGCAAGGACAACATTCTGCTGGGAACGCGAAACGGCCTGGCCATCCAGTTCTCGGAAGAGGACGTCCGCGCCATGGGACGGTCGGCGCGAGGCGTCAAGGGAATGACCCTGTCAAACGACGACCGCGTCGTCGATATGGTCGTCGTGCGACCCGGAACGTCGATCCTAACCATCTGCGAAAACGGCTTCGGCAAGCGAACGGACATCGAGGAGTATCGGCAGACACATCGCGGCGGCAAGGGAATCATCAACATAAAGACGACGGAGCGAAACGGCCGTGTCGTGGCCATCAAGGCCGTCCAGGATGACGATGAGCTGATGATCACGAGCGCAAACGGCATCATGTTGCGCACAGACCTCTCGTCGCTCCGTGAGATTGGACGCGCAACGCAAGGCGTCCGCGTGATCCGAGTGGAAGAAGGCGACCGCGTGGCCGCGGTGGCGCGAATCGCTCGCGAGGAGAACGGCGACAAAGAGGAACACGACATCGAGTCTCAGGGACCGAACGGCAGCCCTACGGAGAGTTCCGCCCCTTCGCCCTCGCAAGACGACGCCTCGGAAGCGAAGGGCTCACCGACCACCGATGCCGACCGAGAGGACGAAGAGGAGGCCTGACGCGAAAGCGTCACGGCTGTTCGTTGGTTGTTGAAGCTACGAACGAGGGGTATACTGCGAATCACCTTTGTGCGAGGAGTGTCAGACACATGGCCTCCGGGAGAGCGATGATGCCGACCTTCCGTCGTTCGGTGGCGTTGGGAACTCTTGCATTCCTGGGGTCCGTGGGATGTCAGCAACCCCAGTCGCACCCTCAAGCAATTGACCTTGGCGAGGGGTTTCAGGCCTTCTTCAAGCCCATGGGCGATCTGTTGAAGTTGCCCTCGCCGGTTCGCGTCGGCATCACGCGCGACTATCTCCCTCATCTCTCGATCGTACCCGATGTCAGCACGTGGGATCGATTCCTCGGTCCTCTCGAAGCAGCGCCCTGGACGCCGCTGCAACAGGCCTTGGGCAAGGAACTGAATCAGCCGGTCCATTTCGAACGAAGCAATCCTCGAAGCATCCGCTATCATCTTGGAACGGGCCGAATGCAGTTCGCGATGGTCTCGGCGAGTGACTACGCGGAGATCAGCCTGCGCCCCGTGTCGCAGATCGTGGCCATTCCGGTCAACACCAAGGGAACGACGCAGCATGGCGGACTGATCGTCGTCCGAGCAGGCTCGCCTATCAAAACACTGTCCGAGCTCAAGGGGAAACGATTTGCCTTCGGTCCCAGAAACGACCCTATCCTGCACCTGGCCGCCAGGCAAGTTTTGGCGAGGGAGGGCATCACGGAGAAGGACATCCCTCGCGAGATCATCCCTCCGTTCGGTCACCACCTAAACAGCTACGAGTGTGCCAAAGCCGTTCTCTTCGAGGGCGTGCCGGCCGGTGTGGTGGACGAACTCGAATTCGAGAGTTGGCCTGCAAAAGCGAATATCCTCACGACCTTGTCGGTGTGCCAGGATGGATTCCGCATACTGGGGCGCACCGATCCGGTGCCGGAGGGACCGTTCCTGGCGGGTGCAAACACGGACGCCCAACTGGTGTCAAGAGTGCGCGAGCTGCTGACCGCGAAGTTGAAAGGGAACACCGCCGTCCTGGGCAAGCTGCATTACAGCGATTTTAGGTCGGGAGATGAGTCCGTCTACAAGGACTACATCGCGACGTACAAGTTGTCGACGCAAGCCGCAGCCACTCAGCATGCGGCAACAGAGTAGCCCCCGTCACGCACAAACACCAGCGCGACCCCGTCAAAGGATTCCCTTCCCGAATTGACGAGAGGTTGACGTGTCGGGTGGAGATGAAGGCCCACCTTGAGCAGGCTTCTCCGGTGATTCGGGCTCCTCCTTGCCCCCCCCTCGCTCGGCGCGAAGCTCTGCAATCAAGGCCGCATACTCGGCACCGTTGTCAAAATCGCCTTCGTCCTCCAGCTCCGTCGGCTTGTAGCCCGGCTGTTTGGACCGTTCCAGCTCGGCCTGATAGGACTCGATGATCGCCTTCTGGAGTCGCTCGCGACACGCCATGTTGATCGGGTGGGCGATGTCGGCATGCAACTTCGACCGCCCCGTCTGGTTTCGGGACGCCCGATTCTCTCGAAGCTGTGCCCCGCACTCGTTGCAGTAGCGCGCTCTCAGGTGGTTCTTGCCCTTACATCGAGGACAATGGTCCGCCATCTTGCGGCTCGGCATGGCCACGAAGAGTCCGTTGGTCCCCTCGATCACCTTGATGTCGCGAACCACGAACTCACGGTCGAACGTCACGCTGCAAAAGGCACGCACCCGATCCGTCTGTGCACCGGTCAGTTTCACGCGAACTTCGGTGATGTCCATGGTTGTCGCCTCCCGATCTCACGGATGCCCTTACGTTGTCGTTCGCATAACATGCACGGTCACTTCGGCTTCACACGCCGCCCGACCCGCAAACTTCTCTGCGGGTTCGGGTTTCTCAAACAAGGCAAACAAGGCCGATCCGCTTCCGCTCATTCGCAGATTCGGCGCTCCCAGTGCGGTCAGCCTCGCGTGCAGGTTCGCCAGCCGCGGCTCGACCGCGAACGCCGGAGCTTCGAGCATGTTGTAGAGCAGACCGCCGATCGGCTGACCGGACCGGATCGACTCCACAACCTCGGCCGCACTACGGGGCGGACTCGGGCCCGGACGCCATTGCCTGTACACCGCCGCTGTGGACAGGCCGAACGGCGGGATGATCAGCACAATCCATCCGAGCCATCCCAACGCACACGGACGGACTTGCTCGCCACGTCCGCGGATCACCACCGGACCGCCCGTCAGAAAGAGCGGCACGTCGGAGCCCACCTCGGCGGCTATCCCCGCCAGATCCGTCTTCGAAAGCCCCAGCCGCCATAGACGATTCAATCCAATCAACGTCGCCGCCGCGTCTGAGCTGCCTCCACCGAGTCCCGCGCCGACCGGAATCCGTTTCGTCAGCCGAATACTCGCGCCTCGGTGCTCGTCGCAACGCGCGACCAGCCGCTCCGCCGCCTGAATGATCACGTTCTCACGACCGGTGGGGATCGAGGGATCGTCGCACCGCAGGTTCACACCTGGTTCGTTCGCTTCGACGATCTCCAACTCGTCATGCAGGCTGGTAGGCAGGACGAGCGATTCGATTTCATGGTAGCCATCCGGCCGCTTTCCGAGTACGGCAAGCGTCAGGTTTATCTTGGCCGGCGCCCTCAATCGTATTGAGGCAAGTTTCTCCTGGGATCTTGATGATAGACTCATACATGTCTGCGCTTGCGAGCGCACCCATATTGAAGCTTACAGGCAAGATCAGGCTTGTCAAGTTACCGTCAATTCACACCTCAGTAACCCCAAACGGACAAAGGCCTTACAAACAAGCCATGCCACGAAAACCCCGCAAGCCTGCCCCTTATCCGTTTGATGTCCGGAACGGCCGACACTTCCCTGCCGAGACGCTGGATGGACTGGACAGACGGGGATCATTTGTGCTCCAATACGGCATTCTCTGCGCGGCAGGGGAAGAGTCCGGCAGCTTCTTAGAGTTCAGGACAAGCGAATGGAACTCGTACAGTATGCGGTGGATCTCTTTTTGCACCTCGACAAACATCTCGAAGCCGTCACGCAATCGTACGGATCATGGACCTATTTGATCCTGTTTTGCATAATATTCATGGAGACCGGGCTGGTTGTCACACCCTTTCTGCCCGGGGACTCGCTCTTGTTCGGGGCGGGCGCCCTTGCCAGCCTCGGCACGTTGAATCCGCTCCTGCTGTTTGTATTGCTGGGGGCGGCGGCCATCCTTGGCGACACGGTAAACTACTGGATCGGGAAGTTCCTCGGTCCGAAACTGGTCCGAGGCGACCATCCGCGACTGATCAAGAAGAAACACCTCGACCGAACGCACGCTTTCTTTGAAAAGTACGGCGGCAAGACGATCATCCTCGCCCGTTTCGTTCCCATTGTGAGGACGTTTGCCCCCTTCGTGGCCGGCATCGGCGCCATGACGTACTCCAAGTTCATCGCTTACAACATCATCGGTGGCTTGGCGTGGGTGGCCATCTGCACATCAGCAGGTTACTACTTCGGACAAATGAAGGTCGTCAAGAACAACTTCTCACTCGTCGTGCTGGCCATCATCTTTCTGTCGATACTGCCGGGCATCATCGAGTACGTCAAACATCGACGCGAAAAGGCCAAGGCACAGGCCGCCGGATCGGAGCCGTAGCAGCACAGGGGGTAGTTCGAACTCACCGCCTGATAATGCCCGGGTCAATCCAGTTGAACCGGTCCAGTAGGTCGCCGTTCTTACCGAAATCGACGAACAGCTCGAGTCGCTTTCCACCGCGAAGATCCGCGGTGACCTTGCTGAGCCGCCCACTGCATCGAACGTCGGAATCGCTGTGGACCACCTTGCCGTCCACCAGGACCTTGACCTCCACGTGGGCCTGAGGACCGCTATCATCGTCGATTCCATAGTGACTCACGAAACGTTCACAGGTCGGGTCCAACTCATAGACAAGCCGTGATCGGCTATGCACCCCGAGCCCTCGCGTATAGTCGAGCCCCCCAACTCGCATCGGTTCGCCCTTTACATTCGAGTCAACACGGTGCGGCCAGTGAACGTCCAACAACGGAACATGTTCTGAATGGGAAGGGGTCATGTCCGTCAGCCACCGCCATCTTCCGCCCAGGACCTCGATCAGCAAGACACGATCGGCGGCGAGCGATCTCTCACCGTCAGTCATCTCCGCATTCTGATTCCGACCGGGACGAGGAAGACTCATCGGCACCGCTCGTGTCTCAGTTATCCCGTCCCCAAAACGCAAGAGGAATTTGCCTTCGTGCCACCGAATGCCCGAGACGGTCAGTATCGAACCATCCGCCAGCATGAGCCTCGCCCGAAGCCCTGTCTCTGTGCCCGTTTGCTCGGCGGCACGTTTTACATGGGCGAACCGAACCCGAGACACAACGCCCATGCCAATCTGCGTGTGCTCCGAGTCGGTTTCGATTCTTAACCCATTCGGATCGATCCGCTCAATCAGTCCCGTGATGCGATCCCCGTTGGCCAAGAGCACTTCGTCGTCCCCAGACGCCCGGGCGGCAGTGGCCGTGGGGTCTTTGATCGCCCCCACGGTGCGAGCGGCGGAAAACGCCGCTTCGCGTAGACGCGATAGGTCTAACTGCAGCGTGCCGAGCTCGTCGTTCCGCAGGGTTACCGTGCGGTCGGAGCCCGCCACCACATGCCCATAGACCCTGTCGCCCTGGTCCAGACTCCAGAGGGGGGCGCTTCCGTCCCGCGGCAGTCCCCGGGCGTCCGTCTGAATTCGAACCACCTCATCGGGGCGCAAGTGGATCGTCCGGTCGTTCGCCTGCAAAGACAACCCAGTACGGAGATCAAACGCCCGCAAATGACCTCCGAGCCGATCCGCCTCCAGAGTCCACACGCCGACATGGCGACCCTCGGCCGCGCCGGCGACGCCACCGCAGAGACCCGCCCCTGCTGCCGCAATCATGAACCGGTAGATGGTTTGAAAGACCGACATCGGGGTCACCGCTCAAAGATCGGCAGAAGCCTCTTGGGAACCTGCAAGATGATCAACGCCATCGCCGTCCCATATTCATTGCCCGCTTCACCTTGCCAGGCGCCGTCCGCGTCCTGTTGGGACAGTAAGCTGTCTCGGATCGCCGGCCACCACCGCTCCCAATGCTCTCCTCCCGCCACAAACATCGCCTGTATGGCATAGTACTGGCCATAGTAATAGTGCGGCACACGATACGACGTCGAAGGACCGGGCCGAAATCGTTGCAGATAGGCCAGCCCCCGGTCGATAACAGGGTCCTGGTAGATACCGCAGTAATAGAGCGCCGCCACGCCGGCCGCGGAACGGGCAAAGGCCGATTCGCCCGGCGTCAGCATGTATCGAAAACCGCCATCCGAGTTCTGACTGCGCCGCACATAGTCCACCGCTCGATCGATCGTCGACTTGGGCACCGCAATCCCGGCATTCCGAGCGGACCGCAACGCCATCACCTGACAGATAGTAACGCTGATATCCGCGTCGCTCCTGACCGGTTGATATCGCCATCCCCCCTGGTCGTTCTGCGTTCGAACGATCAGGTGAACGGCTCGCCGGAGCTTCTCATCCAGGCCCGACAGGTGTGTCATGCCGTAAACTTCCGCCAGAAAAAGAGTGGAGAATCCGTGTTCGTACATGGGACCGTGCGACGTTTCCGCCGCGAGAAGACCGCTCTCGCTGCTTGACCGGAGGATGAATTCAAGCCCTTTGCGGACCGCGCTTCCGTAACGCCCGCGATCCGGCATCTGGCCGTCACACATATAGGCCATGCAGGCCAATGCCGTAATTGCGGTGTTCCGACCGTAGTTGGAGCCGCTGCCGAATGAACCGTCCGGCTTCTGTTGAAGAGCCAGCCACATCATACCCTTGGTCACGGCGCGCTCGACCTCCGGTGTAATCTCCGAGGCCGAAGGACGCGTGGGCAGAGCCGCCGTGGCAGCGGATGCCCAGGATGCCAGGACTCCTGAGATCAGAGAAGCCCACACCCAACGCGATCGCTTCCAAACCCACTCGAGTCCAACCACGGGTTCAATCCTTTCGCGGCTCGGCCAGTGCACGATAGTACCGTTCAATCCACTCACGGTATTTCGGCAACGAATCCTGTCCGAATCCCTGAACGACTTCTTCCCGATCCCGAGACGGCAGCCAACCCCACCCACGACGCAGCTCGCGAAGCCGACCGGACGGAACCGTTGTCGACATCGCCCGCCCCCGCGTCGTCTGCCCATCCGAAAGCGGTTCGTCCCCCTTCTGCTCGGAAGGTCCACTGGCCGACGCCGTCCGATCGCCCGTCGGCCTCGTGCCGGAACGCCGAGGCTTGTCGGCGGGCGACGTTGTTGCCTGGCTCGACCCCGGTTTGCCCTTGGTGGAACGTATGGCCTCGGCGATCGCCTCGTCGAGATCCGCAAGGATCTTTCGCTGAATCTTCTGCGTCTGGCTGCCCGGATCGAATTGTCGAGACAACATCACTCGCGACCCATGCATTCCTTCGATGGCCCGTTCGATCGCCGGGGCTCGATCCCGACCCGTCGCTTCACCGAGCAGCTTTCGGATCAGGGCCTCGTCGCGTTCACTGACATGACTGGACGGTCGCGATGCTCCCACCGCGGATGCCGGCCGGCTCGAAGTTCCCCCTTCCGCGAGAACGGCCTCCATGGCCATGACCACCACCCAACTTCCCGCCGCCAGTCTGATCAAAGCCCTACGCACTCGGACACCCATCCTGCAAAGCCGTCACCGCATCCCTCGCCGACTGATCTCCTCTGCCAGGGCGCGCACTTGCTCCTGTCTATTGCCCAGTTGCCGAAGCTCCTCCAGATACGCCTCACTGTTGCGACCTCGAAGGTCCCCGACCAGGTCAAGGTCTCGCGTTCGTCGGTTCACCATCATCTGCATGGCCTTGAGAACCGTCAGTTCGGCCGCGGTGGGCACGGACTTGGTCTTTCCGGTTGGGCTTCCCTGCCCGCTCCCGCCTTGTTCGGCAAAGGGTGATTCCTCGATATCCGGCAGCTCCTGCGCCAGTCCGTTCACAAGCTGAGTCATGTGTTCGAGGACATCGCCTGCCATCTCGGTGCTTCGAGCATCCAGGAGCCTCTGGTCATAGCGATGGGCTAGGGTCTTGATATCCTCGCCGACTTGACGCATGACCCAGTCGTAGACCGGCGCCGCCTCAACGCGAGCGCGCAGCTTCTCCCAACCGGCACCTACTTCTCGCTGCTGGTCGGCTAGCCGGTCCACTCGGCGCCATTCCGCACGAGAGAGGTCTTGGCCGTTGCTGCTCGCCCGGACCAGCTCACCCAGCCGTCCGTTCAGGTCCGCCTGCACATCGCGGAGCTTCTTCATCTCGTCCCGAATCGCCTCCAGGCTTTTGGCCGCCCTTTCCGCACCGGCTTCCGCCGCGAGTTTCTGAAGGTGCTCCAGGACATCTTTCATGTCCTGCATCGCCCGGTCTTGTTCGCTCGTCGCAAGGTCAGGTTTCCCTTCCGCCAGTTGATCCGCTGCCTGGTTCATGCGAGTGCCGGCTCTGCGCAAGCCGCGGGTCGGCCCGTCCGCACGAGCCACGCCCGCCAATTCGTCGGCGACGGCCCAAGCCGAACGCGCCAGACCCCGCTGCCGCTCAACCAGTTCCCGCCTTTTCAACTCCTCGGTCGATCCGCCCTTCAGCCGCAGAGTCTCCTCCGACAACCTCTGCTGGTCGCCCATCATCCCCTGAACTCTCTCCACGACGCCCCGAAGCTGCCGATCCAGGTTCTCGAGATGATCGGCCTCCCGCCGCTCCAATGCGGCCAGGACTTGCCGAATACCCTCCTCAGCCGCTCTCTGCTCGGACTGCGCCTCCGCCATTCGATTGGCCGCAATCGAGACGGCGGCGGCAGTCATTCTGCGATCCGGCTCCAGGGCCTCAGCAACGCGCCGGGCACCGTCGAGTGCCTCGCCGGCCTTCGGATCAGTTGGACCTATCGTCCGGACCATTCGACCCAGGTTCTCTCGAAGGCGAACCACGTCCTCCGCAAGCCGGCGTTGCTGCTTCTCATGATCCTTGAGCTCGGCGTGCAGCGGAGGCGGCAGGCTCTCCGTCTGGCGTCCGATCGTTCGCTGCCCGAGTCGATGCGTCGATTGCGTCTGGCGCTCCTGTTGATCCAGCAGGTGCTGTACCTGGCGGATGATATCCTGGAAGTCCCCCCATCGCTCCATCTCCGCCAGCAGCGATCGGAGGTCGTCCACGCCGGACCGCTGCGCATCCACGGCGATCCCGAGAGACTCGGCTTGTCCCATGGGGGATGTCGATGACTGAATGGCGTGCTGGAGCCGTTCGCCCGCTTGCTTCATGGACCCTACCGCAAGGCTTCCGAGCGTGCGCCATGCCTCCAGGCTTCGCGCACGGAGCTCCGCCATTTCGAGGCGATTCGCGTCGATGCGGTCAACCAGTCGGCGGAACCGGCCGCTCAGGTGAGTCGATCGAGCCGCAAGTTGGACTTGGCGCGCGGCTGTCTGCTCGAGCGACCGTCGTTCCGGATCGGGCAGTCCTCTGGTCTTGTCGAACTCCCTCCGTATGCCCTCGGCTTGCTCCAGTAAGCTCTCCTGACCTGTGAGAAGATCTCGAAGCGTCCCCTTGAGGTGCATGACCTCTTCTCGAATGCGGTCACCGAGCTGCTCGGGAGAGACGACCTTCAGACGCATGGGAGTTGAACGAACCGAGGGGTGCCGACGGCCGTTGAGCTCAAAACAGTCGGTCGCAATCGCCTGATAACTCACTCCGTCCCCCGGCTTCAGGCTCAGACGCCGAAGTTCCCACGCCCATCCCACTTCCGCGCTGTATCGCCCCAAGCCCCGCCCCGGCCGCAGACGGTCGCTTAGGTCGAAGACAGCAGGCGGCTGATCCGCAGGACCATCCACATTTGCCTGGAGCGCCAGCCGTGTTATCCCGAAGTCATCCTCCACCGAGATCAGCACATGAACCGTGGCCATGGGCGTGACTTCCACGACAGGCGGAGGTTCGACCAAGACCACACGAGGCAGCTCATCGGATCGGACCACCAACGTGTAGGTCATTCCGCCGCGATTGTCAAAGCCGTCATTGTCCACCAAATGAACTGCAAGCGATCCACCTGTAACAATCGGAAACTCCGCGGCGAATCGATCCCCGGCCGAACCAATCGACGCCATGCAGACCGTCGGCATACCGGGTGGCGTGACGCCGGCCCTAGGCCGACCTGCCGAGTCAAGTCCGACAGCCTTGTTGACCCGAACCGTTAGCCTCCCGCTGCTGCCCTCGACGACAGACACAGGCGATTCCCCTAGAGTCATTCGCCTGGGCTCGCTTCCCTTCACATAGGGCGGATCCGTGATCTCGAGTACGGCCTCCAGAACGGACGGGCGCGGTACGACCACAACGCGAAAAGCCTCGCCGCTGCCCGGCGCCACGTCGTCTCCCGCCTCGAACCAGTATGAGAAACCTTCGCTCAAGCCCGTAAACGAGTGCAGGTACTCGCCTGCTTTCGGGTCATAAGCCATCGGCAAACGGCGTCTCTGCCCACCCGTTAGCTCCGTCCATACGTAAACCCGAAGCGAGGCGTCCATCCCCCGGACAATGCGGGCCCTCGCCTCGAATGATTCGCCCAACGGCCGCTTCACATCCCCCGTCAAAGGTTCGATCAGGACACGTCGAGGCCACTGCGCGGAACCGTAGGGCGATACATACCGGTTGAACGCCGTCCGTACGAACCCGGGAACCGCCCACGCAATCGTCGCCATCCCACTGAAAAGAAACGCCGCGATCGCCACCGTGATCATCGGCCGGCGAATCCGGACGACGGCCTCGGTGGGGATACGTTCCACCAACTCGTCGGCCTGCTCCACAACACGTCGGATCATGGGCAAGCTCGCCAAAACCGATGACCGACGAAAGGCAATGGCGCTCGTCAGACGGTCTTCCGACTCCGCAAACCGCGAATCCAAGAGTCCGGCAATCTCGTCCAGGTCAATGTCCGCCAGGATCGCCGGCATGACATACCGACGCAGGGCGACCAGAAGCCCCCCGACCACCAGGAGGGCTATGAGCAGTCTGGCCGGGGCCGGCAGAAGAAGTAGGTAGTCGATCAAGGCCGCCAAGAACGCAGCGACCATGGCCGCGGCAAGTACAACCCCCACACCGTCGGCGAACAGCAGCAGACGGACCCTCATTCGGAGCCCGTTGAGCTTCTGCAGTAGTCGGTCGTCACTCATGGTTCAGACTATTCAGGAGAGTCCGGCGCTGCCGTCGCACGGCAAACGCGTGAGGCTACGGCGCCGATGCTCAGACCATGCCCGACACCTTTCGCCATACCCATTCCGTCCCGATTATAAGCGTGAAGAGTATGAGCACCAACTTCGTGTCCCACAGGGGCCGCGCCACATCGTCCGGAATGTGGACGCGGCGATCTTCAAGGTGTTCTGAAATACGGCCGATTTCCCCCACCCCGACGGCCAGCCCGCCTGTTCTCGAGGCCAATTGCTTCAGCAGGTCGTGATCGGGCTCAACCCGGCGCATTTCGGGCCCCGCCGATTCAACGCGGATGGTCACTGAGAGTAAGGGTTGGCCTGGAATCGTCGCGTCGGCCTCCAATCTCGCGATGAAGTTGCCGGACCTTGGTGGTCTGAATGTCCCTTCGTGGGTGGATGATCCTTTCCCCAGCCGGTTGAGGGCTACGCGCGTCACCAGGCGCCCCGCCGCGTCCGTCACGAAAGCGGTCACCCGGTCGGGAGTCGTCATCTGCTCCTGGGGATCCGAGGACCGTAGCGTCAGCACCACGGGGTCCCCAGGCTCGTATTGGGTTCGATCGGCGCTCAAGACAAGCCCCCGATCGCGCCCCAGCAGTTGGTGTCGGGCCGCGTAACGAATCAGGTGCAGCCAGAACGCATCAAAGAAGACGGAACCGACTCCTCTTCGCCACCGCCAGGTCTCCTCCACACCCACAAAGATCGTCGTACCGGCGCCGTACCGCCCCGCGACGACCAGCGGCATCGCATCTTCCACGGTGCGAACCGTTGGGTGCTCGGCCAAGACCTCGACACCCGGCTTGGCCCCTTGCGTGCGAGCGAACCAGTACATCTCCGGCAGGCCGGCCAACAGCGAGTCGTTGGCATTCGGATCGCTCTCAAAACGGAACACGTGCGAGTGTCTTCCCTCTGGGGTTTGACGAAGCTGAAAGGGGGCGGTGGAATCCGGCACGCGCCCCGTGTCCGCCGACGATTTCACCGGAACCAGTCGCTCCAGCAGAGTTCCCCCGTATGCATGTGGCGACCAACGGGGGCCGGCGATCATAACGAACCCACCGCCCTGATCTCCCACCCATTTCGTGAGCAGCTCGGCTTGAGACTCAGACAACCACTCCGCGCGCGGGTTCACGTCTCCAAACACCACCACATTGAAAGGCTTCAGCTCGTCCGCCGTGCCGGGGAACCGTCGAATCGGCTCCGTCCCCTCTTGCACGAATTCATCATCCGCCGACAGGAGCAAGCAACTGGCCGTGACGGTCTGCTCCCGAATTAGCATGTTCTTCAGATAGCGGTACTCATATCGGGGATAACCGTCCACGTAGAGTACCCGGATCCTCTCCTCGATAACGTCAACCTCAACCGCATCGACGTTATTCGCGGAATCCGCCTCGCCCTCTTGCGTCGGAACCTGAATTCGCATTCGGATTCGACCGGGACTCTCCGGCCGGTATCTGGTTTCGACGGTCGCCGATTCCTGGTCCGAGCCCAGTGTTACGACCTGTTGATCCAGGATTCGCCCGTCCTCGCCGCACAACTGAACCGTCAGCGGCACCGGCACGTCGAATCCCTCGACCGCGATCCGCGTCCGCACGGCGATCGGATCGCGAACGAACACCGTCCCTTCCGCATCCGATGGGCCCACGATGACGTCACGACGCTTGCCCGGTACGCCAACCAGGACAGTGTGGATAGGCACGTTTGCGTCCACGGCCATGCGGACCACGCCCTCGACGTCTCCGGAACGCGTGTTCCGCCCATCGGAAGCCAGAATGATCCCGGAAAGACGACCCGAGCGGTTCTCCGAGAGAACCTCCTGCAATGCGGCAACGACGTCCGTCTGAGTCCCCTTGGCCTGAAGGTTCGCCAGGCATGTCAACGCCTCATCCAGAGGCTCGCGACCTGTCGGAACCGTGTGGCGCGTGATCCGATCCGAGAAGGAATACACTGCCAACCCGTTTCGAGACGCAAGGCCTCGCAGCGCCTCGCCGTTCTCGCAGGACAGACACGCAGTCAACACCTCGAGTCGAGAACAATTGCTCAGCTCCGATAGAAAACCGGGCGAAGTCGACGTCGTCGTCTTCGCCGTCGTCGTAGCCGCACGATCCGTCGCTTCCGAATGGACCGCTCGGCCGCCGGTTGTCTGCGGTGTGGTCCGCGGGTACGCCTTCACCCTCTTGGCCGGCCCCTCGTATGTCGGGCCGGACGGGTAACGGTCCGACACACCCATGCTGGCTGAAGCATCGACCAACAAGACGACGTGAGACGGTTCCACGCGCGTTCGACGGAAAACCAAAAGGGGTTGAAGCATCAAGCAGAATACCAACAGCACAAGCACCGCTCGGAGTGCTCCCCCAACGACCCGTCTCCAGGGTCCGCCGCCTTCCCGTCTGTAGACCAAGAGGATGAACGCCGCCAGCCCTACTGCAATCAGAACCACCGACCACACGGGCCATAGAATCTGCCACCGGAGAGAGAATCCATGCCCGCCTTGAAGGTGGATTGATGGCACGCCCAATAGCCATTCCAGCAAACGTGTCACGTTCCGTCCCGATGGTGTCCAAACCGCTGGGCCAATAGCGTCTCGAGGACCAGCAACCCCACCACAATTCCCAGCAACAACAGCCCCACCTCGCGATGCGCCTGGTCCAAGACCCCGTTCACAGCATCGTCCACACCTCTGACGTACTCGATCCGATGGCCGACGACCTCACGCAACTTCTCTTCGGATACCGGACTGAGATCCCCCTCCCACGGCTCCACATTCACCGCAAAGTCGATCGCCTGCGTGCCGACCATGAGCTGATGCGCGCCCGCATGCCGCGTATCCGAGAAACGCACTCCCATCCGGTCTGCGCCCGACTCGCCGATAACCTCGACCGGTGAACGCTGTCCATTCGGTAACAGGACAGATGGGGCCGTCGACGTCGATCTACCGGGAAGAGTCTCGGTGAAGGATTGTCCCACCCAAACGGCACGACGCTCGGCCGGATCTCCGGCCAGCCACGCCAGTGTGTTGAAGACAAGCGAGACGTAATCCCCTTTCGCCGGAAGGTTCGTCCACTCCATGTTGGCGGGAAAAGCGGCCATCACCACACGCCCCTGGCCCAGTTGGCGCGACGCCATGGCCACGTCGCCGTTCTCATAACGAAGCAAGACGGTTGCACTCCCTTGATCGCGCGACACGTTCATCCGGTGATAGCGGTAGAAACGAGCCAAAAACAACCCGCTTCGAGGCTGGTCGGCGAAATCCGCCACAATCGGATGCATCAGTCCCTCCGTGCTGATGCAAGCGTATCTGTCACGATCCTCCGTTCTCCCACTGATCCCGACGATCGGCCCCGGGAGTATCCCCCGCCCGTCGTCATAACCGAATCGGTTGTAGTCCTCCTGATTGACCTGATCGCCCGGGAAAACGAGCAGCCCTCCGCCCTCACGAACCCACTGTTCAAGGTCACGCCAGAACTGCCGACCGAGTTCGCGAACATTGCATAGCGCAATGACCACATAGTCGCTCAGAGGTTCGGAACTGAGCTCCGTCGGCATGATGGTCCGCGGATTGACCAACGGCCGACCGCCAGCCGTTTCGGACGGTGCCAAGGCGGTGACCAAATAGCCGGTCTGCCCGACGAATCGATCGATCGCAGGCCTCCCGTCGACCAACAACACGGGTACTTCCTTCCGAATGCTCAACGGCACCCAACGAGTGTCGTCAACGACCAGCACGTTCCTCTCAGGGGGCGATCCGTCCAATCGCACGTAAACCTGATGGCTTCCGGGCCCGGGCAGCTCAACCCGAAAACGCACCGAGCGGGTCGCCTTTCCCTGGATGGCGTCCACGGACTCACTTCGAAGCAGATTGCCGTCCACATGGATCTGAAGTCGAAGCCCCGAGATGTCCCTCGCACTGTGATTCGCGACCTCCGCGTCCAAGGTTACCGGCCAGTCGGCGGATAGCGCCGGCGAGGCCGGCTTCAAGGAACACAAGGACACGTTGTCGCGATTGGACGGACCGACATCGATGACAGTCAAGGCGGCACCGGCCGCCAACCGACCGGCTGCTCGCCGAATCGCCCCCTCGTCGCTTCCCCCCTTCTCCGACCACGCAGCCAGCGTCCCATCGGTAATAACATAAACGGCCCGGTTGCCCATCGCCGCGCGCGAGTCCGCCAGCACCTCGGACGCCCGCGAAAGAGCCCCACCGATGTCCGTTGTCGCGTTGCTGAGCACGACCCGTCTCAGTTCGCCGGCGACGGCCTGATAATCAACACGGGACTGATCAACCAGCACGCTCGCCGGTCGGCTCGCGCGAATGATCGTAAGTGCATCATCTCGTCCGAATCTCTCAAGCAGTCTTAGCGCGGCCGATCGTGCAAGGTCGAAGGCATTCTGACCGAGTCCGGTGCTCATCCCCATGGAATAGGAGTCGTCGAGGATGAGGACCCGGTGGACAATCGCCTGGCCCAGCCCTCCTCCATGTCCCGAACCGAGAAACGGCCGTGCAACAGCCAGGCAGAACAGGATCATGATCACAACGCGAATGCCCAACAGAACGAGTTGCTCGAGACGAATTCGTTTGGCGCTGCGTCTGTAGGCCGCAGTCAGAAAGCCCATGGCCGCCCATGTGACTCGACGAAATCGTCGCCGGTTGATGACGTGGATAAGAATGGGAATCGCCGCCAAGGCAACGGCTGAGACCGCAATCCCCGGATGTACGAACGGCGCTGATGCCATGCACCAATCTTCACCGCTGGGGGAGTATTAGTCCAGTCGATCGCGATCCTGGCGGGTCCCATCCACCCGGACCAGCCGGTTGACGATCAACGCAACGGACCCATACAATCGCCGACCGCGCCGGGAGCCCGGTACCGCGCCCCAAAGCGTAACGACCGACGGCTTCATGGCAGGAAGGATGTCGTCAAACCTCTGCTGGAGAACGCGCAATGCCGTTTAGACCAACCAAGCGACTACAGGCCTTGCCGCCTTACCTCTTCATCGAGATCGATCGAAGGCGCCGCGCTGCAATCGCCGCGGGCAAGGATGTGATCAACCTCGGCGTGGGTGATCCGGATCGCCCCACCCCGGAATTCATACGCCGCAAGATGGCCGCGGCGATCGACGACCCGAGAAACCATCGGTACCCGTTCGACGAAGGCGTGCCTGAATTCCGCCAGGAAGCAGCGCGATTCATGAAGCAGCGATTCGGCGTCGAGCTGGACTGGCAATGCGAACTGATCACGCTCATCGGAAGCAAGGAAGGCATTGGCCATTTGCCGCTCGCCGTGGTCAACCCCGGCGACGCCGTTCTCATACCCCAGCCCGGCTATCCGGTCTATCAGGCCGCCGGCATCTTCGCCGGCGGCGAACCGCACCACATGCCCCTGACCGAGGCGAATGGCTGGCTGCCCGATCTGGGCGCGATCCCGTCGGACGTGGCCCATAAGGCATCGCTGATGTACCTGAACTACCCCAACAACCCCACGGCCGCTTGTGCGAGCCTCGACTTCTTCAGACAGGCGGTGGAGTTTGCCCGCGACAACAACATCATCATCGCACAGGACGCCGCGTACAGCGAAGTCTACTACGATCGTCGGCCCGTGAGCATCCTCCAGGTCCCCGGTGCGAAAGATCTTGCCGTCGAGTTCCACTCCTTGAGCAAGACCTTCAACATGACCGGTTGGCGCCTCGGCTGGGTGGCAGGAAACGCGGATGTCATCGCCGCCCTCGCCAAAGTCAAGGGCAACATGGACAGCGGACAGTTCAATGCCATTCAGCATGCGGGAATCGAAGCGCTCACGCACATCGATCACCCCGACATCAAGGCAATTCTCGATGTCTATCGTGAGAGGCGTGACGCCCTGGTCTCCGGGCTTCGTACGGTGGGTTTTGACGTCGCCACGCCTCAGGCCACCTTCTATGTGTGGGCCCGCTGCCCTAAGGGACTGGGTTCTATCGACGTGGCGACCCGCGTTCTCGAAGAAGCATCGGTGGTGATTATCCCGGGCATCGGATTCGGCAAGCCCGGCGAGGGGTACGTCCGATTTGCCCTCACGGTCGACGTCGACCGCATCCGGGAGGCCATTAGACGGTTGTCGGCCGTCAAATGGTAGTCACTGGTTTCCGGAGTCGTTGCCGCGCTACTCTTGATCTCTGAGACCGGCCAACTCGGCCAGGAATCCCGCCTGACTGTGATAGAGGCCGACCGGATTGCGGCGAAGCGTCATCACATCCTGTCCGACCCGGTTCGGACCAGCCAGGGTGGTCACCGCACACGTAACACCGGCTTCAGTAAGCCGGACAATGTCGCGACCGTCAAAGTCACCCGGCTGACCATTGGGATAGGCAAAGGCCGGTGACGTCACGCCGCACTGCCTGCGGACATCCTCGACCGAGTCGAGGATCTCGGCTCGACGAACCGCCTCCGGTTGAGCGGCCAGAATCGCATGCCTCCGTGTGTGGGCCCCGATCGAATGCCCGGCCTCTTGCAGATCGCGGGCCTCGCTCCACGTCATCATGCGCAATCCTTCGAAAACAGCAGGCTCGATCCGACCTCGGATTTCATCCCACCACCGCCCGATCCTCATGAGAAGACTCTCGATATCGCACGTCTTTGCATCAATCCGTTTCGCCAGGAGATCGTCGCCCTCGATCGAATGCGGATCGAGCCGTTGCCTGATCAACCGTAGCTTGTCCACCCACAGCAACTCGTGGCCGTCGGCCAGCCCTGTCGTCAGAAAGAAAGTGGCCTTCAGCCCGTGCGCGGCCAACACGGGGGCAGCCAGAGTCACATTGTTGGCATAGCCGTCATCAAACGTGATGGCCACGGTGCGAGGCGGAATGAACCCACCCGACTGAAGCGACCGTCGGAGTTGCTCCAACGTGACGCAGTTCATGTTCGCCCCGACATACGCCATCTGCCGCCGGAATTGTTCCACCGAGACGAACGAGGATGGTACCCACCACTCGCCCCGCTCTTCGTGTCGGCAAACGCCGTGATACGTGAGCACCCGGGCCCGCCCGGCCGACTGCCCCAAGCGCCAATCCAGGTAGCCCGTTCCCCGAAGAACCGACAGGCCGATTTCCTTGACGCCGCGGTTCACCTGGCCTCTCCCCAGTCTAATCCCGACCCGTGTCCCACCTGCCGATACAACCACTCCAGCAACATCATGACGACCCAGGCGATCGCCCCATAGTAATTCGGGGCATCCTCTCTCATCAGCCGCAGAAGATCCTTCAAGTATCCTTCCCTGAAGATCCGCAACGAATCCGCCCCGGCAAAGGCCTCGCACAGGCGATGACCCAGCGGGCCCTCCTGCTTCAGCCAGACGCCTACGGGCAGACCGAACCCCTTCTTCTCCTTACTGATAATCTCATCGGGCAAGAAGCCCTTCATCGCCTCCTTATACAGTGCTCGCAGCTTGAAGCGATGAATGTTCCATGACGCGGGGATGCGGCCGGCAAGACCCACCACCAAGGGATCCAGCATCGGATAGACAACACGCACTCCGGCCCGCGCCGACATCTCCGTCACCTTGCGCAAGTCGTTGTCCGACACCACCAGGGCGAGATCCTGGCAAAGGATGTGGTTCAACTCACTGCACGGGCCCGCCTCGTTGTATCGGTCCCGACGAACTTGCATGGGGTGCCCGGGATCGATCATCGAGAGGAAATCGGGACGGAAGACCGTCGTCGGTGCGGTTGCCTCCAGGAACTCGTAGCCCGCCAACCGCTCCGGGTTCGGTGTGTTCGCACGACGGATGTAACTGCGACCCTTGCGGATCAGACCAATCCGATCTCCGAACGGGCAACCCAGAACGAACGGCTCGATGGCGCGCCGACGCAGCCACCGAGGTATCGAATGATAGATCTCGAAATGGCGGTTCGCGAGATAATGTGGATTGCCCGCGAAGATCTCGTCTCCCCCATCGCCTCCGTAGAGAACCGTCATGCCGGCCTGGCGCGCCAGCCTCGCGCACCAGTACACCGGAACAGCCGACGAGTTGCCGAACGGTTCGTCATACTGATCCAGAATCTCATCAAGCGCCGCTAGCGTGTCGGAGGCTGTAACCACATAGACGTGATGTTCCGCACCGAAGTGCCTTGCCGCCAGACGGGCGTACTCCAGTTCGTCGAACCGCGGCTCACCGAACCCGATGGAAAACGCTTTCACAGGTCTGTCCCCTCGGCGAGTCAGCATTCCGACGACGGTACTGCTATCCAGCCCTCCGGACAGAAAAGCCCCCACGGCGTCAGCCTGAGAGTCGGCCAGTCGACGGCGGTCAACAGCCCTGAAGATCTCCTCCCGTACGCTCTCCGCAGCTTCCGCTCTTGACGCCGTGATGTCTTCCGGGAACTCCAACCGAGTATAGGGACGCACCGAGAACCGTCCGCCCTCATACTCCAACACCTGGCGGGCTGGCAGTTTGCGGATGCGCCGATAAACGGTCTCAGGCGACGGTATGATGCTCATCGCAACGAAATCGTAGACCGCCTGCGGATCAAGCCGGGTGTCGACGTTCGGACATGCAAGTGCGATTCGCGCGTCCGCAGCGACGATGAGACGGTCGCCATCCTCATAGTAGACCAGTGGTAGAATCCTAAACCGGTCGGTCGCGGCCACAAGACGGCCTTTCAACGCGTCCCACTGCATGAAGGCAAATTGGCCGTTAACCCTCGCCAAGCCTTCCGCGCCGTACCGCTCCACCAGACTCGCCAAGACGCGAGCCGGCGACATCGATTCATCATAAACATCGGAATCGGTGATCCCTTGAAGCTCCGGGAAGTTATACACCTCACCCCAGAAACAGGAGTATTGCCCAGAGTCTTCGTGCATCGATGCCGGGAAAACGCCGGACCGGGCTAATCCCAAGAGGCCACGACCACCGATGAGAAGATTCAGGTTGAAGCGAGACAGCCGATCGCCGTTGGCGATAAGGGATTGTTCGTCGCGAAGTCGTCCGTGCTTGTCGATCCAGGCGAAGAGCATGCCCACAGACCTCCGTGCATGGGCCCTGGGGTTCATTGTAGGACAGTGACGCAAGCGTTGACAACCATGCACCCTGAGCGGTAGGTCTTTGAGGCAGAAAGCCGCAAACGGACCAACATCCGTGAAGATACTCAGTACGACCATCTGTTACCCGACTCCCCTCAAGCCCAGCCAGGGCGTCTTTATCCGACACCGCCTGCAAGCCCTGGCTCGACTGGCCGAAGTCAGAGTCGTCTGTCCGATCCCCTATTTCCCAGGGTACTCCGCAACGCCCCCCCCTGACGACACCCGTGTCCCCTTGCCGGTCTATTACCCCAAGATGCGTTACATACCCGGCATACTGAAATCACTGGATGCAAGGTTCTTCGCCGCATCCCTAGGCCGGGCCATTGCCGCCATACGAACCGAGTTCCCATTTGATCTGATCGACGCGCATTTCGTTTGGCCCGATGGCGTTGGCGCCGCGACGGTAGCCCGCGAAATCGACATGCCCATCGTCGTTACGGTCCGCGGCAAACTGGTCTCCCAGGTGCGATACACCCTTCGCAAAGGCCTTATCCTGCGAATGCTCCGCGAAGTGAACGGCCGCATCGCCGTGTCACACTCACTTGCGGAGCTGGTTCGAGAGACCGCCGGGAATGAATTGGACGTCCGCGTCATCCCCAACGGCATTGATCCGGAGACGTTTCGTCCAATCGATCCGGCCGCCGCGAAACGATCGCTGCAATTGCCCGACGGCAGGCGCCACATCGTCAGCGTCGGCCAAATCAGAGAGATCAAGGGCTTCGATCGTTTGGTGGAAATACTCCCGGAAGTCCGCCGTCACATCGGCGACGTACACCTGATTCTCATAGGACCCACGGCCGGAGAATCAACCTATGAACGTCATCTCCGGCAATTGATTCGGCGGAAACGAGTCGAGAATTCAGTCAGCCTCGTCGGCCAACAGGATCAATCGACGGTGGCTCGCTACCTCGCAGCGGCGGACGTCTTCGCATTGGCCACGCGAAGCGAGGGATGGTGTAACGCGATCCAAGAGTCGCTTGCCGTGGGGACACCCGCCGTCACCACGGACGTGGGGGGAAATCGCGAATTGATATCCTCGAACGGCATCGGGCTCCTTGTTCCCTTCGGCCGGCCCGATCTCCTGGCGCAGGCGCTGGTCCGGGCCCTCCAGACACGGTGGGACCGGCAGATGATTGCAGCGGTCGGAGGCCGCCGCAATTGGTCCGTGGTGGCGAACGAGACGATGAACTACTTCGATGAGGTCTTGTCACGCCGACCCCATAGGGGTAAACAAACCTCGTGAACGCATCCTTCGTCAAGCGAATCCTGCTACCGCTGCACGATTGGGCCACGGACCGTCCCACGCTTGCCCGACTTGCCCAACTGGAACGGTCCCAATGGTGGACAATCGAACGACTCCGTGATCTCCAGGTTCGAAAACTACGAAGACTTCTCACGCATGCCTGGAATCACTGTCCCTTCTATCGAAGACAACTGGCCGAGTGTGAGTTCCATCCGGCCGACGTGACCGACGTTTCCTATCTGACCCGATTGCCGTTGCTGGACAAGCAGCAGATTCGCGACCACCGCCACGAGCTCCGATGGGTCAATGTCCCCGGCGGACTCCGCCCTTACAACACCGGAGGGAGTACGGGCCGGCCGCTTCTCTTCGACTTCGACCTCGGTCGACAGGCCTACGACCAGGCCGCCCGCATGCGGACTCATCGTTGGTTCGGAGCCGACGTGGGCGAGAAGGAAGTGTACCTATGGGGCTCCCCTGTCGAGTTCACCCGGCAAGACCGCCTGAAGAATCTCAGAGACAGGCTGACGAATCAACTCCTTCTCAGCGCATTCAACATGTCCGCCTCGCAAATGGACTCCTATCTGGACCGCATCGAAGCCTACAATCCCAGAAGCCTGTTCGGCTACCCAAGCAGCATTTCCCTGCTGTGCGAACACGCTCTTCGAAGGGGCAGGAAACCGCACCAGCCGAATCTCCGAATCGTCTTCGTGACCGGCGAAAAGCTGCACGATCATCAGCGCCAATCGATAGAACGTACGTTCCATGTTCCGGTGGCCGACGGCTATGGCAGCCGTGAAGGCGGATTCATTGCACACGAGTGTCCTGCGGGCTCCATGCACATCACCAGCGAGAACATCATCCTCGAGATCCTGGGTGCCGACGGCGCCCCTGTGCCCATCGGACAGTTGGGTGAGATCGTGATCACCCATTTGGACACATATGGCATGCCGTTCATACGCTATCGCACCGGAGACATGGGACGACTTTCCGAGGGCACATGTCCATGCGGTCGCGGCCTTGAGCGAATGCGAGTCGTCGAGGGACGGCAAACCGATATGCTCATCGCCTCCGATGACACGATCATGCACGCCCTGTCGCTCATCTATGTCCTTAGAAGCGTGGAGTCCGTGCGCCAATTTCGGATCCACCAAAGGCCCAACCGCGATTTGATCATCTCAATCGTTGGTGATTCGACTCTATCCTCGGATGTGTGCGCCGGAATCGAAAGGGATATACGAAAGCAGATCGGCCCGGGAATCGGCATCGAGATCGTCCTGACGGACTCTATCGAACCGACGGCCAGCGGCAAGCACCGATACGTCGTCTCCGAAGCCCCGTTACCGGTTCCCGGCCGCTCCCCCACGCCCGGCAAGGCCGCATCAGGCCGCGCGTGATGCGCTTTACCGCCCCTGCTATGCAGCCTTCCTCGTACTCGCAGTCGCTGAGGACCGCGTCGCCGGCAGAGATGCGGGCAACCGCGCAAGCGCCTTGCGGGCCTCATCCGCGAGTGATGCGTCCTTCGCCGAACCGGCCACGTGTTCAAAATGCAACCGGGCCATCGGTGCATTCCCCACAGCCTCGTAGGCGCGGGCAATGTGATAGTGTGCGCGGATGTCCTCGCACAATGTTCCGATCGCTCCCTGCAAGATCGGAAGTGCCTCCGCCGCCCGGCCACGCTTGACCAACAGCCATCCCAATGTGTCTGCGGTGGCCGCCTGTCCGCCGCTGGCACGATAGGCCTCCTCGGCCAGCGTCAGGGCCCGGTCCGCCGCCGCCGTGTCCTGCGACGCCGAATCCGCCAGCAAGAACGCTACGTTATTCGCCGCTCCCACGTTCTTGGGATCGCGTTTCAGACACGCCTCGAACCATTCCAGAGCCTGGGTGCGCCGGTCCCTGAGAAGAGCGACACTGCCTGACTCATAAAGCTGGTCGGAGGGAACGCCCCCCTCCGATTCCCACGCCCTCAACTCCGAGCCAACGCGGTCAAGGTCGCCCCGATCCAGTGCTACGCGCAACGACAGCCTCCGAGCGACCTCAGTCTTACCGAACCGGCGGATGATCTCGGCGCCCGTCTTCTCCGCTTGCCCGGTACTAGCCCGTCCCAACGCCCGCAGGGCCGCATACTCGGCCGCATAGCCCACGGCAACCTCCCTGTCGGCCTCGATAGCCGCCTTCGAAAGCGTGTGGCTGAGCGCCGGCAACCCCAGCAACCGACCCAGGACGGAAGCCGCTGCAAGTCTGCAAGCGAGTCGGCCGGTCTTACTGGTCGCCGCCTCCGCGGCGGACCGCAATATGCCCACATCGTATCCCGGCGGTAGCTTACTCACGATCGCGTCAATGGGGGTCGGTTTGGCAGCCGCCAAACGCGCCATCGCCGCGACTGTCCGCCAGTTCGCGGAGACATCTTGCCTCGTCAGCATGGCGTCCAATCTTGAGACGGCGGCGTCTTCCTTCCCCTCGGCCAAGTCCGCCATGGCCAGCAAGCATTCCCCCACCGCTCCCAACGGGGCCGCCGCTTGGGTGGTTGAAACGGGCTTGGTCGAGCTGCCAGAACCGGACAGGACCTCACGAACACCTGCCCAATCCTTCTGAGCAGACAAGTAGGTAGCCAACCGAAGGCCCAATCCCCTGTTCTCCGAACGGCTCCTCCAGGCAGCGCGGAGTACTGCAATCGCACCGGGCAAATCCCCCTTGCGTTGCAGGGCATCCGCAAGTGTGAGGGCCCAACTGGCCGCATCGCCCCTCGGACGGTTCGCCCAACGGTTCGCGACTCCAATGGCGTCCTCGATTCGACCGGCCTCCAAGGCTCGTTGGACATAGGCCATTGCCAGCGGCTCGGAAGACACGACGTGGGTAGCTCCCTCGCCGAGAATTGATAGCGCCTTTCCCGGGTCCGGCTCTAGGCCGGCCATCAGGATCCGAGCAACGGGGTAGTGCATGGCGGATGTCGGAATGGCCCCGAGGAGCTTCATGGCTTCTTCAATCTTGCCTTGTCCGGCAAGGCAACGACCCATAGCCCACTGCAATTCGAAGTCGATTCCTCCCGTCTTGGTCAGAACGCTGGCCAACAGGGGCCGTGCCGTCTCACAGAGCCCCAACTGCGCCAAGAGCAGACCCTTCTGACGATCGGCGATGATGCCTCCCGTCGCTCCCTCCAAACTCAGCTCTGCAATCTGCTGGAGCGATTGTGGATACTGACCGTTCTCCGCCAAGGCGGAGGCCCAATCGATCAGCAATGAGCGATTCCCCGGCCACCGTCTCAAAGCCTGCTCGTAGGTCTCCACCGCCTTCTTCTTGTGGCCCATGCCGCGATACATGTCGGCTTTCATTCGCGGAATACCCACCGAATCGGGCAACTGCGCGGCAAGTCGGTCATATACTGCAGCCGCACGGTCGGCTTGGCCGGCCGCCCTGTAGATGGCGGCCATGCGGATCAGCAACGACGGCGCAATCCCCGCCGGGGCGTTGGCCATCGGATCCAATACGCGGTTGATTTCCGCGAAGTCCCTCATGCGGATGAGCAACTCCAAGGCGGCCTCGATTCCGTCGAGACTGATCGCCGGATCCTTCTGCATCTGTTGATACACCGCCATTTCGTCCGAAGGCTTGTTCATCTGCCGATAACACGAAGCCAACGCCAGGCGAACCAAAGCCTCCGCCTGCTTGTCCAACGTGACGTTCTTGTTCGCAAGCAAGCCCTCATAGGTCGCAACAGCCTGCTGGTAATCCCCCATCAAATAGTGCAACCGCCCGATAGCCAATGCCCCGTACGGACGGTTGATTTCCTGCATCAGGGTCAGCAGAGTCAAACCTTCCTTCACCTTGCCGACGTCGGCCAGATACTCGGCCATCAGAAGATACGGCGGCAACCGCGTCGGTGCCGAACGAATGGCAGCCTCGATTTCCTTGAGGGCTTCATCGGACTTGCCTAGTTGCACCCATGCCTGAAAGGCGATGCACCCTGCCATCCATGTCTTCTGAGCACGTCCCTCCGCGACGACTTTTTCGTACCGACCCGCCGCAAGATCGATCATGAGCCGATCCAGTGGACTGCATTCAATCGTCCCCAGCCGGCGAAGGCGAGCCATGAACGAACAGGCTTCGGGAAGATTCCCCTTGAGCATGGCGATGCGCGCGGCCTGAGACAGAGTGGCCGGGGCCTCGGGATCATCAGCCAACAACTGAGAACTATAATGTTCGCCCCGATCCGGCAGCCCCAGGTCCATGTAGGTCTCGACCACTTGATATGCCGTAAGATAGTCCCCCTCGCTCGATGCCGCCGCTTGTGCCAACTGGGCATCCGCTTCATTCAACCGCCCCAGCGCCCCATGCGCCCGAGCCAGAGTCAGATGAACACCGGGAAGCTGATCCCGCTGGTTCGCCAACGGCCCCAGCGCCTGTATCGCCTCCGCCGCCTTGCCTCGCTCAATCGCCGTGACTGCGGACACCAGTATCGATGCCAAGGACTTCGGATCGCTCTTCAGCGACTGATCGACAATCCGACGTGCCCTCTCGTTGGCCCCCGCCCTTATGCAGAAGACCGCCAGGTCCACAAGTGTCTGAGCATCCCCGCCGGCCGCCCGTTCCGCATTCTCCAGTAGAACCTCAAGACCGGCTGTCCTCCCATACCGGACCTTCGCCGTGACAATCGCCGCAAGAAGCGCCATGTCGTCCGGATCTTGCTGAAGGCCCACTTTCAGTATCCGAATGGATTCGTCCCACATCCCCCGACGCGCCAAGGCCGCCGCCAAATGCAGGCGCGATTCCATGTGGTACGGATCAAGTTCCACCGCGTGCTGAAGCAGTTCAAGTGAGCGGTGAGAATTACCCAGCAGACCCTCGATTCCGGACTGCAGGATTCTCACGTCGGGCCGTTCGAGCTCCGTCGTTTGCAGCGACGCGAGCGTGTTCTTGGCCTCCTCCGGCCGGCCCCTCAGCATCAGCAGCCTGGCCTGCATGATGGTGGCGCCCGGGTGCGCCTTGCTCATCGTGAACACCTTCCGCACGAGTTCCTCAGCCGCATCCAGCGAACCGGCCTCGATCTGGAAACCCGCTAGCTCCAGCTTGACGTCTGCATTGTACGGATGATTCCTCACTGCCTGTTCCAACATCTCGATGGCCAGTTGTCGAGACTGCCGGCGAACACCCGCCGGCTTGCCCACGGCCGCGGCCCTGCTGGCTTGCGCCGCCGTGATTGCCAACCGCGGCGTTGGTCGACCCAACGTCGAAGCGGTCCGATACACCACAACGGCTTCACCCCAGCGTCTGGCGCGAAAGGCCGTCTGCGCGTAATCCTCCGCCAGACCCATGTCCCTGGAAAACAGCTTGTAGGCCTCCGACAAGTCCCTGAGCGAAGAGGTTGTGAATTGACCCGTCTTCTGACGCCACTCGTTTGCCAACTTCCGGAAGGTGGCCGCATCCGCGGATTGTCCGGCGCTCTCGGCGGCATCAGCCTGAGCTTCATACGCCCCGATTCGAAGTCTTGCGGCATCGGCCCGAACGGACAAGAGGCGGCCCCGTTCTGCCTGGATGTGTGCCTGGGCGGAAGACACGTCGCCGACTGATTTCAAGAGCGCCTCGGCCTGATCACAGAGCCTCTCCACACGCTCCACTTCGGACAGGTCCACCGTCGACTTAGGAAGCGCCTGAGACGCTTCCTGGCGATAGGTTGAGGCTTTCACAATGACCGGACCAGGCTCCTTAGGGACGATCGCGGAGGCTTGGTCAATCCAGGTCCGAGCTTCCTCGAACTTCTTGAGCTGGACACAGACGTCCGCCAACCGCAACAGCACGCCGGGGTTATTGGGCATCCGGTCGTTCAGTTGCCGCAGGTGAGACTCTGCCTCCCGGTATTCGCCTCGACTCATGCAGACATTTGCGTTCCTGATCAGCGTCATCTGGCGGTGTCGAGCCCATCTCTTCGGCCCCACAACGGCGAGAATCACGCCCGCCACCACGACAACGAACGCTACAACGACAAGAGTCCATCTGGTCTTCGAAGTCATCGTCCTCTCTCACGGAATACAACGGAAACCACGAAGCGCAGAGCTAAAGCTGAAACGACGAACCGCAAGCCCTTTGTGAACTTGGGCTTAATATAGCTCGCATACGCCTACCACACAAGAAACCTCCCTTCCAGACGCGCCTCAGGGCAGCCGACTAGAACGACGGCTGCATCTTGCAGACTGGGATGCGCGATGTGCCTTTGCCCCCTCGTCAACTCCTAGGAGAACACCTCAGCCCTCGCCAGACCAACCAGTAGGCTTCCACTAAGGATCTTCAGAAGAATCAAGCCGAAGACAGTCATTTCGATACCCAGCACGGGAACAAGAACAATGCCCGTCAACGCAGCACCCAAGCCGGCCCCCAAATGGTCGGCCGCCTCGATGGCACTGGCCGTCCGGGCACGTTCTTGGACAGTGCGGGTGTACATCGCGGCGGCGAGCGGAAAGGACACCCCCCCCAACACGCCAACCACGCAGACCAACCCACAGATCATGAATGGCTCCGCCCCCTTTGCCCCGACTTGCGCAAGGATCCTAAGCATCATGAGCCCCATCGCCAGGACAGCGGCAAGGAGCAGGTCCGCGCCGGGAAGTAGCCATCGAATGCCCCTGCGGCGAGCCAACAGGCGGCCCGCCGCCGCACTCCCCGCCGCCAGACCCAGCATGAACAACCCCACAATAGCCCCAATATGCTCATAGACATAACCGCACAGTGACTGATAGGCGTACAGCAGAACCACTTCCACGGACATCGTCGCAAGACCCGTCGTAACGATCGACCAGAGAACGATGCCACTCTGAAACCCGCGCGATGGCCCATATCGAAAGTATCGCCAGATGAGCCACGCGGCCGAGAACATCAGGAAGCTTCCTGCGACACTCGCTGGGCGAAGCCTCCCGATCCATGCAAATACGCCCAAGGGCGCCCGCCGTGCATCAGTACCTCCCCGCTCTAGTCGTCGACTGTCACGCTCACGAGTCTGTTGCTCCCACCGCTGCAACCACAGCAAATAGATGCCTGGGTGCAGATCCGTACTGACCACCGGCCGCGCCGCCGCCTCGAGTTCGCACTCACGCCTTGCCACCAAATCCGGCCGTAGTTGGTCATTGACGTCGAAGTCCTCTTTCGCGAAGTGCTCTTCCGAAATGCCTCTCGACTCCAGCCGATCCGCAAGCACCTTGCGATCCGTGCTAATGATCCCTTCCTTCTTGCCTGCAATCACCACAGGATGGTCCCCCCAGCCCACGATGACCTTCGGAAACACCGCTCTGAGCGTCCGGTACATGGAACTCAGACACCGAATCGATTCCTCGCGCAGTTCCGCAGGTGATGTCTGAGTCTCAAAAACAAAGACGCCTTCCGGAGCCATGACACGGCTCAAACGACGATAGAAATCGGCCGTATAAAACCGAGCCGTTAGCGCCGAATAGGGCATACTCAGTCGCGCGATGATCATGTCGTACGAATCCCCATGTTCTCGGACGAATCGGGAGGCATCCCGGTGGATGATTCGCACACGCCCATCCGCGAGCGATTGTTGATCGCGGTCGCCGAGATGGGGCCGAACAACCCCCAATACGGCAGGATCCAATTCAACGTAGTCAACCGCGTCAACACCTCGGTGCAACAACACTTCCGACAACACACCTTCCGCACCGCCACCCAGGAGCAGGACTCGACGAGGATGGGGATGTTGACACATGGCCACGTGGCAGAACCACCGCATCGATGCCCGTTCCGGAAAGACCAGACTCGGTTGGCCATTCGAGTACAGCCCATACTGCCCTTCTCGGTAGCCCAACGCCAAGTTCTGATGGCGCGATTCCACGTTCGCCACAAGCTCCATGCCGGGGGCAAAACTCTGCCACCGACGCCCAATCGACCATCGGTCCGCGCGCGGGGCAATCCACCACAAGATCGGCGCCAGACCCACCATTGCCACGACCGTGATCCTCAGACATCCCGTATGGCAAGGAGAGTCACGATCGTCTCCTAGATTCCCTGCGGACGGCACATCCGCAGTCGCTGCTCCCCGGCCGGGTAACGGCCGGAGCCCCCCGCGCAACCAGAAAAGGGTCAGCCAGGCCAACACGAACCCGCACACAACGGCCAACGGTGTCGAACCCGCACGGCCCACGATGAGGAAGGTGAAGGCCAAACCTCCCAAAAGACTCCCAACCGACTCCGCCCAATAGACCCACCCGATCGCAGCCGGGTCGTCGCTGCCACCGGCAACGCGGCAGGCCAGGGCAAACGCAAGACCGATCATCATCCCCAATGGGGAAACCAGCAGACCGCTCAGCCAAAGCATGGTCCCAAGGGGAACGTATTGCCCCGGACCGATGTCCAGGTAAAAGCGACTGCAACGCAGTAGCACGACATCGATCGGACAAACCAAAGCGTAGACAAACAGCGTACAGGCAAACCATTCAACCGGGTGTCGGCTCGATCGAACCACCAAGCCTCCCAGCCAGCCACCCACCCCAACACCCAGTAACCATGCAGACAAGACGGCGCCCCACGAAATCTCCCCCGCGAAGAAGAGGACGGTCGTCTCACGAATCAGAATGGATTGGGTAATGACGGTGACGGCACCCCATGCCACCAGAAGCAGGCAGAGAAGCCGTCGTCTTGGACGACAATCGGTCCTGGTCGGCCTCGGTGTCAATGCTGGCCTCCGACTCCGGAAGAAACCCGCGGCCCGATCCGTTCACGACATCGGTTTGCGAAATCGATGGACCACAACGGATGCGCACGAGCCTATCGCTATGTCGGCCATTCGCCGGAGAATACCTCGACAGCCGGTCCGGTCATGTAGACATGATCGTCCGACGCCCAATTCAGGTGAAGCTCGCCACCGGGCAGATGAATGATTGTCTTTCGCTCTGAGCGCTTCGTGACCGAACCCGCCACGCACACCGCCGTGGCGCCCGTGCCACAGGCCTGGGTGACGCCACTGCCGCGCTCCCAGGTAATCATCGTCAAGTCCGAGCGACTGTTCACCCGAACGAAGTGAACGTTGATTCGTTGTGGGAAAAGGGGCGCGTTCTCGATCCGTCGCCCCTCGGTTTCCAGCTCCACGTTGCGAAGGTCGTCAACGAAAATGACGGCGTGCGGATTGCCCACCGAAACGCACGTCATGTGATAGGCTCGATCACCGACGGGAATTTCGCGATCGACAATACTGTCGCCATCCAACGTGCAAGGCAGATCCGACGGTGCGAGCGACGGTCGCCCCATATCCACGCACACCCTCTCGACGTGATCGTCCACCACCACCAGACCCAAGGCCTTGACACCCGCGTCACTCTCAACGGCCATCGATACAATTCGCTCTGCCCTCCGCGGGCCACACCCGGCGAGTCCTCCGTCGGCCTCACGCGTTCGGCTGACGATAGTGGCCAGCAATACCGGGCTTACCGAGGCGGCGGACCCGGCGGCATCACGAATCAAGCCATGCTCATAGGCATACTTGGCCACACACCGAATGCCGTTGCCGCACATTTGCGCCCGGCTGCCGTCCGCGTTGTACATCTCCATGCGAACATCCGCCCGATCCGACGGACATATCAGGATCAGACCGTCGCTCCCAACGCCCCGATGGCGGTCGCTGATCATCCGCGCCAGTTGGGCGGGGTTCGAGACGCGCTCCTCGAAACAATTGACATACACATAGTCGTTTCCAAGACCATGCATCTTGGTGAATTTCATCTCACGAGTCCCTCGCGCTGCGTCCGCCGTACGGCGATTCGGGCGCACTCATGCCGCCACGATCCCTTCATCCTCGCGCGTCGATGCCATGCCGGTGGGATTCATCCGACAGGACCGCGCCTCTCCGGTAACGTCACAACCACAGAGCTCGGATCAGTCGTACCGCTTTGCGATACCATTGTACCGCCAACGGGCGTGACGCCGCTTCAAACCTTACACGGGCCAGCGCGCCGCCCGGAAAAACATGGTTGGCGTCCTCCGGGGCTATGTCCACAACGAAACAGGGGTGCAGGAGCTTGGGCTCATTGGGATCCGAAGCAGGGTCCAGGAGCAACCCCTCTCCCGCTCGTGTCGTCAAACGCGGATTGAACACCTCACGCGTACTCTGCGGCGTGATCTTCTCGATGAGCCCCTTCAGAACGTCCGCGGGCGCCGATCGAAGCCGTACTTCCACCCTCTGACCGACGGCATTTCGATACTCATAAATGTCCTCCTGATCGATAGCCGCCTTGAGCAACGGACCGCCCGGATTCACGATCGTCATGATCTCATCGCCGGTTCGCCTGTAGTACCCAACGAGCTCGTCCAGTCGCCCGGTAATCACCACGCCTTCAATCCGGGCCGTCAGATCGAGCGACTCGACCTTCTTGGACAGATCACTGTAACGTTCCTGAGCCGCGGTCAGACTCGTCCTTGCGGCCTGGGCGGCGGCCACGTCTCTCACCTCAAGAGCTGCAAGTCGACATTCAGCCATGGCCAAATCGGCTTTCGCCTGGCGGAATTGTGCCAAAAGGGCCTCATTGGTCAACCGTGCCAGCGGCTGCCCCACCCTCACTCGCTCACCCGTCCGCACATGGATTCGATCGATATGCCCCGGCGCATCGGCGCGAACGACCTGAACGTCCCGGTAGTCCACCACGGCCGTTGTATAGAGCCGCATGGGAAAGTCGATGACGCCAACCAGCACGACGGTAACGGCAACCAGACCCCCCATTACCAAGCCGGTCCGCAGCCGATTCGCTCGCGTCGCCGGAGTGAAGAAGAGGTATCGAATCAGCTTGATCACCGGCACGATAACCCAGGCCGCCACGGCGCCGGCCGCCATCACAATTCCCAAGCCCCGGAGTTGTTGGCTCACGAACAAGATGATGCCGATGCACACCGCGATCCGGTAAAAAAAGGATGCGATCCCATAGCTCAGCCACGTGATGCGTTGGCCGACGGAGTCCGCCGGTGTGTCGAGCTTCTGACCCAGCAGGTATCGATTGAACAGGTACCTGATGTAGCCGTTGGCGTTGGTCCATAGATTGGGAAGCTCTACCAGATCCGAGAGAATGTAGTAGCCGTCATATCGGAGAAGCGGGTTGCCGTTAAACAGAACGGTCGACACGCTGGCCACAAACATCACATCGTATGCCAGAGTATGAACGACGCCGGGGTTGGTGCCATACCACACAAACGCTGCAAGAGAAGCCAGGAATAGTTCGATGTAGATCCCGGCCGCCGACACGTAAATCTTCTTCCACTTGCTGTCGAACGCCCAGGCGCTGCTCGCCTCACAGTATGGAAATGGAGTGAAAACCAAAAAAAGAATACCCATCTCGTGCACGGCCCCGCCGTAGTGGCGACAGACAAAACCGTGCCACAATTCGTGGAAGAGCTTCACACCGGCGTAGGCAACGTACAGCAAGAGCAGGTTACCCGGCGCGAGCACCGAGTTCACACGACTGGCCAGATCGGCCCAGTGCGTAAACGCAATGCTCAGTGCGCCCAGAAGTGAAACCATCCACACAACGAAGAACGTCCTGCCCAGAAAGGGCTTCACATAGGGCAATGCCCATCTCAAGAACCGATCCGGATCCACCAGCGGCAGGTTGATGAAGAGGAAGTTGCTGGCTATCTGCAATCCTCGACGTCGCGTCGCCTTGCGATACGCCTCGTAGAGACTTGCCGGGTCGAGTCGCTCGTGTGTTTCCAGAAGGTTGGCCTGCTGAAGGTAGTTCAGCAACCGTCCGGCCAAATCGGGCGAAAGCGTATCCTCACCCAAGTCGCTCGCCATCTGTTGAAGGATTTCTCCCACCGTCCGATCGCCGTTCAGCTCACGAAGGAATCGATACTCGGTCGTCCCGATGCGAAAGAATTGGCACGTAATCGGATCCTGCACAATGAACCAACTCTGACCCCGAAACACCTGTTCGGCAATGCGAACGTCGCGCCGAAGCTTCGGTCGAAGCTGGCGAATATCGACAACGGCATGATCCAGAGAGTCGGACATCGCACTCGGCGTATCAGTACTGCACGCGGCGCCTCACCACACGATTCCCGTCGAAAGGCGACTGCGGGTTCACCACCAGAAGGTCATCCGAACCCAGTTGACAAGGCGACGGCTCAGAATCCACCCCAGCGACCTACGGCTAATGTCCACCTTGGCGGTCCCCTGCATCCCGGGCCTGAGCCAACCTTCAACATTCTTCACCGTCGCCTCGGCCACAAAAACGTTCTTCTCGTTTCGAATCTCCGCCTGGGGCCGGACGCGCTCGACGCTGAAGATAAACGTACGTTCGGGGCGCGATTGCAGCGCGAATTCCCCCCGTTGACCTGCGGCGACAAAACCCGCATCCGAATCCGGAACCGCCACCTCCAAGGTCATCTCCGCCAGCGGTGCTAACTCGAATAGGACTTGCCCACGCTGAACCGGAACCCCCCTCGCCCTCTCAAGATCGCCGCTCAGAATGACCCCTTCGATAGGCGCTGTGATCCGGACGTGCTTCAGTTGATACTCCAACTGATCCACCTGTGCCTGGAACTTCTCCGCCTCCAATCGCGCCATCTGTGCCTCGGCCAACTTGCCTTTCGACCAGTAACTATCCGCTTCCTTCGTGGCTCGGTGCCGTTCGGACTGAGCCCTGCCCAACTCGTTCTTCAGTTCGAAATCCTCGAGTTGCGCCAACAAGGTCCCCGCTGAGACCACCTCCCCGGGCCTCACATAGGCCTGTTGAAGCACTCCGTCGAAGCGAGCGGTAATGTAGCGACGCGGCGTCGGCTGCAGCACACAATCGCCCCCCACGCGAAACGGCACTCTCACGAAGACAAGCAGCATCAGAAGCACCGCAATACCCAACACTACGCCCTTCGCGGCCATATGACCTTCGCCGATCAACGCGGAGACCATCCGCGAGGCCGACCTCACGCCTCGCATGAGCACACCCTGGTCGGCCCTCCGCGCCCAATCCAGAAGGGGACCTATCTGCCCTGTGGCCACGGAAATCAGTCGTTCATCGGCGGCGCTCGGCAAGTGTTCGCTACGCCATTGAAACGTCCATGCACCAAGGATTGTGTCGCCGTTTCGGAGCGGGTGAGTTACGACGCGGTCGCTTTGGCAAACGTCCATGAGTCGCTGGTGCGCCAGATCAATCGGCCGTCCGGCATCGCTCGCCGAGGAGCCCGCCTGCGGGGCGTCCGAAGGACCGTCCGCCTCGCCCCTACCCGGCGGCACGCGCCACGCGGAAACGGAACGCTCCTGCCGGAGGGACTCGCACATGGCATCGCGAATGGCCTCTGCCGCATCCCCCCGCCGGTTGAAGCGAGCCTGACCGCTGATCGCCGCCACCTTGACTTTCCGACCGGACCACCAGCCGATCGACACCTGGTAGCAGTCCAGGTGTTGACGCACCTCATTGCACAAGAAGTAGGACATCTCCATGGCATTGCGAGCAGTCACCGACCGCCCCACCGCGTCAAGCACCACGGACATCTGCTGGCTCAGTAATTGGTGCTTCCCTCCCAGCCGACGCAGCACGTGGATTTGAAAACAGGCGGCCACCGCTTGGAGAAACACCACGTAGGGATCCGCTCGTCCCTGGGGCCCAAGATCAAGAACCAGACAAATGGCCCCAATGGCCTTCTCTTGACCCATGACCGGAGAACCTATGCCCACCCACCGATCCGTGTTGACGGCACGGTTCAGACCCTTCAGGGATTTGACGCCGGCCCGACCGCTCGAGGTGACCTCCGCGGCCAATTGGGCCAGCGAACCGGGCAGTTCCGGCAAGGCGGCAATCAACTGCTGAGGCCATAGGGCGTGCCACAGTTCCGGTCCGGCGGAAGAACCCTTGGCTCTAAAATTCGCGCCGGCGCATGCGCCGGTGAGGTTCACAAGCAGGCTCAGGGTCTTACGCAAGAGAGAATCGCTGTCGCTTTCACCCGCCATCAGCGCGAGGAGAACCTGCTGCAAAGCACTCGGATCAATCGGTCCCGCGGAAACCTGAGGAATGCCGGATGCCGATGGAGTCGTCGTGGAGGTCATGAACGTGCGTCTCGGTTCCTTACGCTCGGTGTGCAACAGTATCCAGTTTATCGACCATCGGAGGCTCGGTCATCTACATTCGCCTCATGACTCCGATAACGTGGGGGCGCGGAGAACAACGGCGAGGAGGGGCCGGGAAAACACCCATGCAATAGGTTGAAGGACAGTGACATTGCCGAATTCGGTTCATCGTCCTTCCGAGAAACAGATAGGCCCACATCGCGGACCCGGCGCCGCGATGCAGGCCCCTCAATCACAGGTCGCGAACTAAACCCCTATCCTCTCGTCCGTCGTCTGCTCACCCAAGCCGCACCAAGAAGCAGCAACCCAAGGCTCATCGGCTCGGGCACGATCTCCGGCGCATCGCCCGTATACTGGGGAGCGAAGGTATTGATGGCCAACCAGGGCACATAATCCGCGGAGACTCCCTCAATCCGGCCATCCAGATCGTTGTCCGCGAACTTGTCGTTGTTCAGAATCTCCAGCAACTGGGCGTCGGTCAACAACGGAATGCTCGAACCGTAGTGATTGTTGATTGCATCGATGAAGGCATTGGCTAAGAGTGCATGCCCAATGTCGCTCGGATGCACGCCGTCCGAACTCAGGACACTCGCCTTCTGCTGACCGAGATTCGCCACGAACCACTTGTTGTTGATTTCCCAGTCGCCGACATGATACAGCCCGCTGCCGAAGTCGTGGAAAAGGGTCTTGATGTCCACAAACGCGACATTGTGCTCGATGGCTTCCGCCTCGATCGTCTCGTTGAACCCGTTGATCGCGGCGTTGATCGCGGCCACTTCCGATGCGTCCCAGTAATTGTCGGAGCTGGACAGCAGGTCCGCGGTCCAGATATCCTGTCCCCAGAAACCCACGTCGTCAAACATGACGGCCGCAGCTATGATGATGCTCGTCATCGCATCGTCCGGCATGGGATTCGGACCGATCAACTCGGTCAGCTCCTGCTTGGTCAACATCCCTGCTATATCCGCCAGTTCCGGGAAGTTGGCGACGACCATTCCCCTGCCGGGGGTTGCCAGCATACTCATCATCGTGTGATAGTCGGCCGCGAAGGACGCCTGATCCGTAATGTCACTGACATTCAACGGGGAGGAACCGTAGTGAAATCCAAACGCCTTGTATGTGAACTCATCGATGACCGTTCCATACTTGGTCAGTGTGTTCAGGAAGTCATTCCCGCCAAGCCACGCCGAGACAAACGTCGCACCGTCAGCGATCGCCGCAGTCACCTGCGTGACGCCCGAAATGGGGTTCTCCGGCGTCCCGGCCCTAGGAGCAAGCACGCTGTCGACCAGTCGACCGGACCGATAGCTCGGAGGCAACAGCGGCGCGGCTGTACGATAGATCGCGCCGTTCAACGTAGCACCGTTGACGGCCAGGTTCGCTCCGGAGACGTAATTGGGAGAATTCAGTTGCGTCTGCTCGTCGGTTCCCGTTGATTGCGCCAGAAGCGCCAGCGGAAACGACGTCCCCATCTGCTGAGCAATAAGAACCGGATATGCGCTCGTCTGCGTGCGATAGTCGACTACCTTTCCCCCTTGGGTTCCGTGGGTCAGGCTGTCGCCAAGCGAACGATAGACCGAAAAGTCCACCTGTCCCGAAGCGACCTTCTCAAGAACAGCAACAATTCCTAGGCTCGACAGGCATACTGACGTGACGCGTAACCAGCGCACTAGCCGCATGGGTCCTCTCTCCCTCGCGAGCCTCGCCCTTTCCCTCCGACCGGATCCACACCCAGCCCCGGACCAGGTAAGTGCTCACTTACCTGACTATAGCGGGCCCACCAAGGTCAGGCAAGTCCCATTTGCCGTCACTTCTCACGTGGCCGCTACTACTCCTATAAGGGTCAATACGGGTGCGAGGATAGGACCGGCGCGGCAATCCACACATACCCGTTCCCGCGACCCAGTACGCCGCAGGTCTAAGACCCCGGGGCTCGATCGCCCTTGGTGAGGCCGTTGCACGCTCTTCATACGGCCCGATGAACGACCACCCCACTCAACGATCTTGATGTCGCTTTCGCAGATGGACTCGCCAGAGGCCCAACCAACACGCAGCGAACAACAGCCCCAATTCCCCGGGACCCGCGGCCCCGCAGCACCCCGGGTTACCGGGTGGGTTGTTATTCGTTGCCTGCACGCTGAGTGAAACGGCGCGGGTCGAGTCACCAATGTGATTCGTCGTATTGCTGAAGGAAACCGTGTCGGCATAGTCCCCGGCAGCCAAACTGGTGGCACCGCCGTCAATCGAGACGGAGACGAGCGTGGTAGCCCCCGGCGCCAGCGAACCGCCCGTACTCGACAGTGCAACCCACGATTGGCCCTTTGAAGCAGACCAATTGATCGCCGCCCCACCGGTGTTTTGGAGGGTGTAGTCCTTGCTCGACGGACTGAACGGTCCCCCCCGATTCCCCGACGAGTTCAGACCTTCGGCGGGAGTGACGGTCAACTGCCCCGGCGCGGGCAAGGCGTTTATCGTCAGACTCACAGCACGCGACGTGCTCCCGTTGCCGTTGGTGGTATTCGTGAACGAAACGCTATCCGAGTACCCCCCCGGTCCGAGCGCGTTCGCATTGGCGTTGATCGAAACGTTGACATTCACGGTGGCGCCGGGGGCGAGCGACCCGCCGCTACCGGAGAGCGTTACCCAAGGCTGCCCCTTCGAGGCCGACCAGTTGATCGCCACGCCTCCGGTGTTCTGAAGCGTGAAGTCCTTGCCCGCCGGGCTGAACGGTCCTCCCTGGCTTCCCGACGAACCCAAACCGTCGGCCGGCGAAACCGACAGGTTTCCCGGACTGATGATTGTCAGACACGCGGGGCGAGTGGTGTTGCCGTATCCGTTGGTGGTGTTTGTGAACGTAATCGTGTCGTTGTAGACACCGCCGACGATTCCATTCGCAATTCCATTGATGGATACCGTGACTGTCGTTGACGCCCCAGGCGCCAGCAACCCGCCTCCGGAGGAGAGCGTAACCCACAATTGCGTCTTTGTGGCCGACCAGTTGATGGCGGTCTGACCGGTATTCGTCAGCGTGTAGACCCGATGGCTCGGACTGAACGGACCGCCTTGATTGCCCGACGAACTCAAGCCGTCCGCCGGCTCCACCCCGAGCACGCCGGGGAATTGCTGTCCGGCATTCGGATCATTCGCGTCGGGCGTCATCAGGAATGCCCGCGTTTGCCCCGACTTGGTGCCGTAGCCGACGACCTGCCCCAAATCGTTAATGCCCGTCGCCCGGGTGAGTTCCCAACCCAAGTTCGGATCGACTTGCGTATTGAGGTCGGTCATCTCTCCGGACCGCCAGATAAATGCGCAAAGCTGTCCGCCGCTCGTCATGGACTCCCCGACCACGGCACCTGTGTTGTTCAGCGCGTACGCACCGATCTGGGGTCCCGACCCCCCGAGTGTCCCGAGAGTCGTGGCAACACCGCCGTTCCATAGGACAGCCACGGCGGACGATTCCGCATCGTCCGTTGCTCGACCCACGACATGACCGGCGGTATTGACGGCGAAAGCGTATGTTTTCGGATAGCCCGCCACCGCCCCCAGTTCCGTCATCGTCCCGGACCAAAGGAACGCGCGGCGAATGCCCGTGGTTTCAAGCCAACCCACAATGACTCCCGAGTTGTTTATTCCGTAGGCGGCACTGGCCGTATAGCCCGCCGGCAGTCCCAGGCTGCTCATTGAACCGCCCTCGTAGCGAAAAGCCCTCGCGTACTCGCCAGTGATTGTCGCGTCACCCGTCACCTGTCCCGAAAGGTTGATCGAACGCCCCGAACTGCTGACACCACCGAGCGTGCCGAGGTTGGTCATGGTGCCGCTTTGCCAAAGAAACGCCTTGAAGTAGGAGCTGCCGAGTAAGTTCGCCTGGCCAACCACTTGACCGGAATCATTGATACTGAACGCCTCACTGTAAACACCACCCAGCGTCCCAAGGTCCGTCATCGCCCGGCCCGGGGGCCAGGGGGCGGGAGGTGGGGGGGGGGCGGGGGGGGGGGGGGG
>CAZQTW010000053.1:20434-44586 GCA_964596165.1 uncultured Planctomycetales bacterium | reverse complement strand
GCTCCGGACAATCCGCCCCGTCCCTCGTCGGCCCCAGGGCCTGAACGGTTACCCAACATCAATGCCTACATCCGCATGGTGAAAGAGGCCATATTCGCACAACGCGGGCTGCAGCCTCCGGTGTGAGCCCCGATCACGGTCCGCCCTGCCGAAGCTTCTCTCGCAATCGGATCAGTGCATCGCGGCCCGGGTCTGTTGCGGGGACCGACTTCATGGCCGCGTCAAGTTGGCGCACGGCCTCCTCGTCTTGTCCGCTCTTGTGCAACCAACTTGCCAAGGACATCCAGCATGCGGCGTCGTTGGGGAATCGTCTCACTCCCTCCCGGGCTTCCGTGAGGGTGATCGAGTGGCGTCCGGCTGCGCCGGCGGCGTCCGCCCCCGCGCAGAAATCTCGCCGCTGGATGTGGGGGGGATCTCCTTCGCTCGGCCAGCGACTTACGACTCCCACTGCGATCACCGCCGTTAGGACGGCAGCGACATTGCCGCGTCGGCATAGCACTTGCTCGACGGTTAGAGCGGCCAAGGGGATCAGCCCCACGATCATGGGAATTCTGAACCGATCGGTCTGGTAGAACAGGGCGATGGTTACCAACGGCACCGCCATGGCGAGGTACAGCCAGGCGACGCGACGGCGTTGGGACCAGGTGAGATAGAGGCCCACGATCCCGAGCGAGAAGATCACCCAATAGGGAAGCGTCGCCCATCGGAGGAGCAAGCTGAACCGCTCGGCATAGTAAATGTTGGCGTTATTTGAACGCTCGAAGTAATGGGCGACGGCAACCATCTTGCGAGCGATGAGGCTTAGCCAATCGGCGATTGATTCGTGCGAACTCAAGGCTTCCCGGATCAGGGGCACGAACCGTCCGTTTGTCCTCCTCATCACGTCCGGGAAGTTCGGCAGCATCCCCCATCCGGTTCCCGGCGCGCCGGCCACATTGGACAGATAGAAGGTCGACGCGCCGACGGCCTCCACGGCGAACGGCGGAGCGCCAACCCGGACATTCCTTACGACCAGGGGAAGGCAAGTCACGGCGAATCCGCCCGTCAGGAGAAGAGAAGCTTGTAGTGCGCTTCGCTGGCGGTTCCAACGCAGGATCCAGATGATTACCAAGGCAAGGAACCACATCAGGCCGGCGTTGGGGCGGAGCAAAAAGGCCAATCCCGTTGCCGAGCCGGCAAGGAGCCACGCTCTTGGGCGATCGGTGGATTCAGCTCGAATGAGCAGTCCTATCGGAGCGGCTGTCAGCAAGACCATCAGGGAGGTGCGCAGTGCCACGAAGTCGTAGAACAAGAGGGGGCCGTACAATGCCGTCATCACCCCAGCAAGGACGCCCGCGATCGAACCGAACAACCATCGGCTGATCGACGCGAGCACAACCACGGACAGCGCACTGCCGACCGCTTGTGCGATGTAGACGGGCCAGAGGCTTTGTCCGCACATCCTGAACAACACGGCGAGAAAATACGGATAGAGCGGCGCCTGATGGAACGTCTTTCCGCCGTACCAGACATTCCACTCATCACGAGTTCCGACGCGTTCCTCCCAGCCAAAATAGGGGTGCATATCCTGGTTGGTCAGCCAATCACCGGCGGCGACGGATCGGGCCCAATCGACGAAGAAGGACATGTCGGTCTGGGATCCTCGCCAGAGTTCCGGAATCGGTGTTCCCCGGACCTCCAGCGCGTAGATCAGTCTCAGTAGGAGTGTCAGGCCGGCGAGGCCCACCAACGTCGCACGCCAGTGAACCTCGATGAGCAATCCCCATCGGCGAAGGCGTTCGGTCGGCGGCACTACGCTACGGATGCTCATGGGGCCTTCTCAACTCGGGTGGCCGACCGCGTGAGGGAATCCGTGGGTCGGCCCTTCAGAGAAATCTACCAGAATGCCTGGCGGGACACGAGGCTCATTCACGTGAGCACCGCGTTGACTTGGACGCCGTTGCCTGGGAGAATGCGGATTCTGCGAACCGGAGTTTTCGGCTGGAGGCATGAGCGGACCATGATCAAAGCAGGCGACTTGCGCAAGGGGCGGACAGTCACTCACAACAATGAGCTCTACATCGTGCATGAGGCCCAACACATGTCGAAGGGTAACTGGCGCAGTTACATGCAGGTGAAGCTGAAGAACATGAAAAGCGGGCAGATTCTGGACGTCCGGTTCCGTATGGACGACATGCTCGACACGCCGTTTCTTGAACAGAAAGAAATGGAGTACCTTTACCAGGACGGCAAGAACCTTGTGGTGATGGATACCGAATCCTACGAACAGATGACGCTGGACAAGGAGGTCCTGGGCGATTCGATTGCTTTTCTGAAGGAGAATGAGCGGCTGACGTGTCAGTTTCACGAGGGCAAGGTCGTTACGGCCGAATTGCCCAACGTCGTGGAACTGACCGTCAAGGACACGCCGCCGGTCGTGAAGGGGGCAACCGCTACGAACCAACCGAAGGATGCCCTTCTTGAAACCGGGGCGCGGGTCAAGGTCCCCGCGTTTATCGAAATCGGCGAACGGGTCCGCGTCGACACGCGCACGGGGGAGTATGTTGAGCGAGCCAAGTAGGCCGCTCACGGATACGTGAGAACCGTGCCTGATTCCATCGGTCAGTTATCCCGCTATCAAACAAGCACCGTGGGCGAATTGATCGCCCGGGGCAAGATTCGCTGGATCTCCGCATCGCTCGCGGTGACGGCAACAGCCGTGCTCGTCCTTCTCATTCTAGCCACGCCGGCGGCTTTTCTGACCGATCCTTCCGGTGGGTTGGGGGCTCAGCGAGGTGTTCTGGTCATGGCGACCAGCGCCTGGGCGCTGGTCTGCCTGATCGTTGACATCTTCGCTCTTTACCGCTGTCTTCCCGGACGAAACGATCGACTGGTTTTGAAGCTCCGGCAGTGGGTGCGACGCGAAGTCGATCCGCTCGAGGACACGTTGCGAGAACTCAGCGACGCGGAATTGACGGCCCGGAGTGAAGACCTCAAACGCCGCGTTCGGGAGGCGGCGTCGCCCCTGGATCGTTGGTGGGACGGTTTGACCCTCGAGCAGCGGGCCGAGGATTACTACACCAAGGAATACCGGAACCGCATGACGGCATTCCTCCATGAGTGCGCGTCGGGCGGGCTCATGTCCGAGGCGTTTGCGCTGATTCGCGAAGCGTCCCGCCGGGCAAAGGACCATCGTCAGTTCGAGTGCCAGATCATCGGTGGGCGGATCCTCAACGACGGCAAGATCGCCGAAATGAAGACCGGCGAGGGCAAGACCATCGTTTGCTATCTTGCCGCCTACATGCATGTCCTGGCGGGCCGGAAGGTGCACATTGTTACCGTCAACGACTACCTGGTCCGACGTGACGCCGAATTTGCTCGCCCGATCTTCGAGCTGCTTGGCGTGAAGGTGGGCTATATCCAGGCGGAGATGGGCACATGGGGCGCGGAGGCCGAAGAACGTCGAAAGGCCTACGAGTGCGACATCACCTACGGCATGAACAGTGAGTTCGGCTTCGACTACCTCCGCGACAACATGAAAATGACGGTGGACGATCAGGTCCAGGGCCGTCTTGACTATGCGATCATCGACGAGGTCGACAGCATCCTGATCGACGAGGCCCGAACGCCGCTGATCATTTCGGGCGCGGCCAAGGACGATCCGCAACAATACAAGATAATGGATCAGATCGCTCGAAAACTGATCCATCTCCAAAAACAAGCGCAGAAGGAGACGGCGGCCAGAATCCGCGAATGGGGCGATCATCCTCCGGACGAACTGACCAAGAACCCGAAGTTCGAGCAGGCCATCCGAAAGTTTCAGGCGGATCCCGACTGGGTCGACCAAGAAGAGGGGGAGGCCATCGGCCACAGGCACTACTACAAGGTCGAGAAGGATCGCAAGAGCGCCAGTCTGCTCGATGAAGGCGAGATCATCGTTCAGAATGAGCTCGGCCTGGGCAGCCTTTCCGACGTGTCAAACACGCACGTGCGGCACCTGATGGAGAACGCCATCCGCGGTCACGTCATCTATGAACGCGACAAGGACTATGTGGTCGGTCCCAATCGCGAGATCATCATCGTCGACGAGTTCACCGGCCGGCTTCAGCACGGCCGGCAGTGGTCCGAGGGGCTCCATCAGGCGATCGAGGCCAAGGAAGGCGTTCCCATCAAGGAGCAAACCCAGACGGTGGCCACCGTCACCATTCAGAACTTCTTCAAGCTCTACCTCGAATTGGCGGGCATGACCGGTACGGCCATGACCGAGAGCGAGGAGTTCATGAAGATCTACCGGCTCGAGGTGACGGCCGTGCCGACCAACCGCCCGGTCAATCGGATCGATCACAACGATCGGATCTACCGGAGCGTTGAGGCCAAGTACGAGGCGATTGTCGAAGAGATCAACGAGATGCATCGTCAGGGGCGGCCCAACGAGCCCTGGCTCTTGGCGGATGTCCTGACGCAATTCAAGAACCAACGACTGGTCGACGACGACGCCATTGCGAGGATCAACGCGGCCCTGAAAGCCTGGGATGGCGGCGAGGGCTCGGACAAGGAACTGGCGCCGGTCTACGACGCCGTCATGGGTCCGATGGCCAGTGGTCGACCGGTGCTGGTGGGCACCACCAGCGTCGAGAACAGCGAGAAACTGTCGGCCTTGCTGACGCGGACGTATGGCATCGAGCATGAGGTACTCAATGCAAAGAACCATGCTCGCGAGGCGGAGATCGTCGCCAAGGCAGGGCATCGTCACGTGCCTCCGCGCGGCAAGAAGGACTCGTTGTTGGGCAACGTGACCATCGCCACGAACATGGCCGGCCGAGGGACCGACATCAAGCTCGAGGCCGGCGTGGTCAATCCGGCTTGCATCGGACGTCTGGAGTTCGACGAGAAAGGGTATGAGCGGATCGTCGAGCGCCGGAGCGAGGATGAACGAAGGGCAACCAAATGCTGCATTCACTGTGACGAGTACGATCCGAAGACCCATTGCGCGCAATGCTTTAAGCCGAAGGTGGATTCGCGGTTCCCCCGCTTCGGACGGCACATTTGCGGGCTGAACTCGCCTTGTGGATTGCACATCGTCGGTACCGAGAGGCACGAGGCGCGGCGGATCGACAATCAGCTTCGCGGTCGGTCCGGCCGCCAGGGCGATCCGGGCAGCAGCCGGTTCTTCCTCTCGCTTCAGGACGATCTGATGCGGATGTTCATGGGCGAGAAGATGATCGCCCTGCTGGAGAGGCTGGGCATGTCGGGCGGCATGGCGCTGGAAGACAAGCACGTCAGCAAGGCCATCCAACGGGCGCAAAAGAAGGTCGAAGAGAGAAACTTCGGTATTCGCAAGCAACTGCTCGAATACGATGAAGTCTGGGATTATCAGCGGCGCGACTTCTATAAACGTCGACAACGCGTCCTTCAGGGCGAGCGGCTCGATGAGCTCATCTGGAAGATGATCGATGACACCATCGACCAGGCCGTCGGTACGTTCCTCGATCCGGATTTCCGCCGAATAGCCGTCGTTCAGTGGGCGCAGCGGCAGTTGGGCATTCCCATCGACGCCAAACACATCGATGCCGATGACGCGCAATCGGCGATTCTAAGCATCCGTGAGCAAGCACGCGAGGAAGCCCAGACCGCTATTTCGCGATCCGTCGGAGAATATGTCGACCCCGACGTCGATCCCGGCGAATGGGACCTTCGCGGGCTCAGCAAGTGGGCCGCCCGCTACGGAGCCAACATCAGCGAGAACAGGCTCAAGAAGATGTCTCCCGAGGAGATTCAATCGACCATTCTGGCCGCGGCGAATGAACAGATTGATAAGGCCGATCTATCCGCCGTCGAGCCCCTGTTGGATGAGCGATTCCCACTGGCCCGACTGGCCGAATGGGCTCGGACCCAGTTCGGCGTGGAAGTGCGTCAGCAAGACCTCGCCGCCGCGGAAACGGAAGCGACCGCTCGAACGCTTCGAGAGATTGTTCGCAAGGCCTATCATGAGCGCGAGGTGACCTATCCGGTCGAGGAATTGCTGGATTCCACGTTCGGTCCGAACTCCGTCCAGGACGGCGTCTACGCCGCCGATCGAATCGTCCGGTGGGTGAACGGGAAGTACAACGTCGGGTGGAGGCTGGAGGACGTTCAGAGCAAGAGTCCTCGTGAACTCTACGACACCTTGGTGGCCATGAACCGCGAATGGTTTGACAACGGCCGCTTGGACCGGGAGGTCGACCAGGCGATCAAGGAACACCAGGGAGCCGAATTGCTTGACTGGGTACGGCAGCGATTCGGTGAGGTCCTGGCCAGAGGCGAGGACTTGGTTCATGCCGGCAACGGTGATGTCCGCGAGGCGATCCTTCGAATCGGCCGACGACTGCTTCGCTATGAATTGACGCGACTGGAACAAGTGGTTCTGACCTCGTCATTGGATGACGAGTGGAAGGACCACATGTATGAGATGGACTTGCTCAAGTCGGCCATCGGCTTGCGAGGTTATGCGGAGCGAGACCCCAAAGTCGAGTACAAGCGCGAAGGCATGCGGATGTACAACGAGATGATGGATCGCCTTCGCGAACGGGTCACCGCGACCATCTTCCGCGCCCGCCTTGGCGGTTCTGTTTCGAGCGTGTATCGCGGCATTGCCGCTCGCCACGATGAGGCCACCAACATCGGCTTCAGTGAGGACCAACAAGCGGCACTGGGCCCGCAGGGCGAGGGCGGCAAGCCCCAGACCTTCCGCCGCGAACAGCCCAAGGTGGGGCGAAACGACCCGTGTCCTTGCGGTAGCGGCAAGAAATACAAGAAGTGCTGCGGTGTGGGCAAGAGAGAGTAGCCTGGAGATCGCTCCCGGTTCGGGAGCGAAAATCACGAAGGGAAAGGTGTTCACTCATGGCCAAGGGCGGCGACTGGTTTCGTGAACGTTTCCTGAGCAAGAAGCGCAAGGAGGATCAGCACGCCCGTTCGTTGCCTACCGAAGAGGAACCGCAGCTTCCTCCGCCTGTCGAACCGATCCATGCGGAGGCAGGAAAGGTTAGCCGCAACGCACCATGTCCTATGGGCAAGACCGACCCGGGCGGCAAGGTACTGAAGTTCAAACAGTGTTGCGGCAAGGCCGGCCATGATCACTGTATCGAACTGGCCAAAAGACAGAAGGAGAAGACATAGAGCCGCCGACAACGGTGGCACTTGCGCGGTGTCCATGCGTCATCGCAGGAAGGGTTGCCACCTCACGCCGATGATCTCGAGTCCGAACACGTCATGCGGTGACGAAATAAGCCGGCTATTCAGATTGCGAAGATCCCTAGTATCCGGCTAAGAAGCTCGACTCAAGACGCGCCGTAAGGATGCAAGTATTGCTGTATTAGGTGTGGCGCTCTGTGATCGCGGTGGACTCGCTCCAGCAGTCTCCAACTCCGAGCCGTCCCATCAACGGATTTCGTGCGTTCTCCATGTCGATAAGAGCACTAGCCCTTCTGGGGTCCGAGGCAGACGATTCCGCGCTCCCTTGCCTTTCTTTCGCGAGCGGGACGTTCGTGCATTGCCTCGCTTAGCCATACGTGTTCCGGAAGGCCCGATGAGAAGTATTAGCAGTCGGTTCCTGATCGTTGTCGGCGGGTTTACCGTGGCCTTCTGCGCTTTTGTCATGTACAGCACCGGTGCGGCCGCTCGCAGGCACATCAAGGAATCACTTGCCCAGCAGGTAGCGCTCGGATTGGAGTTCGATCTGGCGATACGAAAATACGTGGCCGATCACATTCGTCCGATTATGGAGCAACATGTCGACCCGGAGGGATTCATCCCCGAGACGATGTCAACCTCATTCGTGGCTCGAAGTGTCTTCGAGGAGGTGCGGAAGAGGTTTCCGGACTACGTGATCAAGTTCTCCTCGGACAATCCGCGAAACCCGGCGAACCAAGCCGGTCCTGATGAGTTGAGAATCATCGAGTACTTCAGGAAGAATCCGCGGGCCAAGTCGTGGCAGGGAGAGATCTCTCTGGATGGCCGAAAGCACCTGGCCCTCTTCAGCGCCCGAAGGGTCGAGAAGAGTTGTCTGCGTTGTCATGGGCGAGCCGAGGATGCTCCGGCATCGTTGCGTGAACTGTACGGCGAGAAGGCGGGCTTCAACCGGGTTCTCGGCGATGTCATGGGACTGGACACGGTGGCCGTTCCGCTGGAGAAGCTCAACAAAGCCATGGCATGGGACGCGACCAAGCAATGCATAGCCATGGCCGCCGGCGTGGTGCTGCTCTTTGGAGCCATTGCCTTGATCTTTCGTGTCCTGGTCTCACGGCGGCTCGCTTTGATGGCATCCCACTTTCGCAGGGTCGTCGAACAGCCCGACCGGTGCGGGAGGATGCCCGTTGAGCTGGGGGGACAGGATGAAATCAGCGAGGTTGCCGCGAACTTCGGCGCTCTCGTCGATCGGCTAAAAGCCCTGCAGGCTCAGCTTGAATCGCGGGTGGCCGAACGCACCGCCGAACTGACGGACGCGAATGCGCGAATGGAGGCGGAAATCGCCGGACGAAAACGTGTGGAGGAACAACTGCGGGACCATGCGCAATTGCTGAAAACGAAGAACATGGAGCTGGAGGCGCAACGTCAGCAGATGAAGGCTCAGCAGGTCAGTCTCGTCGCCGTGAACCGGGAGTTGACGGAGGCCAAAGCCGTCGCCGAGGCCGCAAACAGTTCCAAGAGTGAATTCCTGGCCAACATGAGCCACGAGATACGTACGCCGATGACGGCCATCCTGGGGTATACCGAATTGCTTCTTGATCCGGATCTTTCCCAGGACGAAAGGAACAAGTGTATTCAGACGATCCACCGAAACGGAGAACACCTGCTGACCATCATCAATGACATCCTCGACCTGTCCAAGATCGAGGCGGGGCTGATGACCGTGGAACGAATCCCGTGCTCGCCGAGGGACATCGTCGAGGAGGTCGCCTCACTGATGCAGGTTCGGGCGGCCGGCAAGAACCTGTCCATGACGGTGGAATACGTAGGCCCCATTCCGAAGACAATCCTGAGCGATCCCACGAGGCTGCGTCAGATCCTGGTCAACCTGGTGGGCAACGCCATCAAATTTACCGAGCAAGGTGGTGTACGGTTGATCGTCAGACTGGTCGACCCTGTCGGATCGTCGAATCCTCATCTTCAGATCGACGTTCTCGACACGGGCATCGGCATGGATGAATCGCAAATCGGCCGGTTGTTCACGCCCTTTGCACAGGCCGACAGTTCTACGACCCGTCGCTTCGGAGGAAGCGGCCTGGGATTGGCCATCTCCAAACGGTTGCTGCAAATGCTGGGCGGCGACATTAGCGTGCGAAGTGTCCGGGGTGAAGGAAGCACCTTCTCGGTGACATTTGAAACCGGCCCACTGGAGGGTGTGGACATGGCCGAGTCGATGGATGTCGCCGCAGCCGGCGGCAAGCCCATCGAGCCCATGGCTGCCTCAGAAGGCGTGAAACTCAGCGGACGAATCCTACTCGCCGAAGACGGTCCCGACAATCAGCGGCTCGTCTCGTTCTTCCTGAGAAAGGCGGGCGCCGAGGTTGACGTGGCGGAGAACGGAGCAATCGCCGTCGATAGGGTCACGAAGGCCGGTGAGGAAGGCCGTCCCTTTGACCTGATCCTAATGGACATGCAAATGCCCGTCCTCGACGGTTATGAGGCCACCCGAATCCTCCGCGCGAAGGGTTATCAAGGCCCCATCGTTGCCTTGACGGCGCACGCCATGGCGTCCGACCGCGCCAAGTGCATGGAGGCGGGTTGCGACGATTATGCGTCCAAGCCGATCGACCGGGTCAGACTGCTCGAGGTCATCCACACCCTTCTCCGAAAGAGAGCCGCGCCGGAAAAGCTTTCGCATACAACGAGGTGCCGGCCCGTCGGTTTCACGCTTGATTGCCCCGACAGGGTGGAATTTGTGGACACATTCATCGAACAGCTTCCGGAACGGGTGGCGGCCATACATCGTGCCGTGGTTCGTCGAGACTTCGATACGGTCGTTGGGCTAGCCCATCAATTGAAGGTTGCCGCCGGCGGCCATGGCATGACTGCGATCGTGCAGGCGGCGAAGACGCTGGCCTTGTCTGCCAAGGACCAAGCGCAACTCGATCGCATTGAGGAACAAATCGAGCTGCTGACGCAAGTCTGCCTTCAAGCGGCATCCGACCGTGAGGTCGACGCTTGCCCGTAGAGCCGTGCAGCGCGGGCCTCGTTCTTGCGGCTCGCGTCCCTCCTCGGACCGGCCCATCCGTCGTCTCAGTTCACCTCCAAGTGATCCTTGTCCGGCAAGGGCGGGAACGGCGCCGTCGGCAACGTCTGGTACCAGAACGCCACCGAAGCGATGTCGTCCTGGAGCGGAAGATACCGCCCGCCGGAACGCCAGCCCAAGGCCTGGATGGTCACCCGAAGGTCCTTTTCGAATCGGATCGGATCAACGATGTGCCATCGATACAGGCCAAATCGCTGCTGAGACTGGTAGACCCCGTCCGGACGGAGGACTTGGTGGAGTCCGGTATAGGGCGTGCAGAACTCCTGGTACTGCTTTGTTTCCTTGTTCTCGAAGTTGTACGAGCCGCAGAAGTAGTCCTCCGTGCCCGTGCCACAGATGGTCGGGAAGTCCGTGTCGCCGTCCAGGAAGAACTTGATCTCGCCTTCGCCCCACCAACCGCTGTTGTTCACGCCCCAGGCCATATACGTGCCCACGTAGTGTCCCTTGCCTTTGACGCCGTCGAGAATCGTGTAGACCTGCTTGTAGGGCAGAGGGTTCACGCGCCGAAACTGGGCGTGGAAGTAGGCGGCTTCCTCAGGTACCTCGGTCAACGTGTAGTTGATCTGGTAGTACAGCGTCATTCGTTGCTCGCCGATGTTCGTCATCGTGATTCGGCAATGCTTGCGAAAGGGCATTTCCCAATAGCAGTTGAACGCGCTTCCCGGATTGACGCAGACCGCCAATGACGAGAGTTGGGCGTACTTACCCCAACCCGAGCAGAAGAAATCACCGACGGGGCATTCCACCGAAGGGCGCTCCTGCTTGTCCCAGTAGATCCGGAGGATGCTCTTGCGCCACTCTCCCGTCGGCGTCATCCAGATTTGCTGGATCGCGCCCGGACCCTGGATTTCGGCCAGCGTGAAGGTTTTCCCTCCGTCGATGTGGATCGAAGGGGAGACCTTCCACCCCTGTCCCAATTCACGAGCGGCGTTCATTCCGGTGCCTTGCAGCGCCATTCCGGCCTTTCCCTTCTCTCCGGTGAAGTTCTCGGGACTGATGGATCGACTCCGGGCATTGGACAGGCGCGAGAGGTTTCCCATGTGCATGCCCAGGCCGCTGAATCCCTTCGCGGCGGATTTCTCCTGGGCGGAGCACGCTCCGCAGAGCAGTGATCCGACGGCAAACGCAGCCACGCCGATTCCGTTACGCATCGATCTCTCCTTTCTTCCTCTTCCTCGACCGGCTCATGCCATTCACAACCAACGATCCAGAAACTGTGAGACCCTTGTTCGGTCAAAGAGGACGGGACTTGCCTCGGGGTTTACGATAAGGCGGTCTTCGGTGCCGCACAAGCGGTACAGTCGGGTCAGTCGCTCCAAGGAGGTCGGAGGCTCCGGGCCGGCCCCAGGCGGTTCCCCGTGGGCGGCCTGGATGTAGAGCGGTTTCGGCACGTGGCACGAGAGAATCGTGATCGGATCGACCAGTCCGAACGATTCGAAGACAGGAGGTGGTTCAAGCTCGGGGTCAAGAACCGAATCCACTTCGGATCGCCAGGACGCGACGACAACAGCGGCGGCGATTCGGTCCTCCAACGCAACCAGCCAAGAAAGCGCATGAGCGCCGGTTCCGACACCGCTGATACCGATTCGGTCTGGGTCCACCTCCTCACGGGCCTCAAGGTGATCCAGCAGGCGAATCAGGTCGCCTACGCAGCAGCCCGCATACGTCTGACCCAGGCGCAAATAGATGGCCATGAGACGCCGAAGGGAGTTGCGCTTCTCCCGATCAACCTGACCGCTCTCCACAGCTCGTCGGTCGTCCTGGAGCATGAGTCGACCGTATCCACGAAGCTCGGGAATCGCCACGATGTATCCCGACCGGGCCCAGTCGACGGCGTACGTCTTTCGACGGTCAACCGCGTCTTGCCGGCCAAGGGATCGGAGGGCCTCGTCGGCCGGCTCGGCCGCTCCGTATCCCAGTCCATGCAGAACGATCAGGGTGCGCCCGTCCTGAACGGATCCCGCGCGGACAATATAGGTTGGAAGCCAATGGTCCTCTTCAATTTGTATCGCGAGAAGCTCGACGCGTACATCGTCCCGACTCAAAGACTCGACCGTTTCGAAGCGGGGCGTCGTGTACACGGTCGGCAGATTCAGCCGCATGGCGCGGCGAAGCTGCATGCGGTGATCCACCTGCCACCGCCAGAGTTGTTCGGGGCGATGCCCTTCAAAGGTGCAGGCGTTCCGGCACTCGCGCAGCCGGCGCAGGATCTGCGGTTCGAGAGAGAAGTCGAGGTCCGAAGCCATGTCTGTCGGTGTCCGACTGTCGGCAAATCTTTCGTGCGAGTATCCTACCAGACGATGTCCGCTCCTGCAGACCCTTTTTTCTCGAGGGCTGGGTCGGACGACCGGAGAATGTGAGGCGGCCAATCCTTCGAGCGTTGTCGAAGCCGTGTCATGGGACCCGCGGACCCAAGGACGGTACAATACGACGGTGTTCAAAACCAAGGCAGGGTGACTCGAAATGCGTGTGGCATCCCCAAAGGCGGCTGGACGAGAGAAGACCAACGTTCCCGATCCGCGTCCGACACGGCGATTCGACTGGCTCGTACCCTGTGGCGCCGCTTTCGTGGCCAGCTTCTGCGTCATGGTGGTCGAGTTGGTCGCGGGACGATTGGTGGCCAGGCATCTGGGGTCCTCCCTCTACACATGGACCTCGGTGATCGGCGTCATCCTGACCGGCCTGGCGATCGGGCACTACACCGGCGGCCGGCTGGCCGATCGTTTTCGACCGGCGAAGGCGCTTTCCGTCTTGCTGATATTGGCTTCGGCTTGCTGTCTTCTGAGCCTGCCGCTCAACCGGTATGTAGGGCAGTGGGGCGCCCTCATGGGATTGAGTTGGCCGAATCGGGTCGCCGTTCACGTCACTCTGATCTTCCTCTGGCCGGCCGCGTTGTTGGGAACCGTGGCGCCGGTTGTGGCCAAGATGGCTTTGGATCAGGGGCGCCAAACCGGCCGGACCGTGGGCAATGTCTACGCCTGGGGTACCGTCGGGAGCATCGTTGGGACCTTTCTGACGGGGTACTGGTTTGTCGCTGCCATGGGCTCGAACGCCACCATCGGCGTGGTCAGTGTCGTACTGGCCGCGATGGGAGTCGCCTTCGGCCTGCACAGTTGGCTGAGCCGGATCTATGTCGGGACCGTAGCCGTCCTGGGCGTCCTTCTGATCTGTCCGTGGTCTTGGGCGCGTGCGGCGACGGTGGGGCTCGGCCTTCGCGAGGTCCGATCGGATTCGCTTCTTTATCAGACGGAAAGCGCCTACAGCTATATCAAAGTATCGGCGAGTCCGGATGAGCCCGGCTTACGTTCTCTCACGCTGGATCAACTTATCCATAGCTACGTGTTCACCCAGGATCCTACGAGGCTTCACTACGACTATGAACGCCTCTATGCGGCACTGACACGGCACTTGATGGGGCCGCGAAAACAGGTGTGCGCGCTGTTTCTGGGAGGCGGGGGATACGTCTTCCCCCGATACGTGACCCGAACGTGGCCGGGCAGTTCCGTCGACGTGGCCGAGATCGACCCTCAGGTTACCGCCACGGCACGAGAGTATCTGGGGTTGGGGGGCGATTCGGCCATGCGCATCCATCATCTGGACGCCAGGAACTGCGTTGAGGATCTCCTGAGATACAAACGATCCGGCAAGAATCGGCGGTCGTTTCAATTCATTTATGGAGACGCGTTCAACAACTACGCCATTCCGTTTCATCTCACCACCGTCGAGTTCAACCGGAAGATCCGAGAACTGCTCGACGACGACGGCGCCTACCTTCTCAATGTGATTGACATTCTGGCTTCGGGGCGGTTCTTGGGGGCGGTCGTCAACACCCTTCGCGAGACGTTTCCCGAGGTCGCCGTGTTTCGCAGCCGAACGGGTCTGATGGCGGCCGATCCGTTCTCGAGAGATACCTTCGTCGTTGTGGCGACTCCGGTTCGCCGCGATTTGTCGAAGCTTGCGCGACAGCACGATCCGGCCGACTTGCCGGGCACCCTGTTGTCGGAGGACCAAGTGGCGGTTCTCAGCCGGCGCACCGGGCACATGGTGCTCACCGACGACTACGCGCCCGTGGAGAACCTGCTGACCTCGCTCTTCCGTGAGGATCAGTTGTCGATGTGCCGGCGCCTCAGCGATATGGGCTTGGCCCTCGCCGCGAAAGGAGAGTTCGACCAAGCCATCGAATACTATCAGCGTGCGCTTGAGATGCAGCCGGAGTTCGCCGAGGCGCGGAGCAACCTGGGGTGGGCACTCTACCAACAAGGGCACCATGACCGTGCGATTGAAGTGCTCCGCCAAGCGGTGGCCAGGGCTCCAACGCTTGCCTCGGCCCACAACAACCTGGGTTGGGCGCTGGATGGTCGTGGCCGCCACTCGGAGGCCGTTGAGGCCTATCGGGAGGCCCTTCGGCTCAACCCCGATTTCGCCATGGCGCACAACAACCTGGGCATGGCGCTGGTCGCGATGGGACAGATCGAACAGGCCGTCGAGGAGTACCGCCAGGCGATTCGATTGCAGCCTTCGTTTGCCGAAGCGCACTACAATCTTGGGGTATCGCTGGCCCAACTCGGTCGAACGGACGAGGCCATGGTGGCGTACGGGCGCGCCCTCAGCCTTAACCCCAGCCATCCCCGGGCGAGAAACAACCTCGGCTGGCTTCTCCATCAGAAGGGCCGACATGCCGAGGCGGAGGTGGAATTGCGGGCGGCCATCAAGGCCAGCCCCCGATTCACTCGAGCCATGAACAATCTCGGGATGGTCCTGACGGCGGAGGGGAAGCTCGACGAGGCCGTGGCAGTCTATGCAAGACTCCTACAGTCCGAACCCGGTCACGTCGAGGGCTGCAACAACCTCGGCATCGCGCTGGCCAAGCAGGGCAAGGATCAGGAGGCCGTCACCTGGTTCCGTGAGTCACTCAAGTTCAGACCCGACTACGGACCGGCCAGAGACAACCTGTTGGCCCTCTACCTTCGGAAGGGGCAATACGAACAGGCGATCACGTTGCTGCGGGAGGCGAGCAAAAACGCTTCGGACCAGCCGGGAGTCCTGAGCAATCTGGCCTGGTTGTTGGCGACATGCCCCGTGGCCGACCTCCGCAATGGACAGGAAGCCTTGCGGCTGGCCGGCCGGGCCGACGAACTCAGCGGTGGCCGAAGCCCCCGCGCATTGGACAGCCTTGCCGCCGCGCAAGCCGAACTCGGGCAGTTCGACCGAGCCGTCCTCACCGCACGCCGGGCCAGCGAGATGGCGAAGGCCATCGAACACCCCGATCTCTCACGCGCGATTGCCGAACGCGTCAAGCTCTATGAGGCCAAACGACCGTTTCGCAGCGGCCATTCCACTACCCGTGGCTAGGTCCGCGGCTGGCCGGACAGTCGCGCAAAACCCCTGCGGTTGGTTAGGTCTCCCGGCCAATCGTACGATATAGTAACAGGTATGGCCGATAGCCAGTACGATTGCGGTTCGGACGAAAAGAACATCCCCGTTGCTCGTGGTCTGCCTCAGGATCCGTCGGCAAGGCCGAGCCAGGAAGCACGTCCCATTGTGGCAAGGCCGATTTCGACTCTTGCCTACGCATCCACGTCGCTGTCGCTTCCCCTCGTCAGCGGTCCGCCGGGCCCGCCGGTACTGTCGGTCGGATCGACGTTCCTTCTGCTTATCTTCGTCGGGATAGCCTACTTCGGAACGGGAATGGTGGCCTATTCGGCCGTCGATCACAAGTCGGATGCGTCGGCCCTCGAACTGAGCATCGCGGTGGGCCAGTGGCTGGTCTTCCTTGCGCTGCCGCTGGCGGTCGCCCTGGCGGCCGGAGCGGACCTTCGCATGACGTTTAGCTGGTATCCCCCCCGAACGGACCTATGGATCCTGACGTTGGGCATCACGTTGCCGGTGGTGGGCGTGGTGAACTACGTCGGCGATTTCTCGATGATGCTCCTGGCCGAGCCGTACGATCGGCTGTTCCACGGCTATCTGCCCGACACGGCGGAACGTCTGGCCAAAACCTCCAAGCTATTCGAGGCCGACACGCCGTTGGGCCTGGTCACGGTCCTCTTGCTCGCGGCCGTGACTCCTGCCGTCTGTGAAGAGCACTTCTTCCGCGGATTGATCCAGTCTTCCTTACTCAAACGGATTCCGTCGGGGGTGATCGTGATCACCGTGGCGGTGATCTTCGCGGCGTTCCACGCCGAACCCGTGACGTTCCCGGCGCTTCTCCTGATCGGACTGGTGGTCGGACTAGTGACCGCGAGAACGAGTTGCCTGCTCTACGCCTTCTGGATTCACTTGGTCAACAACGGGCTTTCGGTCATTCTTCAAAATCTGTTCCTGAAGAACGTGGGGGAGCTTTCGGACGAGGTCGGCAGCTTCAATTCGCTGCCGTTTTACCTCGTGGGATTGACCGTGGGGCTGCTGGCTTTCATTGCACGAACTCCCAGACTCCAATCGCGACAGCGGTTCGGACAGTCCGTATCCGTCAAACCTCCCGTGTTCGTTCCGGGCCGATGGCATCGCGCCGGGGTGTGGATGGCGGGGCGGTGGAGAACAGCCGCCCTGGTGGCCATACTGTGCAGCGTCGGAGGATTGGCGTTGGACATCGTCGACCTGTATGCGATCCGTGTGTCCGCCACGACACGCCCCGCTGAGAGCGACGATGATACGGACCGTGGAGACGACATCGAACGGAATCCGCGCGACCGGAGCATGCCGTGGGAACGGTATAGAGATACGGATTCGCCATCGACTCTCAACGTACGGGCCGACGAGGACGTTCCGCTGTGGCACGGTGACGGGGGTTGTGGCGAACGCCTTGCTCCATGCGTCGGCACAAGGTGTCCGCGGCGTGTCACCGGCGCACGGTTATGCGCTCCAATTCGCAAAACCGATGCCCCGCATGCGGCCCCTTGACAATTGACAAGTCCCGCTGCGCAACGGGGTCGCGCAGTCCTACCCTTACCGTATAGTCCCCAGGCTTTGCGCGGTAACCGGGCCTTAGGACAAGCCGGTGGATGACGGTACACGGTCGACTTGATGGGCGACGAGCGAACTCGTCTATTCCGTAAGCGAATTGCTGACTGAGATGAGCCAGGTATCCACCTTCACCGCAGAGATCCCCGACTATCGTCAACCTTCTCGTGTCACCAGGGGGTACTAGCCAGTAGGTGGCCAATTCGAAGGTGTTGCCGGCCAACACCGATCGCCCGACATCAAAGGAGTCCGTACCGATGAGGATCACGCCACCCTCGAAACACTCCTCCAACTGACGAGCGGGGTTTACCTCTTCGGGATCGGATACGACGCGAGCTAGAGGTGGCACTGCGCACGAACCGCGCATTTCCCAGACGTCGATTCCTCCGCCGATCATCGGCAGGTATTGCTCCGGCTTGCAGACACGAAACGCCAGACGAGCAGAGCGGGCGTTGACAGGGCCAAACAATTCGTCCTCCCGGCCTTCCACATCACGCGTCGTGAGAACCAGCCAGTGAACGCCCTTCTGGATCAGCTCATCTACCTGACTGCGAACCACGCGGGGTTCCTGGGGCCATTGATAGCATCCCAGACGCTCGCGAGTCGATGGCAGGAGGGGTGGTATCCAGTGCCGATGAGCCAGCCGATTACCAGCGGGAACGTTGCTCTTGATCCAGTGTTCGGCTTGGAGCGATGGTCCTGGCATCGCCAGTTGGTAGGCCATGACCAGCGATGTGCCCGCTGGGCCGGCAAGAGCCAAACCTAGCCCCCAACTGGCCAACCGGATCTTCCGGATGATCTGACAGCAGAAACCGGCCGCACCCAGTGCCAGTATGGGGACCATGGGCAATGGGTAGTACGGCGTAACGAGCTTCTGTGTCATCATGGTGGCGGCATAGAAGAGGACAAAAAGCACCATCATCGCTTCGCTGCCGTGACGACGTAGTGAGCGGACGACCAGCCACACAAACCCCGCACCATAAATGGCATAGAGCATCCATCCGAAGGCCACGGGGAACAAAATGGTCAGATAGGACCGTACAGGCGTTTGGTGGATGGGGGAAGTGGCGGTCTGCATGAACTCCTTCTGACCGGCAAGTTGGCGCAAGGCTTCACGGGCATCCAGCAATAGGTAGGGGTTGAGCGCTAAGAAGGTGCAGATCAAAACGAGCCCGCCCACCACGAGCCGCTTGAGAACCATCTGGCGCAACAGCCCTCGACCGGCAATCGAGGCGTGGTGAATCCATGTTGCCGCCGCTGGGACGACGAGGAGGGCGGCATTATACTTCACTGCACAGGCGAGACCGATCGCGGCGCCAGCGATCCCCACTCGGTCAACTGAATCCTGCTGCCACCAGCGGACGATCGCGGCCCATGCGAGTAGGATGGTTAGTACCAGTAGCGGCTCGGCCTTCTGATAGTGGCACATGATTACTTCGACAGGAGTGACGGCTAACATCGCTGCTGCCCATAGGCCTCGCCGTCGATCGCTCAGTTGGCGTCCGATACGATAGATCATGACCACGCTGAGCAATCCGGTCGCAACCATGATGAGCCGAGTCACCAGGAAGAACGCGCTGGGATCATCGAAGAACCATTGCCGAAACTCGCTCGTGCTGGCGGTGATTCCCAGGGCGCGGCAGGCCAAGAACATCACGCCGTAGCAGATGGCTAGGAAATAGAAGGGTGCCGCAGGCCAGGTGAACCTATGCGGGTTCAGGTCACCCGTTCCCACTCGTAGAGCGCCTCCGACCAAATCAATATTGTCCGGACCGGATGGGATTGGAAGCTGATACGTTAGTCCCACCGTTCTCAGAACGGCGGCGATGGTCAGGATCAGCGCCAGCCACCGCAAAGCGGCGATGTGGGACAGGTCTTCAACTCCTTCCGGTTGGATTTCCGTGTGACGAAGTGACGGTATCATCGTGCCGAAGGAGTCGGGGCAGATCGGTTCATGATCAGGCATGCTCTCACCACTGGGCGGAACCCGCAAGGTCCAATTCACGGACAGATCGCCCCAGCTAAGCTCTCATTAGCTGTTGCTGACAGGCAAGTCAAGGCCTTTGACAAGCCCCGGACCACGGACTATAGTTAACTAAGTCAAGTGGGGAATCGGAATTCTCGAAATGGCCCGTGGTGTCAATGTTGTTCCACGTTGGCTGCGCAGAAAACGCTTTTGGATTCCCATTGCTCTGACTGTGATTCTGGTTGGTCTTCTCGCGTTCAACTTTCATCAGCCTTCCACAATACTGTTGGTCCAAGACACGGCATGGGGACTTTCCTGCAAACGGGCTCCCGACTTGGTCGTTCAAGGTCGAGACGCAGATGGACACTTGTGGGCGACGCGCGGTTTGTGGGCCTATCGCTTGCGAAGCGGTGAGGATCACTTTGTACGTCAGTTTCGCGTGCCTTGCGGTCTTTCACCCTATTGGCTGTTGAACTTCTCATGGGTCCGCTGGCTGGCGACCTGGAATGAGTGTGTGGAGATGGTCACACTCCCCAGTGGGGGGGTTGTTGCGATGTCGGCGGGTCGGATGTGGTGTCGCGAAGCGGAAGGGACTTCTTTTCGTGAAACACTAGCGCTCCCCCACTATGGTGTGCGCGTGGGCCGTGGGATCATGCCGTTGGGTATGGCGAGGCTGAAGGACGGCACGATTCTCTTGGGTGAATACTTTCGCAACCACGAGCGGGCTGCGGTACGTGTCTATTCCAGCACAACCGAAGGGCGAAGTTGGGAAGTCGCCCACGAGTTCAAACCGGGCGAGATTCGGCACGTGCACTCCATCCAGCAGGATCCCTATACCGACAGGGCGTGGCTTTGTGCCGGAGACATGGGCACTGAACCAAGGATAGCATGGTCGACGGATCGAGGTAAGACGTGGAACCCCATCGGCGCGGGGGCGCCCCAATGGGTGGCGTGTGGGTTGGCCTTCACCCAGGAAGGCGTTTATTGGGGAACCGATACGGATAGTAGCGAGGCCGCTGGGCTCTATCGCTGGGATCGTGCCAGCAAGAAGGTCACTAAGTTAACCCCGATCGACGGTTTGGTCCTGTTTGCGACACGGTTAAGCAACGGCATGATGGTGATGAGTGCGGATCGTGAGGGTAGTCCCCTGGAAAAGGATTCATACACCAAACTTTGGCTCATCGCCGACGGGCGAACCGTGACGTCGATCCAGTGTGGCGAATGGGCCAGTCGGAGCCGGTTTGGCTACATGCGTATCGATGCAACGCCGGGTAACACAAGTCTCTGTTTCACGTGCCGTAACGTTCGCGAAAGGGACGGTGATTTGCTTCTTATCGAAGCTTCCGAACTTGTCAGGGTTGTAAGTGCATCCAGCGGAAGACAGGGACCTAGCACAAAGAACACAGATGCAAAATGAACTGCAGTGAGAAGCAGCCTTGCCGCTCTCCATAGTCGACAGGTCATGACGGCAAGTATCGGCCGGGGCTACGCCCCTGACCGTGTGGGGCTCGCTTGGGTTGGTCGGATTCCGAATCCATGTGCATTGGAGCCGAAACAGCTTCGAACCGGGCCACACGCCCTTCTACGAACCCTGCCCGGCGCTCGTACGCTGACTGTCGGTCGCCTTCCCGCCCCGACCGCGACGATGGACCGCCAGCCACACAAATGGCACCCCCGCCAAGGCGGGCGCCCACAACGATACGGCGGTGAAGAACAGGGACGACAGCATGGCGTCACCCGACGGGATGCCGATCCGACCCAACATGAGAACGGCTACCGCTTCGCGTGTCCCCAGGCCGTTTGCCGTCAAGGGAATCGCCTTTGCCAGGTCCATGACCGGTGCCACCGCCCAAGCGAGTGTGGAGGGAATCGCCAGTCCCATTGCCCCACAGATGAGGTGGTACTGTCCATAGACCAGTGCACAGGACACGAGCGACAATGCCACGGCTGCCAGCTTGAAGCTTAGCGGGAGGCGCGACGCCTCCAACGCCCTCTCGTGCGACAGGGTCTTGCCCAGCGTCTTGTTCAGGGCCCACCCCAGCATTCGCCAAGGGATCAACTGGGGCACGAAAATGATGGTCACCAGGCCGGCAGCGACGCCGCAGGCGAGGCCGAAAGGACCCCAGAGTCCTTGCGAAGCCGCCGCGGCGATGCCCAACAACATGGCCGACGTCATGGCGAACACCTTGTCGATGATCACCACGCTCAAGGCGACTTCCTTCGACAAACGGTAGCGGTAAGCGTAGTACGCCTTTGCCACGTCGCCGAGGTTGCTGGGCAGCAGGACGTTGAGTGATGTACCGATCAGCGTGACGATCATTCCGCGAAGAACGCCGATGCGGCACCCTGATTTGGACAGAAGGAGATTCAACCGCATTCCACGCACGGCGATCTGTATCGGAAGCAGGCTCAGAATCAGAAACAGCTCCCGGCGATCAATGTGCCTCAGACTCTCCATGAGATGGACTTGTCGGGCGGACCTCCAAAGGACGGCGAGGATACCCAGCGAGACCAAGAGACTTAGCACTTTGCCCAGCCAACCGCCGGACAGCTTTGGAACGTCGGGTTGGGACGGAGCGGCATCGATCGTGTTTCCTCGTGGCAATGTGTCGATGGGATCTGTCTCCGTTTCGTCCGGGTTTTCCGTCTGCGATTGCTCACCCGGGTAGACTGATTAACCGGCTGAGGTTCGCGGATCAAGGGGTATTGACCGGATTTGACATGTTCGAAACGTGCAGGTATCGTCAACTTCTACTGGGTGGAAGGTACGGAGGCCTCGATGAACCCGTGCTGTACGGACCCCGCCATGACGCCGGCGAATGCCGGTGAGACCTACCTTCGGCGGGCGCTTGATCAAATCCCTCGTTCGATCAGCCGGCTGGATCGTGAGCCTTTCAGCAAGACCTACGGCTGCTTCGATCGCACTTTCTGGGCCTGGAAATTCGTCGATTTCCCGGGTGCACGTTACCAGGAAGGCGTCTATCCACTCGCCTTCCTCTACGCCGTGGCCGAAGCAGGACACGAATACCACGGCAATCCGAAAGTCCTCGAATGGACTGAAGCGGCGTTTGACTACTGGAATCGCATTCAGCATGCGGACGGGTCATTCGACGAAGCCTATCCGTACGAACATTCGCTGGCCGCCACGGCCTTCACGGGTTTCTATGTGGCCGAGGCGTTTCGTCTGGTGGGCGACGCCATCAGTCCTCTCGTTCGCGATCGGCTTTTCTCGGCGCTGCGACGCGCCGGCGAATGGTTGGTACGGAATGACGAGACCCATGGCTTCTTGACCAACCACCTGGCGGCGGCGGCCGCGACCCTGTTTCACATCGGTCAATTACTCGGCGAAAAGCGTTTCGTGCATCGGGGAGAGTACTTCATCGACCGTATTCTGACGCACCAGTCCTCGGAGGGTTGGTACGACGAATATGGCGGGGCTGATCCGGGCTATCAAACCCACGCGACCTTCTATCTGGCCCGATGCTGGCAACTGACGGGAAACGAGGGACTGGCGCAAAGCCTGGATCGTTCCGTGCAGTTCCTGGCGCACTTCGTTCATCCCGACGGCACATTGGGCGGCGAGTACGGAAGCAGGAGCACGCAGTTCTACTATCCCGCAGGACTGGAGATGCTCGCCACGCGCAATGTGGCGGCGCGATGGATCGCCGAGCGGATGGCGGAGTCCATTCGGATCAGACAAGTGGCCGCCCTTGAGACCATGGATGCTCAGAACTTCTATCCTCTCTTGAACAACTACCTTTTTGCGTATCAGACGGCCATGCAACGTGGACCGTTGCCGCGAGCGGAGCCGCCGCCCGACCTGAGTCGTGCGTCGGTGTATTTTCCCGACGCGGGGTTGGTCAGGGTATCGCGCCCGAAATACCTGGCGATAGTCGGCTGCAGCAAAGGCGGCGTGCTCAAGCTGTTCGACGGTGGGCAAGGCCGGCTGGCGTACAGCGATTGCGGATTCGTCGGATGTCTGAAGGGCGGAACGCTGATCGCCTCTCAAGTCTTGGACCGTTCGCGACGCGTCGAAGTTGCCGAAGACCGCATATCGATCGAATGCCCGTTCTACGCATTCAAACGTACGATCTTCCAGCCGTTGACCTTTGTTGCCTTCCGTCTGGTCAATCTGACACTGGGGCGAGTGCCGCGATTCGCCTATTGGATCAAGTCCCTTCTGGTGAAGGTGCTCATCTACCGGCGTCGGCCCGTTTCACTGAGCCTGCGGCGCGTGGTGCTCCTTCGTCACGATGAGATCGAGATACGAGATTTCCTGTCGGCACGCTCAGCGTTACCATTGGAACGACTCCGTCGAGTCGACGTCTTTTCGACGGTTCATATGGGATCGTCCAGATACTTTCAACCGAATGAACTGAATCTGGCCCGGGGAAAGACGGCATCAAGCGGCGATGAGGTTCCCCTTGATCGACTAGCGGCGGGGGTGGAACTCGTACGAATTGTTCCTGTGCCCGGTCGGTAAGTGTGCGGCATTCTTAGAATTTCATTGACCGGATATCTGACTACTCTAGAATGTTTAGGTCCTGGCACGGCAAGCGGTTAGCATCGATGAACAGGAGTTGAGTGTCGGCAGGCCGGGCCGGCGGGTGGTCGATGGGGTAAGCCTTCGGGTCTGCCGAGCGCAAGCTCGACGGCACGGAACGATATCGGCTTCTGGTCAGACATGGAGAGACACGTGATGTTCAGCGGGCGAATTGACGCACATCGGATGCTCCGACTCGGAACACTCATGCACATCGTGGCTGTCACCCTGGTGTGCCTCTTCGCCGCGAGCGTTGTTCTCGGTGCCGCCGCCAAGAAGGAGGCGGCCAAGAAAGAACCCGCCAAGAAAGAGACGACCAAGAAGCCGGCTGCTGCGGCGAAGCAGGAGAAGGACCAAGCCGAGACCGAAAAAGAGGAATCCGCCACGGAAAAGGGTGCGGAAGGGGAGAAAGAGGAACCTCCGCCAAGCGAGGC
>CAZQTW010000053.1:0-20424 GCA_964596165.1 uncultured Planctomycetales bacterium | reverse complement strand
GTTCGCGGACTTCCTCCACTTCGTCAAGATCGGCCAGTTCTCCATCGCGAACAACTTCGCCGCCGCGCTCCTGAAACATGCCGAAGCGACACCCGTGCGGCTCTTGGAACTTAGTGAGCAGCACCCCGACAGCATCGACGTCCTCACCGTCGTTCTGTCCAACAGCGATGTGGGCGCGAATGCCCGACGGGTGCTGGAAAGGGTCAACGAGGGCCGACAGATCCGCCGCCGCGATCCGGAACGGATTAAGGCCGACATCGCCGCATTGGCGGGAGATCCGCAGCAGGTGCTCAATGCCACCCAACGCCTTCAGTGGTCCGGAGAGTACGCGATTCCCTGGATGATCGCCGCGCTGCAGGATCCGGCCCAAAGCGCGCTCCATCCGCGGATCGTGAAAGCCCTGCCCAAGGTCGGCCTGCGGGCCGTGACCCCCCTCGCCATATCCCTCGCGGTGCGCAGCGATGTGATCAAGATGTCGGTCATCGACGCCCTTGGTCAACTCGGTTATCCCCACGCGATTCCCTACTTGAAACAGGTCGCCGAGGATGCAAAAACAGGGCAGAACATCAAGCAGGCGGCGATGGCGGCGATCGAACGTATCGACGGAGCGTCGGGGGCGGGCCGGAAACCGGCCGCGGCGCTGTTCCTCGAACTGGCAACGCAGTACTACTCCAATGAGGGCGCCGTTCGGGCCGACCCGCGAGAAGAAGAGGCCAATGTGTGGTATTGGCGCGAAGACAGGCTCGAATCCGATCGCGTCCCTCTGGACATCTTCGACGAAATCATGGCGATGCGATGCTGTGAAGAATCGCTTCGACTCCAGCCCGACAATGCCGATGCGCAAGCCCTTTGGGTGGCCGGCAACTTTCGGCGAGAAGCACAGTTGGGCGTCGCCGACGTCGGCAGCGAGCAGCCCGATCCTGCGTGCGACAAGGATACGACGCGTCCCAAAGGTTATCCCCGTGCGATCTACTTCGCCCGATCGGCCGGGCCGCGGTTCAATCACATGGTCCTTGCCCGGGCGCTGAAAGATCAGGACGCGCTCGTCGCGCTGGGTGCGATTACCGCCTTGGCCGAGACGGCGGGAGAATCAAGCCTTGTCGGCAGCGAAGACGTCAAACAGCCGTTGGTGGAAGCGCTCAGCTTCCGCGATTCGGTCGTCCGTATCCGCGCGGCCCTCGCACTGGGCCAGGCATTGCCGAAGACCAAGTTCGCCGGCAATGAAGAGGTTGTCCCCGTCTTGGCGGGAGCGCTGGCCCTGACGGGGCAGCGCAACGTTATGGTCGTCGATCCCGACACGACCGGCCTGAACCGTATCATGGGAATCCTTCGCGACGCCGGCTTCAACGTGGTCGGTCAGAACACGTTCGGTGATGCCCTCAACCGGGCACGCGATCAATTGCCCGTGTTGGAGGGGTGCTTCCTCGCGAGCGACATCAGCGAACCGGATCTGAGGGCTTCGCTGGCGCAACTTCGCCGGTTGCCTGCCGGAAAGAACTTGCCCGTGATCGTCCTTGCCAAGGAACGTCAAATGGCTCTGACGGAGGAGATCACGCGCGGGGATCCCGGTACGGGCAGGGTGATCGCATCGCAAGACAAAGCCCGACTTCTGCAGGAGTGGGATGCCGTCAACCGCCGTGTGGGTCGGGTCGAACTCAACGCCGATATCGCCTCGGGGTTGGCGTTGGCGGCCGCGGCAACGCTCCGTCTGCTGGGTGCCGGACAGTCGCAAGTCTTCGACGTGGGGCGTGCCGAAGGGGCCTTGTTGGCGGCGCTGAAGCACGACTCGCATGATCTGCGCGTCTTGAGTGGCCAGGTCTTGGCAACCATTCCGACCGAGACGGCGCAGCGAGGGATAGCCGCACAGGCTCTCGACGAGGGCAACAAGGATAACCTGCGGATTGCGATGTTTCAGTCGTTGGCCGAAAGCGCGCGTCGACACGGGAACAAGCTGGATGAGGGCCAACTCAGCAGTCTGGTCAAGGTCGTTATGGCTGAGAAGAAACTGAGTATCCGCACTGCCGCTTCCCAAGCATTCGGTGCGCTGAACGTGCCCGGTAACCGTGCCAGCGAAATCATTCGCGCTCAGTATAGGGGCTGATGGATGATAACGCTGGTGCGCTGGTTGCCCCTCGCACAGTCATACTAGAAACGAGTCTGGACTGCAGTCGAGTCCAAGGACATCCGAGCGTATCGATTATCGGCCCGAAACCCCGCCAGGTTTGCGTCGTCGACTGCAAGTCGCTATACTTCAGCCTGTGAACGTGAGCGAGCCGGTGACGACCCACCGCCCTGGATTGCTCCGTATGTTCATTTCTTTGGTCGAGTTGCGCATGTGGTCCGGCTATGACAGAGAGAAACTGCCCCCCACATTCCTAACACGATTTGTCTGTTGTAGTGTAGTTGTTGTATCGTGTTTTTGTCTCACCGGCCGTGCTGTGGGTGAGCAGTCCGCAACAGCCAGCGCTTCATCGCAGTCGATGCGCCTGGGTGGAGAGGAGCACCGAAGGCTGAAGCAATTCGTGGACCTGCTCGTCGAACCCAACCCCCCAAAGGCTCGGCGAACAGGGGCGAGGGAACTCATCAGCAGTCCCTGGCCGCAATCGGTTGATATCCTCGTATCCGTCCTGCAGAACGACAAAGACCCCGTCGCCCAAATGGCTGTTATTGAAGTCATTGCGGAAACGGCGGTCGCCAGTCCCCGTTTCATCGATCCCTTGATGACGCTTCTGGGGAGCAAAGATGAGCGGATGCGCGAGAGTGCGGCGGCGGCGTTGGCGATGTACAAGGACGGAGGTGTGGTGGATCGATTGAGCCGGTTGGCCCGCGGTGCTGTCCAGCCGGCGGCGGATCTATCCGCGCGGTTGGCCGCGATTCGCGCCCTGTCGCAGATGGGCGAAAGCCGGGAAGCGATGGATTCCCTGGTCCGGCTCTTGGACGACGGAAACCCCGAAGTGCGGACCAAGGTGATGCAGGCCATCCGGGACGCCGCCGGAGTTGAGTTCGAGGGTGATATCGCAGCCATTTACAAGTGGTGGGAAACGAATCGTGAGAAGTCGGCCCTCGACCGGCTGCGCGATCGAGTATATGTGCTGAGCAAGCAGAACCGGCAATTGCGGCGAGACCTTGAGGCCGCCCAGACAACGCTGGTCGCGACGCTGAGGGACCTCTATCTGTTGAAGCCGGACGCCCAGAAGCCCGACGCGCTCCTAGACTACCTGAGACATCCTTCGGAAAACGTGCGACTGCTCGGCCTGGACCTGGTCGGCGCCATGTTGACCGATCGTAAGTCATTGCCGGAGGCGGTCTTAAGACGCCTTCGCGGCATGATACCGGATATCAGTTCCAAGGTCCGTCAGAAGGTCGTCTTGACGTTGCGCGACCTGCATGCAACGAGCGATGCCGGCCTGATTCTTGCCCAATACAGACAGGAAACCGACAGCGCCGTGCGAGCAGCCATGCTGAATGCCCTTGGCCGGCTTCGCAATCCCGATGCAATCGACGTCATGATCCAGGCGCTTTCTTCCGACGACAAGCAAGTGGTCGTCGAAGGGGCATTGAGTCTGGGTGTGTTGGGCGAGAAGGGGAGTGCCTCGCCGGAGAGAATTGTCCCGGCGATCGCACCCCTCACAGCATGTTATCGTAAGTGGGCCGGGTCGGATCAGCAGCTTCGCGAGCAGTTGTTGGAGGCGATGGCGTTGATTGCCGATCCCCAGTTCGCTCCCATTTTCGTGAGCGGACTGGCAAGCGAGAAGGATGCGGCGGTTCGACAAGCGGCCGCTCGCGGCATTGCCGCCCTGGGCAAGCCGGAAAACGCCGAACTCCTCGTTCGACACCTGGCGGATCCGGATGCGGGTGTTCGTCGAACGGTGGTTGAGTCGCTCGCTCGCATTGCCAAGACGGATGCACATCTCGAGGCGCTCTTCGCCCGTCTTGACCCCAAGACCGAGTCGGATGCCACGGTCCGCGACAAGGCGTGGGAGGGGATCAAGCAGATCCTTCGGTCCAGATCGGTGGCCGAGCAACGACGGTGGGCTTCGCGATTGAACCCCAAGGCAGGCAAGCCTACCGCGGAGCAGTGCGTGGAGTTGCTGAGCGACATCGAGAAGGAGATGTCGCTGGCCAGTCCGCCGGCCCCCGATCTCAACGAGGTTCGGGAAGAACTGGGCGACGCCTTGAGCCAGGCCGGCCAGTTTGCGGAATCGGCCCGCGTATACAAGCTCGTGTACGACGACTTGACCAAGGGGAGGAAAGGCAGGGCGTGGGACGTGGGCCTCAAGCTTCTTGGTGCAAGACTTCAGGCGGATCGATACGAGGAGGCCGTTGTCGCCGCTGACGAACTCCAAAAGTCCGCGGACGCGCGGCATCGCGATGACTTGGCGGATCTCCTTTACGAGCACGTCGCCGCGCTGCTCAAGGCCGGCGAACCGGGTAAGGCCCTTGATGTGCTGGAGCGGATGGGCAACCGGTTCGAGGGCGGTTGGTCCGCGAAATTCGCCCAGATACGCCGCCAGGCCGAACGACTTCGGATCGAACAGGACGTGACGACGGTCCGGCGGTGCATCGCGCAGCTCCGAGGGGATCCCGTCGACGTCGAACGGGCTCAGCAGCAAATCCGGGCGCTGGGCGGCCGAGCGGTGGGCCCGCTGGTGGAAGAACTTCGCGCGGTCATTGTCGCCTCCGAAGCGGACCCCGTGCGCGAAAGGCAAATCCTGGATCTGCTTAGACCGCTGACCAAGCCGGGTTGGAAGGTCTACTCCGAGCAGGCTGACAAGACCAGCAAGTTGCGGGCGCTGGACGAACTGGTGCGATCGGGCTCCTGAGAGAGTCACGACATCAGGCTTGCGATCACCTGTCCCATCGGATTGAATGGCACGAGATCGGACGTGGCAACTTCGCCTTATTCAGGAGGTTCTGCCGTGTCTGCAACCGACATAGGGCCGATCACCGTCGAGATCACAGCGGATCAGGTCCGGTTTCGATTTGCCGATCCGCGGGCCATGGCTTTGGAGGTCCCCATCTCGCTGACAGAGGAGTTGACCTTCTTCCTGAACCGGAGACAATCCGAAATCCGCGACAAGCGGTTTGTGGTTGACCTCGAAGGGCTGCCGGCGTTGAGTTCCCGCCAGTTGGGCACGATGCTGACCATTCGTCACGCATGCGAACCGTTCGGCACCGTTGAGCTCGAAGGCGTGAGCGGCGGCGTCCTTTATCTCCTCAACCTGACGAGAATGGCGCCGTACTTCGGTCGCATCGGGCAAGCGGCGGCGAAGGTCCCTTCCTGACAACCTCCGCGTCATCGAGTGTTGAAGGGCACGATGTGGGAACGCCCTCACGTCCATCGGCGCGCCAACCCGTCCCTCCAGACCGACATGCACTTGACGATGGCGTACATGAGCCAGGGAAACCGGATGAGACCTTTTTCCCTTCGCAAAGCTCGCACGATTCGCCGGGCGGCCTCGTCGACTTCCATAAGAAAGGGCATTCGCTTATTGCCTGCCGTCATCGGGGTTCGCACGAAACCGGGTTCCACGATCAAGATCTTCACCCCGTGACGTTTGAGGCCCAACTGAAGCCCGCGGAGAAGCGTGGAAACCGCCGCCTTGCTGGCCGAGTAAGCCGCCGAATAGGGGGCGACGATGTGGGCCGCGATGCTGGATATCCCCACGATCATGCCGGTCCGTTGACGTATCATGGTTGGAAGCACCGCCGCGACGCCGTTAATGACGCCCGTCACGTTGACGCCGATGATGTCATTCGCGGTCGAGGCATCAAACTCGTTCACGCGCTGAAACGTCCCGACGCCGGCAGAGAGAATGGCTATGTCCACACGGCCCCACTTCTCGACCATCCTCGCCGTCGCGGCCGCGCATCGTTCGGCATCGCGAACGTCGGCGACAAAGACGTCCACATCGGCGGCGTCGGGTCGAATTCGGTCGGCCAGGGCTTGCAGTGCCTCGCCCCGCCGAGCGACCAGAAGCAGACGACACCCCTCCTTGGCCAGCAGAACCGCTAGCGCCTCGCCGATGCCGCTGCTCGCACCGGTAATCAATACGGTCTTGCCACGTAGTTCCATCGCAGAGCCTTTCCAGGAGCGATCAGGTTCTGAGAAACAGAATGACGATTCACTGGGCTCACCGCAACCCCTTTTCCGATTGAACGGCTGTCATGAAGATATTAGGATGCGATCGCGATGAGGCGCCGAGCCGGGTGAGGGAGCAACCCGACGAGACCTGAGGCATTCGGCTCGTCGGCCTGCTTGTCGCCGCAAGAATGAGGCTGACGTGGAAAAACAGACCGACGGAATCGGCCAGCCCGTTTCATCCTCGAACTTCCACTCCCTGCCTTCGATACTCTTGGGTATGCTGCTGGCGGCACTTGCCGTGCTATTGGTGGGAAAGATCCTCAACACGGCCACATTGTTTGAGCAGCCCAGTGAACTCAGCTATCCGGCCACGGCAAATGTCTATGCGGCGCGACGGGTTCAACAAGGGGGGGTGCTCTATGGCGATTGGCGTGAACGCCCCCACGTCATGACGTGGTACTCGCCGGCCTTATACCTTCCCGTAGCCTGCCTTGGCCGATGGATACGTGCCGATACGCACGGACTGTTCATGATCGGCCGGTCTATTTCGCTCCTATCGATGCTGGGTACGACCGGCCTGATCATCTGCCTACTGAAGTACCACTACGGGTCGTCCTGGGCACTCTCCACAGTTGCGGGGTTGTCATTCTTCCTGGCGGACGGCATCTTCGTCCGGTTCGATATCTCATATCGCCCGGATGCGCCGAAGTGCTTTCTCACCCTCTTGGGGCTCGTCGTACTCACCCGTTCGGACCGCTGGCCCTATCTGTTCGGTTCCATCGTTTTGTTCCTGATGGCATTCATGTACAAGCAGTCATCGATTGACGGCCCGGTGGCGGCGGCTTCCTGGCTTTGGCTCAGGGGAAGCCGGCGACAATCGCTGACCTACGGAGTGCTGATCGCAGTCCTGTTCGTGGGCATCTCGCTCTCCCTTAACGCCGTTACCCATGGGTTGTACTTCCTCAACACCGTCACGGCGTTGAAGGGCAACACGACGCTGTTCAATATTCCGCATCTCCTGTCACGAGTCGCCGAAGTGGCGGTATTTCCGCTCACCGTGGCCGTCTTCGGCGCCATCGTCGACTGCACGCGGCGGAACTGGGACCTTATCAGTGTTGCTTTTGCGGCATCACTCCCGATCACGATCGCACAGACCTATCGGGATGGATCGAACGTCTACTACTACATGCCGGTGTTGGCGTTGGCTTGTCTGCTGTGTGGGCGACAGATGGGGCGCTGGTGGCGAGACCGTATGAATGCGGGAGTGGCGCCGGTCTTGTCCTTGACGATGGTCCTGGCGTTGGTTCGATACGTCCCCGAAGCAGCAACTGGCTTGGCCACTCTGCCAAAACGATGGGACAGCTTCACGCAACGCGGAGAGGCGCATCAGCGACGAGCAGAGAATCTCCGCCGGTTGGCGGATTACCTGAACGGATTCTCGGGGCCGGTATTGTGCCAGATTAACGAAATGGGCTTGTACTGCCCACGTTCCATTCTAATTGACACCTACACACTAACGAGCATGGCCGATTTCGGTGTGTTTGACGACAAGCCGTTGATCGAGGAGATTCGACGTGGCGACCTAGCCGCCATCGTGTTGAACCCGCAATTGGCGGCTGCAACCTGGCAATCCACCGACATGCTCAGCAGGCGATGGCGCGAGGCGATGTCACAACGCTATCACCGGGTTCGCGTCCCGGGATTGGAGTGGGCCGAAATCTATCGACCGATGCACCCCTCGCCGACGGGAGCGGAGGAGGCCTCCAAGGCGGTGGAACAGAGGCCTCATCAGAACGGTCCAAGCCGGCGATGAGCAGCTTCGGCCGGGTCGCTTCGTCTCCGCCGCGTTCAGCGTTCGCGCCGCTTGAAGTACCCCAAGAGCCCACGTATTGTGCGGGATGTGCCTTCGATTCTTCACTTCGGAGGGGTTGACGCTGATTGGAGGCAGTTGTAATTGCAAGAGGATCGGCTCCGGGACCCACACGGGTGTAGACATGCCCACGACTTCGTCATCCGCAGCTTCGAGTCGTCCCGGACACATAGTGCTGATTCTCTTCGGCGTCTGTCTGGCGGCACTGATGGTCTTGCTGGCCGCAAAGATCTTGGCCGTGATCACCTTGTTGGCCAAACCCGGGGAACAGACCTCGCCCGAGGCCGCCAATGTGTACGTTGCCCGTCGTGTCCAACACGCCGGGCCGATCTATGGGGATTGGCGCGTCCGTCCTTACGTTCCAGCCTGGTATGGGCCCGCACTGTACCTACCCGTTGCGTGGATCGGGCGGTGGGTTCGTGCCGACGTCGATGGGCTATATCTGATCGGCAGATCGATCTCTCTCCTTTCGATGCTGGGAACAGCCGGGCTGATGCTTTACCTTCTCAAGCAGAATCGTGTCGCGAGTCTGGTCACGGCCTGCATGGTGGCGATAATCTTCCTGACGGCGGATGGGGTGCATGCGAGATTCGACCTTTCGTTCCGTGCGGACGCGCCGGCGTGCTTTCTGACGATGGCCGGCCTGACATGGGCACACCGATCGCAACGTTCGGTGGATCTGTTGGCCTCACTGGTCCTCTTCCTCTTGGCCTTTCTCTACAAGCAGTCCTCACTTGTGGGTCCGGTGGCCGTCGCCGTTTGGCTCCAACTGTCCGGCCGGCGGCGTCTGGCCCGACAATACCTGCTCACTGCAGCGGCTGCGATTGTCGGTGTTGCCATCCTGCTGGAAACGGTCACGCGCGGCATGTTCTCGCTCAATACGATTCAAGCGCTGAAAGGAAACACCACCTTGCGGGCCATTCCTTTCATGTTCTCTGAGGTCGTCAGGTCGGCCATTCTGCCGATGACCGTGGCCTTCTACGTGTTCTCCATGGAGGTCGCCGGACGAAAGTGGGACCTGCTGACGATCGCCTTCGGCATTTCCATGATCATAACGGCCGCATCGACCTATCGGGACGGCTCGAGCGTCAACTACTACATGATTCCATTGGCGCTGGCGTGCATCCTGACCGGCAGACAGTTCATCGAATGGTGGTCGTGTCTGTGCCGCCCGGCCGATGCCGGTGAAGCCCGATCGGCGGGCATGGGGCTGCTGCTCGCTCTCTGCATTGGCACGGTCCGCTATCTGCCCGATGCTTCGTCGGCGTTGATTCAACTCCCGGGACGCCTGGAAGCCTGCCGGCTTCGACAGGACCAACATCGCAACCTGGCGACATTCATCCGAGACCTGTCCGGCTACCTGAACGGCCTGCCCGGCCCCGTGCTGTGTCAGTTCAATGACATGGTCCTGCACTGCCCACGGTCGATCCTCGTCGACACGTGTACGTTCACGGGCATGGCGGACGTGGGTGTCTTCGACGATCGCGGACTGATCGAAGACCTCCGGCAGGGAAGAATCGAGGCGGTTGTGTTCGACCGGATGGCCCCCAAGACATACCAGTCGACGGACTTCTTCAGTCGGAGATGGCAACTCGCGATGGATCGGAGGTACGAACTCGTGTTCAGGAATGACAAGGCCGAAGTCTACAGGCCGATAGGGCGGGGCACTCCCGTGCAGTCGGAGGTTCCTGCTTCGACCGCGTCGGGCCCATCGTCCGGAACGGAGATAGGCAAATGAGCGAACGGACGGTATTGGTTACAGGGGGGGCGGGGTTGCTCGGCTCGCATCTCTGCGATGCGATGTTTGCTCGTAACGATCGCGTTGGCTTGTTCGACGATTTCTCCACGGGAAACCCGGAAAACGTCGACACCCGATGCGAGATCATTCGGGCCGACGTATCGGACGAAGAGGCCTTGTCGCGCGGCATGCATGGGGCCGACACCGTCTTTCACCTGGCCGCCCGGGTGACGATTCGCGGGTCGGTCGATCAGTTTGAAGCCGATGCCCGAACAAACCTGATGGGCACGCTGGCCGTTCTTCGAGCGGCGGCGCGGGCGCGCGTCCGGCGACTTGTCTATGCTTCGTCCATGGCGGTCTACGCCGATTCTCCCGACGGTTCACCGGTGGCCGAAACCCATCTTCAGGAGCCCCTTTCACCCTACGGCATCAGCAAGCTGGCGGCGGAAAAGTACGTCTTGCTCATGGGTCCCCGTCTGGGTGTTGAGCCGGTCATTCTCCGATTCTTCAACACCTACGGACCGCGTCAGGGCTACACACCCTACGTCGGTGTCATCACCATCTTCGTCCGGCGCTTGCTCGACAACCAGGACCTGGTGATTTTCGGGGATGGAAACCAGCTTCGCGATTTCGTCCACGTCAGCGACATCGTCCGGGCCAACGTGCTGGCCATGGAAACCGGCGCGGTGGGCCACGTCTTCAATGTGGGGACGGGAACGGCGACTTCCGTTCGCCGGATCGCCGAGATGCTCCGCCGGGCCATTCGCCCTGACGCTCGTGTGACGCACGAACCGGCCAGGTCCGAGGAACTGAGGAACGCGGTGGCCGACATCTCCAAGGCCCGGCGTATGCTTGGCTACTCGCCCCAATGTCGGTTGTCGGACCGGTTGGGCGAAGTCATCGACTCCTGTAAGCGATCGATGTGAGCGGAGCGCTCCGGCCGAGGCGCCGACGAGTCACGGGCTCTTCTCAGCAGGCGATGATCCGGTCGCCGAAGAGAATGGAGTTGAACCGCTCCAGACCCGCCGGGACGACCACATCATCGAAGAGGACACAGCGTTCAAGTCGGGCGGGTCCTTCGAAGCGGACTTTCCTTCCCACGGTGCAATCATTGAGGCTCACGTTCGACGGGATATCGGTTCCGTCGGCCACGAGGCGTCGTCGGCCCAGCCGCTTCAGTTCGGCCAGATTGACCGCCAGAAGATCGCCGGCAACCGTCAGGTTGAGATCCTCGTCGACCACACGCGCCGCCCGAACGTCGATGCCGTCTTCGATCAGGATTTGAATCGAGTTCGTGATTTCATACTCGTCGCGCATCGCGGTCCGCGGCGTTCTTCGGATGGCGTCGAAGATGTCCGGTCCAAACAGGTACAAGCCGCAGCCCTTCAGGTTGGTGCGGACTTGTCTGGGTTTCTCGACGACTCGGAGCACCCGACCTTTCTCATCCTCGAAAATGGCGAAATTGCGACTGATGGCGCGAGGATCCTGCTCCACCTTGGCGGCCAGCACGGCGCCCACGTCGGGCAGCCGATACGTCTGGATCATCTGATCAAGGCGATCGGTGATGAAGTAGATGTCGCCCAGGAACATCATGACCGCCCCATCGACGCGGGATTCCAGCGTGCCCAAGGCGTGTGCGATCCCGAGCGTTTCCTTCTGATCGACGTACTCGATCTTGAGTTGCCCGGCGATGGGATAGCTCGATACGGCCGTCACGACCTGAAAGCCCAAGTGTCCCACCACAATGACGACACGCTCGATGCCCAGGCGATGCATCATCTCCAGTTGATGAACGATGATCGGTTTGGTCAGGACCGGCAGGGCACTCTTGGGACAGTAATCGCTGAACGGCTGCATCCGTGATCCTTTGCCGGCGGCAAGGATGATCCCGGTGATGTCCGACATGAGTCCCTTCACTCCGGCAAGAGCTAGATCCTTTGGATGACCCGACGACGGTACAGTATGATCTTGCGGCGCAAGTACCACAAGAAGCGCCACATGTCCAGCCCCGTTCGAACGATCGTGAGCTTCGATGCCCCCGCCCTTCGTTCGGCGTGCGACACGACCTGCTCGCCGACTCTTGCCCCTCGAACGGCCAGCTTCAGGACGATCTCGGTGGGCGTGGGAAATCCCCGGGCTTCGATGGTCAGTTCGCGTGCCAGCGAACCGCGGATGACCTTCAGCGCGCAATTCGTGTCGGCCAGATCGACCTTGAACATGTATCGAACGAGCCGGTTCAGCATCCGGTCGGCCAGCACCCGCATGAACGAATCCCTCTTCCGCGCCCGGCGCCCGGTCACCGCATCGAGGTTGTGGGCTTGGAGGAAATCGAACAGGCGTGGCGCATCCGCCAGATCGAACTGCCCGTCGGAATCAAGCGTGACGACCCAGGCCCCCCGCGATTCCCCAATGGCCGCTGAGAGCGCCCCGCCGTAGCCGGTGTTCTTTTCTCGATGAATCACACGAAGCCGGGGAAACTCGTTGACCAGGCGATTCAGGATGTCCTTCGTGGCGTCCGTGCTGCCGTCGTTGACCAAAACGATTTCGCTGGACAAAGCCCAGCCGTCGAGCACGCGGTTCCAGTAGCGAAGAACATCCTCGATGCACGCGGCCTCGTTGAACACGGGCGCCACGACCGACACATCCGGAATAGGTCCCTCACCACTCATAGGGAGGCTCGACTGTCCCCGCTTGACCCTACGTATGATAGTCGGCGTTGATCGTAATGTAGTCCTTCGTCAAATCGCAGGTCAGCACCCGGTCGCCGGTCTTTCCGGCCTTCAGGTCGATGACAATCGGAACGTGCTTCTCCTTCATTCCACGCGAGATCTTGACAAGGTCCATGCCCTCGGCCGGTCGGCCCTTGGCGAATACCAGTTGATCGCAGATGTGTACCGTGATCGATTCGGGCTGAAACCTCGCGCGGGTCGTCCCAATGGCTTGGATGATCCGACCCCAGTTGGGATCGCCACCATGGATGGCCGTTCGCACCAACGGGCTGACGGCTACCGACCGGGCAACTTCATGCGCGTCCGTCGCCGTCGCCGCATTGCGAACGGTGACTTCCACGACGCGGGTCGCCCCTTCTCCGTCGGCGGCAATCTGATAGGCCAGACTGTTGCATACCTCGGCAAGGGCCTCGGCAAAACGGCGATAGCCGGCACTGGCCGTATTGATGATCTGTCGACCACCCGCTCGTCCGTTGGCCAGCAAGGCCACCGTGTCGCTCGTCGACTGGCATTCGTCCACCGTCACGCGGTTGAAGCTTCCATTCACGGCGTCTCGCAAGGCCCAGGTTAGTGCGCCCGGGGCGATGAAGGCGTCCGTGCCGATGAAAGCGAGCATGGTCGCCATGTTGGGCGCGATCATCCCGCTTCCCTTGCAGCACCCGGCGACGACCACGGAAGACCGTTCGATCTTCACCCGGGTGAAGGCCTCCTTGGGGCGCGTGTCGGTCGTCATGATTGCCCTGGCGAACGTGTGTCCGGCCTCGGCGGAATCGGACAGGTTCTCGACGGCCAGGTCGATGCCGCGAAGGACTTTGTCCATCGGCAGAAAATGTCCGATGACCCCCGTGCTGGCGGGAAGGATCTCTCGCGGTTCTCCGCCGATTCGCTCCGCGAGCCGTTTGCACATGGCGCGGGCATCCTCAACGCCCCGTTGGCCTGTGGCAACGTTTGAGACGCCACTGTTGACCACGATGCCTTGAAGGCGGCCGTTGCGGATGTGTTCCCGCCCGACTTCAACAGGAGCGCCACAGAAGCGATTGGACGTGAACACGGCGGCGGCGCTGCAGGCGGCTTCGGCGGCGATTACGCCTACGTCCAGACCCCCGCTCGGCTTGATTCCGGCTGCCGCTGAGCCCGTCCGGAAACCCGCGGCCGTGATCGTTTCATTGGCCATGATCGTGTGCTCCGATCCTCAGAGCAGGCCTGTCGTCTCCTTCAGGCCGAAAATGAGGTTCATGTTCTGGATTGCCTGACCGGCCGCTCCCTTGACCAGATTGTCCAAGGCGCTGAAAACGACAACCTTGCCCTTGATCGCGGTTGCCCAGAGGTCGCAGAAGTTGGTCCCCGCGATCGCACCCACAGTGGGGGGCTTGCCGGGCAGGCGAACAAACGGTTCGCTTGCATACGTTTCAGCGTAAAGGTCGTCCAGTTCCTTCTGTGAAATCGTCCGGACCGGGTCCGCGTAGATGCTGGCGAGCATTCCACGCGTGAACGGCGCCACGTGCGGTTGGAACAGCAGCGCGACCGGCTTGCCCGCGACGTCGGACAGGATCTGTTCGATCTCGGGCGTGTGACGATGCGTCCCGACCGCATACGGGAAGTAGTTCTCATTCATCTCGGGGTAGTGGAAGGCCGCCGCGGGCTTGCGACCCGCGCCCGAGGCGCCGCTAACCACGTTGGCCACGATGCCTTCCAACCGGATCAGGCCTTTGCGCACCAACGGGGCTAGCCCCAACGAAGTGCACGTCGGATAACAACCGGGATTGGCGATCAAGTTCTTGCCGATGATGTCTTTGCGGAACAGTTCCGGCAGACCAAACGCCGCGATGCTCAGGTTTTCAGGATCGGTGTGCTTGACCTTGTAAAAGGCTTCGTAGACCGAGACATCGCGAAGCCGGTAGTCGGCGGAGAAGTCCACAACCTTGACCCTTGCCCCGAGAAGCTTCGGAACCATGCTCATCGAAACCTTGTGCGGCAGACAGCACAGAGCGACGTCCGCTACCTGAGTGAGCTTGTCGAGGTCCAGGGGTTCCACGGACAGATTGAGCCGTCCTCTGAACTGCGGAAAGATGTCCGCGATGCGTCCGCACTCCTCCGGCAATGCGGTGAGGTAGGTTACCTCCGACTGAGGATGACGAAGCAGAATCGTGAGGGATTCACTGGCCGTATACCCCGATGCACCGATGATGGCGACACGAATCATGGAAAAAGCTCCCCTACCGGGCGCCGAAATCTCCGTCGCGAACGCACCGGCTCAAGCAGATGCCCGCATGAGAACGGCTTCGTCACCCGGGGGCGACGAAGCCGTGAAATCGCGGTGACTCTCCAACCCCGGTGGAATTATCGCTTCGAGAACTGGAACCGACGTCGGGCGCCGGCCTGACCGTACTTCTTCCGTTCGACCATGCGGCTGTCTCGTGTCAGATAGCCGCCCTCGCGCAACGTGTGTTCGAGCGTCTGGTCGGCCTCGCAGAGAGCCCGGGCAACTCCCAGAAGGACTGCGCCGGCTTGGCCCGATGGTCCGCCGCCGTTGACATTGGCCAAAACGTCGAATTTGCCAAGCGTCGATGTGGCGACCAGGGGCGCCCGTACGTCCTTGCGATCACGGGGTTCGGAGAAGTATTTGTCCACTTCACGGCCGTTGACCAGAAACTTCCCATCGCCCTGACGTATGCGGACTCTCGCGACGGCCGTCTTGCGACGACCGGTGCCCCAGTAGAACCCGCTCTTCAACTTCCCGCGCTCGCGATGCCGCTGAGCTGTGGCCGAAAGCCCGGTCGGTTCGTTCTGCTGCGCTGCATCTGTGGGTTGATCGCTCACAACACTCTCTCCGGAGACTTCAAAGTCTGGCTACGTCTGAACCTCAAGTACTTTCGGCTGCTGAGCTCCGTGTGGATGTTCGGCGCCGGCGTATATCTTCAGCTTGCGGAGCATCTGTCGGCCGAGCTTGTTCCTTGGCAGCATCCTTCGCACAGCCAACTCGATGACCTTGGTGGGATGCTTGGCGAAGAAGTCCGCCATCGACATCACCTTGCGACCGCTGGGGTATTGGGTGTACCAGTCGTAAATCTCTTGCTGCATCTTGCGGCCGGTCACGCGAACCTTGCTCGCATTGATCAAGACGACAAAATCGCCCGTATCCAAGTGCGGCGTGTAGGTCGGCTTATGTTTGCCCATCAAGATCGTCGCCAGACGGACGGCCAGGCGCCCCAACGTCTTGCCCTCGGCATCCACCAGATGCCACTCGGGCCGAAAGGTTGACGACCGGGCCATATAACTTCGTGTTGTAGTAGTCAGCATTGCTTTCTTCCCAATAGCAAGAACCTGCCATTCTATGCATTTCGGTGCCACCGTCAAGGGCCCCAACTGACTTTTTGGCGACGGAGGGTCGTCCGGTCTGCTCTCCCGGGTGCGCCTGGAAGCCGCGCACACACGCGGCGGATCGATACCGCTTTACGGGCCAGGCCAAACGTGGGGCCGCCTGAAAGCGGGGCATATCCGGGAGCGATCAACTCGGGCTAATCCCACGTTTGGGGAAGACTCTAGGTCCGATAATGCGTCAATCTCAGAACCCGACACGGCCGGAACGGCACCACCCTGTCCGTTCGAGATGCACTCGGAGAGATATTTTCAGTTTCACCTTGAATCCGGGAAAAGCGCAGGACTATCACTCAGCAGGGCAGGGGTGCTATGCCCAGGGGAATCTGTAGTAGCCGAAAGCTCTCGCCTTAAGGGGTCCGGAGACCGTCCGGAACAGCGTATTGCGCTAAGAAGCCCTCGGTGCGAAAACCGGGGAGAGGCCGCTTCGCCTGCGTATCCGTACGGGCGCGAAGGGGCGACAAATGTGTCTTGCTGGTTCTAGGAGGCGATGGTAATGGTTCGCATGATATCGCTGTGTGTCGTTCTAACGGCTGCGCCGGCAGTATGGGCCGCGCCGATCTTCCCGACGATTCTGGACCACGATTTCGGATTCTTGGCCTCAGGCACATACAGTACGAATGGGGCGGCACCCGACACCCTGATCATTCCGCTGAACAACCCCCAAGTTCCTCCCAACGAGGTCTTCACGTACACCTCACCGGTCGTCCCCAAAGGCCCCACGGTTCCAGTGTGGGACCTCACGGGGCTGAATTTCGGTGGTGACCTGTACTTGAACTTGGTTTTTGACGGCGCCGACGGCCCGTTCGTGGACCCGATCACGAACAAGAAGATCGATGTGAGCCTCACGGGGCGGGGCAACAATGCCCAGGGTGCCGACCTCGAGATCTGGGGGACGATCAACACGGGAACGTGGAGCGTGAGTGGGTTGCTCTTGGCGATGGAGATCGAGAGCGCCTCGCTGTACGGCTATGCCTACCAACGAGGGTATATCGTCGAGGCAGTGGGCATGATCGTTTCCTCAGTGATTCCCGCACTGGCCGACCTTCAAGGGACAGTCGGTGCGGTCACGGGGTCGATCTTCTATCCTGTGTTTCCGAGTCAGTACCATCCGTCAGAACCTTGGCAAATGGTCTCTCAACTGACCTACTCTGGGGAGGCGGGCGCTGCGGTCCCTGAGCCTGCTACGTGTCTGGTCGTATTCCTCGGCGGACTGTTGTTCTCCGCCCGGCGGAAGAGCCGGTAAGAGCCGGTGACACACACCCCGCATATGGCATTTGCTCGTAAAGGGGACGCTCGCCGCCGCAAAAAGGGGCGAGCGTTCCCACTCGATCATCCGGTAGGCGCGTGGTCTTACGCGTCCTAATCCCTAGTCGTAAAAACTCGGCGTTAAGGAAAGGAGACGAACGTGAATCCCGTCCTCGTTGCCGTCGTATGTTCTGTCCTGCCGACACTTGGGAATTCCACCTTTGCCGCGACCGTTTACGCGAACGACTTCGAAGCGGCGGTAGGTGATGAATGGTCGATCCCTCTGGTGGCCTCAACCGCCACGGAAAGACACTTCCTCGGACAGGACCCCAGCCTGGGCTTCGGCAATCAAATCGTCACGCTCACCCTGAACAGTCTGCCGGTCCATACGGAAATAACGGCCGTCTTTGATCTGTTCGTCATCAATTCTTGGAATGGCAACGACGAGACGCCGGGCAAAGGACCGGACCTCTTCAGTGTGTTCGTGGGTCCGACGCCGTCGACCTCGTTGGTCCGCACCACGTTCACCAACCTTTCCAATGGGTCGCAAGCTTACCCCGACCCGTTTGGCGCGGGCTCGTACGACCGTTGGACCGGTGCGTTGGAATATGACACCCTGGGATACCCGGCTTTCGATTCGGTCTACCGATTCAGTCTCACCTTCGCGCATACGGGCGATCAACTGGTCTTGTCCTTCGGCGCAACCCTCACGGAGCCTGTGGCGGATGAGTCGTGGGGTCTGGACAACGTGCATGTCTCGGTCAATCCCGAACCGGGTACCTTCCTGCTTCTGGCGGCCACGGCAATGATCTGTCGACGCCGACGTCTGCCGTGAGCCTGGTTGTCCGGCGTTTTTGGCAAACGCATCTTCACGTGCCGTCGGGCGTCGGTCATTCGCCCTCAGTCCGCACACGCAAGCCGGGAACCGCCGGGGCCGTTGAATCCGGTGTGTTTTTCCGGCCATCCTTTCACTTTGACGCTTCGAGTCGTTTACAATCAGGGGCTCAAGATGCCGTCGGATAGCCAAAGTGCGCCATGGCCCTGGTGACGCTACAAGACATTACCAAGTCGTATGGCCCCAAGGTGGTGCTGGAAGGCGTTACCCTGGATATCCAACGCGGCGAGAAGGTTGGGCTGGTTGGCGCCAACGGTGCCGGCAAGACAACGGTGTTTAGACTGATCACCGGCGACATCAAGCCCGACAGCGGCTCGGTAACCAAGTCGCGGGGCTTGCGGGTCGGCTACCTGCCCCAGGAGCCGGATCTGGAGGCGTCGTCTACTCTTATTGAGGAGGTCACCACCGTCTTCGAGGAAGTCCATTCGCTGGAGACGCGGATGCACCGGCTGGCCGACGAGATCGCCCAGCGGCACGACACGGAACACCTACCCGAACTGATGGCGCAGTACGATCAGCTCATGGCCCGATTCGAGGCCGCGGGCGGTTACGACGTCCAAACGCGCGTCAACGAAGTCCTCGGCGGGCTGGGCTTCACGCGGAACGATCGCGATCTTCCGATCTCGGCGTTGTCGGGCGGGCAGAAGTGCCGGGTGTCACTCGCCAAGATTCTGCTCCAAGAGACGGACCTCCTGCTGCTGGATGAGCCGACCAATCACCTCGACATCGAAGCGACCCGCTGGCTCGAAAAGTGGCTCGCCGGTTATGCCGGGAGTGCCGTGATCATCTCCCACGACCGCTACCTGCTGGATCGCGTGGTCGGCAAGATTGTGGAGGTCGAAGACCGCCGCGTAAGCACCTATGGCTGCAACTACTCGCACTACGCCGAGGCCAAGCGGGCCCGCCTGCTTCACGCGTTACGCGAGTATGAGAAGCAGCACGAGTGGCTGCGGCACCAGAAGGAATACATCGCTCGCTCGAGGGCGGACAAATCGCGCGCCAAGCAGGCCCGCGGTCGCCGGTGGTTCATCGAACGTATGCAGCGCGAGGGCAAGGTGCTCGGCAAGCCCCAGGCCGTTCGCAAGCACATGCGACTCGAATTCGAGGAGACCGATCGGGGCGGCGACATGGTGCTTCGTTGTGAAGGGGCGAGCAAGCGCTACGGAGACAAGATCCTCTTCGACGGCTTCGACCTAGAGGTCTATCGCGGCCAGAAAATCGGCATCATGGGGCCGAACGGCTCGGGCAAGACGACCCTCCTCAAGATGGCCATGGGCGAAACCGAACCCGATACGGGCGTCGTGCGACTCTTCGAGAACCTGACCATCGGTTACTTCGATCAGGAACACGCCGGCCTGAACCCCGACGGGCTGGTCCTCGATGAGGTCCGCGCGATCCGCCCGGAATGCTCGGAGCAGGAGGTGCGGTCCTACCTGGGCAGCTTTCTGTTCTCCGGCGAGGACGCCTATAAACGGATCGGCAATCTCTCGGGTGGCGAGCAGAGTCGCGTTCTGCTGGCCATGCTGGTGTGGTCTTCGCCCCAAGTCCTCATCCTGGACGAGCCCACGAACCACCTCGATATTCCAAGCCGCGAGGTACTCGAAGAGGCACTGATCGCCTATCAGGGCACGATCATCCTCGTCAGCCACGATCGATACTTTCTTGATCGGGTCGTCAATCGGCTGGTGATGATCAAAGGCAACGGCCGGTGCGAGATCCAGACCGGCAACTACAGCGACTACGTCCGTCGTCAGGAAGAGGACGCGGCTCGCCAGGCAGCTCCGGCCGGCACCGAAGAGGCGACAAAGGTCCGACGGGGTCCGGCCCGCAGATCCCGACCCGCGTCACGCTCTCGCGAGACGACGCCCGGCTCACCCTACGCAACCATGTCGCTGCATCATCTCGAAGAACAAATTATCGCTCGCGAGGAGCGGGTGGCCGCGATCGAGCGGGCGTTCCTGGATGAAGCCGTCTACCGTGACGGCGATCGAATCCGAGAGCTGCGGACCGAACATGCCCGTCTCAAGACCGAGTTGGCCGAGATGAACCGATATTGGGAAGAGCTGGCGGAGTAGGACGAGCAAAGACCGGAACTCGGGCCTGTACGGAAAGCTGTTCAGAGGTCTGGATACTGGCCCCGTCGGAGACTTCACCGTTCCGCGCCCGCATGCACAGCCCCTTTGACCCGCTGCTCTGCGCCCGACACCCGATCTTCGCTGCACGTGCGACTTCAATCCCCAGGACCGCAGACCTCAGACTCCGGACTCTGTCGTTTGGGCTACGAACCGATTCCGTTCCAATCCGCGATCAGACGCGAGACTCCGCGCGCCGGAGGGTTGACCTGATGGCGGAAAGGGGGTATCTATAGTACGAGAAGAGGGCCCGGCGAGAGCCGGGCCTGATGGTTTGACGGTATGAGGCCCCCTTCGTCTAGCGGCCTAGGATATCAGGTTCTCATCCTGGAGACAGGGGTTCGAGTCC
>CAZQTW010000052.1:0-45098 GCA_964596165.1 uncultured Planctomycetales bacterium | reverse complement strand
GCGGACCTCGTTCAAACGGACCATCGTCGTCGAGGTCGGAAAACCGTGCCCGTGAACATGAACTTTTCGGGCGGGGGACGCGGACGGAATAATAAGCGGCAAGTCATTTATATGTAATGACTTATAAGCAGTAATGTCGTACAACATACCGACGGTAATCGTCAGTGCGCTTGACGCCCCGTAACTATTTGGTTATATTACCAATAAGCCAAGTATATTAGGGAGGTGTTCTTGGACAGCAAGACACTGGCTCGGTTTGAGATGCGTGCACGGATCATCAAGGCGATGGCACATCCGACTCGTCTGTTCATGATTGATGAGCTGTCGCGCGGCGAGCGGTGCGTGTGTGAGCTTCAGGAGATGGTCGGGGCTGACATGTCGACCGTCTCGAAACACCTGGCGGTGCTGAGGAATGCGGGCATCGTCCAGGACGACAAACGGGGCTTGCAGGTGTACTACCGTCTCCGCTGTCCCTGCATTACGAATTTCTTCGGTTGCGTCGAAACGGTCATGGAGGCGACCGCCAAGGAGCAGTTGGCCCTGTTTGAAGCGGGGCATGAGGTCTAGGGTTTGAGGTCCAGAGAAACGACACGCCGGCGACAACCCGGACTCAATACGCCAAGCAACCCTCACTCGGAGCGAGATTCGACATGAGAGAGTTGAAGATCTTTGCCGCCATGGGCGCTGTGTTTTTGGTGGCCTACTACCTGCCGCTTTCCGATCCCAAGATAAGCGGGGCGATTGTTGAGGCATTCAAGTTGCTTCAATGGTATGCCCGAAATCACACGCTGGCGTGCGTCGTACCGGCGATGTTCATCGCCGGGGCGATCATCACGTTCCTGTCGCAGACGTCGGTGATGAAGTACCTCGGGCCGAACTCCAACAAGGTGCTCGCCTATTCCGTCGCGTCGGTCTCGGGCACGATCCTGGCGGTCTGCTCGTGCAGCGTGCTGCCGATGTTCGCGGGGATCTGGAAGCTCGGGGCAGGGCTCGGGCCGGCCTCGGCGTTTCTGTATTCAGGGCCGGCGATCAACGTCCTGGCGATCTTCTTGACGGCCCGTGTCTTGGGCTTTTCGATCGGCCTGTGGCGGGCGGTCGGTGCGATCGTCTTTGCCTTTCTGGTCGGCCTGGGGATGGCGCTCGTCTTCCGTCGAGAGGAACAGGCGAAGGCGCAGGCGGCGCTCCAGATGCCCGAACCGCCCGCGCCCAAGCGGCGGTTGTGGAAGACTACGCTGTTTATGGTTTGCATGGTGGCCTTCCTGATCTTCAGTGACTGGTTCAACCCGGGCGATGCGGTCGTCCGCAAGATCGACGGGACCGCCATCCGCGGCGTCGTCCTCCAGGAGATGCACGACGAGGTCATGATCCAGGTGCAGGAGACTACCGCCATAGCCAGGGCCGGTGATCGCCTCGTCCTGCCCAAGCCACAGATCGCACGGATCGAAGAGGTCCGGAGTTGGGTGATGGACGTGTATCACGTACGGTGGTACTTGGCCGGCCTGATGGGCCTGGCGGTCGTACTGATGTCGTGGCGGTGGTTCGAACGGCAGGAACTCAAGGAGTGGATGCAGAACACCTGGACGTTCGCCAAGATGATCGTCCCGCTGCTCTTTGGCGGGGTCTTTGTCGTCGGCTTCGTCAGCGCTCTGCTTCCCGACAAGCAGATTGGGCAGCTCGTCGGCGACAACGGGTTGAGGTCGAACTTCATCGCCTCTATCGTGGGCGCGCTCTTCTACTTTGCGACGTTGACGGAGGTGCCGATTACGCAGGCACTGATGGAACACGGAATGGCCAAGGGTCCGGTGATTGCCCTGCTCTTGGCCGGGCCCGCCCTGTCATTGCCCAACATGATCGTCATCTGGCGATTGATGGGTGGTGCCAAGACGGCCGTGTTCTGCGGACTGATTGTCGTAGTGGCGACGATCACAGGCACGATCTACGGGGCGATTCCCTGACGTGTTCAACTGATTGGAGGAACGTGTGATGCTACTCGAAATCCTGGGTCCGGGTTGCATGAAGTGCCAGACACTGGCTCAGAATACCGAGGCGGCCGCGAAGGCCCTCGGTATCGACTATCAGATTCAGAAGGTCACCGACATCAACCAGATCATGGCGCACGGCGTGATGATGACGCCTGCCTTGGTCGTCGACGGCCAGGTCAAGGTCGTCGGCAAGGTACCTTCGGTCGATGAGATCAAGAAATACCTTGCATAAGGGGTCGCATCCTATGGGTAGGGCAAACGAATGCTGCTCCTCGGACGTCAAGACCGTTTTGGCGTGCTCGGGCGCGTCGAACGTCGGTCAGATCACGAACGAGGTGGGCAAGCGACTCGACACGGAAGGCCTGGCCCGGTTTTTCTGCGTGGCCGGTGTCGGTGCGAAGGTCAGCGGGATGGTCGAGTCCGTACGGGCGGCGAACAAGGTGCTTGTACTGGACGGTTGCGCGGTGGCGTGCGCGAAGCGGTGCATGGACCAGGCGGGCTTGGCGAACTACGAATACGTGGTTGTCACGGATCTCGGCATCGCAAAGACGCACGCGTTCGACCTGGGTTCGGCGGACGTGGAGAAGACGTACGCGGTCGCACGCGGCAAGCTCGGCGGGGGCGCGGCGGGACAGGGCAACCGACGTATGGAATGAGATGCTTCGATTAGGCATCGGCAACGTGTTCCTCATCGCGCAATGCCCTTGCAGCGGCGGAGGCACGGGCGACGGGATGCACCCCCTCGTCATCGTGGCGTTTCTGGTCGCGCTCTGGGCAATGACGCATTGGGCCGTCTCCGTCTGGAAGAAGGAAGGTGCGGTGCTTATGAACAAAGCAGGCAAGATAGGCGTCGTGGTCGCGCTGGTCCTTGCGGTGGGTGTCGCGCTGGTCCTTAAGGGCCGCGGCGGGCATGACAAGGCTTCGCACGAGTCGACGGCGAACGCCGCCAGCGAGACCACGCCCACATCCCAACAGGCCGACAAGGCAACGGACGGACCTACCGCCAAGGCGGGCTTACCTCGGCTGGTGGATTTGGGCGCGGGTAAGTGCATTCCCTGCAAGATGATGGCGCCGATCCTGGAGGAGTTGAAGAAGGAGTATGCCGGGCGGCTTGAGGTGGTCTTTATTGACGTCTGGGAGAACCAGCAGGCCGGCGCCCAATACGGAATCCGCGTGATCCCCACGCAGATTTTCTTCGACGCCGCGGGTAAGGAGCGGTTCCGGCACGAGGGCTTCATGTCCAAGCAGGACATCCTGGGTAAATGGGCGGAGCTCGGGATCGAGCTGAAAGGGCCGTAGGGCGCCTACGACCTGCAGGAGCAGCCGAATAGATGTCGGTCCTCTGGGGTGAGACATATCGTTCCGGCGGACGCTCCAGCGTTTGCTGGGCCGTCGTGTCGGTCGGCATGATCGGTCTTGCACCGCCGATTCTGTCGGCGGACGACCGATCGACAGGAGACATCGGTCGCCTTCGGGAACAGTTGGAGCAGGTAGAGGCCCTGGCGGCCGCGCAGCAGGCGCGAATGCGAGACCTCCGGCGCCGAGCAAGAGATGCCGGGCTGGACGCGGCGGGAACGGGGCGGACCGATGAGGTCAGGCGTTTGGTGCAGGACCTGATGGCCGAGGGCGCGTTTCGCGGCAGCCTCTATCCGGACCTTCAGCAGGTGGGATACGATCGGGGGTTCTACATTCGCAGTGCGGACGAGGCCTTCGAGTTGATCGTTCGCGGTTTCGCCAAGTTCCGCTACACCGCGCTGAGCCGGCAGACGGATAACCCGCGACGGCAAGGTCGCCAGAGGCAAGACGACATCCATGCCTTCGAGGTGGAGGACCTGCGGGTCATTTTCGACGGACACATTCATACGCCGAAGCTGACCTACAAGATCGACGTGACCGGAGACGCCGACGCCGCCAATCAATGGCGGATCTTCAACGCGTACGCAAACTACGAGTTTGCCAAGGAGTTCCAGATCACCGCGGGAATCAGCAAGGTCCCCTTTACTCGGCAGGAGCTCAACAGCCGGTACATGCTCCAGTTCGTGGATCGGTCGCTGGCGAATGAAGCCTTCACCTTTCGCCGCTCGCTGGGCGTGTTCGTCCATGGGACATTTGCTGGGCGTGTGAGCTACGCCGTGGCCGTCATGAACGGGCTGGACAATCGTGAAGACATTCCCTGCTTGGAGCTTGATTCCCACTTCGCTTACGCCGCCCGGACCGTGGCTCACCTCCTGGGCAAGCCCATCAAGGGTGAGAGCGATCTGGCCTACTCGAAAGAGCCGCAGTTGGAGGTCGGCCTGAGCTTCGCGTGCAACGACGACAACGGGGACCGGCGTCCCAGCGGGTTCTATGGCGTTCCGGACCGGATCCGCTGGGGACGAGGTATCGGGGGCTATGGGACGGTGGATTTAACGGGAACCGAGCTGCTCCAATTCGGCGGCGACGTGGCCTTCAGGTACCGCGGGTTCTCCGTGACGGGGGAGTGGTGGATCCGGTGCGTCGACGGCGACAGTGAGTTCAGCGCATGGGAGCTTCGCACGGCGCGCGGCGGGTCGGTCCGACAGCAGGGTGGTTATGTTCAAGCGGGGTACTTTATCGTTCCCAAGAAGGTGGAAGTGGCGGGGCGAATCAGCGGGGTCTTGGGCGACGACGGTGAGCGCTCGTGGGAGTACGCCTTCGGGGTCAATTACTTTCCGTTGTCGACGTACAACGTGTTGCTGCAGGCGGACTTGACGCGAATCGACGGGGCGCCCACGGGCTCGGCCAACGGCAACTGGAGCCAGAATGACGAGGTCGACATGATCCGCGTGCAGATGCAGCTCATGTTCTGACGAGACGGAGAAGCCATAGACTGTATGCGGCAAAGCGAAAGACAGCCTGGCGCGGGGCGTCATGATTCGGGGGCCGGTACACGACACGGAGGCAACGTCATGAGGGTGTTGCAGCGACTGGCCGTTTGCGGGTGGGTGATGGTTTGCGCCGCCGGGGCGATCGTCCGGGCGGCAAGCGCGCCGAGCACCGTTCCCGGCAGCCAACCGCTTGCCGGGCGGGTCGCGGAGCGAGACAGGCCGACGGGCATCTGTCCGCCGTTCACGCTGAAGGACGAGGAAGGCAAGACGATCGACCCCGTCCGCGGGGTAAACGACACGGTGCCCTATTCGCCCAAGCAGACCTGCGGCGCGGCTGGCTGCCACAACTACGCCAAGATCACCGAGGGTTTCCATTTCACCCAAGGCGCCGGCGAGCCCCCCACGGAGGACCAGAAGAAGCGGGTGCTCTGGGCCTCCTCGCCCGGGAACTTCGGGGGGAACTGGTGTTCTCCGGGGCCGCTGTACCGCTACCTGTCACCCAAACGAAATACGTCGGCGGCGACCATGGACATGACGGCGTTCACCTTTCTCACCTCTCCGTGCGGGGCGTGCCATCCCGGTGGGGGTTCGGCCGAGTTCGATCGCGAGAACCGGCGCTATGACGAGTGGATGAAGGATCCTGCCAGCGGGTTCTCTCCCGGCGGAGCCAACGCCTTCGACGGCGATTACCACAAGGCCCAATGGAACCAAAGCGGTGTGATGGAGGCCGACTGTCTTCTGTGCCATCTGCCCGGATACGACTACGCCGAGCGTCAGAGACAGCTCGGGAATTGGAACTTCCGCTGGGCGCCCGTGGCTGGCGCCCGCCTGGCGAACGTGACCGGGTCGGTGAAGGACGGTCAACCCGTCAGGGTCGTTTATGATAAACAACGTTTTCAGCCGGACGGTACGATCGAACCCGGCATGGTCCGTTCGCCGCGCAACGAAGCCTGTCTGAGTTGCCACGCCCAGCCCGCCTGGAAGAAGCGGGGGGCCAACTTCCGGGCACGGACGGACGTGCATCTTCGGGCCGGCCTTCGCTGCGTTGACTGCCATCCGGCGGGCAGCTCGGCGACCGATCCGCGGATCGCCGGTCGGGAAGTGCATCAGTTCGGCAAGGGCGACGACCCGTCCGGGCTCGTTCGCAACGACCTGGATAACACGATGGTGACGTGCGGCGACTGCCACGACACCGGCCGATTGGGCGCGCCGCGCGCCAAGCATCGCGGTTTGCCGCCCCTGCATCTCGAGCGAATCGCCTGCCAGACGTGTCACATCCCCGAACGGGCGGTGATGCCGATCCAACTTCAGGCCAGCGACGTGTTCAACACGGCCCCTCGGATTCATGCACCGGGCAAGAAGCTCTGGACGTTCTACGGTCCGGACGGCAAGTTCCGGAACCACTACGGGTACCTGGAAATGATGGGGTACGACGACAAGCCGACGGAACGGTTCCGCCCCGTGTTGGCCGCCTACAAGGGCAAGATCTATCCCGTGAACCGGGTCCACAACACCTGGCCGGGCATCGAGATCGATGGGCAGACCGGCCTGATGCAACCCCGGATGGGCGACATCTTCAAGATGTGGACGTCGCACCGGGCGGATCCCACGAAGTATCCGGGCTTGGCCAAGATCGTCGACGACAACGGCGACGGGGTACCGGAGGTCAACCGTCCGGAGGAGATCGAAGCCCTGATCAGCTCGGTCACTCGGATGCTTTCCGACATCAAGTACCCCATGGAAGGCAAGCGGGTGGTTTGGGTGATGAACGATCGCGTCTATCGTTCGGGATCCCAATACCGAGTCATGGACAAGCACGACTGGGAGGCCTCGCCCTACGGCAACGTCCACAAGTACAACCATGACATCTATCCCGCTGCAGCGGCTCTGGGGGCAAACGGATGCAAGGATTGCCACCGGAAGGACTCGCCGTTCTTTTTCGCCTCGGTCCTAAAATACCCGTTTGACGCGGAGGCCAAGCCGGTCTTCATGACGCAGTCCGAGGTCTTGGGCTATACCGGGCAACCGCGGAAGTACAACGGGATTCCGGGCGCCACGGCCACGTTCTTCCGTTGGCTGACGATCCTGGTCTTGGCGGGACTGTTCATCCACATCATGCTCGACTTGTTCGCGCGACTCCGCGAACGCAAGAAGGCCTTACCCGTAACAAGCCTTGAACCGCCACCCGACGAAACGATCCAGCGTTTCAACGTCCATTACCTGGCGCAACACTTCCTTCTCATGGTCGGTGTGGTGGTGTTGATCTTGTCGGGGGTGTTTCAATGGGGCCTTCGGTATCCCGGTGCCTCATGGGCGGCGGCGCTGACCGGCGTGTGGGGCGGCATCGACTTGTGGCGGGTCGTTCATCGCGTCGGAGGATCGGTGCTCATCCTGGCCTGTGCCTACCACGTGGTCTACAGCCTGGTTCATCCGGAAGGACGGCGGGACTTCGTGCTAATGCTGCCGCGATGTGGCGATTTCAGGGACTTCGCACATAACGTGATGTGGTTCCTCGGCGCCTGTTCGGAGCGTCCGCGGTTCGGTCGGTTCACCTATTTTGAGAAGTTCGACTACTGGGCGGTATTCTGGGGGAGTGCGATCATGATCGGGACCGGCTTATGCATGTGGTTCCCGCAGGTTGTCCAGGGCCTGGCGCCCGCTCGTGCCGGGGTGCTTCTTGACGCCTTCAAGGAAGCCCACGCGCATGAAGCCCTGCTGGCGTTCCTGGCCATCGTGGTCTGGCACTTCTACAACGTTCACTTGCGACCGGGACGGTTTCCGGGCTCACTCTTTTTCATTCATGGGCGGATGAGCCGCGAGGAGATGTCCCGCGAGCACCCGTTGGCGCTCGGGAAAGAAGGGGCGAATTCATGAGGTCCATCGGCGTGGTGGTTCCGGTTCTTGTGGTCCTGCATCCAGGGGTGTCCTTCCTTTGCGCGGCGGACAAGCCCGCCGTATCCGCTCAGTCGATTCCTCCCGCAGTCAAGGACGCCTATCCCGGCCTGGCATCGGGCGCCCTGATGGGCGCCAAGCTGGCGGACCTTCCCGATGGAACGCTCTTGAAGTCTGAGGGACTGACCCTCACCGAGAAGGACGTCGGCGAGAAGATCGCCGCGGCGCCCAAGGAGATGCAGGAACAGCTCAAGAAGAATGCCTTCTTTCTGCTGGAGAACATCGCGACCGAGAAGCTGTTGCTCCTTGCCGCCAAGGCCCAGGCCGCCAAGACGGGCAAGGACGTTTCCAACGCGGGCAACCGGGAAGTGATCCAGAGTTATCTGAAGGGGCTCGCGGAGGGCACCAAGGTGACTGAGAAGGAAGTCGCGGAGTTCTACGAGAGCAACAAGGACATGTGCGGCGGTGCGACGCTCGAACAGATCAAGTCGCAGCTCGAGCAATACGTCCGCCAGGAGAAGCAGCAGGAGGCGATCAACAGGCACATCGAGACACTGGGGGAAAGGATACCCCTCCAGGTCTCCGCCGCCTGGGTCAAGGAGCAGGCGGTGGTGGCCAGGGACAACCCCGTGGACAAGGCCCGCCAGAGCGGAAGGCCGACGATGGTCGATTTCGGGGCCGACGGCTGCCGCCCCTGCGACATGATGGCGCCGATCCTGAAGGACCTGGAGAAGAAATACGCGGGTAAAGCCAACGTCCTCTTTGTCCATGTCCGCCAGGAGCAGATCCTCGCCGCACGATACGGTATTCGATCGATTCCCGTCCAGGTCTTCTTCGACAAGGACGGCAAAGAGGTCTACCGGCACACCGGCTTCTTCCCCCAGGACCAAATCGAGAAAAAGCTGGCGAGCGTAGGTGTCAAGTAACGATGGAACAGATCTTCACCACGTTGACTCATGCCGTCGAGGGAACCGCGGCGATCGCCGTGGCGGCGTCGTTCGTATGGGGCATCCTGAGCATATTGCTTAGTCCGTGCCACCTGGCCAGCATCCCGCTGATCGTCGGGTTTATCGATCAGCAGGGCCGGATGACGACGCGTCGGGCGTTCGTCATCTCGGTGCTGTTCGCGGTCGGCATTCTGATCACCATCGGGGCGATCGGGGGGATCACGGCCGCCGCCGGTCGGATGATGGGCGACGTCGGGCGATACGGCAACTACTTCGTGGCTCTCATCTTTTTTGCTGTCGGGCTCGTTCTGCTCGATGTCATCCCGATGCCCTGGTCGGGACCGGGCCAGGTCGGCATGAAGCGAAAGGGGATGTTGGCGGCGTTCATCCTCGGTCTGGTTTTCGGAATCGCGCTGGGCCCGTGCACGTTCGCTTACATGGCACCGATGCTGGGCGTGACGTTCAAACTGGCGGCCACGAGCATGGTGTATGGCATCATCCTGCTGGCGGCGTATGGGGTCGGGCATTGCTCGGTGATTGTCTTCGCGGGGACGTTCACCGAGGTCGTCCAGCGCTACCTGAACTGGAACGAACAATCCAAAGGGGCCGCGACGCTCAAGAAGATCTGCGGGGGCTTGGTCCTGCTAGGAGGCGTGTATCTCATCTATGTGGCGCCTTGAACACGGATAGGAGAACAGCCATGTCATCCGAACTGACGAGACGAGCATTTCTTGGAGTAGCGGGTAGCGCGGTGGCCGCCGGAGCGGCCGAAACAGGTGCGGAGGATCACATCAAGATCCTCGGGGTTTCGTGCAGCCCGCGAAAGGGGAAGACGACGGCAGCGGCGGTCAACGTGTCCCTGGAGGCCGCCAAGGCGGTCGATCCCCGGATTCGGACCGAGCTGATCGAACTGGCCGGCATGAACATCGGCGTGTTCGACCCGGCGAATCCCGACAGTCAGGGTGGCTTCAAGAACCTCATCCCGATTCTGTCCGACGCCAAGGTAGCCGGCATCATCGTCGGCACTCCCGTCTATTTCTCAGGGATGTCGTCGCTGTGCAAGGCGTTTCTCGACCACTGCATGACCTTCCGCAAGAACAACTTCGCGCTCCGCAACAAGGTAGCGGGCGTGGTGGCCGTGGGCGGCGTTCGCAATGGCGGGCAGGAGCTGGCGATCGAATCGGTGCAGGCGGCGCTGTTTTGTCAGGAGATGATTGTGGTGGGCGACGGCCGGCCCAGCGGGCACACCGGCGCCACGCTCGTGAACAACGGCCAGGACGACATCAGCGGCGACGAGTTTGGTATCGGGACGGCCAAGAACCTGGGCCGCCGGGTTGCCGAAGTCGTGATCCGCATGCACGGAAAGGGACAGTAGGGCCTTCATGAATACCACTGTGGAGATTGACGCAGGGGTGTGCGGGTTTCGGACGACCGCGCGGATCACCAGCGAGGACCAGCAGCACGTCTCGTTTGAGGTGCGGACCGATTGCGAAAAGATCGGGCGGTTGGACGGTCTGTTGAGGGAACACGGACCGATCGACGCCTTTGAGGAGATTAGTCCGACGGCCGTCGGTCCGTTCATGCAGGCGGTCCGTTCGGTGCTCACGGGATGCTGTGTGGGCTGCGCCGTGCCCGTCGGCCTGTTCAAGGGCATGCAGGTGGCGGCAGGACTGGCACTGCCGAAGGACATTTCGATTCACCTGAGCAAGGAATAGGCGGATCGGACCATGGAAATCGAACCGATCGGGAAGCGCAGAATCAAGGTCCTCTTCCTCTGCACAGGCAATTCGTGCCGCAGCCAGATGGCCGAGGGTTGGGCGCGGCATCTGAAGGGCGACGTGATCGAGCCGTTCTCGGCAGGCATCGATCCGAAAGGTCTGGACCCGAACGCGGTCAAGGTCATGGCCGAAGCGGGGGTGGACATCTCAGGTCAGAGGGCGAAACACGTGGATGAGTTCAAGGGCGTCGCATTCGATTACGTGGTGACCGTGTGCGGGCACGCCAACGAGCATTGTCCGGTGTTTCCGGGCAAGACTCGCGTGGTGCATGTGGGCTTTGACGACCCTCCGCGACTCGCGGCGAATACGAGGACGGAAGACGAAGCCCTTGCCCACTACCGTCGCGTCCGCGACGAGGTCCGGGCGTTTGTGGAGCGGCTGCCCGAGACGTTAGGTACTCCGGCGGTCAATCATTGAGAAACTTGGATTTCGTTTGAAGCAGAGTCTCATGAACGGCGATGGTGTTACAAAACGGCTCTCATTTCTGGATCGCTACCTGACGCTGTGGATCTTCCTGGCGATGGCCGTCGGCGTGGGCGGCGGCTGGTTGTTTCCCGGCGTCGAGGGCTTTATCAATCGCTTTCAGGTCGACACGACGAACATTCCCATTGCCATCGGGCTGATCCTGATGATGTATCCACCCCTGGCCAAGGTGAAGTACGAGGAACTGGGTGACGTCTTCCGGGACTGGAAGATCCTCGGCCTGTCGCTCGTTCAGAACTGGATCATCGGGCCGATCCTGATGTTCGTCCTGGCGGTCGCCTTTCTCCGTGGGTATCCGGAATACATGGTCGGCCTGATCATGATTGGCCTGGCCCGCTGCATCGCCATGGTCATCGTCTGGAACGAGCTGGCTAAAGGCGACAGCGAATATGCCGCCGGGCTGGTGGCGTTCAACTCCATCTTCCAGGTGCTGTTCTACTCGGTGCTCGCGTGGTTCTTCATCACGATCGTGCCGCCGATGCTGGGGCTGAAGGGTGCGGTGGTCCAGGTGACTATCGGCCAGATCGCCAAGAGCGTGTTCATCTACCTCGGTATCCCATTCATCGCGGGGATGATCACACGGTTCGTGATGCTCAAGGCCAAGGGCCGAGCCTGGTACGAGACCATGTTCATACCGCGGATATCGCCTATCACACTGATCGCGCTGCTGTTCACGATCTTGGTGATGTTCTCACTGAAAGGCGAGTATATCGTACGGCTTCCACTCGACGTGATTCGGATCGCGATCCCGCTGTGCGTTTACTTTGTCGCGATGTTCTTGCTTTCGTTTTGGATGGGCAAGGTCATCGGCGCCGACTATGCCAAGACGACCACGATCGCGTTCACGGCCGCGAGCAACAACTTCGAGCTGGCGATTGCGGTGGCCGTGGCCGTATTCGGAATCAACTCCGGCGCGGCGTTCGCGGCCGTCATCGGACCGCTGGTGGAGGTGCCCGTCCTGATCAGCCTGGTGAACGTAGCATTCTATTTCCAGCGTCGGTACTTTACAGGTATGGTTCAGACTGGCCACGCGTGATCGGTCAGCGGTAGGAGGTCGGGTGTCATGACGGTCGAGCGTGATGTTCGCGAGAGGGTCAAAGAGGCGTATGGTTCCATTGCCCGTCAGCAGTCCTGTTGCTGCGGCGGAAAGGCGCCTTGCGGGGCTGATGCCGGTCTTCCCGTTCCCGAGGCGGACCTTGGGCTATCATGCGGCAATCCGGTGGCATTCTCTCAAATCAGGCCGGGTGATGTCGTCGTAGATCTCGGCAGCGGCGCGGGGCGCGACGTCTTCCTGGCCGCCGAGAAGACCGGGCCGACCGGTCGCGTGATCGGCGTCGATATGACACCGGAGATGCTCGATCTGGCGGGCCGGAACGCCGAACAGTTTGCCCGGCGAACCGGGCTGCGGAACACGGAGTTCAGACAAGGTCATATCGAGGATCTGCCTATTGAGTCGGACGCGGTGGACCTGGTGATCTCGAACTGCGTGATCAACCTGTCACCGGACAAGCCTCGGGTCTTCCGGGAGGTCTTCCGCGTTCTCAGGCCGGGAGGCCGGATGGTGGTCAGCGACATCGTGCTCAATCGCGAGCTTCCGGCTGAGATTCGGTCAAACGAGACGCTCTACTCGGCCTGCATCTCTGGGGCGTTGTTGCGGGAGGACTACCTTGCAGCGATCCGTGCGGCGGGGTTTGGCTCTGTGGAGATCCTGAACGATACGCTCTACGCTGCCGCCCAGGCCTGCGACGATCCGATCACCAAGCCCTACGCGGCAGCTCTGGATGGAGTGGCCTCCAGCATAACGGTGCTGGCCGGCAAGAATGCGTGATGAACCTCACGACACGCCGAGTGCCACGGGTGTGGCGCCTTATGATAGGAGCGAGATTCGCCTGCGAGGGGCCGGAATGGGATGCCGACATGGTCATGCGGCCTTTCTTCAGGTGATCAGGGTGCCGGGTCCGCCTGCTCCAAGACGCGCAGTATCCTGTCGAAGGCGTTGAAGAAGTCCTGTGGGCTGGTGAGGTTGACGGTGAACCGTCCGTCGGCGTTGGACAACGACACCGCGCCGCCGTCGGCGTAAAGCACGTTGGCGTATTCCTCGCGATGGTGGGTCCGAGGTCGGACACCGAACTCGGCCAGATGGGGCGGTACCAGGAACTGCGTGTCCATGACCAGAGCCCGGATGGGTTGGCCTTGGCGGTTAAAGCCCAGACCGTCCAAACGAATGTGGTCCGGGGACATGACTTCGGGCCCCGTGTCGTAGCGAAGGGTAACAGAGGCGTGGCGGTAATAGTAACTGCATTGTGCCTGACCTCTGCCCACGTTGCTCAGTTCAGCGTCGGCATCGACCCGTTGGTCGCTGCCGGGACAGAACAGAAGCCTGGGCTGATTGTACAGCTCTCGTTCCAGCATGAGGCCCAGGCCAACGGGTTTGCCGGTCATGTGCGAGATCAACGAGGTCGGGGCACCGGTTGACGGATAGAAGTCGGTGATCGCCATTGGCGGCGAGGCCTTGGGACCGAAGGGAATGCATCCGTTATTGCCCGCGGCGTAGGCATGAATGGCGGCACCGATTCCGTGCAGATTCGCCAGGCACACGGTTCTCCGGGCGATACCCCTGGCGCGGCTCAGGCTCGGAACCAGGATCGAGACCAGCAAGGCCACGATAGCGATGACGACGAGCAGTTCGACCAGGGTGAAGGCCCGACTTGAACGCTCGGCTTTTGGCACTGGCGCTCTCCGCAGAAGCCGAAGAAGGCAGCCTGGCCCCCGGCCTTCTCATCCCAGAGAGCGGCGTTTCCTCGCCAGGACGGCCCACAGACCGGCGGTCAGCAACAGCGCCGAGGCTGGCTCCGGTACTTCCGTCAGCCGCACGTTGTCGAACTCCCATTGCTGATAGCCGAAGGTCTGGAAGACCTCCATGCCGGCCGTGGAGATGATTTCGACACCCATCGGCCGTCCGGCCCAAGCGTCCGTAGCCGCGACCTCCGGGACTATCAGGGTGTACTCCGGAAGATGCGTCACCTTCGTGTTGGGTGGGTTGGTGTTGAGGATTTCCATAGCACCCACGGTCAGGCGATTGCCGCCGGCATCCTCGTAGAATAGGCGAATCTCCATCGGCACATCCAGCAGCATCGTCCCGCCGCCCTGGATACCCACCGTCAAGTGATATGACATGCCGACCTTGTACTCCGCGCTCAGTGTCTGCCAAAGCCCCTGTCCGGGCCAGGGAAACATGAAGGCCGCCTGGTTGCCGTCAAGATTGTCAATCAGTGGTGCGGGATTGCCTTGTCCATCGAACGGCGTGTTGATGAACGTGCCCGAGCACTGGTTCCAGTCGCCAACCGTATACCCCAATTGGGTCCAGTATGCCGGGGCGGGTTCCCGCTGCCAGTCACCGATGATCAGAGAGACATAGGGGAAGACGTAGGGCACGACCGGGCTCTCAAACGAGTGGTTGGGGATGTAGATCGACCCGGCAATAAGCGTCTTGGCCGCCGCCAGCGCGACGACGCCGATCGAGACCACTCTGGACCCTCTCTTGCCTTTCATCACTCTCATTACTCTCATTACCGTCTCCCTCGTGTGTTCGGCAGGGGCGAATGATGGTCGTCCCCATGCCGGTGAACCTCGGCGGCCGCGACCTCGGGGTTGATACCCTGGTATTGCCGGCGCTCCTCTTGCCCATCCGCGTATTGCGGTCGCTGTTTTCGGCCGGTAGGTCGTTGGATTCTCTGCGCGCTCATTCCACCGGTCGCGGCCGAACACATCCCGACAAGAACTAATAGGCCGGCAACCGTTCCGTTTTCAACGGGAAGTTGAAGAAAAGCCGGTGTCCCATGGCCGGCGTGCCCACGGCGGCCGGGAGGTGTCTTCAGAAAAGGCCGGGTGGTATGAGATTCCGCCGGCGGCGCAGCGCTTCGCGGTGGGGCGAGACTTTCCGGCGAGGCGCCGGAATGAGATTCCGGCATGAGGCCGCCGACCGGGATCCGCGGGGTTCGGCTCCTGTACATCATGCCTACGGTTTCGAGTCGTCGCACTTCAAGTCGCCGGCGGCGTATTGGGTACCGTCCAGGATGAACTGCAGGAGCGTGGCGCTCGTGTAGCTTTCCGGGAAGTGGCTTGGCGAGCAATAGAAGACACGGCCCTTGTGGTACGGCTTGACCCAGGCCACGTAGCGGACCTTATTGCCGGCACGGCCCTTGGGGTCCTTCAGGCCTTGAGTCTCCATTACCAGAAGCGGACGGAAGTCGAACTTCTCGTAGGCGCCCGTGAAGCAGTAGGGTTCGTCCCGGTGGATGAAGGGCTCCTTGCCGCGGAATGCCGCGACGAGCGGATGGCTCGGGTCAACCGTGCGAACGGTCACCTCTTGATCCGGCGGATGGTAGTCAAACGCCGCCCCGATCATACTCGTGAACTCCGGCGAGTTGTTCAAGATCGTCGGCGCGCCGTGTATGGCGACGAGTCCCTTGCCGCCGGCGACGAAATCCAGCATCGACTTCTCCAGTGCGTCCGACTTTGACCGGCGCTCCTGCGTCGTCATGCCGCCGTACTTCCGGTTGCGCTCCAATTCGTCGAGCAACAGGTTTCGGCGCGGGCCGACCGAGCAGTTGTTGTTAAGGACAAGCACGTCGTACGGGGCCAGTCGGGCCGGCGTCAGATCTTCGATATCCACCGACACGGTCGTGGTGAACGCGCCGGATTTTCGGCCGAGGATCTCGAAGACGCGGTCCACGTACGGCATGACTTTGTGGTCAAAGCCGGTTCGAAGCGAGAAAACCAGTAGCTTGCGCTCGGGTGCTTTGGCCGTCGGCTTGTCGGGCGCGTTCCTCGTGACCGTTGCCGACCACTCGGGTGTCGGTGGGACGATCTTCGATGCCGCATCGGGAATCCTTTCCGCCCGGGCAACGCCGGCCAGGAACGCGACAAGCAAGAGCCTGCGAACGAAACATGGATGTTCGAACACTGCCGGTCCTCCAGGGTTGAACGTTTTCCCCGATTGAAATCGCGGTCATCAGCGTAGCCGCCTTGCCGTCCCGATGGAAGGGGACGCGCAACGGCGGCGGGGAAGAGTCCCGCATGACTGTTCCACCGGTGTCGCTCTTGACGGGCAGTCTGTTGTTCCGGCTTCCAGAACGCGCCGCATCGGCGGGGCATGGGCCCGGAACAGTTCGCGTCTAACCGGAACGTGAATCAGAGCACCGCTCCGATACGTTGCGGGCAAGACCTTGACCGGCGTTCCAGCACAGGGCGAACAGTGCACTTGCTACGACCGCTGCGGCGATGAGCGTCTGGAATACGGGGTCCCAGCCGCTCGTGTCCGCGATGCGCCCTAGACCCCAGCCCGACAGGACACCGCTGAGATAGCCGAACAGGCCGGTCAAGCCGATGGCTGTAGCTGCCGCCCGACGGGTGGCAGCGTTCGCCGCTATGACTCCGACCAGACACTGCGGACCGTAGATGAAGAACCCGACGCCGCAAAGGAGCACGGTGCTGATCGCCGCGTTCAGCGGAAACCGCCAGAACAGGTACATGCAGACACCGCACATCAGCATGCAGAAGCAGCACGCCCTGCCGCCTCGGCCCTTGAAGACCCTGTCGGTCATCCAGCCGCTGGCCAGCATGCCGAGGATCCCCGTGACCTCGTAGGCCGCCACGGTCCAACTGGCATGTTGCAGGCGGATGCCGCGGGTTTCGGTGAGGAATGTGGGGCCCCAATCGAGCACCGCGTAGCGCACCGTGTACACGAAGAAGTTCGCCAGGCTGACGATCCAGACGGTTCGATTGAGGAAGACCTGGCGGATGACGAAACGGCGGAAGTCGTCGGCCGGGCCTTCGCCTTCGTCCTCGTGTGTCACCTCGCGTTCGCCGAGGTAGTCCTCGATGGACGGAAGCCCGAGCGACTGCGGCGTGTCACGGAGACGATTGACGAGGAATACGGCACCGGCGACGCCGAGCAGCGCCGGTACCAGGAAGCACAGCCGCCAACTCCCGCCGACCAGGAACCCGCACAGAACCAGCGCCAGGGCCGCTCCCATGGAATGCGACGTATTCCAGATGGCGAAGATCGTGCCGCGCTCGCGGGGGCCGAACCAGTGTGTGAGGCTCCGCGCGCAAGGCGGAAAACCCATCCCCTGAAACCAGCCGTTGAGCAGCCAGACTATGCCGAGGACTGTCACCGCGCTGCTGAGGCCGAAGACCACGTTGGCCGCCGCCGTACAGACCAACCCCAGCGCCATGAAATAGCGGGCGTTGGTTCGATCGCCCAGCAACCCGTTGGCGAACTTCGACACGCCGTAGCACAGGCCATGCAGCGTGAGGAAGATGCCGAGATCCGTCTTGGAGATCCCGAGGTCGCGCACCATTTCGGGCATGGCCACCGAAAGGTTCTTGCGCACGACATAGAAGAGGGCGTAGCCAATGAGGCTGGCGTAGAGGATCCGCCACCGCCAACGGCGGTAATCGCTGCGCACCTGATCGGCGTCGCCGATCGGCTCGGCCGGCGGGGCAGGGCGCAACAGGCTGATCATCCGCGTGAGCATCGCGGCGTCCTCAAGCTCTTCGTGTACCGCCCCACGGGCCGTCGGCCCCGAAAATCGCGTCGAGGCATTGGGACGTCAAGCCGGTCTGCGCGGCCAGATCCAGGACGGTGAACCGGCGTCGAATCTGTTGCGCCTCGATGTAGCTGCGGCGCAGCCGGGGCCGGTCGATGCCGATCTGTTCGGATTCGTGCGGTGCCCCCGCCTCGCGCAGCATCTGCCGGATCTCATTTGAGGGGACCAGTTGTCTGCCAAGTCGATCGCGCAACGCGGGCCATGCCGCCTTGAGCCGCTCCAATCGCCGGGTCAGCTCGTCCGGCGCGACGTACTTCGCTTGGCTCTCCTGCCAGGCAACGGCCTGCAAATCGGGCCGCGTGTGTGTGCGCAAAATTTCTCCGTGTAGTGTTTCAACCGTTGGCCAGGCGGCGACGACACGGGATGCATCGAGCTCGCCCAACGGGCGTCGCAACAACTCTTCGTAGAGCGCCGCAGACGCCAGCGTGCCGATGCCCACCTTCCAACCATGAAACGGGATGCGGCCATTGTGCCGGTGGTCCTGCATGTCCCACAGGTGGCTGAATTGGTGTTCGGATCCCGAAGCAGGGCGGCTGGATTTGCACCACTGCATGGCGAAGCCGGTCATGAGCAGCCCCTCGATGAGGCCCGCGAGTGCCTGTTCGTCGCCCCGGCGGACGGCCTCGGGGTTGGCCGTCCACGATCGCAGGCGGTCTTGCACGAGGGACCATGCCTGCGGATCGATCGCCTCGCATCCCAGTGCGTCAGCGATGATCCAGTCGGCGCCGGCCGTTACCTTGGCTAGGAGGTCTGCATAGCCAGCGGAATTCAGTTCGGCCGGGGCGTGGCAAATAACGTCCAGATCGGCGATCACAGCGGTCGGCGCGGGGCAGAAGAAGGTCTGCTTCGAGCCGTGGCGGGTTACGGAGGCTCCGAACGCGGTGTAGCCGTCCATCGAGGCCGCGGTGGCGACGGCCATGTATGGCCGGTCGCAAAGATGTGCCGCCAGTTTGGTCAGGTCATTGATCGTTCCCGACCCGACGGCCACCGGGATTACATCGCCTGTCGCAATGTGTTGTCGAAGGAATTCCACGTGGTGGTAGTGGGCGTGGAGGTCGGGCTCGTCCAGAATGAGGGGTCCGGCCACGTTTATGCTTGCGGCCCTTAGCGTGTCGACGACTCTTCGTCCGGCCGCCGCGAACGTGTTGGGATCCGCCACGATGACGGCCGGGCGTGACCCGAAGCATGCCGTGAATATGCGTCCGGCCTCGTCGATTGCTCGCTTGCCCAATTGCAGCACGCGCGTGTCGGACGCGCTGACAAGTGCGGCTTCGATTCGTTGTTGCGATGCGTCGGCTGTCATTGGGCCCAGTCCGCCAAACCGTTCCGAGGAAGCGTCGCATATCCTAATCGAGCCCCATCTGCGGGGCGATGGGCGAGTCGTGATTCGAGGGTCATTGGGTGTATCAGGCAAGTCGCGGCAGCGTGATATTTCGTCGGGTGCCATGCCCAAGCAAAGCGAAAGCAAGACGCGAGCATGCGGGGCACCGATCCATCGCATGCCCGCGCCTTCGGCTTGGACATGACACACGAAGCGGAACCATGATCCGGCTATGATTGAGTGCGAGGGGGGGGGCTGTCTGTGCCACCCCTTCGAGGTCGGGTGATGATACGGGTCGTCCGGAACCGTGGGTTGCACCCACGGCTACTCATATTGTTTCCTGTTGGGGAACTGAAAGACTAGACGTCCAGCAACGTCCCGGCCTTTCAGGTCGGGCTGCGCGTGTCCGCCGGCGAATTGGCGTCGTAAGCGCGTGCCTATCCCCGAAGGGGATCCACTTGAATAGCCCCGGTTACAGCCTGTGAAGACGGCGTTTGATGGCATCCGCCCGCCGTAGGCAAATCACGGGTCGGTAATAGCGATGCAAGAATGGGATGTTGCCGAATCCCGAAAAGTGCAACCGGAAGGCATTCTGGATACGAAGTGACCGCTGCGCCCTGCAGGCACGATATTACCCCTTCCGTTTTGTGCTGCATGTTACGCAAACGTGAGGTCGGCGGTGCGCCGGTCGTTTACAGGTTCGCCAGGAATCGCTGATCTTCCATAAGCTTCAGCCATTCCTTGCGAGGCTTGTTGAATCTGACCGCCACGCCGGCGTCGTTGCCCAAGCCTCGTGGCCATTCTCGAACGACGTCGTATGTGCCCACGTCGACTGTCTTGGTGGTCTTGCCCTTTGCCCCCGACGGCACCTTGAAGCTGATGTGCCCCCGTTTGAGTCGTCCATGGGGCACATTGGGGATGTTGGATGTGTCCTTGAGGCCACAGAGTGCCGCCCCGCCGGCGCTCATGTCGATCACACTGAGCTCGACCGTGCCTCCGGTCTCCTCCTCCAAGCGGGCACGACACACACGGCGATCATCCTTGAAACGCGGATGCGCACGTCTCGGATCTGCGCTCATCCCAGACTCCTCACGCGGCCACTGCCGCCCGCAAAAGAGAACCCCGGTAACCCCAAAAACCCCCGTTGCCGGGCCGGGTCCCGGCACCCGGGCGGATTGACATCGGCTCATTGTGTGGGTCTTCTTGCCCACGGTCGGCGATCGATCGATTTGCGTCGCAGAGGGATGCGCCAATGGCGGCCGGAAGCCAGAGCCGGCCACCGCCGACATCACCCTACGACACATTGTCGCCATTTGTGGGTCGCCGTTCAACAGATTTGCGGCGAATTGAACCATGCAGGCCAGTCGGTGCGCTATCACCGGTTGTCTGCCGGACGACCCAGTGCATCGAGGGGTTGTTCCGTCGTGAGTCGGTTTCCGAGAAGGCCGACCAAGTCCGGCAGGTCGTAGAGCGTCAGCGCCCCGTGCACCATGCACGAATACGGCGTTTTGACGTATCCCTGCTCGACTACGTTGGACCAGGCGGTCAGTGTCCGAACGAGTTTGACGGAGGCGAACAAGTTCGGTTCCAGTGCGGCTGCATGAAGCGCCGCCACGCCCAGCGGACCGATGGCCACCAAGTGAACCGGTGACGCCTTCGCGGACGATCCGTTTTGCGCGAGCCACATCGCGCACGCGAGGATGTCCTCGACGCGCATGCCGAGGTAGCAGCGTCCCAGCAGATAGGCCGTATAGAAGTCCTGAGCGTCCCGACCATGATTGGGCATCGCGAAGTAGGCTCGCGGAGGTGATTGTGTTTCGCCGATTCCCCGGATGTCCACCGCCAGGACGGCTTTGCCCGATGCGGCCAACCTTCGCGGCACCTCGATGTCGGCATCTTTGCCGTCGGAGTGCACGTACAGCACAGCCTGCCGAGTCTGTTCGCCCTGCGGCACGAAGAGCAAGGCGGGCAGATAGATTCCCTCTTCGGGAACCAGTACGTAATGATCCGCGCGGTATCCGTTGCCGGGTTCACTGCCGATCTTCTCGGCCTTGAGCTTCGGAAGCGCTTTTGCTTCACGAATGCCGGTCATCTCGCGAATGCGTTTCAACAGATCCGCCTGAGGCGTGGAATCCCAGAGTTGCTTTCGTTTCGCCGACAGATTCCTCTCACAGTCGCGGTTGAGATCATAGACGGATCGCTGGCCTTCCATCAGCAGGACTTCGCCCTTGGGCGTGCAGCGGATCTCTTCTTCGGTGAGCACCTTAAGGTCGGCGGGTTCGGTGATCGCCTCGTCTCTGCCCAGCAGCCACCGCATCATCCAGCGGACGGCCCCTTGTCGCAGGTGCAGCGAATACCCGTGCGGCTCGTCGGTCTCGACCAGCGACATCCGCTCCGGGAAGCCCATGCGGGTGTAGAGGCGTTTGGCGTCGCGGAAGCTTGCCCACGCGTCCTCGATATTGAAGTAGTCCCTGGTGGCCGTGCACAATAGCGTCGGCTTGGGTGCCCGCATCATGCAGTAGTCCACGTGGTCCATGCCCCAGGCCAACTGTCCGTAGATGTTCTGCTCGGCATCCTGCGGGTCGTAGTTCCGGATCAAGCGCCCGTAGAGGCTGCAAATGTAGCAGCTTGGCGATGCACAGGCGATCCGCTCGTCGAGCGACATGAGATAAGCAGTCTGGGTTCCGCCGCCGCTGTTGCCCATGCAGCCGATTCGCTGGGGGTCGACGTCGGGTCGCGATTGCAGGTAGTCGATGCCGCGCATGCCGTCCCAGATCTCGAATCGCGCGGTGTTGCGGCCGAGGAGGATCGACCCGGCGGCTACCATATTGTGCCCGCTCGTCCCGGACAGGCGGCCCTTGCCGTTTTCGTCGATCAACTGGTGCCGCTCGCCCTGATCGATCGGATCGAAGATCAGTGCGGCCAGTCCGTTCAGCGCGGCCAGGGCGCATGCCTTCTGATAGACGTCCATCGCCTTGCCGGTGGCGGAATGCCCGCAGGGCACAAGAATGCCCGGATACGGCGGTTGGAATCGATTGGCATCCGGCAGAAAGAGTGCCGCCGTGACGCTGTGGTTGGGCTGGCTGTCGAAGATGACCTTTTCGACCCGGTAGCCCGTCTTCTCCACCGCCCCGACGACCCGGCCATTGAGCGGCGTGCGCTCGGGGAACCCACCGACCGCCTGGGTAAACTGCTTCCGCAGCCGCTCCTGATACTGGGCGATCTGTTCGGGTGTCTTGCGCTGCTCGTAGTCCTCCCGCCACTTCCTCTGTGCCTGGTCGAGCATCGCGACCAGGTAGTTCTTCATCATGTCCTCGGGCAGCATGCCCTTCTGTCGCCACAATCGGACGGCCAGCAGCGATGCTCGAGCCCTCGGCAGGGTCGACAGGAGGGTCCCAAGGCGGTCCGCCGGCCCCGCCGTCAGCCGCACGTTGTCGATCAGATACTGGTCGGAATCACTGCAAATCGACACGCCGGCAAGACGGATGACCAGCCATACCGTCTTGCCCTTATCCTCTTCTGAGGGTGCGAACCAGCCCGATACCGGTTGCATGGCCTGTCCGTTGAGGAGCGGGTACCGCCCCTGCTGTCCGAGCGGATCACCGGGCGTCTCGCGTCCGGCCCCCGTGCGAAATCCCACTTCCAGTTCCGCGAGTTTGCCGGCATCTTGAAAACGGGCGCCCGCGTCCACGGTGGCCACATAGACCTTACCGATGTCCTGTGGGTCCACGCGACCGAGGGCTTGGCAGATCCATGTCGAACTTACCTTGCCCTTCCTCAGGACCAGCATGACATAGCGTTTGCCTTCGGGAACGGAAGGATAGGGCTGCTTTGCCGTCGGGTTGGTGGTCGCCTGCTTGCCGGGACTCGACGACCACGCCTTTGGCCACGACTCCCACGAGTCAATTCGGAAGGTGTCTTTTCCGTCCTGGGAGACCTCGGCCGCCTCGAAGCCGCCGTTCTTGATGTCCTGAGCCAAGCCCGAGGCCTGACTTGCGAATAGGTGAATCGTCAACAAGGCGGAAAGAATCATTGAGGGCACCATGTTTCACTCACCTCCGTTGGAGATGCGGGTCTCATTGCGTCGGCTCTGGGCAGGTTATCGGCTGTGATCGGATTCGCCAAGGGCGATCAGACGTGTTCCGGTTCAGCCTACCCGCCTCTATCGGGAGGATTCGGACGCAGCCGGGGCAGACGCGGTGGCAGGTCGTGCGTGCGTTATGGTGTTAGGGTCGGGCAAGGGCGCCAGGCCGCACTTGGCACGGAGGACATTTTGTTCGGCCAAGCGATTGGAGAATTCCTCGGTCGCGATCAATTCCGCGTCCGTGCGACCGATGGGAGCGACAATGACGGTACCGAGCCCGGCCCCTGATGCGTTGAAGGCGGGATCCGGTGAGAGGATCACGACCCAGAGCTTGGGGTCCGGCGGGTTGATCAGATCGATCCCGTGATAGGTGAACACGTAGTCGCCGAGACGATGCGCGATCGTGCTCTTCGGGAGTTGCTCGGCGGCCGCCCGGCAGAGCTTCTCACGGCCCGCAGGCGAGAGTTCGCTGAATCGCTGCAGCGTTGTATTACTCATGGGAACCCTGTCTTCCTTTGTCTGGGACCCATGGGCAATAAACAGGTACGGGGAGGCCTCCTCAGGATCGAGCAGCTCGGCGGCATGCGCGGGCCCGCACCCGGCGTGGCGGACAGCGTAGGCCTTCAACTTGAGCTGAAGGGTCTGGACTTGCAGCATCGAGATCTGTCTTACGCCGGCCGGTCCGGTCGTGGTGGCCACCAAGGAGCTCATCGCCGTGACCTGAGGCCACAGAAGTGCCCAGAACAACCCGGCAAGGGTAACCAGGCAGGTCGCTGGAAGAAGCGTTACGGCGAAGGCGGCGCGGGCCCCAGATACTCTCTGGCCGCGGGCAACCATCAGCACCGCGCTGAAAAGCCACCAAGCCCAGCCGAAATAGAGGCCCAGGCATGGGATTGCGGTGATCGCGTTGGCGCCGGAGCTGTAGCAGATTGCCTGGATCGTTCGACCGATGCCTGACGCTGTGGCACCGAGGAGGCGAAGCAGACCGTGGCTGACTGCGCCCCAGATCAGGACAGTCGCGGTGATAAGAAACACGCATCCGGCCAGCATCAGCGCTATGCCGACACATGCGCCCAAGATGCCGCCCAGTCCTAGCAGCCCGGCTAAGGGTCCGGGACCGGCGAACCTTCTCATGATGACCAACGGCATGATGATGCTCAGGGCCACCAAAGGCAGGAAACCCAAGAAGGAGACGATATTGGTCAGGACGGCGAACCACCATGCTTGCCCCGTCGAGCTGTTCGGGGGCAACATACCCATCATCCGAGCGGGACTCGTCATGGCCCCCACGACCGTTCGGAACCAAGCCTTGGCCCCGCCCAATTGCCTTCGGTTGAGCCAGGGCAGCAGCTCAGTCTGAGTCTGTTCCTCCTGGATCCCTTCGGTTGGGAGTAAGAGCATCTCGTCCATGTGGATATGCCGACGGCAGGCAACGCAGTCGAATTCAATTGGGACAAGATGCCCCTTAGGGCCCGTGCCGTAGTAGGCCTGGTCGCAGTGGGGACAGCGGAACTGAACGCTGTTGGGCACGAACTCGAAGTCGCTGGGGCGGAATGCTGCACCGCACTCGGGACACTGTCGGGAACGGATGTTCCACAATCGATAGTCGCAAGTCTTGCACCGCATAGCTCGTCAGCGACCCAGCGTGGGCAGACTTCGTAGACTTCAATGGACCGGGTTACTCATCACCTCCACGTGGCCATCTCTGCCTTGATCTTTCCTCGCAGGAGCCAAATCAGCAGGAAGAGTGGGATTGCCCATCCCCAGCAGATTCCCACCGCGAATCCGAGGCCGGCGGAAGCCCTCGCGATGCCGGCGGGCATACCGGCCAGATTCGGGTCCTGACTCATGGTCTCGAACGTGGACTCCATCATCCGGTTCGTCACGAACGTACCGGCAAGCACAAGCGGAAGGTTGGTGATCGCCCACGCCATACCCGTCTTCCGGGACCAGCGGCGACGACTGAGCAGCCCGATTCCGGTGGCCAACAACAACGCCCCGAGAACAAGCCCGATGACGGAACTCATCCACGTCCAGGACTTGAGCATTTCGGCCGCCCTGCCTTTGGGCATTTGCGGACCGGAGAAGTCAATCAGTCCGGTAGAGGCAAGTCCCCCGATAGCGCCCAGCAAGCCCAAAGCGGCCCACACGATGGCAATGATGCCGATCACGGCGGGCCATTTGCTTTGCGGTACCGCCACGGGAAGGGTACTCGGAACCGTTGGCGGCGCCACCTGAGAAGCGTTCGGTTCACTTGGGACGTTCTCCATGATGAGCAAGCCTCCAACGGGTTCGCACGATGGACATACGCGGTCCGACGCGGACCATCCCTAGCCATTCTAGGGCCGATCGCAGTCTATCATAGGTGGATTATGACCCGCTGCCACCCATATGGTCAACAGGCCCGGGGGTGTGATTGCCCACCGGCGAAGAGGGGGTCATTTGGCCTTCACGTCCGTGCCAACCTGGAGGCAGTCTAGATGACGACTCCCTGCGAACGGAGGGCCTCCTGCAATTCGGCAACGCGGAGCTGGCGAGTCGTCTTCTTCTGCTTCAATGCCAGTGCGGCGGCGGTGCCGGCGGCCTGGCCGGTGGCGATGCCCGTGCCCATGACGCGCGTGGCGCTGTAGGCCTCGTGTGTCGCGCCTGGCCACGGTCGACCTCCATTCTGCGTTTCAGAAGACCGCGAAAACCGCCCCATGCAAGTTGTACGGCCGAGAGGACGGCAGCGTATCACAGCGCCGCCGGCACCACCAACACAGCCACCATCATCCTCCGTGTTCCGAAGCATTCCCACCGAGATTCTTCCCGCGTACGGCGCTTTTATGTAAGCTTTGCATTGTCCGGGTTGGTCCCTATCCAGTCCGCAGGGGACCGCCATCATCCTTTCTGCGGGCGACGACGATTTCGCAGGAGACGACCGTGAACGATCACGTGTTTCGATTTCTCAGGAGCGTCCTGGCATACGCAGTGGGCCTGATCGCGTTCGACGGCGCGAGTCATTCTCTCCTCGCGGCCGACGACGCAAAGCCCGGCGCACGACCGAACATTCTCTTCATCTTTACCGACGACCACGCCTCGCACGCCATCAGCGCGTACGGATCGAAGATCAACAAGACGCCGAACATGGACCGGCTGGCCAGCGAAGGGATGCTCTTCCGAAACTGTTTCTGTACGAACTCGATCTGTGCGCCGAGCCGCGCGGTGATCCAGACCGGCAAGCACAGCCACCTCAACGGCATGATCGACAACAGCGTGGTCTTCGACGGCTCGCAGCAGACATTTCCCAAGTTGCTCCGGAAGGCCGGCTATCAGACGGCCATTGTCGGCAAGTGGCACCTGGTGTCCGACCCGCAGGGCTTTGACTACTGGAAGGTCTTGTATGGCCAGGGACCGTACTACAACCCCGCGTTCAAGACGGCCGCGGGTCGCGAAGAGCACACCGGCTACACAACGGACATCATCACCGACATGACCTTGGATTGGATTCGGAACAAACGGGACACGTCAAAACCGTTCATGATGATGTGCCAGCACAAGGCGCCACACCGCGAGTGGCAGCCCGACCCGAAGCACATGGCGATGTACGACGACGTGACGATACCGGAGCCCCCGACGCTCTTCGACGACTGGTCGAACCGCAACAGCGGCTGCAAGACTCAGGAGATGACCCTCGCCCGGCACCTGACCGACCTGGACCTCAAGTTCAAGCCGTCGGGTGACATGAATCCCGAACAGCTCAGCGCCTGGAAGGCCTTCTATGAGCCGAGAAACGACGCCTTCCGCAAGGCCAACCTCAAGGGCGACGACCTGCTCCGCTGGAAGTATCAGCGATACATCAAGGACTATCTCCGGTGCATCGCCTCCGTGGACGACAACATCGGCCGGATGCTCAAGTACCTCGACGAATCGGGCCTGGCGAAGAACACGGTCGTCATTTACAGCAGCGACCAGGGCTTCTATCTCGGCGATCACGGTTGGTTCGACAAGCGGTGGATGTACGAAGAGTCGCTGAGGATGCCGTTGATCATTCGTTGGCCGGGCGTGATCGAGCCGGGCTCGACGGACGGGCACCTGGTCCAGAATCTGGATTTCGCCGAGACGTTCCTGGATATCGCCGGCGTCGAGATTCCCAAGGACATGCAGGGCCAGTCGCTGGTCCCCTTGCTCAGGGGTCAGGCCCCGGCCGACTGGCGCAAGAGCATCTATTATCACTACTATGAGTACCCGGCCGTCCACATGGTTCCCCGCCACTACGGCGTGCGGACCGACCGTTACAAGCTCATCTACTACTATCAGCTCAAGGAGTGGGAGCTGTTCGATCTGCAGAAGGACACGGACGAACTTAAGAGCGTCTACGACGATCCGGCCTATGCCGACACCGTAAAGGAACTGAAGGCCGAACTAAAGCGGCTCCAGGAGTTGTACAAGGACACAAATCCTGAAGCGCCCCGCGCGAAGCCGGCACAGCGAGGCGGGGCGAAGAAGGGATGAGAGTCGATCGTTGGCTGCGAGTTGCCGGCGGTTGCACGCTGCAGATAGGCAATGAAGAGTCAGGTGGCCGAGAGGAGTGGAGTGCTTGGCTCATGTCCGGGGCGGACAGAATACAGACTGGAAATGGGAAGCTTCGTCGATCGTTTCCCTGTGCCTATCCGTCTGCTAGAATGACTCAAGGAGAATGCCGGAGGTCTGTGATGGTCGTTACCCAGGACCCGGTGCTTCAGCGAATCATCCAGCTCATTGTGGGCAGGATTGATCCGCGCAAGGTCATCCTCTTCGGCTCCCGCGCCCGGGGTGACGCCCGGCCGGATTCTGATATTGACCTGCTGATCATAGAGGATAGCAATCGACCCGACGCGACAAGGCGGCTCGGCGAAGTCTATGTGGACATGGTGTCTCTGCGCCGTCCCCCAACCGACTTGTTGCTGTATGGGGAGGATGAGTTCAACGAGTGGCGGAACAGTCGGAATCATGTGATCGGTAGGGCCAGCCGGGAGGGCGTGGTGGTGTATGAACGACCTCGATGAGGCCCGACGCATGTTGGCGGTTGCCGCAAGGGATCTTCGTGCCGTCGAGCTCGTCAAGGACATCGCGGAATTGGACGATGCGATCGTCGGGTTCCACGTGCAGCAGGCCATTGAGAAGTCGTTGAAGGCCTGGATAACCGCCGTCGGCGCCGAATACCCCTTCATCCACGATCTGAGCCTCTTGTTGGAGACCCTGACCGAAAACGGGCAGGCTGTCGAACGCTTCCGACGCTTGGCCGCTTACTCGGTTTTTGCCGTGCGCACACGATATGAAACGACCGCATCCACCCGACGGGAGAGCGCGCCCCTTGACCGAGTTCAAGCCTTGGCCGATGCCCGTGGTGTACATGAGCACGTCCGGGACTTGATCACCCAGATGTCTGGCGAGACATAGAATGCGGGCCATGTGATCCCGGCGTACGCTCGAATGGCGAGGTCAGGTAAGGTGCCGCATCTATCCTCGGTACACCACGCGGGAGGTTGCCGATCAACAATACGCACATTGCTTGGCTCCGACTTCTTCATATACTTCCAGATGCGGACGGCGTCGTGGCATGAGTGCTTATTATGCAGTAGTCGTTTAGTGCCGTCTGATCGAAGGTAAGATTGCGATAGGATGCCTATCGCCTCTGAGACCGTCTTGTTTCTTTCAAGATCGCGCTGTAAGAGACAGCTATAACACCCCCGAAAGAGAAGGTGACAGTGGATCTTGACCAGTCCAATCAGTACCGTCCCCTCCTGGAGGAGGATCCCCCGAAGTTCACAGACAGGGTCGATACCCCTTGGGATGACGTTCCCGACCTACCCAGTTACAACGATGCAGCCTACCGCCGAATCGTCCGCAGTCTGAAGCAGATCTCGCAGGACCACTCGCAAGAGGGCGCGAAATCCAGAGGGATACTGGTGTTAGGGGAGGCTGGCACAGGCAAGACCCACCTACTGATGCGCGTGGCCAAGAACCTGTCGGGAACGAACCACATCTTGTTTGTGAGGAAGCCGAACAACGAAGACGCAGTGGCACAACATGTGTGGTCTAATATCGTCAACAGCTTGGCTCGTACAGTCCCGACCAGCGGAAAACCCCGGTCTCAACTTGATGACCTTCTGGCCCATGTGTTCTCAAATGTGCTGATCCCCGGCTTCGAGCGGGACGTTCAAGATGGTACTGACGTTGAACAAAGGCAACGATGGATAAAGTCTCTACGGAGCAATCCCTATAACCTGTTTGAAATGTTGGGTGAGGGCGAAAAGCGGTCATCCAACGTGAGGATCATACGCAAACGGACATTGCAGTACCTTCAGGTAACCCATCCGGATGTGGACCAGCTCATCGCGAGAGTTCTAATAACGTATTGCTTCGTGTCGCGTGAAGATCGGAAGCGAATGCTCCTGTCGTGGCTGTCCGGTCAGGATATCGATTCCGAAGAGGCGGACCAGATGCGTCTCCCGCCATCTTGGGTTTCCATTACCGAAGAATCATCTGATGTCTCAGTTCAGAAGCAACGCGAAGACCAAGCCCTTCGTGCCATCCGAACCATCGGAACCTTGTCGACGCACTATCAACCGCTGATCCTGGCATTCGACCAACTTGAGGGTCTACGTGATGAGAAACGTCTCACCCGCGCACTAGGGGATATCCTTCGGGAAATCTTCACCATGACCCCCAATCTCCTGGTTCTTACCTGTATCTTCCCTTCGCTCTGGAATTCCTGGTTTCAACCAGTTCTGGACGAGAGCGCTGCTCAACGCATAGCACAGGAGAAGGCGGAACTGGAACCCCTCGGACCTCAGCACGCTACCCATCTCTTGGAGAAGCTTTTGGAGTCATCGTTCATTGCACACAAGTTGCCGACCAGCATATACCCGTTTGAGGCGAGTGACGTCGGCAAGCTGATTTCCGGTCGGGTATCACCGCGGGTCTTTATCCAAAACGCTCGGCGGATGTTTGGCGGTTGGCTGGATCAGGAGACTGGATCGACTGTCGTCGCAGCGGATGCAGAAAGCGTGACGCAGGACGACATAGCAGAAGCTATCCGATCTGCTCTTACAAGGTTCGAGGGTGAACAACGACGGAGTTACGGGACCGAGATTCCTATAGAAGAGGACTTCTTCGGACGCCTTAAGAGCTTGACCCAGACCGTACTGGATCGCTCAGGCGAGCGGCCCACTTACGATAGGGCGGCCTGCGGCAAGTTTGTCATGCCATCAAACTTCATTGTGAAGGCGGGCAAGGACGGTGACGCACTGTGCATTGCCGTCATGAACAGCGAGGGGAACGCCTTTGCTGCTCGCGCCCGTAACCTGAACAAGACGTTTGAGTCGGGGGAGCAATTCAAGAAATTGCTTGTCGTTCGTGACCGTAGATGCAGGCAGATCGGTGCCCGAAGCCAGAAGTACCTCCAGTATATCACCAACCGGGGTGGCATATTCATCAATGCAGGAATCGATGAAGCGTCTCTCCTTGGCGCCCTCTATGATACACTTGTAGCCATCGAAGAGCACGATCTCTCCGCAAAGGGACGAGAGATTGACAAGCGACAGTTCGTTGAGTTCCTCAAAAGTGAGGGATTCTTTGCTAGAACGCAGTTCTTTCGCGGCGCGAGCAACCTCGTTGCTTGGTTCCCTCGCCAGCCTCTTTCAGTATCCATCGTCCCCGCTGGATCCACCCGAATCGGTCTCCCACAGGGGAAGGAGAGACGCGACGGATCCACGCAGACGGCGCAGGCTGTTACCGCAAAGGGAGAAGGTGACACGCCCACAATTCTCGCCGACGTCGTACTCGGGGATACTGAACTCGAGGCAAGCCAACTGGGCATTCTCGGGCTGATGAAGAACGATAAGCGGCGACTGGGAGTGTCACTAAGTAAGCCGCAATGCATAGTCGTCCTTGGATACATGGGGTCAGGCAAGTCTTACGCGCTGGGTGTGCTTATTGAGAATGCATTGTTGTCATGCCCGGGCCTCGTCAGGCAGACGAGGCCCCTGAGCGTTGTCGCCTTCAACTATCGTCACAACCCTGAATCACGGTTCGAATACTCTGGCTTCAGCCGACCGAACGACAGGAGCGATGAGGTTGAGAAGCTGCGCTCGGTCTATGGCGTGAGTCCGATGTGCATTGATGCTATGAACATCTTTGGCTATGAACCTGAGCTTCGAAGGCGTCAGGCCGAGTACTGCGGTCTCAGGACCTATCCTATTCAGTTCAGGTCAAACGAGCTGACAGCCGAACATTGGGAGATCCTCATGAAGCCCCCGCCGGGGAGCCGGCAATCAGAGTACATGGAGATCATCCGTGATTTAATACAGAGACTGTTCTACGAAGACCGCTTGACATTCAGGAATCTTGAGAAGCATGTCCAGACAGATGAGCGCCTCAGCGATAAGCAGAGACACAGCGCCAAGAACAGGTTGAGCTTCGCCGAAAGATGGATCTGCGACGAGCGGTGCTACGAATGGAGCGACGTGTTGAAAGAAGGTGTTCTGAACATTGTCGATCTGCGGATGCAGGCAGCATCCTCTTCCGATGCACTGAAGCTGTGTCTGGTGATCACCGATCTCGTGCGCCGCACCCGCAATGGCGTCAATAAGATGGTGGTATTCGATGAGGCGCACGAATACGTTGATTCCAAAGAACTGGTCGTAGAGCTGGAAAGAGCCATAACGCAAATTCGTCATGATGGCCTGTCTTTCGTCCTAGCCTCGCAGTTTCCGGAACGCATTCCTGACCGGGTCTTCAAGTACCTGCTTACCCGCATCATGTTTAAGATTCCGAGTCTGGCGGCCATCAAATATGTGCAACGCGCTGCTCCGAACCTTGGTGCCCTCTTACCTCAGCAATTAAGCAATCTGGATCTTGAGCAGGGTGTGTGCTTTGTTCAGACGGACGATGATTGCAGCGATTCGTTGATGAGGAAACCGCAACTCGTGGAGATTCGTCCCCGATGTTCCCTCCATGGAGGTACGACGATTCGGAGCAGCTAGTAAAAGAGAAGTACTTGCTGAGCCACCACTCGTAGACTAGTTGGTTCTTAATGAGGTCCTGGGCACGCGCGTCGGCGAGAGAGTATTTCCGATGGAACTTTCGGGGATACCTTGTCAGGTGGGTGACCGGCGGTTCGGCCGGTCCGAGGTCATTTTCGCATTGCACCACAGCGGAGGCCATATGCATAGGGCTGCGATGTTGGCCAAACGCATTGGACCGACAGCTACACTCATTCTCGGCGTGGCGAGCTTGGCGTATATCTGCACACCGCTCTGGGCCGCCGGGCTAGAGCGGATCAAGTACAACAACCCCGGCCTGATCGTTGATCTCGGTGTCGGGCTGTGGTGTTGGCCGCTGCCGATGGATTACGACAACGACGGCGATCTCGACCTGGTCGTCGTGTGCCCCGACAAGCCCTACAACGGGACGTACTTCTTTGAGAACCCCGGTGGGGGCAAGATGCCCGTCTTCAAGCCGGCCCGGCGGATCGGCCCGGCCGGGGCCAATGCGCAGGTCTCCTATGTTGACGGCAAGGCGCGGGTCCTGACGCCCGCGCAGGAGCACCCCGAATTTCGTACGCAAGGATTCGCCAAGCCCGTCCGGTTGCCCGCACGGATCGACTTCTACACCACGGAAGGCCGCGAGCCGAACGATCGGCGCAAGTATCGCCTCCGAATGAATCAGTGGAAATACGCCGACTACGACGGCGACGGCAAGATCGACCTGATTGTCGGGATCGACGACTGGTCCGACTACGGCTGGGACAACGCCTTCAACAGTAAGGGCGAGTGGACGCGCGGACCGCTTCACGGCTTCGTCTACGTCCTTCGCAATATCGGCACGAACGACAAGCCCCGGTACGCCGAGGCGGCCAAGCTGACGGCCGGTGGCAAGCCCATCGATGTCTACGGCACGCCCTCGCCCAACCTGGCCGACTTCGACGGCGACGGTGATCTGGACCTGATGTGCGGCGAGTTCCTGGACCGGTTCACGTACTTCGAGAACATCGGTACGCGAATGGAACCGCGGTATGCCGCGGGTCGGTTCCTGCGTTACGGCAACGGCCTGCTTCACGCCGACCTGTGTATGATGATCGTCGTGGCGATCGATTGGGATGCCGACGGCGACGTCGACCTGATCGTCGGCGAAGAAGACGGCCGGGTTGCCTTCATCGAACACACCGGCAAAGTCGTCGACGGCATGCCGCAATTCCTGCCGCCGACGTACTTCAAGCAGCAGGCGGACGAGGTCAAGTTCGGTGCACTCGTCACGCCCGTCAGCGTCGACTGGGACGGCGACGGCGACGAAGACCTGGTCTGTGGCAACACGGCAGGATACATCGGCTTCATCGAGAACCTCGACGGCGGCAACCCGCCCAAGTGGGCTGCGCCGAAGCTCTTTGAGGCCGACGACAAGGTCATCCGGATCCAGGCCGGACCCAACGGATCGATTCAGGGTCCGTGCGAGGCCAAGTGGGGCTACACGACGCTCAGCGTCGCCGATTGGGACCACGACGGCCTGCTTGACTTGGTCGTCAACTCGATCTGGGGCAAGGTCGTGTGGTATCGCAACGTGGGGACGCGAACCGCGCCGAAGCTCAGTGCCGCGCAGTCCGTCGAAGTCGAGTGGCCGGATAAGCCCCCCAAGCCCGCATGGACGTGGTGGGAGCCGCGTGGAAAGGAACTTGCCACCCAGTGGCGAACGACGCCGGTTGTCATCGACTGGACGCGCGACGGCCTGAACGATCTGGTCATGCTCGATCACGAGGGCTACCTGGCCCTGTACGAGCGGGTCAAGCGCGACGGACAACTCACGCTGCTGCCGCCGAGGCGGATCTTTCGTGCCGAAGGACCTTCGGGTTTTGACGGCCGGCAGGGCGTTACTTTCAAGGAACCGGGTCTGCTGCGCCTGAACACCCAGAGCGCGGGCGGAAGCGGTCGGCGGAAATTCTGCCTGGCCGATTGGGACGGCGACGGTCGGATCGACCTGCTGGTCAACAGCACGAATGTCAGCGTTCTCCGAAATGTGTCGGACGACAAGGGCACTGTGACCTTCCGCGACACAGGCCCGGTGGATAGCCGCATCCTGGCCGGTCACGACACCAGCCCTACCGTCGTGGACTGGGACAAAAACGGTGTGCCCGACCTTCTCGTCGGCGCCGAAGACGGATACTTCTACTACACAACGAATCCGGTTGGGCCCGCGAAGTGACCCGCTCTGCATTGAGCAGCGCAGCCTCTCCTGAGCCAACCCCTCATGTCGGCATCGCAATAGGATGAGGACCGGTAATCGCGACGAACCCCCAATCCAACCGGCCAATGACCTTGCTCGAGTTTCCCTCGCATATCCGTGCTTGACATAGGAGTTCGAGGAGCTTATTAGGGCACGCACGAGTGAGCGAGTGGGCCTGTCCACGCCCTTGGTGATGAACCCCTGATCCGTCTCCGCCCGATTTGAGGACCGCGTGTCCTTAGGAGTACGTCCATGTCAGATGTCCAATTCGAGCCGATGTCCGTTGGTGGTATCCTCGACAAGACGTTCAGGCTATACAAAAAGCACTTCATCAGGTTCCTTACGATCGTCGCGGTTGTGCAGGTTCCGCTGGCATTGATTTCCCTGGCCGTCATCGTGCCGATGACGAGTGGCTCGACATCGGGTGTCGCGCAGACAGGAGCAGCAAGGACTGGAACGTCCGATCTGGGAACATCGGGAGGCGCGGCGATGCTCGCCGTCGCTGGGGGATTGTTGGGTGCGTTGTTCTTTGTGATAGGTGTGACGCTCTGTAATGCCGCCTTGATCAAGAGCGTCTCGGAATCCTACTTGGGCAATGACGTGACCGTTGGGGCAGCCTACCGTTTCATCCTGCCCAAGGTGTTGACGATTATCATCGCCAACATCCTCGTAAGCATATTCGTGGGCTTCGGCATCCTCTTGTTAATCATTCCCGGTGTCATCTTCATGGCATGGTATGCACTGACCACGCAAGTCATTGTGATCGAAGATGTGGGAGTCATGGAGGGGGTCAGACGCAGTAAGGAACTCGCCACAGGCAATCGAGGCAAGGTCCTTGGAGTATTGTTCCTGGTTGGCCTTCTGTCAGGCCTCATTGGTGCCGTCGGCAAGTTCGCCGCCGAGATGGTCGTCAGGGTGCTTTTCCAACCCGGCGGCCCTGCCGGACTGATCTTCTCGACCCTGGTTGAGATGGCCACGGACGTCTTGGCCGCACCGATACCCGCGGCGGCGATGATCCTACTCTACTACGACCTGCGAATTCGAAAAGAGGGGTTTGACTTGCAGATGCTGGCACGGCAGATGAGTGCGGAGGCCTTGCCCGTCTCTTCCAATGCGCCCAACGTATAAGACCAGAATCGTTTGGCTCGTGGTACTGCTGACCGGCGGATCGGCAACGGCCCGTCTTGTTGCTGCGGAGGGGCAGGAACGGGTTGCATCGCGGCCGGGATTCGATCGCCCACATCCTGACGTCGTCCGTGAAACCACACGTCAGGTTCTCAGCGATCCGAAGTTTGCCCCTTACCGGACGTTCTGGCAGTGGCTGATGGACGCGCTTTCAGGTTGGAAAGGACCCAATCTTGGTTTTGCCGCGCCATGGCTTGAGTTTCTGGGCTGGTTCTTTCTCGCATGGTGCATCCTTGCGCTGGTCGTGGTCCTGGGTCACATTGTCTGGGTCATCGTGTCGGCCTTGAGTGGCCGTTTCGGATCGGGAGCATGGGTCCGCTCGCGGATGGCGTCTCAGGGGCATCAGGCGCTGTCCTACGAGGAGTTGATTGAGCTCATGAGGCGATTGGCAGGCCAAGGTGCATTCCGGGATGCGATGAGCGCAATGATGGCAGCGCTCCTTCACTGGTTGGATACGGCCCGCATTCTGGGATTTCACCAAAGCAAGACCAACGGCGATTACATCAGAGAGTTTCCCGAGAGCAGCCCGGCCCGAGATGAATTCAGGCGATTTGTCTTGGCCTTCGAACGAACGATTTACGGCGGCGAGCCGTGTGACGAGCGGACTTTCCAGGAACTGGAAGAGGGTTTCAGGCGGATTCGCGGCCATGTCCAACTCGAGTCATAAGTCCGACATCGTTGTGTTGTCCGTCCTTGGAATACTCACCGTCTTGGCCATTGGGGTGATGTTGGGATGGGGACTACGCGGCGGCGACGAAGAACGCCGGCTGACGCTGCGCACCAGTCATTCAACGAATGTCGAGGGCACGGCCGTATACTACGCGCTGCTCGAGCGACTTGGTTTTGTCACAACCCGCTTCGAGCAACCGCTCTCGGCGGAAACGCTTGCCGGAGTAGATGCGCTATTCCTCTTGAATCCTGTCATGCCGTTCCAGGACGACGAGCTTCTGGCATTGGATCGCTGGGTTCGCGACGGGGGGGTGGTGATCTGCGCGGGTACTGCCAGAAAGGCCCTGGCTTTTCTGCATGAGACTGGAACGTCATCCGACCTGGGCGCCGCGACGGGTGGCGGCGGTTCGTCGCCTCCGCCGACCGCGTCCGGGACATCGGGGTCCTCGCCACCTTCCGTGCTGGCAAGCGATGTTTCCAGGACGACGTTTGAAACGCCGCACGCATTGGTGGCGGACGGCAACACCCCATCGGAGGATGCCTCCGAATTCGACAGCCTCTTCGCGGACGCCGGTGGCACGCGCATTGCAGCTCGCCGCGTCGAGAAGGGTTGGGTGATCGTCCTCGCGGACAGCTCCTTTCTGGCCAACGGCCGGATCGGTGAAGCCGACAACATGATCCTCGCCTCGAACCTGGCCGCCTTCGCACGGTGGCGCGCAAAGGGCGGGCGAATCGCTTTCGACGAATACCATTTCGGATACGGTGCTCACGAAACGGGTTGGCAAGCCATCGGGTTCCTGCTACTGCACACCGGTCCCGGTTGGTCGGTGCTGAGTCTGATGGTCGCCGGAGTGCTGTGGTTGATCTACAAGGGTCGACGGTTCGGCACGCGGCGGGGAATCGAGAAGACCCGTCGACGGTCGAAGCTGGAGTACGTTCACTCGGTCGGCGCGACTTACCGGGCGGCCGGCGCCGGGGCGCTCGTTTTGGAGCAGATTCTCACTCACGTCCGTCGACGCGTGGCCGAGTTGTTTGGAATATCGCCGAACGCGGGGGTGGAGGAGATCGCCCGGCGATTGAGCACCCGGACGGGCAACCCGCGCGATCATTATGTGAGCGTGCTACAGAAGTGCGATCAGGCTCTGGCGACCGGGCACGTGTCGGCCCGGCGCCTGTCCGCACTGCTCGATCGACTTGCACACGTGGAAAAGGAATTGCTCGATGAACATTTCCGAGGCAAATGATCTGGCCCGCCGGGTCACGAGTGAACTGGCCAAGGTCGTCGTGGGACAGCAAGAGGTCCTTGAACAGATGGTGGCGGCATTGTTTGCCGGCGGTCACGCGCTGTTGGAGGGCGTGCCCGGCACCGCGAAAACGCTCATGGTCCGGGCGCTGTCGTACGTGACCGGCGCAGCCTTTCGACGGGTACAGTTCACGCCCGATCTGATGCCGTCGGATATCGTCGGGGTCAGCATCTACAACACGGCCACCGGCGACTTCGTCTTCCGGCCGGGCCCGATCTTCACCGATGTCCTGCTGGCCGACGAAATCAACCGAGCACCGGCAAAAACACAATCCGCACTGCTGGAAGCCATGCAGGAGCGTCAGGTCACCGTCGACGGCGTCACCCACGAGATGTCGGCCGTCTTTACCGTGTTCGCCACGCAGAACCCCGTGGAATTCGAGGGCACCTATCCTCTGCCGGAGGCCCAGGTGGACCGGTTCATGCTAAAGATCCTGGTCGACTATCCGGCCGAAGCCCTGGAAGCGGCGATTCTTGATCGCACCGAGGGAGGATTTGATGCCGCCAACCCGGAATCGGCCGGGCTGGAGGTCGTTCTGACCCCGGAGACCCTGGTGCAACTCAGGCAAACGGTCCGTCGCATTCGCGCGGAGGAGATGGTTCGCCGATACATCACGCGAATCGTGCGCTCAACACGCACGCTGCCGCAAGTGTCTCTCGGCGCCAGCCCGCGAGCGGCCGTCATGCTGCTGCTGGCCGCCAAGGCGAAGGCGGCGATCGCCGGGCGAGACTACGTAACCCCCGATGATGTAAAGACGATGGCTGCCCCCGCCCTGCGGCATCGCCTGTTGCTGCTGCCCGAGATCGAGGTTGAAGGCCGATCGACGGACGACTGCATCAGGGAGTTATTGCAGGGAATCGAAGTGCCGCGATGACGATACTGCCAACGCCACGACTGGTCGTGCTGGTCGCCGCCGCCGCCCCGATGTTTCTGGCGGGCGGACTCCACGATGCGTTCTCCGCCGCGGGTATCGTCTATTTGGCCATCGTATCGGTCTATGTCCTGCTGGACGCCCTGTTTCTGCCGAGACGCAGCCAGATCATCCTTACGCGAGCCGTGCCGAATCGCGTTTCCATCGGCGTTCCGACCCGTGTGGCATTTGAAATCAAGAACCGCACCCGACGAGAGGTAGAGATCCGTATGGCCGACGACTTGCCTGCGCGGCTGGAGGCCATTCCCTCATCGTGCGTTGCACGAATCAGGGCTCGCGAGGATTGCCGTCTGGAGTACCGTCTGCTCGCGACGCAACGGGGTCGGTATCTGCTTTCGCGGGCGGATGTGAGGGTGCTGCCAAGGTTGGGGTTGCTGTACCGGCAATTCTCCGTGCAGCTTCCCGCAACCATCCACGTCTTCCCCAACCTCGTCAATGTGCGGCGGTATGAGTTGCTTCTGCGTCGAGGGATGATGCTGGAGCAAGGCGTGGGACGGTTACGTCAGATCGGCCAGGGGACCGAATTTGAGAGTCTTCGCCAGTACACGATCGGCGACGACATGTCTCGCGTCGAATGGAAGGCGACGGCGAAGCGATCGCGACTGATCGTCAAAAACTTTGAACCGGAGCGTCAACAGAGTGTGCTGATCGCCATCGACGTCGGACGGGCGACGGCCGGCGAGTTCAATCGCATGAGCCGGCTGGATTACCTGGTCAATGCGGCGCTGATGCTGGGTTATGTTGCCCTGCGACAGGGCGACTGGTTCAGTCTTGTTGCGTTCAGCAACCGAATTGAAAGCTATCTGCCGCCCGTGCGCCGAATTCAGGGAATCGATCGGGTAGCCCGGGCCCTCTATGAACTCGAGCCGCGACTCATTGAAAGCGACTATGCGGTTGTGTCCAGGTTCCTGACCGTTCGGCACCGTAGGCGCGGTCTGATCTGTCTGATGACGGACGTGCTCGATCATGAGGCCAGTGCGGACGTAATCAGTTGCCTGACCAGCTTGGCACGACGTCAACTCCCTCTGGCGGTGACCTTGTCCAACCCGGAGCTTCGAGCCGTCGCCGACGAACCCTTGTCTCGCTGCGCGGATCCCTACAGCAAGGCGGTGGCGTTGGATGTCCTCGACAGTCGTCGCAAAGCCCTGGCGGCCATGCGACGGCAGGGCGTCGGCGTCCTGGACGTCGAACCGCCCGCCTTGACAGTGGAACTGATCAATCGCTATCTGATGATCAAATCCATGCGCCGTCTATGACCTCACGACGCGGGCTGTGCAGTCACGTTCCGCGGTTGGGGCTCTCTCCCCACAAGGGCGAGATAGGCGATGGCCGCCAGGCCCAAGGACAGTCCCAAGACGATTTTCACGCTCCCGGGCAGATAGCTCGGTGTGACGAACCCCTCGATCGTTCCGGCCACGACAAACATGGGTATCGTTCCCAGGACCAGCAGTACGGCATCACGCGCCCCTTCGCGAAGCGACGCTTTTCGCGTTAATGATCCCGGGACCGCCAGGGAGAAGCCAAGCCGGAGCCCCGCCGCCGCCGCGATCAGGATCGCCAGAATTTCCACCGCGCCGTGAGGGAGGATGAAGGCCGCGAAATGGTAGAGAAGATGATGGTTGGCAAAGTGTCCGGCGAATCCCCCGAGCATCATCGCATTGTAGAGCAGGAAGACGAGGGTCCCCACCCCGGCCGTGATACCCAGGGCAAAGGCATTGAAAGCCACGGACACGTTGTTGACCATAACCCCAGCCGCCATCGGTGCGTTCGGCGCCTGCCGAAACCGTTCGCTGATGTCCCGTGCCGAGACGCCGGGGCGGCCGTCAGGCAGATCGAGTGATCCCGGCACGAAGAGATAGGCCGTTGAGGGACGCAATCGCGTGCTGGTGTAAGCACCCGCCAGACCCAGGATGAATACCGCCGTGGAGAGAGCCATGAACGCCCAGAGGCGCCTGAACAGTCGTGGATAATCGATGCGGAAGAATTGCCACATCGCCTTGCCCGGCGGTGTCCGCCGGCGTTGGTAAAGCAGGCCGTGCGTTGCGATGGCGAGATTGTTGATCCGTTGTTGGGTCGCCGGGTCGAGGCCGTGCATCCTTGCGCGGGCGACGTCGACGGCGATCGTCGGATACAGCCGCGCCAGTTCGCGGAGTTCGACGACCGTCAATCGCGCCACGCCGCCACGGCCGATCTTCTTCAGCAGTTCTTCGACGCGATCCCAGGCGGGACGCCGTGATTCCAGGAATTTCGCGGGGGTCATCGAGTCGTTTCCTGCTCGTCGAACGGCCCCTGAACGACGGGTCTCGCCGTGGGCACGCCCGCCAGCCACCGATGGACCTGTTCCTCCAGGACTTCCAGCGAGTCGTTCGCGACGGTTCGACCCGTACGTTGAAGAATGGGGCCGACCAGTCGGGGCAGCAACTGTCGGCGAGCGTCGAGGCTGAGTTGCTCGCGCCGAACCCAGTAGTTCGACAGCACGCGATACTCATTCGCGCTCAGACCGCTCGCGCGCAAGAGAGTCGTATCGACCTCGGAATCCCATTGGATACTGCTTCGCCTGTCCGTGTTGGCCCGGTAATCGCGCTGCTCTTCGGAGATGACCGTCGTTCCGGCGCTGAGGTCGCCAAGGCGCTGCACCTTCTTCGTGACGAACATGGAGATGCCCGCCACCACATAGAAGCCGAGTCCGTCAACCGCACGCAACAGATTGCGGATCGCAATTTCCGGGAAGCCGATGGGACCGCCACCTTCCTTCACAACGCGGATTTCCATGACGCGTTTTCCGGGGGTCTGCCCGTTCATCACCCATTCGAAGAACGCGAAATAGCCCCAGTAGATTGCGAACCCCACAAGGATCAGCACCGCGAGCGCCCACGCATTGGCCCCGGGACTTTCGATGAGATCCAGAGGCCTGAACGGCAGAACGATCATCACGGTCACAATGAATACGCAGTAGATCAGGAACAGGAGTATGCTGTCCAACACGCCGGCGGAGAAACGTGTGCCGATGCCGGCCAGTCTTCGCTGAAGTTCGACGTTCTCGGGAGTCTCAATGAGATCGTATTCGTCCACACCGTGACTCCTGGTCAGTTGCCGTCTGGGGTGTCATGATCCCGCCCGGGCTTGCGATCTGCAAGGGCCACGATCCAGGGTGATCGGGCGGAAACACCGCCATACCTGCCGTGATGCTTTGCATTCAGACGGTCAGGGGCACCATGATTACGGGCGCCGTCGAAGGTCACTGCGTTGGGGCGAGGGACACGCTGACGCGCGGGCCTCTTGCGCTAGTCCACCGGCAGGCACAATCGAAACACGGTTCCCTCCGATTCCGACGTACTGAAGTCCACTCGGCCTCCGAGGAACTTCTCGCCCAGCAGTTTCATGGCGTACGTACCCAGGCCTCTGCCCGGTTCGCCTTTTGTGGTGAAATGGCGCTGAAAGACGCGCCGTGCGATGTCCTCGGGTATGGGTTGTCTGTTCCAGACACAGAACGTGATCCTCGCGTCTGTGGGTTCGATCCATACTTTGACCTCACCGCCGGGTTCGCTGGCCTCCAACGCGTTTGTCAGCATGTTGGTAAGGATTCTCACCAGGAGCGACGGATTGGTGCGCAGCCGCAGTTGGGACGACGCTTTCGGCAGGGAGATTCTCTTGCCCGACGCCGCCGGATGGTCGGCGAACACGCCGCTGATCTCCTTGAGGATCTCCTCGACGGAGACCTCCTCCGGCTTGATTGGGGACTCGGTCAGCTCGGCCTGCACAAGCGCCCTTTGGACGGCCACCTCGTTGGCCAACCGCGACGCGAGGGAATGGACTTGCCGGGCCAGGGTCCGTGCGTTCCCTTCCACCATGCTGCTCAAGTGTCGCGAGATTCCCTGCAGTCCCATGATCAGATTGCTGATGTCGTGGAAGAAGACCCGTTCCATGGAGGCGCGAAGCTCGGATGCGGTCACGTCTTGAAGAAACAGCAAGACGAACCGCCGCCCGTCGATCGTGGCTCGACACGAGCGAACCCTCAGACAGATCTCCTGTCTCCTGCCGTCCCGCTCGGTCACCAGTGCACAGGTCCGTTCACAAGGCGTTTCTCCCGCAAGGGCCGCGACGATTGCGACGGCCGCACCACAGGTCGAACAGTACTTGCTCGTGCCGCATCCTCCCACCATTTCATGGGCGTGCGTGCACTCGACAATCTCTCCGGGGCGCAGGCCCAACACGTCGCCGGGGTTCCGGATTCCGAGCAGTTGAAGAAAGGCATCGTTCAGGGCGAGGGTCTGCCGGTGCTCGTTCAAGACGGCCAGCAAGCCGCCGGCCGTTTTCAGCAGCGCGTCGATTACGGGATTCCTGCACACGAGTTCGACGTCGCGTCTGAGCTGATCCGGACTCGCCCGTTCACTGGGGGCGAAGTAGGTCTGCATGCGGGTCTCCCTCGTATGACCGATGGTGTACCCGAAGGAATCGGGCAGTTCATGTTCAGTATACCGTTTGACAGACCGAATGTGCGGAGAAAGAGGACGACGTCTTTCGGACCGATCGGCTCGCGTCCGAACGCGGCGAAGGATGCGGTTGGACCGGGGGGCGAAATCGAAACTGGAACGAATGGCACTGCCGTTCCAAGCCTCTTTTTCTCGGTTGGTTACGTCTTTGTCAATTCCTCCCGTAGTCGCTGTCGAGGTCGTCGCATCAGGGGGTAGCGATGTCGGCGTCGTTTGATCACGCGGGGTTCGATGCGTCCGGGGCGGTTGGCGATCTGGTTGGCCGCGATGCGCGCCGAGGCATGGTTCCACAAGGAACTGGCGTCTCGGCAGGCCCCGGTTGCCAGCAGCATCCACGACGCCAGCACCGTCTGGCACGCCAGCGTGAAGCCCAATTGGCGAGGCTGCCGGCCGTGCTCCGCGGCGGCCGTAGCGATCAGTTTGCGGATCAGATTGTAGGCCAGCAGTGTCACCCACACGTGCCGCAGGACCATGGCCGGACTCTTGCAGAGGACATGGTCCAAGTGGAGCGTCTGCTTGATCGCGCGAATATCCAGCTCCGCATTCCAGCGATAACCGTACAGCGTGGCGATCTCTTCTTTGGGGTATGCCACCGGATCGCTCAGCGTCGTGACGACCGTGATGACCGAGGGGCGGGACCCCGGTTCCGTCACCACGAACTGCAGTTCCCGCAGCGTCAGCCTCTCGGGGATCTGCGTGTAGAGGTCCTCCGGCATCCACGAGGGACACGCCGGACGCATCCAGGTCACCCGGTGATCGTAGTTCCCCAGACGCCGGCCCCGACGAAAGTCGCTCAAGCGGCGCTGGTGCAGCCGCGTGCAGACCTGGCCCCCGCGCCCTTGCAGCAGGGCCAGCATCATGTACGAGCAGAAATAGCGGTCAAAGACAATCAAGTCTCCCGGGCGGAAATCGTCCAGCAGGACCCGCAGCAAGGCCGTCTCGCCGGTCTCTTTGCCCGCAAACGGGCCCACCGCGACGTCCTGGATCGCCGCGGTCGTCAGGGACAGGATCGCGCAGGCGCGGGCGATCGGCAGGCCCACGCCCGGAGCCTGGGTCTTGGCCTGCGGAAACTGTCGCTGGTTGGCCGGCGTGTCCATCAGGGTGAACGTGAAGCCGTCGACGAGCTTGGGATGCAAACCGTGCCACAACCACGAGGGCTTGGCCCGTTGCTCCAGTTCCTCGGCCGCTTGGCCGACCAGCCGTCGCAAAGCGGCAGGGCTGAGTTTGGCCCCGGCCCGGCAGTAGTCGCCCGTGTCTCCCGACGGGACGGGCAGGCCCATCTGCTGACGGTAGGTGGCGATGTCGGCTACGGCTGCGGCGCAGGCGGCGCCCTTGCCGTCACGCAAGACCTGAGCCAGGAAGGCCCACAGCACGATCGACGTGGAGAAGGTATCGCACTGCGCGAACAGGGCATCGTTGTCGGCAAAGGCCTTCTCGAGGGACTCGGCGGTCAGCACCTCGGCGAACGGCAGGCCCGGTTGCTGAAGAAACGGCTCGGCGACGAGGGCAAAGGCATTCCGGTGTACACGGGGGGCTGGACTTCGGGCCATCTCCATGGCAAACATGACAAAACCCTCTCTGGCTTAGGTGGGACGCCAAGCCAAGGAGGGCTACGGAAATCATCGGCCAAGGAAGGGCTGCAACATCAATCCATCGGCGCCGGACCGCACACCAGCCACGAGGCAGAGCCTCGACTCGTCCACCTGAGCCCTGCACACGCTACTTCTATCTCCTCGCAAGGCGGGTTTCGCACGGCAGTGCCATTCGTGGCTGTCCCCTGTTTATGATGAACCACTAGTTCTTTCCGTCGCAGTATCGTCTTAACGCTCGCTTGCCTGCTACTTTTGCCAGACATACGAATATCCCCAGCGTCAGTCCTTGGATCGACCACCACCAAGCGTCGAATGTGGACAGGCGCCAGTATTCCAGTAGCACCACCTTCGCGGTCAGCATCACCCCCGCATAAGCCAGCGCGACCAAGATTACGGTCATGGAATAGACTATTGCGCGGCTCACTCTACCGTGCATAAGCAGGACCTCCCGACAACCGCGGTACGCCCACTATCGCTCGCAGCAGTCAGTATGCTTGCGATTGGCTGACGCCCCGAAAACGGCCATTCTTGAATCATAGGCCAACTCGAGTACTACTCGAGCAATGCTCGCGCCACTGAGACAACCGACCAGGCGATAACCGAGGTCCCCCATTCCCCTGACAATGCGACCATCCTGCGACCCCCCACCCGTCACTAGTGTCGTTCCCCAAGTCCGTCGAGCCCCTAGCCCGGATTATTCACACTGGCCTCTTTTTTACGACCTCCTTGTGGGTTA
>CAZQTW010000051.1:0-47712 GCA_964596165.1 uncultured Planctomycetales bacterium | reverse complement strand
TGCGGGACAACCTTTCCATCAAGATGCCAAAGCGGTATGAATAATCCGGGCTAGAAGAAAGGAGAGCGATCCATGGCACGGTTGAAATCAGTACTCTTGAGGCTTCTCACTCTCGCTTCCACGGCTGGGGCCGCAGGCGGTTACGTCACGTACGGCTGCGGAGGGAGTTCGGGTGGCGGCGACAGCGAGATCTTGGAGGCGCTCATGTTCATGAGCCTCCTCGGCGGCAGGATGGGCTGTTGAGCCCAGTCCGTACGATCGGGGCCAGACGGTGCCGCCCTCTGATCACGCTTTCCGGCGGGCCGGGGCGATATTGCAGGAAGGATTGCCTTGCCAGAAAGACTTCTGCCAAGGCCCCGGTGACAGGAAAGCCACGGAGACTCGAACGGATAAACCAGAATAGCCAGCCACGAGGTCTCCAGGTCGCATGGCCTCGAACCCTTCACAGCTACCCGTGCCTACAAGGGCGCGCGCATAACGGAGTTCGATACGTGGAGGCCAAAAGGACGATGCTGTGATGGTGGTTTCGTGGGTACGTGGCCTACGAAAGTGTGTTCAAGGCCTTCATCAAGAGAAAAGCCCGCCGCAAGTCTAGCTTGCGGCGGGCTTTATGTCGGGGCGACTGGATTTGAACCAGCGGCCTCTTGGTCCCGAACCAAGCGCTCTAGCCAGGCTGAGCTACGCCCCGGTGCAGCCTTCCCACCGCAGGTACAACCCTATCAAACGCGCCCTCCGACCACGCATCGATGATGTCCGCACAGTTCAGTCCGCACCCATTCGACTCTGTCAGCTTAACAGAGAAACTCTCTTGCGGCACCTCGCACCACTACTACGATTTCCATGATGATAGGAAACCGGCCGCATGCTGTCAATCGTGCCATTTCCGGGATGGGTCTTCACCGTCCGCAACATTCCAGGTGATAGGACGGCATGCCGTTCATCTCGCAAACGCAAGTACCTGCGACAAGGTTTCCTGTTCCCCAAAGGCAAACAGTCGTGGCGATGTGCGAGGCGATTATTGGCTGGTCTTGCCCCGGCGCTCGCGCAAGTCGTCGGCACGCGTGACGCCCAAGGCGAAGATCCGGCCGAACTCATCCGTGCCGATCCCAAGATTCTGGGCGATCTTGACCAGGAGCTCCCTTTCGTCCGCCGTGATCCGTCCGTCAATGCGAGCTTGAGCCACCAGCAATTCCAAGGCCCGACGGGCTCCGGCTGCGGATGTCATTCGAAGCTCTTCGTACGCTTGCGGGTCTTCCTTGGCGCGCTTGACCATGGCGTCCAGGGAGACCTCGCCAACACCTACGCGAACGGCCAGTCCTTGGATGACTCCTCTTTCGGCCGACGACATGTGTCCGTCAACCATGGCCAGCGCCAGGGCAGCCTGAAGGAGCTCCAAATCTTCATGCAAGGGCATGGGGATCCACCTTGCCAGAGTTCCGCATCCTCAGTCCTGACCGTGGTTTTTCCCGCAGAAGCTACATCAGCTTAGTCGGCGAGAAATCAGAGGTCAATCTCCGCGACACCGTCACCGATTTGGCAATCACGCAACGGCCGACAAGCAGTGTGGTATAATAAACAATTTCCGCACCAAGCCAAAGGTGACGGATACAGCCGGAGCTAGAGACTATGGCTCATGGTGATTCGAATGAGCTGCAACTGACCGATCTACTTGACGGAAACACTCTGCAGGAGATCCAGGATCGCTTTGCGCGCGTTACTCAGGTTGCTGTGAGTATTCGCGATCGGGACGGCCGCCAGCTTACACGTCCCTCGGGCTCGAGCCCCTTCTGTCGTCTCATGGCGGGCAGCGCGGCGGCGAGGAAGGCCTGCCGCGACAGCTTCCTCAATGCCGTTCGCAATGCGGGAAAGGATTCCAAACCCGTTCCCTATTCCTGCCACGCGGGGATGATGCAGTACGCCGCGCCGATTGTCGTCGACGGACAGCACTTGGCCACGATCATCATGGGCGATCTTCCGACTCGAAAGCTCGACGCGGACATGATCTCTCAATTGGCCGAGCGGTACCGCCTGGATCGCCAAGCGTTGCAGCGGGCACTCGAACGTGTGCAGCCCTGGTCCGACGAACAGATGGCTGCGGCGGTCGAGTTCCTCCAACTGCTGGCAAACACGCTCGGTCGGTTTTGTCAGCAGGAATCGCGGCTGCGTCAGCGGGTGGACGAACTCGCGACGGTCTACAATCTGACGGCGTTGTTGACGGGGACGCGTGATCTCGACGAGATCCTTCAGGTCGCCGCTCGCAACGTGGCGGAGGTGCTTCGCGTGAAATCGTGCAGCCTCCGTCTGCTCGATCGGGAGGCCGGCGAGTTGAGGATCGCCATTGGGTACAACCTGTCGCCCCAGTACTTGGGCAAGGGGGCCGTCAAGGTCAGCGAGAACCCGATCGATGCGGCCGCGCTCGCGGGTGAAACCGTCTACATCAAGGACGTCACCCGAGATCCGCGTATTCGTTACCCCGCCGAGGCAAAGAAGGAGGGCTTGGTCAGCGGCCTCGTGACCGGCCTGATTTTCCGCGGACAACCGGTCGGTGTTATTCGTGTCTACACGGGCGAACGCCATGAGTTTTCCCGATTTGAGGTATCCTTGCTCCGGGCGGTTGCCGCCGAAATCGCCGCGGCGATTGAGAACAAGCGCCTGACCGACGAAGCCATTCGAGCGGAGATTGTCGATCGCCAGATCAAGACGGCGGCGGAGGTTCAGCGCCGCTTGCTGCCCGTCCGGCCGTCCAAGCATCCTCACATCGTGTTCGGAAGCATCTACGAACCTTGCTTCGATCTGGGAGGGGACTTCTACGACTTCCTGGAACTGCCGGACGGGCATTTGGGATTGGCCATCGCCGATGTGGCGGGTAAGGGCGTGCCGGCCTCTTTGCTCATGGCATCCGTTCGCAGTGCGCTCCGCGCGTGGGCGGACACGATCTACCACATTGACGAGATCGTTGCTCGCGTGAACCGCCAGCTCTATCGCGACACCCTGTCGCAAGAGTTCGTGACGTTGTTCTACGGTGTTTTCTCACCCGACGGCCGAAAGCTGACGTACTGCAATGCGGGGCACGATCCGCCTCTGTTGGTCCGAGAGGGACACGTCCAGCGTCTTGAAACCGGCGGCCTGCTGTTGGGGACGTCATCCGACGCCACGTACCAGCGCGGGATCGTCGAGCTGCGCCCCGGCGACGCGATGCTCTTCTATACCGACGGGGCCGTGGAGGCGCTCAACTTCAACGACCAGGCCTTTGGCCGCGACCGGCTCACCGAATCGTTGATACGTCACGCCGGTCTGCATGGCGACGCGATCGCGCCCAACATCCTCTGGGATGTCCGTCGTTTTGCCGGCCTGGCCGAGCTTACCGACGACATCACGATGGTCACTGCCAAGGTCATCTCGTGATCGGATCGGTGGTCCGGTTCTCGCGGATCGTCCGCACCGACATGTGCTGTGGTTCGTGTGTACAATGGCGCTGTTTGAGGGTACCATCTGACGTAGGCACGGTCTTTCTGGTGTGAGTGATCATGCGCATTACCACCGTTCGTGTGATCAGCCAAGCATTCTTCTTCGCGCTGTTCCTCCTGCTGATCAGCCGATGCACACTCGCCACCGTGGAGCAATTCCCTCATCTTCGCGACTTCATCAGCGTCTTTCTCGATGTGGATCCGCTGATCGCGCTATCCACGGCAATCAGCACCCACACGATCCACAAGGGGCTGGTCTACTCGATCCTGGTGCTCATTCTCACATTGCTGCTGGGACGGGTGTTCTGCGGATGGATCTGTCCCTTTGGTGCGATACACCACTTTACCGGTTGGCTGACCGTCTGGCGCAAGACGCGGCATCGCATCGAGGCGAACCGATATCGGTCGATATACCGGCTGAAGTACTACCTCCTCATCGCGTTTGCCGTGGCGTTGGCGGGCACGCTCCAGATCGGGTTGTTGGATCCCATCTGTCTGGTGCATCGTTCAGTGACGGTCGGCGTTTTGCCGGCGCTCAACAGTAACCCCGTGGCGATTCGCTGGTTTGGCGATCCTCGTCTTCACCATCTGGGATGGATCATTGGCGGCATCTTCTTCGCTCTGATCGTCATGAACCCCAGAATCCTGAGGTTCTTCTGCCGAACGTTGTGTCCGTTGGGGGCATTACTGGGTGTGCTCAGCCGCTTTGCCCTGTGGCGGATCGAGAGAGACCGGAATCGGTGCGTGAGTTGTGGCCTCTGCCGAGCGCATTGCGAGGGCGCTTGCGACCCCGATTCGGACATCCGCGCGGCCGAGTGCATGGTTTGCTTCAACTGCCTGGAGAGCTGTCCCCACCAGGCGATTCGGTTCGGTTGGCTGCCGTCGCGTCGGAACGAGATAGCGAGTCCGGACATCAACCGGCGGGGAGCTTTGCTTGCCGCCGTTGCGGGCGCGGGTTCGTTCGCGTGGATGAGGCTTGACGGGCAAAGCAGCCGCGACTTTCGGTCGACGGTCATTCGTCCGCCCGGAGCCGTCGAAGAGATCGAGTTTCTCAAGCGGTGCGTCAAGTGCGGTCAGTGCATCCGTGTCTGTCCGACGAACGTCCTGCAACCGGATTGGATGGAATCCGGGTTGGAGGGTTTGTGGACGCCTATCATGAACTATCGGATCGGCTACTGTGAACCGAACTGCACCGCCTGCGGACGGGTCTGCCCCACCGGGGCGATCCAATACATCAGCGTCGACAAGAAGCGAGGCCAGGGGCAGTACGTCGAGGTCGGCCCCGTCCGGTTGGGCTCCGCCCATTTCGACGTCGGCCGCTGCCTGCCATGGGCGAAGAACATGCCCTGTCTGGTCTGCGAGGAGAACTGTCCCGTCAGTCCCAAGGCCATATATACCGAACGCCGCCGACAGGTACTTCGAGACGGGAAGAAGCTGGTGACGTCGGCCACGGCGAACACTGTTGTCCTCAAGGAGTGGCCGGTTGGATCGACCGATGCTCCAAGCCCTTGCGTGCTGGAGCCCGGATCGCTTGCCCCCAAGACGGACCAGAGCTTTCACATCAGCGTGCGGCGCGCGGACGGTGTGTTCGAAACGCATCCGATCAAGACCAACACGGTCGATTCGGTGACGGTCGAAGGCAACTTCGGCCAGGTCCCGCCGGCCGGGGCGTTGGCCGTTCTGTCGACCGAACTCGGACTGCCCAAAGTGGATTTGAGCCGGTGCATCGGGTGCGGGATTTGCGAGTACAAATGCGTCGTAGCCGGCGACAAACGCGCCGTCTACGTGATGGCCGTCGGTGAGACGCGCAGTCGGGAGTATCCCGAGGAAAGCCGGAACCGTTCCCTTCGGTTGTGACTCACGGCCGACCGGCCACGGGGCGCGGGGCGCCTGTCTCCGACGAGGCGACGTCACCGAGGATGGTTTTTCCCGTCCTGCTCATCAGGCTATTTCCCGAGCATCCGATAGTATGATAGGAACATGAAACACGAGAGTCGGGACAATCATGTCGACGATCGCATAAGAGTGGTTCCGGTGCTCATGGGTGTCGTCCTGTTGGTCGTTTCCGGTTTGGCCTATCGAATGCTAGCCGGGAACCTGGAACGGCTCGGCGAGGTTGTTCCGATGCCGAAGGGTACGCTGGGGAGATTGCCCTTGCAGATCGGCGAATGGTCCGGCGTCGAGGTGCCGTTGAGTGAGGCCATCGTCAAGAGAACGGATACGGACGATCATCTGAACCGAAGGTACGTGCGGTCCGAAGGAGGGCCGTGGGTTGCCGTCTTCATCGGCTACGGCGTCCGAGCCAGAGATCTCATGCCCCACAGGCCTGACGTGTGTTACCCCGGGGCGGGCTGGGTCCTACGTGACAAGCACGTCTCGGATCTGAAGCTCGCAGACGGGCGCGTACTGAAGTGCCAGGTGTTCTCGTTCTCTCGCGGCGGGTTGGACGCCGGCAGGATGACGGTTGTCAACTACTATGTTGTGGACGGCGAGTACTCTCCCGACATCTCCCTGCTTCGCTCAAAAGCGTGGCGCGGCGCACGTGCCGTTCGGTACGTGTCGCAGGTCCAGATCATGGCTTTTGATGACACCGTTGGGTCACAAGGTTCCGGCTTTGAGGCGGCGGCCGCGTTCGCCGTGGATTCGGCCGGCGAGATTCGGAAGCTTCTGCCGGGTGCGGATTCGGCGGGGGATGGGACTACCACCAGACCCGTCCCGTCTCAAGGAGCGAAATCGTGAATCGGTTGCGTCAGGGCGGCAATCCGCATCCGCGACGTCGGGGGGCGTCGCCGCCAGGCATTGGTCTGCCTGCATGGCTCGATCGATCTTCACTGGTGTTACTAACCTTGCTCGTTGCATCGTTCGTATGGGCGTTCTGGACGACGGTCCTCGATCTGATGAAGGAGTGGAAGACCAACGAGGACTATTCCGTCGGCCAACTCGTTCCTCTCGTCGCGCTTTACCTCGTATGGTGTGATCGCCGGGTTCTCCGGGATTGTACCCTCTCGCCTTGCTGGTGGGGCTTGGCAATCGTTGTCTTGGGACAGATCGCTCGCATCTATGGATTGCTTTTCGTGTATGAGTCCGTGGAGCGATACGCACTGGTCCTCACCCTCGTGGGCGTTGTGCTTCTGGCCTTCGGGTGGCAGATCTCCTATCGCTTGCGATACGTGCTCTTGTTTCTGTTTCTGATGGTCCCCTTTCCGGGTCGGATTCACAACGTGATCAGCGGTCCTCTCCAGACCTTGGCCACGGCCGGGGCGGTCTTCTCTCTCGAACTGTTTGGCGTCACGGTGACTCGTGAAGGAAACGTCATTCTGCTCAATCAAACCATGCCCCTGGCGGTCGCGGAGGCATGCAGCGGGCTCCGAATGCTGACCGCCTTCGTCGTGGTGGCGGCCACCTTCGCGTATGTTGTCAAACGTCCGGCATGGCAGAAAGCTGTCCTCGTCTTCTCAAGCATACCCGTCGCCATCTTCTGCAATCTCGCTCGCCTCTTCGTGACGGCCAATCTCTATCTCGTTGCGAGTAGCCAAGTGGCCGAGAGGTTCTTCCATGACTTCGCCGGTCTTAGCATGATGCCCCTGGCAGTTCTGATACTAGCCGGCGAGCTGGTCATCATGAACAGACTCGTGGTCCGCGAACCGCACACACCGAGGTAGATCCTCAACGTAACCGCAGGTCGCAGGAGCGGGTCTCCTCATCGTTGTAGAGGGTGCAAGCCATAGGGTCACCGTCCTATAACAAAACAAAAAAGTAAATAAATATAAGTGAGCACTGATTTTTGTTTGACATCCTATTTCGCGGCGGGTAAGAATGGTCGTACGAGGGGAAATCCTGGGGCCCATGCCTAATCAGGTAACACTGGGGGGGAAAGGTTGCCAAGTCAATCGGGGTGCCGTCCGTTGCCGGTCAACTTTCGTGGCGAACCGAAGCCTAATTCTTGACGGATGGCGGCATGATCCAGATGGCTCGTTACGCGAGTTGGACAACTGCTCCTGCAATGTGTGAACCTGACCTTCCCGGGAGGGGCAGACATCGCCGTAGGCGGTGTTCGTCTGCCTGACGGTGGCCGACGCATGGGCAAGGAGGTCACGGTGAGAGTGAGGGGGCCTTCGATTACTTGAGGAGTTGCTGAAATGAGAACGTTGCGTTTGATGCTGCTGTTGGCCGTCCCGGTTCTATTGGGTACCCCGGTCCGCGCGGACATCTATGTCCGTATCGACACCAGTCCACCGGGCAGCAATGGGGGCGTGTTCATTGCCACGCCAGTTGCCGATCCCATTCCAGGCGTGAGCGGCAGTTTTCGTACGTTCTGCCTCGAGACAGGCGAGGTCGTCTCGAATGGCCACACGTACTACGCCGAACTCAATACCGTCGCAACCCATGGCGGACCGCCTCCGTTTGCGGATGATCCGTTGGATATCAGGACCGCCTACCTCTATACGAGCTTCCTGAACGGCGATCTCGATGCTTGGCTGGACAGCCACGGTCACCCAGGCTTCGATCCCATGCAAGGGGCTTCACAGGACGCGGTTCAGGACGTTATCTGGTATCTCGAATCGGAGCCGGCGTTGGCCTACAACGTACCGCTGTGGCCCGTGTTCCCCGCCCTGTTTCCATTACGCGAGGCCATCCTGAGCTTCGCGAACGCGACCACATGGACCGACATCGGGAACGTGCGCGTCTTGAACCTGTACAGTGATAGCGACAAGTGCCTGAATGACTACAGGCAAGACATCCTCGTAACCGTTCCCGCCCCCGGCGCAGTCGTGCTGGGTGCGATCGGCCTAGGCTTGGTGGGTACAATCCGCCGGCGCTGGGCCTCTTGAAAGGGCCATCGGGCGATAGGGCCATAAACATGGGACTTGTTGAGCCTGAATGAAATGGATTTGGAGCCAACGGAGCCAAGGGCCTTTCAGTTTGGTACGCACAACGCAGACCACACTCCTGCGGCAAGCTGAGGCGGCCAGGAAGTGGATATTTCAGTATATTGGACCCGAAATCTTTCTTGATTAGGTTCATTGGTGCTTTTTTTCTTTGGGTCTAGGTTCTTAGTCGTCTATAATGGGCAAAGGAAGGAAGCGCATTGCACCCAGCCTTAGTGGGGGGGCCGCTTCAGTTGACGCGTGTGTGATGGGTCTGAGGATAAGACATCCTGCGTGTGCCGTTATGCTGTTCCTCGGCGGGACAGTCTATGCGGATCTCACGCCCGTGCGCTGGGCTCAGGACAGCGAAACCACTCGAGCGCCCCAGACCGCTTCGAGAGGCAACCCGATCGTTCCGGATGTCGAGGCACAACCACTGACCGCGATATGCCCGGAGTACAGTCCACTTCGTCCTCACACGTGTTCATCGTTGGGGCATGATGATTCGCTTCCTGTGACCAGTATTCCGCCCGCACCGGACAGTGCATCGCTGTTTCTGTGTGCCATCGGGACGGTCGGCGCCTGGCAGGTGACGCGGTCTCTGAAGCGGGTGCAGTTCAGTTTGGCTCCTGATTGGATTCACACCGGCGGGCCGAATCAGATCGGCCACTCCGTCGCGCTCGACATGGATTTCGGCGCAAGTTCGCCGTGCCTCCATGATCACGTGGTTGGCGGAAGACCCGTATGGTTTGTCGTTGAGTCGGACGAACCTGAACGATGCACGTCACCGTGCGTTCTTACGGCGGTTGCCTATAGAGGTCCCCCCTCACTCCTCTAGTCACCCGTTTGTTGTGCGAGAAGCCGCCGGTGGGTTCCACAGGGGTTACCAATCAAGACGTACGAGTCTTCTCGCATTCCTAGGTTATGAGTGAACTCTTGAGACTGAGGAGTAAACAATACGATGCGTAACACACACAAGGCTCTGAATTGGACGGTCGCACTTGGCATGGCGGCTGCGATGGTCATCTCAGCGACGACGGTGAATGCCGACCTGTTCACGTTGAGTGACAAGAACTCGATCATCCGGGTCAATACCGGTCCTGACGTGCAAAACGGCCCCGTCCGCGGTGTCTATGAGTGGAGCATGAATGGTGTGAATCAGCTTCACCAGCAATGGTTTTGGTTCAGAATCGGCGACGGCACGCGCGAGTACTCCATTGACACCCTGCCTCTGATGTTTGCCAAGGCCAGCGATACCAACATGGATCCTGGCGATGACGTCCTGTTCCTGACTTACGGGACGCAGCGGGATGGGCTGGAGGTCGACGTGAAGTTCAGCCTTCAAGGGTCGGAAGCGGGTCTGTACCACTCGGACTTGGGCGAGCAGATCGCTCTTCGGAATAACAGCCAGAGCACGATGGTCATTCACTTCTACCAGTACAGCGACTTTGATCTGAACGGGACGAGTGCCGGACAGAGCGTCATCCTGACGCCTAGCGGTCATCCATTCCGGGCGAACCAAGTGGGCGGAGGTCTCGCGATGAACGAGACCGTCGTCACCCCGGCCCCGAACGGCTGGGAGGCCAACGTGTGGCCGGCGACGCGGAACAAGTTGGACGACGGCATTGACACGACGCTGGACGGTGTGACGGCCGCCTTCGGCGACGCCACATGGGCGTTCCAGTGGGACATCGTCCTTGACCCAGGTGCCAGCTTCCTGATCAGTAAGGACAAGAAGCTGAGCCCCGTGCCGGCCCCCGGTGCTGTTGTCCTGGGTGGTTTGGGTCTTGGCATGGTAGCGTGGATTCGTCGACGTTTGGCCTAGACCAGACGTTCGGTTTTCACAGATTTCTTGATCGCGCCCCGGTGTGCGAGGCACATCGGGGCGCGATTTCTTTCTGGCTGGGGTAGATGCGGAACATCCTGTCCCGGACATGTAACCTGTTTGAGGCCAAGAGACACAAGATTGTGGAGTATCTGACACTTGTAACACTCAATAATGATATTCGATTTGCGGAGAGTTTTGTTTTTTCACTTTGTGTCAAGGTGGTCTATAATACAGGAAGGGAAGTAGTTGCTGGCGGCCGGACCTGAAGGACGCCAGGAATGGGTGATCGCCGTGAGTAGCAGGGTCCGATATCCTGTTTGCGCGGTGGTAATGCTTCTCGCCGGCTTCGCTCACGCTGGCCTTACCGGAGTGAGTGGAGTGGAGTCTGATGGCAAGAGGCAATCGTTCGTTCCCGACGCAGGTGCCTGTGTCGTCAGTGCGTTTCCCCAGCTGATTGACTTCACCGCCATCAACCCCACGTACGATTTTATCCCCGAACAATCGCAAGCTTCCGGCAGCCTGCGGACGGTCACGAGCATTCCGCCGGCCCCCGACAGCGCTTCGTTGTTCCTTTTCGCGATGGGGACCGTAGGGGCGTGGCAGGTCACGCGCACGCTCAGAAAGGTGCAGATCAGTGCGGTTCCCGACTGGGTGCATACGGCCGGTCCGAGCCAGATCGGTCATGCCACGGTTCTGGATGTCGACGTGGATGTGATTCCCCTGTGCTTCTACGACAGGCCTGAGCAGGAACCGGTGGTTTGCCGTCTTATTGACTTTGAACTGCCCCGTCATTTCGATTCTCAATGTGTCCTAACGTCGTCGGCGTCGAGGGCGCCTCCTTCGCTCCTTTAGCACCCCGTTTGATCCTCCGCGAGGCCGCCGGTTCAGTGGCAGATGTGGTACGCTCCGTGAGCTGGAGGGTGTCTTGCGGCGAGCGTTCAAGTGCAAGCGGTCAATAAGGAGTGAGGAGCATGTTTAGCAAGGCCTTAAAATGCGTGGTCCTGCCCGTCACGATCATGGCGATGATTGCCGCGGCGTCGGGACAGGTTCGGGCCGATCTGATCACGCTGAGCGACAAGAACTCCACGCTTAGCGTGAACACGGGCGCTGATTCCGTCAGTGACGGCGTCCGCGGAGTGAATGCGTGGACCGTCAATGGCATCAACCATCTTCATCAGCAATGGTTCTGGTACCGCATCGGGACGGGCACAGGGGAGGCGTCGATCAACACACTGCCGCTGATGTTTGCCAAGGTCAGCGACACCAATGCCAATCCCGGCGATGACGTGCTGTTCCTGACCTACGGCACCGCAGGCGGCTTGCAGATCGATGTGAAGCTTAGTCTGCAGGGCACCGACGGGGACCTGCACTCGGATCTCGGTGAGCAGATCGCGATTCGAAACACCGGCCAGACCTCGCTGGAGGTGCATTTCTTCCAGTACAGCGATTTCGATCTGAACGGTACCACCACCGGCCAGAGCGTTGTCCTGACGCCGGCCGCTCATCCGTTCCGGGCCACTCAGGTTGGCGGAGGGCTATCGCTGAACGAGACCGTGGTCACGCCGGCTCCTAACAGTTGGGAAGCCAACGTGTTTCCCGCGACTCGGGACAAGCTGGACAATATTACCGATCTCGACACGACGTTGGACGGCGTGACGGCCGCGTTTGGCGATGCCACCTGGGCGTTCCAGTGGGACTTTGTCCTGGCCCCGGGTGCCAGTTTCCTGATCAGCAAAGACAAGGACATGAGTCCCGTGCCGGCTCCCGGCGCGGTGATCCTCGGTGGCATTGGGCTAGGTCTGGTGGTGTGGCTGCGGCGACGCTTGGGCCAGACTCGTTGAGACGACATGGTTCTCCGGCTGGTGCGGATCGCGCTCCGATACATCGGTATGGGAGCGCGATCCTTTTTGGATTAGTGAACGACAGCGTGCCCCAACGGTTGGACCCTTTGGAGGTCGCCGAAGCGGCGATGTCGGACACTCACTCCTGCAAATCTAGGCAACATTCTTCGCGTTTTTCGTGAAGTCCTCGTTCTTCACTTCATTCCGCAAGCATCTATGTGATTGAGGGGGCGAGCCACTTCCAGATGGCCGGTTAAACGACCGGCTATCGGTCGGTGAGCAGATGGGTCGCCGGGTCTCATTTTGTGTTCTTGCGAGTTTCATTCTCTCCGGGGGGAGCGCCCATGCGGATCTGACCTCGGTCGGCTGGACCCGATTCCAGCCGCAGATCCACGCGATTCGGCCGGATTTAGAAGTCCTCACGACGGGGCTCATCTTTGACGCCGGGTGCTTCTCGTTTGCCGGTTCAGAGGGTGGATTCGTTGCGGATCAGTCTCCCGCGCCAGTCTCGCCCGACCATCAGGCCTTCGTGACAAGCATTCCGCCCGCTCCGGACAGCGCCTCATTGTTTCTGTGCGCGATGGGTACTGTCGGTGCATGGCAGATCACGCGTACTTTGAGAAGAGTCCAGTTCACAGCCGTTCCCGACTGGATGGATGCCGGCGGACCCAATCAGATCGGTCGCGCCACAGTCCTGGACATCGGGCTTGCTGCCGGTCCTCCGCGTTTCCACGAGCAGCCTAGTCAATTCCCCGTCTCGGGGCGCATCGATGTTGAGCTGCTGAGTCCTCTCAGATCCCAATGCCTTCTTACCACGACCGCATCGAGGGCTCCCCCCTCACTCCTCTAGCCCCCTGTTGGAGCCTGCGCGAGATTCGTGTCTTGTCTTCGGACAAGACACGCTGAGGCAGGACGCATCAACTTGCGTTTTTCAGTCGGGACGCAACCCAAGTTTAAGGAGTGATGGACATGTTTAGCACTACATGCAAGACTCGGAACCGTGCGATCGTGCTTGCCCTCGTGGGCGCATCGATTGCTGCCACGGGGGATCGGGTTCAAGCGGACCTGATCACGCTGATTGACAAGAACTCACAGGTAAACGTCAACACCGGTGCCGACGGCGTTGATGGCGTTCGGGGTGTGAATGCGTGGACCGTCAATGGCACCAACCATCTTCACCAGCAATGGTTTTGGTATCGAATCGGAACGGGTACGGGAGAGGCTTCAATTGATACCCTTCCGCTGATCTTTGCCAAGTCCACGGACACCAACGCCAACCCGGGCAATGATGTGCTGTTCCTGACCTATGGGAATCCGGCCGGCCTTCAGATCGACGTGAAGCTGAGTTTGCAGGGCAGCGAGCCGGGGAACTTGCACTCGGATCTGGGCGAGCAGATCGCGATTCGCAATGGAAGCCAGAGCGCAATCACGGTTCGCTTCTTTCAGTACAGCGATTTCGATCTGAATGGTACCGCCAGCGGCCAAAGCGTATACCTCACGCCCACTGGCGGTCCTTTCAAGGCGACTCAAGTGGGCGGAGGGGTCTATATGAACGAGACCGTGGTTACCCCGGCGCCGGGTGGTTGGGAGGCCAATGTGTTTCCGGCTACTCGAACGAAGCTTGACGACGGCAGTGACACCACACTGAACGGCGTGACCGCCGCCTTCGGCGACGCCACATGGGCGTTTCAGTGGGACGTCGTTCTTGCACCGGGTGCCAGCTTCTTGATCAGCAAGGACAAGAAGATATCTCCCGTGCCGGCACCCGGTGCGGTGGTCCTTGGTGGTTTGGGGGTCGGCTTGGTGATGTGGATCCGGCGTCGTCTCGCCTAGACACGTCGGATCGGGTTGTTCGGCTGACAGGATCACGCCTCGGCGCGTGCGGCGTCGGGGCGTGATTCGTTTCTTCGTGGTTGCAAACAGGACGGAATCACAGGGGCAGGGTTGACCTTCACCGAAAGATACTTACCGTATAATGCAGTCCGGCGCGAAATGCGCGACGCTGTGATGAATGACGTAGGGTCGCGGTTCGTAACGGTTTCGTCCTGTTTCCATGCACGGCCGCGGAGGCTCGCGATTCTCATGATCCATGCAGCAAGGTCCGCAAGGGTCAATATGAAGGCGTTGATCATCCTGGCGACGCTTGTCTCGATCATCGGGGCAGGCGTGGTGGTCATTCACTACGTTCGCAAGCGTTCGATCGCCGCCCGTGCACTCGCCGAGGGTCGGGCTGCATTCGAGGGGTCCGAATGGCAAACGGCGGCGAGGTGTTTGCGACAGTACCTGGAGAAGTACCCGGACGACACGACCGTGCTACCGCAGTACGCGCTAAGCCAGCTCCGTGTCAGGCCGTTGGCGCCGGAAAACGTGGCGGCCGCCATCGGAGCCTACCGGAGACTCATGCGACTCAGACCCCACGAGGAGTCTTCCTACGCGCAATTGGCGGTACTGTATGCAGGAACGGGCAGTTTTGGTGAATTGGCCTACATTGCCCGCAAGCGTCTCGAAGTGTCCCCCGACGATTTGCGCGCCCCTCTCTGGCTAGCCCGGGGGCTGTTGGGTCAGCGAAAGCCTAAAGAGGCCTTGGAGGTGCTCGAGCCTTTCGTCGAGAGGTTGAAGGGTCTGCCCGACAAGCATCCGGAGTTCGTGGAGGCCTGCCTCATTCTCAGTCAGGGTCTCCTTCAGAGTGACTCGGAGGCCGAGAGAGCGGCGGCAATGCAGTGGATCGATCGTGCCGTGAACTACGATCCCAATTCGGCCGAAGCCCGGGTAAATCGAGCTCGGTTCCTTCGCACACGCCAGTACGGCAGCGACCAAGCGAGGGAGAAGGCGTTGTCGGCCGCACGCGCGGATCTCGATCATGCGGATGCCTTAAGACCGACAGATCCTCGCATTCGCTTGGCGTTGTGTGAGGAATGGATGGAGTTGGACGACTTCGCCCGGGCGACCGCCGAACTCGAGGCTTTCAAAGCGGTCGATCAAGCGACGGTGGCCAAGCACTTTCTCGATCCCGAGGATTGGATTGTCTCTCAGTATCTTCGGTCCGCGGAGTTGGCGCTTCGAAAGGGTGATGTCAAAGAGGCGGCCCGGCTCAGCGATGACGTGCTGTCGGTTCTGAAACACAAACGGCAACGAGTGGCGGTGCTGCCGCTTGCCGTGCGGGCCTATGCCTCCGCGAACCGCGCGCCCGACGCGAGGCGATCGCTTGATGAGTATCTCGAGGCGCGAACGGTCAAGCTTGCGATGCAGGATTCCGACGAGAAGGTGGCGATCCTCCAGGCGACCGTCGCCTCGGTCGAGGGCAAGTCGTATCGCGTGATCGAGCTGCTCGAACCGATTGTGGTCCGGGGTCAGTCGCGACCAATCGTGTGGCGTATGTTGGCCGAGGCCTACAGCCGGACGGATCAGCCCCGCCGATCGATCGGTGCGATGAGGCAATACCTTCGACTTCAGCCTCGCGATCAGCAGATCATCGCGCAACTGTCGCGAGAGTGCATTCGCCAGCGGGACTGGAGGGGGGCCTTGGAGGCCACCCGTTTGGCCGGAGCGGCGGCGAGCGAGGATCTCACGATACGTCTCCTGCGTGCCGAGGTCGGCGCCTATGCGGCCGTCGATCGGGTCAAGGCCCTCGCAACAGGTCCGTCGACCGGTCGTGCGGCCTCCACGACGGCCACGCAGCCCGGACTCGAGGCGCTGGCCAGGGAACTTGCCGCGCTACGGGTTGCCCATCCGACGCGTGCGGATGTCCGTGTCCTTCAGGCGGTTGTTGCCGTGACCATGGGGCGCCCCGACGAGGCCGAAAGCGAATTGAAACTCGCCATCCGCCAGTGCGACAGTCCTTTGCTCGCGGAGCTCCAATTGGCGCAGTTTTATGCGAATGCGGGACGGACGAACGAGGCCATCGAGGTGTGTCGAGAGGCGTGCCGGCGACACGCCAAGAGCACATCGCCCTGGACCCTGTTGGCGGAGATACAGCAAGGGGCTCGCCAATACGACGATGCCCGTCAGACGTTAAACGCGGGGGCTGCCGCCGTTGAGGCACCTTGGGAGAAGCGTGAGCTTCGCCGCCGCTTGGCAATGTTGGAGGCTTTCAACGGCGATCGGAAGGCGGGGATTGATGTTCTCAAGGTCCTTGTCGGGGAAGACAGTCAGGATGTGGCATCGCGGTCCTTGCTCTTAGGCTTCCCCGAGGTTCGTCGCGATGAGGCGATGGCTCAGAAACTGATCGACGAGATACGAACCGTCCAGGGGCAGAGCGGCCTAACGTGGCGCCTGCAGCAGGCTTCTTTGTGGATGGGGAGCGAGGGATGGCGCTCGAGACAGAAGGAGATAACCGAGCTTCTGGATCGCTGTGTCGACGGCGATCCGGCATGGCCGGCACCGGTTCTCCTCTTGGGCAACCTCTACGAACGACTCGGCAATTTTGATCGCGCCGAGGCCACCTACCGTCGGGCCTTATCCGTCAACCCGGCGGCTACCGAGGTGGCGGATCGGCTGCTCACCCTTCTCGAATCCCAACGACGGTTTCCCGAGGCCAAGCAGGTATTGGATCAAGTCGATGCGAGTGAGGCTTCCCTAAGTGCGCGTCGGATTCGCACGGCGATCGGTTCGGGAGACTTCGCCCAGGCCATCGAGGAACTGAGGGCTCGCGCGGAGGGCAATCCGAAAGACGTATCCGCCCGGGTCCTGTTGGCTCGGCTGCAGTACCGGCAGACCCGAGACCTCGGTCCGGCCCTGAAGCTGCTGGACGAGGCCGCCGCTCTGGCGCCGGGTTCCGTCGTCGTTGCAGCGGCTCGCGTGTCGATTCTCAGGACGGCCGGCAAGAACGAAGAGGCCAGACAGGTTCTCGACGAGCAGGTCAAACGCAACAACAGCTTTGACTCCCATCTGCTGCGAGCTGCTTATCTGGCCGCCATGGGGCAGGTCGATCTGGCGGAGCAGGCCTATGTCCAACTGTCGTCGATGGGGGCTCAGGGCGAAGGGTTCGAATGGTTGGGGCGATTCTATCAGGACGTCAATCGGCCGGACGACGCCATAGCGTCCTGGGAGAGGGGCTTGAAGGCCTTCCCGAACAATCTCTCCATCAAGCGGCGATTGACCAGTGCGCTTTTCTCCAGAGGTCGTCCGGCCGACCACCAGCGAGGGCTGGAAATGCTTGCGAGCCTTGAGAAGCAGCTCCCGAACGATCCGGAGCTCCTCTGGATACGGGCCTTGCTGCTGCTCAAGAGCGGAACCAGGGAGTCCACGAGACAGGCTCAACAGATTCTCGAGCGAGTAGTGGAACTCAGACCCACGGCGATTGATGCCCACTTGGGCCTGATCAGCATTGCCGCCCAGCGCGGCGATCTCCCGGCCGCCCGTGACCTTGCCGTTCGCGCGTTGGGTGCGAACCCCAACAGTCCGCTGCTTCTGTTGGCCCGCGCGGACGCGGAACGAAGGCTCGGCAACTACACCATGGCGAGGGAACTGGCCCGACTTGTATTGACGGAGGATCCCAACAGCATCGATGCTCGTGAGATCCTGGTCGATGTGGCGTTGAACGGCAGGGCCCCGGACGCCCTGGAAGAGGCTTTGGACGCCATTGGCGAGGCCCTCAAGCGGCAGCCCCAACTCGACCGCCTGCACGTGGCCAAGAGCAGACTCCTCGGTGCGCTGGACCGGTCCGACCAAGCGCTTTCGGAACTCCTTGCATACACGCAGACCGAACAAGGCGGAAAGAGCGTCAGCGCCTTATTGGCGGTTGCGGAGGCCTATCGGGTCCGGGGTGAGCAGACCAAAGTCGGCGAGTTCATCGACAAGGCAGCCCAGATTGCGCCGGATACCACGGCCATCCTCATGGCTCGTATCGCCTGGCTTGGCAACCAGAAGAAGTACGACCAGCTCGTGGAAATGATGAAGGCCTATCGGGACAAGCATCACGAAGACCCGACAGCCATGATCGCGGCCGCCTCGTTCATCGGCTCGTCCGAGTCGGAGACTCACCGGAAGGAAGCGATCGCACTCCTGGAGCGAGTGATGGCGATCGCGCCGGATTCCGCCGAGGCCCAGCACAACCTGGCCCTGTTGAGCTACCAGACGGGGAATGCGGATCGCGCCAAGCAAATCTGGCAGGACTTGCTGAAGGCCGATCCTTGTGACGTGAAGTCCCTGAACGATCTGGCATGGGTTCTGGCGGAACACGACAGGCAATTCGAGGACGCGCTAAAGCTGGCGGACAGGGGGGTTGAACTTGCACCTCAGAACGTCCACCTTCGCGATACGCGAGGGATGATTCTGTCAAACATACCGAACCGTTTGAAGGATGCGCGGCGGGACTTCGAAAAGGCAGTGGACTTGACCCCCCCCGATTCCGTCGCCCGAGCCAGAGCGTTGCTGCAATTGGGTCGGGTGTGCGCTTCACTAAAGGACACGGGTCAGGTGGCCAGATGCCTCGGAGAGGCCCTCAGAATCGATCAGAGTCGGAAGGCCTTTTCGGCGAAGGAGAAAGCGGAGATTGATCGGCTCATGAAGGGTTCTTGAACGATGTCGCAGCGAAATCCGTGTCACCTCGATGTACACGCTTTGCAGCATGTCGGCGTGCGGACAGGAATCAGATTGGAACGATACTGACTCCGCCATATCTGTTTTGGCGCGTAATGGAATCCGCCCCGGCCAGCCGATATCAGGGTGACCGATAACTTGGCGTCTCCCTGTTCGTGGCTATAATCCGTTCGTGCGCCGGCGCGGGGCACGGGCGGTATGAGGCATCAGCTTCCGCATCTTGGAGCGCGAGAAATGCATCTCATTTGCGCCAAGAGAAGAGCGTACCGACTTTGTGGGGCCGCATCGAGAAGGCTTGTTCCGTTTTTGTTGCTGGTGTGTTTCGCCGCGGGATGTGAGGACAATCGGATCAGCCTGAATCAGTTTCTCGAGTTGCAGCAGAAGATGCGTCAGGTCGGTTCAACAACTCAACCCTCCTCGACGCAGCCGTCCACTCAACCGTCGGCTTCGCAACCCGTCGCGTCTGAATCGGTGGATCGGCACCTCGGTCCCTACCGAGTGGGACCGGGCGATGTCCTGACCCTCACGCTTACGACGTCCGCGCAGCCGGCCCTGACGCCCCCGGTGCAGGTTCGCGTGGATCGTATGGGCGAAATCGAACTTCCGCTGGTCGGCAAGATCAAGCTGGCGGGTCTGGAACTCGAGGACGTCGAACGGGTCGTTCAGCAGGCTCATGTTCCAAAGATCTACAAAGACCTTGTGGTGCACGCCGAATTGTTTGCCCCCGACAACACGAACGTCCTGGTGACCGGTGCGGTGACGAACCCGGGGCTGGTGCAACTCAAGAGGACGCAGCGGAATCTGCTCTTTGCGATTGTGGGCGCGGGCGGCGTATCGAATATGGCGTCAGGAAGCGTGACCCTCCGCCGGATCCGGCGTCCGAATGAAAGCGTGACCCTGGATTTGCTCGATCCCGACCAGCTCAAAACTGCCTTGGCGTTGGCCCCGCTCGAACACGGCGATATGGTGACCGTGCAGGCCGCTGTTCCGAACACCATTTTTGTGGGGGGGCTTGTGACGGCGCCTCGACCTCAGACGTACCCACCCGGCGTGAGAATGACCATTTTGCAGGCCATCGCCGCTTCGGGCGGCCTGCGCACGGACGTGACGCCGACCGAGGCAACGTTGATCAGGCGCATGCCCGACGGACGCGACGTGCATGTGAAGCTGGAATTGGATCGACTTGTCAAAGGCAAGGACCCGAACATCGACCTGGCTGCCGGCGACATTCTGTGGGTGCCCGAGACCTTCGCGACGAAAGTCCAAGACTGGGTCAACAAGAACATCTTCTTCCGTGCCGGCTTCGTTGCGACAGCCAACGTGAGCTACGATGCGTCGGCACTCGAGTACATGAATACGAACGCCAAGATGGCGCAACAAGGGTATTCGGGAAACCTTCAAGATCAGTTTGATCCGTTCGGCTTCATCACACGCAGCAACCTGATGCAGAGCATCGTCAATCGCTCCACGGCGGTTACGCCGTAGGATGGCGCGATTCGGACCGCGCCGAACAGATGCTCCTCACCGCTGGCGGTAGGGCTTACTCATCATGCAGTGTTGCCGCCGACCGGTCCGAAGACGCGAGCCGTCCGTTCGCGTGGATTGCGGCCTGTCGAGGATTCGGTATCCTTCCATGTCTGAGGCGGCGGAGTGTGCCGGGAGCCTCGTCAGGCGGGGACGGTAACCGCCGGCCTGCCACCGGAGGAATGGAGATGATGAATCCTTTGCGACACGGTCTTCAACGCCGGCTCATCGTTCTCGCAGTTTTCGTCACAGGATGGTCGACCCAGTCTTCAGCTCAGGTCCTTTCACTTTATGTCTCGCCGGAAGGACGCGACACATGGTCGGGGCGAGTCGGGTCCCCCAACGCCGACAAGACCGACGGTCCGTTGGCCACGCCGGGAGGCGCCAGGGATGCCATCCGTCGGCTGAAGAAGGCCGAATCGCTCAAGCAGCCGATCGTGGTTCGTATCCGTGGAGGTCAGTACTTCCTGTCCGAACCCTTCGTGCTTACGTCCGAAGACTCGGGAACCGAACAATGCCCTGTCACATACGCAGCCCAGCCCGGCGAACAACCGGTGATCAGCGGCGGCCGAATCATCCGTGGCTGGCGTGCCGTCGACCTCAACGGCAAGAAGGCCTGGGCGGCCGACCTGCCCGAGGTCAAGGAAGGCAAGTGGTACTTCACCCAACTGTTCGTGGATGGCCGACGGCGTCCTCGCACGCGATTGCCCAAGGAGGGGCTCTATCACTGGACCGGCTTGCCGGGGGTCAAGCCGGACGCGCCGTGGAACGTCGGTCAGAACCAGGCCGCCTTTGAGCCGGGGCAGATCAAGAACTGGCAGAACCTCAGTGATGTGGAGGTCATCGCGCTGCACCTCTGGGTCGACTCCCGCCTGCCCATCGCCGGTGTCGACGAACCGAATCGCATCGTGCAGTTCTCCAAGAAGAGCGTCTTCAAGATGTCCGGCGATTTCAGCTCCAAGCCCGGTCGCTACTTCGTGGAGAACGTCTTCGAGGCCCTGGAGATCCCCGGCCAGTGGTATTTGAACCGTAAGACCGGCGTGCTCTACTACCTTCCGATGCCGGGCGAGGAGCCGGACAAGGTCGAGGTGGTCGCGCCCCGGTTGGACTACCTGCTCCGCCTCGAGGGAAAGCCGGCCGACGGTCAACAGGTTCACGATGTGCATTTCAGAGGGTTGACCTTCCGCCACACCGAGTGGTCGCTGCCGCCGGCCGAATCCGGATCGGCGCAGGCCGCCGTGTCGGTTCCGGGGACGATACTCTGGCGTGCCGCGAAGTCGTGCAGCCTGTGCGGATGCACGGTCGAGCATGTCAGCGGCTATGCGATCGAGTTGACCGACGGGGCGACGAACAATCGGATTGTCGGAAACGACTTTCACGATCTCGGCGCCGGCGGCGTTAAGCTTGCCCACGCGACGGGGCACAGTGTGGTTTCGGACAACCGCATTGGTGACGGTGGGCACATTCATCATGCTGCCGTCGGCGTCTGGGTGGGGCAGAGCAGCAATAACACCGTCATTCACAACGACATCCACCATTTCTACTACACCGGCGTCTCGGTGGGATGGTCGTGGGGATATGCGCCCACGTCGGCGCAACAAAACCTGGTTGAATACAACCACATCCACCACATCGGACAGGGCCTGCTCAGCGACATGGGCGGCATCTACACGCTGGGCGTCTCGCCGGGCACGAAGCTCCGGTTCAACCACATCCATGACGTCGAGTCTTACGGTTACGGCGGGTGGGGTATCTACACGGACGAAGGCAGCTCGACGATCCTTATCGAGAACAACGTGGTTTACCGTACGAAGACCGGCGGCTTTCACCAGCACTACGGCCGCGAGAACGTGCTCCGGAATAACGTCTTCGCCATGGCGCGCGAGGGACAGCTTCAGCGAACGCGCGAAGAGGACCATCTGTCATTCACGTTCGAACGGAACATCGTCTATTGGGAGAACGGACCCCTGCTGTCGGGGGGCTGGAAGAAGGACGAACGGTTCAAGCTCGACTACAACGTCTACTGGTTGTCCGGCGGCAGGCCATTCGATTTCGGAGGCGCCTCATGGGACGACTGGCGAAAACGTGGACACGATCTCCACAGCGTGATCGCCGATCCGCTTTTCGTCGACCCGGCCAAGGGCGATTTCACGCTCAAGCCGGATTCGCCGGCGTTGAAGCTTGGGTTCAAACCCATCGATCTGCGGACGGTCGGACCTCGCGCCGAGGTGGTGCAGAAGGCGGCAGAGATGCCCTGATGCACGGATCCGCGACCGGGAATCGTCGTCCGACCGGCTGATAGAGGCTGTCGCGCTCCATGGGCGTGTGATCCGTCTCGAAGATCAGGCGCCGCAGGTCATCGACCGTCATGGCCTGCGAGTCGGCCGTCGCTCCGTCGCGCTGCGTGATCTCATAGCGCGTGATGGTCCCATCCAGATCATCCACGCCAAAACCGAGCGCAACCTGCGAGAGCTTCTGAGTGAGCATCGGCCAGAAGGCCTTGATATGGGCGAAGTTGTCCAACATCAGTCGGGCGATGGCCAAGGTCTTAAGGCTGTCCAGTCCGGTCGGACCGGGCAGATCGGCCCATTGGCTTGCGGCCGGAATGAACGGTAGCGGCACCAGACACTGGAACTGTGCACGCCGTCCGGCCATCGAGGCATCTTGGTGCTTCCGCAGCTTGATGAGGTGCTCGACGCGTTCGGCCGGCGTTTCCACGTGGCCATAGAGCATAGTCGCTGTCGATGGGATTCCCATCTCATGGGCTTGGCGGTGTACGTCAAACCACTCTGCCTCGCCGGCCTTTCGCTTGAAGCCCTCGGCCTGGACACGCGGGTGGAAGATTTCGGCGCCGCCCCCTGGGAGGCTGTTGAGACCCGCTTCGGACAGTCTTGCCAGGACATCGGCCACGGTAAGTCGGGGCCGGGCGATCCGGCCGAAATGAATGATCTCGACGGCCGTAAATGCTTTGATGTGCATCTTCGGACAGGCTTGGCGAATTCCGCGCACGATGTCCAGGTAGTATTGAAACGGCAGCCGAGGGTGCAGCCCGCCGACAAGGTGCGCTTCCGTAGCCCCGGCCTCATAGGCCTGGCGGGCGCGATCGATCACTTGGCCGACGGAGAGTTCATAGCCCCCCTCGGCGTCTCCGGAATAAGGTCTATGGAAACCGCAAAACCGGCAGTTGAGGATGCAGTAGTTCGTGTAGTTGATGTGACAGTTGACGATGTAATAGGCTACCCGGCCGTTCTTCCTGCGTCGCACGAGGTCGGCCAGACGGCCGATCTCGTGCAGGTCGCGACTGGCGAAGAGACGCTCGCCGTCCGATTGATCCAATCGGATGCCGGCTTCCACCTTCGCGGCGATGTCGTCGATTCGAACGGCGTCTTTCGTCGGATCCTTGGGCGTATGTCGTCCATTCAGCATGACATGAATCATACCATGCGACCTGCCGTGGGGTTAGACGCTTCGGGTGGCATACCCACGTTTCCGACGGATAGTATGTCCCTACGTTTGCATGTGCATGGGGGTCGGAAGGATTAGGTTCAGCTCAGCCGTTCATGTTCCCCATCGTGAGGATAGTACCCTGCGCTGGCGACTTTGTAGGTTTCGTGCTTGCCTTGGGTAGCCGGTTCCTTTGTCCGCGTCAGTAGGGATTGGACCTCATCCGGCGTCATGGGCTTGAACGACTTGGCCGCGGCCAGTGCCCGTTCGAGCGCCTCCATCGATTCGCAGCCGGTGCACAGCGTCGAAACCGGCAAGGTCCAGACGTATCGCCAGCATTCCTCAGAGGTCACGATGCCGGACTTCGGCAGCGCGCCGAAGGCCAGCGTCTTCATGGCGATGACGCCGATGTTCCGCTTGACCAGTTCCGGAAGCACCAGCTTCTCGAAACTGCGGAAGTGGTGATCGAACGGGTTCAGGGGCATCTGGACGGTGTCCCATGCGAAATCGTGTTTGAGCATCTCGAGGTGATACTTGGGATTGCCGTGGCCGGTGAATCCGATGAATCGCGTCTTGCCCTCCTTCTTTGCTTGGACGAACGCATCGAGCGATCCGCCCGGTGCGAGTGCCTTGGCCGGATGTCCGGGCATGATCTCATGGATCTGCCACAGATCGAGATGATCGGTCTTCAGTCGCCGCAGGCTGTCCTCGAGCTCCTTCAGGGCGGCCTTTCTGTCTCGCTTGTCGCTCTTGGTCATCAGGAAAACCTTGTCGCGCTTGCCGCCTTTCAGCGCGGTCCCCATCCATTCCTCGGACCGACCGTTGTTATACTTCCAGGCGTTGTCCAGGAAGTTCACGCCGGCGTCGATGGCCGCATGGACAATGCGAATCGCCTCGGCCTCGTCCTTCATGCCCATGTGGTAGCCGCCCAGGCAAAGGATCGACACCTTCTGTCCGGTCTGGCCCAAGGTGCGCATAGGCATTTCGTCCGCTTCCGAGGCGCCGAGCGTTCCGCTCAGCAGACCGCCTTCCAGGCCGGCCACCAAAGCGCTGCCGCTGGTGATACGCAGGAACTCGCGGCGTGTAGTCGAATCCTTGTTCATCGGTGACCTCCCGATCAGATCAAACATCGACACTATACCATTTTGATGCCCGTAGTAGGACTCCGCTTCAAGCCTCCAATTGCTCCACGTCTGATCGCGATGGTTGGGTGGCATCTTCCACGCGTGTGTGGACATGGTTGTTGGACGCAGGTGAGCGTTTAACGATGGCAGCATGCCGCTCCGAACACCCCGTCGAGGCCGTCACACATGCAAGACCTCTCGACGCGGCGTGTGAACCTTTGCGCGTGGTTCCGGATTCGTTGCTCGAGGATCCGAGGATGCGAACGAGGGTGTGAATTAGGGTGAGCGCACGCTGCACTCCACGCAATTGCAGTCACACTTACGGCATGCCCACGCACGCGTGGGGCATGCCACCCGTGGAACATGAGGCGCTCCAGTCTTGACAGTCCGCTTGCTCACACGCATGATTCGCGAACGGGCCATCCGGCGCAAAGATATGGGTGTCGGATGATGTGGGTCTACCGGCAAGCAGCAGGGAGTGCAGGAACTGACGCCGGGTGGAGGGCTTGCTATGGCGAAGAAGACCCAGAGGCGGGCAAGCAGGAAGATTCGGGTTGCACTCATCGGCGCCGGGAAGATGGCCAACGAGGTGCACTATCCAAGCCTGGCGGGCTTTCGGGACGTGCAGATGGTGGCGCTTTGTGACTTGGTAGAATCCAAGCGGGTCGAGACGGCCGGACGATTCGGTATTCCCAAGCACTATCATGGTTACCGGCAGATGCTGGACGAAACGCCGTGTGACGCCGTTTACATCCTGATGCCGCCGCACCATCTGTACGACATCGTGATTGATTGCCTGAAGCGCGGGCTGGATGTCTTCATCGAGAAGCCGCCCGCCGTGACGACCTTTCAGACCGCCGGCATGGCTCGCCTGGCGGCGCAGAACAAGTGCGTCACGATGGTGGGGTTCAACCGTCGGTATGCGCCGATGCTCACGGATGCTCGCGCGGCGGCCGCCCGGCGCGGGACGATCCATCAGGTCAACGCGACGTTCTACAAGAAGACGTCGGCCGTCTACTACGACGGGGCGATTGACGTCATCGGCTGCGACGCGATCCATGCCGTCGATGCACTCAGATGGCTCTCGGGCGGAGAACCGGTTCACGTCGCGGCGGCGGTCGGTCAGTTCGGCGACGTGGTGCCGAATGCGTGGACGGCGGTGGTCACGTTTGACACGGGCTGCATCGGGGTTCTCCAGAGCAACTGGAATGTCGGCGGGCGGGTCCATACCTTTGAAGTGCATGCGCCCGGTTATTCGGCTTACGTCGAGCCGCAGGTGGGTATCGACGAGGTTGATGCGAGGGGGCGACGTCGCCGGACCATCGGCGAGTTCGTGAGGGACGTGAAGGATACCAAGGCAACCTTCGGCTTTGAACAGCAGGCTCGGGCGTTTGTCGATGCGGTCAAGACGCGCAGGTTACCCGGTCCGAATTTTGGCGACGCCGTCAAGACGATGATGCTGGTGGACGCGATTCGCCGGAACGACGTGGCCGGTTGCCCGGGGATATAGGTCTCCGGGTTCGGGGAATTCGGATCGGCATGCAGTCGGTGGGTTCTTCATGGCTCGTCACAGACAGTCGAAACAAGATCGGCCGGCGAAACCTTCGGCGAAGTCCTCCGGACGGATGGAGTCGACTGCCATGCCGACGGACTTTCGCGCCGGGTTGCTTGTATTCGCGTTGCTGGAGATAGGCACCTATCTGATGCTTCTCCGTGCCGAAGGGTCCTGGTTCGGTCGGCCGAACATGGAGGCATGGCAAAGCGGGTTTGTTGCGGCGACGGTTCCGATCCTGGGTGGGCTGGTCCTGTTGTGGCGTGCCGGATCAAGAGGCACGCGGCCCGGCAGAATCATGATTTTTTCGATTCTCTGGCTGGTCGTGTTGACCGTCCGGCTGGTTCCGCTGTTCATGGTGGGGGGATCGAGTGTGCCCGTCCTGCTGACGCTGTTTGCCGGCCAACTCACATTCGCGCTGATCGTTCCCGCAGTCGCCGATGAGCGGCGAAAGGCGGCGGCGACGGGAACCTGACCCGTCACGGACCGAACACCGCGACCAGGCGGTTCCTTCGGTTCGTCCTGTCTACGACGGCCCCATCCGGCAGGGGGTGTGCTGCCGGCATCTACTCGCTTCGCCCGGCCTGTCAGAGACCCGGTCAGTCCCCGCGGCGGCTTACCGTTGGACCCTCGCCCCGCCACCCTTCATGGCCTTTTCGACTTCCTTTTGTGTGGCCATTGAGGTGTCGCCCGGCGTTGTCATCGCCAGGGCGCCGTGGGCGGCGCCGTAGTTCACGCATTCCTCCGGGTTTTTGCCGGCCAGGAAGCCGTAGATCAGGCCCGACGCGAAGCTGTCCCCGCCGCCGACCCGGTCGTAGATCTCGAGGTTGGGTCGGTCGATGGCCTGATAGAACTGTCCGTCGTACCAGATGATCGCGCCCCAATCGTTGATTGTTGCCGTCTTAGCCACACGAAGTGTTGTGGCGACCGCCTTGAAGTTCGGATAGGTCGCCAGGACCTGGGTGATCATCTTCTTGAAGTTCGAGGGATCGATTTGGGTGATGTTCTCGTCCACTCCTTCGACCTTAAAACCCAGGGCGGCGGTGAAGTCTTCCTCGTTGCCGATCATCACGTCGACGTACTTGGCGATTTCGCGGTTGACCTCGGTTGCCTTGGTTGGCCCGCCCAGTGTCTTCCAGAGTGAGGGGCGATAGTTCAGATCGTACGAGATGACGGTGCCGTTTTCCTTGGCGGCCTTCATGGCTTCGATGACGAGGTCGGGGGTCGTGGCCGACAGGCCGGCGAAGATTCCGCCGGTGTGGAACCACCGAGCCCCTTCGTCTTTGAATATCTTTTTCCAGTCGACGTCGCCGACCTTCATCTGTGAGGCGGCGGTATGTCCTCGGTCGACGCATCCGAGGGCTCCTCGGATTCCGAAGCCCTTCTCAGTGAAGTTGAGCCCGACGCGGCAGGCCCGGCCGAGCCCGTCGAACGGTACCCACTTGACGTGCCGCAGGTCGACGCCGCCCTGCATCATGAAGTCCTCGAGGAGGTGTCCCAGTTCGTTGTCGCAGATGGCCGTCACGACGGCCGTCCGCAGACCGAAACACTTCTTCAGGCCGCGGGTGACGTTGTATTCGCCGCCACCTTCCCATACCCGGAACTCTCTCGCCGTTCTGACACGGTTGTCGCCCGGATCGAAACGGAGCATGATTTCGCCCAGGGACACGCAATCCCACATGCATTCCTGTGCCGATTTGATCTTCAGTACCGCCATGAGCCATCTCCTCGAATCTCAGGTTGTTGTGCCCGTCATGCCGTTATCTACTGTCGTTGCCTGCCTCCGTGCAGGGAGGCAGCGGCTACCACAAGGCTCGGCATTCTAGAACCGGACGCATTCGGCGTCTACACACGGCTGGAAGACTTGAACTCGGCCGGGGCGTAGGAGGCCGTGCCCATGGCCTTTGGACGGCGCCGCATGCCTTCTGCTGAAGACCGGTCAGCCGTTCGTTGTCCGCCTGTCCGGGCGCGTGGCGGGCGGGGCCCTTCTCGGCGTGCGACCGGATTGCGGATAGGTCTTGCCCGGCCAGGGATAGTCATCCTTGCCGGCGGTTGGGTCCATGGGCCCGGCCGGCAGCGTTTTCTGCCATGCCAGCACCCTGTCGGCCAGCCGCTGCACAATCTCGGGGTGCTTATCGGCGGCATTGTTCAACTGGGTCGGATCGCGGGGGATATCGTACAGTTCGATGCGAGATCTGTCGGGGTTCATCAGGAGTTTCCAGTCGCCCTCGCGGATGGCCAGGATCGGACTGCGATGGAATGGCTCGCCGAAGACATGGAACCGCCACTCCCACATCAGGGGCGTCTTGCGCGGTCGCGAATGCCCCTGCAGGATGTCGCCGACATCTTCCCCATCGAGGGCATGTGTCGGAGGCAGTTTAGCCCCGACGAGGCCGCAGAGCGTCGGCAGGAGGTCCACTCCCGCGACGACCGAATCGTGGTCCAGGCGTCCCGCCGGTACGTGCCCCGGCCATCGGACGATGAACGGCGTGCGGATTCCGCCTTCGTACAGGCTGCGCTTGCGTCCCCGGAACGGACCTGCCGATCCGACGCCGCTGTGGCCCGCGTTGGTGATGTGGATGTCCTCGGGCCCGTTGTCGCTCGAAAAGACGACCAGCGTTTTGTCGGCGAGCTTAAGGGTGTTGAGTTCGTCCAACAGGCGCCCGACCTGGTGATCGAGATCACTTACGGAGGCGTAGAAGATGGTCTCGGCGCTCTTGTGGTGAACGCCATGCCCCCAACTGAACCGCTCGTACGGCTTCATCTGGTCATCGGTCGGGTTGAGCGGGGCGTGCGGAACGAGCGTCCAGACGTTCACGTAGAACGGCCGGTCCTTGTTCGCGCGGATGAACCGGATTGCCTCATCGACGAACGCCGCCGTCGATTTGGCCCAGAACGTGGCGGGCGGCTCGCTCCAACCGGGATCGACCGAGACCATCGTCCGCGCCTCATCGAAGCCGTAGGCGGTTGGTTTTGGCGCGCCGGCGCCGGCACCGAGGTGCCATTTGCCGAAGTGCGCGGTCGCATACCCGGCCGACTTCAGGAGCGAGGCGACGTTCGGTACGTTCGGGTCGAGCCAGTTGGACATGCCGCGGTCGGCATTCTGCTTGGGGTCGGCGTAGTGTCCGTGGATGCGGTGGCGGGCGGGGTACTGGCCGGTCATGAACGCACATCGGCTCGGCGAGCACACGGATGCGTTGACGTAGAACTGCGTGAACAGTGCCCCTTCGCGGGCAAGTCTATCGAGCCGAGGCGTCTTCAGACGCGTGTGCCCGTAGCAACCCAGGTCCCCCCAACCCAGGTCGTCAGCGAGGATGAACACAATATTGGGCAGTCTCGAGGAGGCGGCTTCGCTGTACTGAACGCATCCCGCTGCCAGCAGCAGGACCCAAGCGTGTGTGGTTTTCATGACGCAGGACTCCTGGGCAGTCAGATTGCTCTGACTGCCTGCCCTCACCGATCTGCTTCCCATCGGCGGGCCGAACGCACCCTGCCGCTCCCACCCTGAGCACCGTCCTCTCCGCCGCAGCATGCGATCGGTCCAAGACTATAGAAAACTACGCCTGCCTGACACGTCCGTCAATGAAGATCCTTGAACGCCGATCTGCCGGCGGTCATCGGGCAATATCGCCACCTTCGTCGATGAGGTGAGCGTCGGGCGACAGATCCACGCCCTGTCTGTCGATCACGACAGCCGATGTGAAAATCGAGTCCACGGACTGTATCCGTACCTCAAAGAGGAGAGAAGGCTTGGTCGGGGAATTCAGAGTGCGGAGTTCCGTGTTCAAAGGTCTGACACCCAAGCCTGGCGGTTTCGCTGAGCTTTCGGACGTCAGTTCCCTTGCCGGCAGGGAACAAAGACCGAACCCCGGACATCCAATTGCTTTAGTGACAGGCAGATAGCCCTGTAGCCTCGACGACAGCGAAATGCCTTTGATTGCCGTGATCGCCGGTGAAGGCTATAATCCGGCCTTCACACTAGTCCTTAGGAGACTGATTTATGGCGGACAACGCAAAACCCGAACAGACAACCGGCGGCATCAAAGAGAAGGTATCCGGTGTGATCGATACCATTCGTCCGGCCCTCCAACGGGATGGGGGAGATATCGAGTTGGTCGATGTGACGACCGACGGCGTGGTCAGCGTAAGATTGCGAGGGGCATGTTCGGGGTGTCCGTCCGCGGCGATGACCCTTTCCATGCTTGTTGAACGAAAGCTTAAGGCCGAAGTCCCTGAAGTGAGCAAGCTTGTGTCGGTTAAGTAGTGGGACGATCGGCCGGAGATTCAGCCGACGAACGAGGACCTCGTGCGGCTCAGCCTTCTGTCTCCATGTGGCAGCGAATGAGTCCCGTCAGGAAGCAGACATGCCTATCGGACAGATTCACTATTGCGAAAAACCGGGTTCCGCCAATACCGACGCCGTTCTGCAATTTGTGAACGAGCGTTTGAAGGCGGGCGACATTCATCATGTCGCCGTGGCCACCAACACGGGGTCGACCGCGCTCCGCGCCGCCGAACTGATCCAGGCGGCCGGCGTGAAGATCTTCGGCATTCATCATCAGTCCAGTCAATGGGGGCGGCACGCCAAGCCGGATGATGCGATCATCGCCAAGGCGAGACAACTGGGCGTGACGTTCATACCCGATCAGCCGCCCGTAACCTACTTTCGTCAGATTGAGGGTGAATCGGCCGACACGCTGCGACACTTCGGTCAGGGGGTCAAGGTGGCCGTCGAGGTCGTGGTGATGGCTACGCAGGCCAAGCTGGTTCAACCGGGGCAGCTCGTGGTTGGGATCGCGGGCACCGGCCGGGGATGTGATTCGGCGATCATTTGTACCGCCGCCGTTCCTCAGGAGATCGGAAAGCTGTTCATCCGCGAGGTCCTGGCCAAGCCGATTGTTCCGGCGTAGCGGTCCGAACATACACACCGACTTCAGACAAACCTCGGCTGAGTTTCTTCGGCGCTGCGACCGTGGAGGTCTTCCCATGCTGAGTGCTCGACGCGTAATGCCGTGGGTGATCGCCTCGCTTGGAGCTGCGGCGACGAGCGGTGCGCCTTCGAACGTCGGGCAGGCGTCTACGACGAAGTCCGCGAATCCAATGAAGGCGCTTTTTCCCGTCGGCGTCTGGTATGACGGTCGGGTCGAGGGGATCAACTGTCCCAAGGGCTATGTCGACGTCCCCGCCGGTTTGGAGAATGCACGGAAGTACTACGAGAAGACCTTTCGTGACATCAAGGATCATGGGATCGACATCGTGGTGATCCCGAACACCCCGCCCGACTACCGCGAGACGCTTCTGAGTGTCGCGGATCGCGTCGGCGTGAAAATCGTTCTTGAGGTGGCGGAGATTGCCTGGCCACAGTTTGGCGGTGACGTCTCGATCCACAGCCCGAACATGACTCGGGACGAGACAGTCCTCCATGGGCGGTTGAAGAAGGTCATAGAGCCGCTCATGAAGCATCCGTCGCTTATGGGCTATCAACTTGTGGATGAACCATCGGCGGCGCTCTTTGAGAAGTGGAAGTTGCTGAAGCGGGTCCTCGGGCGAATCGATCCCGGTCGGCCCGCGTTCAGTTGCCTGTGCAACGAGGGCGAGTTGGATCGCACAAGCCGCATGGGCACGGAGATGCTCGTCTTCGACCGTTACGTGATTGCCGAAGGTTCCAAGCCGGGCGACTACAACTGGCGACACTGGATCGGGCTGCTGGAGACGATTCGTCGGTACGCCGACGCGAACAGTCTTCCTTACTGGATGGTCGTTCAGACTTGTGCCAAGCCGGGCGGGATGCGCTATCCCACACCGGCCGAGCTTCGCGTGATGACCTGGTTGTCCATAGCCCACAACGCAAAGGGTATGTTCTTCTTTCTGTACAACTCCAATACACAGGAGGAAAGCCTGCAGGGCCTTGTGGACACCAATCTCAAGCCCGTGCCGCTTTACGAGGCGGCCGGCGATCTGGCGAAGGAACTCAAGCGATTGGCGCCAATCCTCTTGGCCGTCAGACCGGCCGCCAGCATCGCGGCAACGCAGGCCGCCGTCGATGTCCAGACCTTCACGGATTCCGGGGGCTCGCACTATGTGTTTGCGACGAATCTGAATGTCCTGAGCGAGGTTACCTTCGAGCTGACCTTCAGTACGCCCAACGTATGTGGCCTTTCCAATGTGCTCTCGGGACACAAGACGCCCGTCAGTTCATCCGGCAAGGCCGGCCTGAGGCTCTTGCCGGGTGAAGGCGAGTTGCTGCGGGTCTTGCCCGAATAGCCCCCTGACACGGCTCGCTAGTGCCGTTTTCGGTAGGTGAGTTTCGTACACGTTGTCCGCGCGAAACCCAGTCATGAATCGGAGCCGCGACCGTGAGGGAGCGGAAGTTGGGAATGATCCGCTCTATCCGCTCCCTCACGGTCGCGGCTCTGATTGGTGGCGCGACATGTGTGCGAGTTTATTTGGGTGAACCACGAAAGGACCGCAGGACCGCCGGCCTGCGGTTGCACCTGCCTTTCGGACACCCTACCATACCGCGGAATCGGTGGGTTCAGACTTGTCGGTCCAAGTGGGAGAACCTTTGATGCGCCTGAAGAGACACCACGCATGGTGGCTAGGCTTGCTGGGTTTGATCGGTGTGATGGGGCGGCTGGGCTACGGGGCAGAGGTTGATCTAGCCCAAGTCTTGCCGGGTCCCTCCGTGTTCTACGTAGGCTGGAGCGGTGCGGAAGCCGCCCGGCCGGCGCTGAACGAGACGGCGTTCGGACGAATGCTGGCTGAACCCGAATTCGTCCGGTTGTGCGAGGCCTTGAGTTCACAGGTCGATGCGGTGCTGAAGAAGACACTCGTGACCCATGGGTCTGAGGCGCTCCACGAGCCGTTGAATCAGGCGTTGCGCCTTCTGTGGAAGCATCCCGGCGCGATCAACCTGATGCGATTCACGCTGATGAAAAACGGGTTGGGTCTGGAGGCGGCGGCCGTGTTTCATCTTGGTACGGATGCCGAGGCCTTTGATCGGGCGGTGAAGGCGTTGATGCCGGCTCTGATCAAGAACCTGAAGCCGTCGTCGACAGTGGGGGACGTCACGATCGGGCAAGCCACGTTGACCCAGTGTCGAATTGTCGAGATGCTCCCGCCCATCACGTGGGGTCGTGTTGGCGAGTACTTCATCTGCACGATGGGCGACAACACGCCCCAGGCGATCGTGGCGAGTCTGGCCGGTCAGTCCGAGTTGCCGAAGCTCGCCGCCAGCGGTGAGTTTGCCGTCAGCCGGAAAGCCCTCGCGGTGGACGGCGGGATGATGGCCTTCAACTGGTATGTCGATTTGGGTGCGGTGTGGCTTCGGTTGCCGCTCGTTGGAACGATACTGGATATTGTGCAAGGCAAGAAGGAGGCGACGACGCAGAAACAGTCGGGAGAGCTGCCGTTGGGCATACTGCTTTCCCGCACGATTCGGGCATTGGGGCTGAAGGACATGAAATCGCTTTCAGGCGCCGTGCATCTTCAGGGACGCGGCTTTCGAACGGCGTGGTTCCTCAGCGCCCCGAATTCGCAAGGCAGCGTGCTGAAGCTGTTTCAGCAGAAGCCTGTCACGGATGCCGATTTGGCGGTCGTGCCTCGCGATGCAACGTTCTTCTACTCAACCAATGTGGACTTGAACGCTTTCTATCAGGACATGATGACGGCGCTCAAGCAGATCGATCCGAACATGCACCAGGGCTGGATGGAGGCGTTGGCCGAAGGCGAGCGCGCCATGGGTGTCGAACTGGTGAAGGGGTTCCTTGAGCCGTTGGACGACGGGTGGACGCTCTATTGCGCGCCCAGCAGCGGCGGAATCCTGGGAACCGGCCTGACGCTGGTGGTCGAGACGCGCGATGCCCCTCGCGTCGAAGAATCGGTGACTGCCCTGGCCAGACTGGCGGTTGAGTATTTCGGACCCGGTCATGCGGTGTTGAGCACCACCCCAGCGCCGGGCGGCCAGACGGTCCACTTTGTTCAGGTGAAGGCGGAGCTTCCTTACTCGGTCATCGCGCCGGCATGGGCCGTCGCAGGGCGGTATCTCATCGTCGGCCTGTATCCGCAGACGGTCGTCAGCGCTGTCGAGCGGCTGACCCAAGGCAACCTGGAAAGCGATTCGATCGTCGGCCGTCAGGATTTCTCGATTCACCGGAAGCACCTTCCGGCGAATTCGAACGCGGTCTGCTACCTGGATGCGGCGGAAGGATTCGGGACGCTTTATCGGCTTACGCTGCCGCTGGTTCAACACGTGTTTGCCGAACTCTCATCCGCCGGGATCGACCTCGATGTGTCCCTGTGGCCGCGAGCCCAGACGGTCGAACGACACCTGTTTGGGATGGTCGGCGGGCTGGCGGCGGACGAGCGGGGGGTTCTGATGAGTTCCTTTGCCCCGCTGCCGATTCCCGTTCCGTCGGCGCGTTCGGCGGCGGTGGTGGCCGGCACTTTGGGCATGGGGGTAAGGACCCGTGCAACGAGCCGGCCGGTCGCAACGGGACCGGGAGAGAATCGCTGATGATGGGGTGTCTTGACGGCAGTGGCGACGGACGGCGCGGGCGGCGACTCGGCGCCATCGGTGCGGTGCTGATCGTCTGGGTCGCTGGGGGTGTCTGCGCCGCCCAGACCGCAACGACGACGGCCAGTGGACCTGTTGCCCAAGACCTGGCGCCGTATATACCAGCGGACGTTCTGATGGCCTACTGGGGGCGCTCGTCGCCCGAGATCCGGGCGGGCGACAGCACGGTCATACGGTTGCTCAAGTGGGTCGAGCTGGCCCGCGGTCTGAACCTTATTCCCAAGGACTACCGCGCCATCAGCGACATCGCGGGTTCGCTGCCGGTCGTGGGCCGGTACGATCACTTGGTGATGCTGATGGACGTGTCGGGCAAGCCGGTCGGACCGGAGGGGTATCGATTGGCGCACATGGAGGTGGGCGTCGTTGTCGCGACGGACGGCAGACACGACGAGATCGTCGAGCGGATTCGCCTGCTGCTGTCGTCCTATACCGACAAGCAGTTCGGCAAGATTGAGATCATCGATCGCAAGGGAGAGCGGTCTTATCGACTGACGGACTCGCGATTGCCCGTGTGGGCGACGTGGGAGTGGGGTTCGTTGGGGCGCTGCTATGTGATCGGTCTCGGGGAGGGGGCCTTTCAGAGAGTGGTTGACGTCTACACGGATGCGGCCAAGAACATCACTAGCGACCCTTGGTTCGTTGAATCGAGGCGGCGTTGCCAGGGTGAGGGGGCCATGATTGAATGGCTCGTCAACTACAAGAGGATCAAGCAGCAGCTTGAACCCGTCGTGAAAGGCCGGCCTGAGAGGGTGCTCGAAGCCCTGGGAGCGGCCAAGCTTCAACGCGGGCTCTGTACCTTCCGGCTTGACGATCGCTACCTGATCTGCAACATCATGCATGAGATGGAAGAGGGGAACGTTTTTGTCCCGCTTTCCGATCCTCACCGTATGCCGGCGGAAAAGCTGAGGGCCGTTCCGGCCGAGGCTAGTTGCGCCGTCATTCAGATCGGTTTGGCCGACTGGTTGACCCGCCTGTGTAACGCCTATCTTGCCTCGCAGTCCGATCGCGAACAGGAGCAGTGGCGCAAATGGTTCGCCGACTTCGAACGTCGCCGAGGCGTGGATTCGCGGACACAGTTGCTCGATCGGCTGGGCAATCATCTGATCGTGCATACGTGGCCGGTGCATCCGCTGAAGCTTCCCCTGACGCTGACCTTTCTACTCGAGATCGACGATCCGGTGCCCGTCAGGGATTTTATCGATGCCCTGATGGGGGAGTGGCAAGATTGGCTCCGGCACCCGACGACGACGACCGCCTCCTCGCGGTCGGCGGCGACGCAGCGAACGCGGGGCCAGTTCCGCTGGATCGTCGGACGTGAACCGGACGGCATGTGGTACCTTCAAGCGGGCATTGTCCGGCCGGCGATTGCCGTGAGCGACCGGTACGTTGTCGTCAGTTGGTCGCCCGAGGCGGTTCGCGAGAACCTGAGAGTACTCAGCCGGATGGAACAACGGGCAACGTCGGTGCCCACCTCATCACCGCGATGAGCTGTCGAAGACAGTGCGAACGGGAAGCGATTCATGAGCAGCAGCAATGGGAGAATCCGTGCGGTCGTTTTTGATTTGGATGGAACCCTCTGCGATACGTTGGGCGACATTGCCTACGCGGCCAATCGTGCGCTCGAGGCGGTGGGCGTGTCGCCGCGGCCGGTCGAGGCCTATGCGAAATGGGTCGGCTGGGGTCTGAAACGCCTGTGCGCCGCGGCATTGGGTGAGGACCGTGGCGAGCGTTTCGATCGGCTCTTCGAGGTGGCCGTCGAGGAATACAACAAGTTCCCGATGGAGCGGACCACGATTTATCCCGGAATACCCGAGCTTCTCGATGAACTGAGCAGACGGGGGGTTCCGCTGGGCGTGGTCAGTAACAAGCCGCACGATTTCACCGTCAAAATCATTCAGACGATGTTTGCTCGTTGGTCGTTTGTCGGCGTGGAAGGTTATGCCGATGAGGCACGCCGAAAGCCCAACCCGGAGGCGGTATTGGACCTCGCGTCCGCGATGGGCGTGCCACCGGCCTACGTCGGGCTGGTGGGCGATTCGGCTGTCGACGTTGAAACGGCCTGCAACGCCGGGATGGTGGCCATTGGCGTGACGTGGGGGTTCCGTGGCCCCGAGGAGTTGGTCAAGGCCGACCGGATCATCCGTCACCCGATCGAGCTTCTGGAATCCATCGCCGACTGGGCGGAGTAGGGCATGCGGGATTCATGCCACGGTTTGAGCCGATAGATATCACGTACTGACGCCTTGACGGGGCGCCTGGCAGTGCCCTTCCCCGCGCAAACGAAAGGGCCCGCGGTTGCGGACCCCTGAGAGAAGGAGGGGGGATTGATCATGACTCAACTTTTCCCATCTGGAATTTGGATGTCCTGCTGCTCGCACGTCTTCCTTTCATGTCGGCGGGTTGAAGCGGTCGACGATAGGGCGTAGCGATCGGTGTGCTCGCCTTCCGACGCAAGGGGACAACCCTTACGTTCAGAGTATCGCCACAGACGAGGCGGCCCTGCCAAGGCATGCGCCACACGCCGCAGAGGCAAGGCCTTGATCTCTTGTGCGTCTTCGAGGCGAGAAGAATCCGGCCGCCGGAAGGTGCGAGAAGCGCGAGAGCAATGAGGTGACCAAGGGGCGAGCGCAAGTGTCGTTCAGCGGTCGCAGACCTCCCTCGCTCTCCGATCATCAAGGGGCGGCAGCGGCGTTGCGGCACGCCCTTCCGGCTACTGACTACCACGCCGACCGTTCGCGGTCCAGCAGGCTGGTGGACAAGAGGTAGGCCGCCAACACGGCCGTGAAGATGGCCTTGGCCACCGACTGTACAATGACTTCCCGCCACTGTGCTGGTCTCGTTCCGTGCGCAATAGACATGATGTACCCTCGTTGCCGAAATGCGTCCGTGCGGTGACCGTTGCAACTGGGGGTCAGGAAATGACGTGTTTCCCCTTCCTGCCCCTCTACTCCTACCGGTTATTATTGCGGATCGAGTCGATGGGATCAAGCAGCGACCGGTTCAGTCTGACCGTCGGTGAGAAACCCGGAGCTTGCGCGGCCGATAATGACGCCCGCGAGACGGCGGCTGTGCAAGAGGGGCTCTCGCCGACGTTCGGGGGCAAGGAGGGTTCGTGGTTGTCCTTCCGCTGCCTTGCTGTCCCACGGCTCGCCTGCTGCGTTTTGAGGGGATCAATCAAACTCGGGGCGACTGGATTCGAACCAGCGGCCTCCTGGTCCCAAACCAGGCGCTCTAGCCAGACTGAGCTACGCCCCGGAGACCGTTTCGCCGTCAATCACAGACTATCATACGTGTTCGGTAGGGCATCAATCCAGTCCCCAACGCGGGACGTAACCCCCATTCCTCCGGACGATCCTTCGTGCGAATGCGGTTGGGTCCGCATCGAGAGAGATGGGTGGCTCACCTGTCTGTCGCGCGGGCGACAACGTACAACACCCGCCACCGCGACGTCGAGCTGAGCCACCCGTGCGAATCTTGCCGACAGCGGGTGCCGACCCCGCTCGCCCTGCTTAGGGGTTCCCGATTGGGGCGTCTAGGCCTTCTTCTTCAGTCCCTCAATCTCCTTCTTCAGCTCTTCGATTTGCTTGTTGGCCGCATCGAGATCACCCTGGAGCTTCTTGGTCTGGGCCTCGGCATCGGTCTTGGCCTTGGTGGCGTCATCGGCCGCCTTCTTCGCGTCGGCAATTGCCTTGGCGGCATTGTCCGCCGCCTGTTTGGCCTCGGCTTTCACCTTTTCCAGTTCGCCGCGGACCGCGTCGCCCGCCTTCTTAGCCGCTTCGAGTTCGCCCTGGAGCTTCTTGACTTGAGCCTCCGCATCGGCCTTGGCCTTGGCCGCGTCCTCGGTGGCCTTTTTGGCATCGGCCTGGGCTTTGTCCAGGTCCCCGGAGGCCTTCTTCGCGTCGGTCTGGGCCTTTTCAAGATCAGCGGCCATTCGCCGGATCTTCGCGCTTAGCTCGTCGGCCTCCTTTTGCTTCTGGTCCTTTTCCGCCTGGAGCTTGGCGTTATCTTCCTTGAGGATTGCGATCTGTTGTTTGGGATCCTCGCATCCCGCCAACCACAGGCCCGAAACACACAGGCTCATGATGGTCATCCACGGCAGCCCCTTTGCTCGTTTCATCCCAGTGTCTCCTTTCGATGTTTCTGACCCCAAGCCGTCAGGATGGCTTGGTCCCGTGGCTTGCCCCCAGGAACGTTCTCGACGCGCCTTGCCGGCAAACCCCGTATTAGCAGATTGCGGCATGATGAAACCACGCGCGCCGCGGGCTGTCAAGACCCCACGGTCTTGCCAAGGGGATCGAGAACGACCATATCCAAGCCGGAAGCGGGTGCGTGAGGCCGTTGGGGCGTTCGGAGTCCCATGAGTCGAGACCGTTGATGCTTCCTGCCTACGGAAACTTCACGAGTTGACCGCGGGCGTCGGTGCAGACGTAATCGACCCGATCGAGACCGAATCCGACGCAGGCTCGAACCGTGATGGTCTTGTTGGTTCGACTTTCCAGCTCGTGGATGGCGCGGCGTTTGCGGTTCTGGAGCTGGAACGCGACCTCCGAGCAGACCTGCACCTCAATCTGGTGGATGTTTTCGCGGTGGACGGCCAGCTGCAGCATTCGCATAACGTCCAACATGGTGGTTTCGGGGCTCTTGACCATGCCCCGGCCTTGGCAGTGGGGACAGTCCTGGTGCAGACTGCGCGAGATCGACGGTCGGGTTCGCTGTCGCGTCATCTCGATCATGCCGAATCGCGACATGCGGAGGATCTTCGCCCGTTCCTTATGACGTTTCAGGGCCTCGCGAAGCGATTTTTCGACTTCCCGGCGGTTTTTTTCCATCCGCATGTCGATGAAGTCGCAGACGATCACGCCGCCGAGGTCGCGGAGGCGCAGTTGTCGCGCGATTTCCTCCGCCGCCTCGAGGTTGATTCGGCGGGCGGTTTCCTCGGCGTCGTCCTGTTCGCGATACTTTCCGCTGTTGACGTCGATGGCCACCAGCGCCTCCGTTGAGTCGATGACCAACGAGCCGCCGCTGGGCAGCGGCACGTGGCGACCGTGAAGTTTGTCGATCTCGCTTTCGATCCCGTATCGGTAGAACAGCGGTTCGGGCGACGAGTAGACCTGCACCTTTTCGGCCGCGTTCGGCATGGCGATCGCGAGGAAATCGCGGACCTTCTGAGCGGTTGCCTGGTCGTCGATGATGACGCGCTCGATGTCCGCCTCAAGCGTGTCCCGGACTGTTCGGATCGCCAGATCGGATTCCTGGTAGAGCGTGGCCGGGGCGCGGTCGTTCTTGATCTTCTCGGTCACCGTCTTCCAAAGCCGCATGAGGTAATTGAGGTCCTGTTGAAGCTCGCGTCGCGTCCGATCCAGGCCGGCGGTTCGCAGAATGAAGCCCATGCCCTTGGGCAGTTCGAGCTGGTTGAGGATCTCGCGCATCTTCCGCCGGTCTTCGTCCTCCTCGATTCTTCGTGAGACGCCCAGCCGGTTCATGCCGGGCATCATGACGAGGAATCGGCCGGGTACGCTGATGTAGGTGGTTAGGGTGGGGCCTTTCGTGCCGATGCCTTCCTTGGTGATTTGGACGATGACTTCCTGGCCCCGTCGGAGGCACTTCTGAATCGGCGGCCGATCGCGTCGCGGCGTCTTGCGGCCGATCTCCTCCAGCTCTCCGTTGTGGTCGGGGAAGTACTGCGGCACGATGTCGGAGATGTGCAGGAAGCCGTTCTTGTTGAGGCCGAAGTCGACGAACGCCGCCTGGATCGAGGGCTCCACGTTCGTGACGCGGCCTTTGTAGATGTTGCCCACGTGCGATTCCGCCGACGCTCGTTCGATGAAGATTTCCTCCAATCGACCGTCTCGCGTCAGGGCGATGCGACATTCCTCGCCGGGTGTCACGCTGATCAACATCTCGTGACCGTGGCCGATCTTGGCCGCCGGTCCCGGTTGTCCGGGCGGCGCGGCACCACCCTTGCCCCGTCGCCGCGAGCGTTTCCGTCGGGATTTCTCGGGCGGGGCGCCGGCGGCTTCTCGTCGGTCCTCGGCCGGCGAGGACAGGGCGGCCGCTCCGGATGTATCCTCGATCTCGACCGGCTCCGTCGGGCCGGGCACGGACGATTCCAAGGGGACGGCAAGCTCCGCCTCGCGGCCGTTCCAATCGACGGAGTGTGAGGGAACCTTGGCTTGCCCGTTTTCGATCGCGGCTGTCGCCACGTCTTGGGCGACGGGACTGCCGGCGGTCACTCGCGCAACTGTCTCGTTGAGTGTGGGGGCCTGGAGCGTGTTGGGAGAAGCATTCCCCGCCGGCTGTGGCGTCTGTTGGCGACGCCCTCCTCGCCTGGGGCGGCGCCGCCTTCGGCGGCGGTGGCCTTCACCTCGGAACGGTTCGCCCGATACGGCACCGATTTCCACGGGACGCGGCGCGCCGGGGGTGTGTGCCGGCACAACCGGTGGGCCCGGCGGTTCCGATGGTTCCGGGGTTGGACGTTCGTCCACGGTCGGGTGCAGCTCCGGCACCGTCGGGTGCGCCTCCGGCTCGGTCGGGTGCGTTTCCGTCTTCGGAGTCTCGATACGGGTTGCCTCGTCCGCGAAGAGCGAGGGCTGATCCGGCGTTGTCTCTGTTTCCGTCGTGACGGGTTCCGCGTCGCTCCCGCGAGGGGGGCGTCGCCTTACGATTCGTTTCCTTCCCACGTGATTCTTCCTTTGTCGGTGACGGGTACTTGCGCCTCGAATTCGGGCGAAGGCTGCTCCGGGATCAACGCATTCCAGCACACGCTCACCCGCCTCAATCGCGGGGCGGTTTCCTGGGGCGGCAATCCGAGCAACTCGAGTACCTCTACCGGTCGAGCCGATCCTTCGGGATTCGTGCTTAAGGTCATTGTCAAGGCATGGGGGGTGACTTGGAGTCCGCGGATCCACGGCCGCAAGTCGACCGCCCGCGTCTTGCCACCTTTTGGCGCGGGTCGTTCCATCGGAAGCCGATCGGCGGCGGTGACTCGTTGTGCCGCCGCGCTCAACTCCTGATGTGACTGCCCGGCGAGATCGAGGCGGTAGGCCGCCTCGATCGGTCGTGGCTTTGACTGCGGGGCCAATGCGAACGCTTCGCGGAGCACGATGCCCCCCGGCATTTCATTGGCCAGTTGCTGAAGGACCCGACCCGGGACCTCAGGTCGCTCCAACTCCGCGATCAGGAGCTCGTCATCCGACGCGACACTCACCGGCCGCGGCAGCAACAATCGCAGCTTCGGCCGTGGGTTGAAGCCCTGTGAGAATCGAATCGGCAGATTCGCCCGTGAGACCGCGCGCTCGAACATGCGGAGCATGTCTCGATGCGAGAGAAAACGCGCGTCTCCCGTTACGGCGAACCGAATAGCTACCCTATGCCGCAACGCCTTTACATTCCCTCGGAACGGCAACACTGTCCTTTGTTTCTTTACCCGCGGCAGGGTGTCCCAGTCCCTGCCGTGACGCCATGTATCATGTCCCGCCGCTCTTCAAACGAATTGCGGCAGGATCTTCCGCAGTTCATCGCGAAGATAGTTATGAATCTCGCGATCGCTTTCCATCCTCAACACCTTGTGAGCGACTTCCTCCGCATGGGTCAGCGTCACGCTTCGAATGACGCGTTTGATTTCCGGTATGGAGTTCGGCGCCATGCTGAACTTTCGCAGGCCGAGCCCCAGGAGCAGGAGCGTGAACATCGGGTCGCCGGCCATCTCGCCGCACAGACTGCATTCGATGCCCGCACGGGAGGCCTTCAGAATGACGTCGCGGACGGAGCGGATGACGGCTGGGTCCGCCCCCGTGTACAGCGAGGCCACCCTCTCGTTTGCCCGGTCGACGGCAAGCGTGTATTGGATCAGGTCATTCGTGCCGATGCTGAAGAAGTCCACCTCGTGGGCGAGTGACCCCGCCATTGCCACGGCCGACGGTGTTTCGATCATGATTCCCACGGGAATATCGCGTCGGTATTCGACGCCGTCTTCGTCCAAGTCCTCCATCGCCTCGGCCAGAATCCAGCGAGCCTGGCGGATCTCGGTCAGTTTGGTGATGAGCGGGAACATGATGGAGACATTGCCCAGAACCGACGCCCGGAGTATCGCTCGGAGCTGGGCCTTGAACAGGCCCACGTGGGCCAGGCAAAAGCGAATGGATCGCAAACCCAGGAAGGGATTTCGTTCCCGTTCCTCGCCCGTGATGCGGGCGTACTTGTCGGCGCCGAGATCCAACGTTCTGATCACGATCGGTCTGTTGCCCACCGCTTCGATGGCCTCGCGATACGCCTCATGATGGTCGGACTCGGTCGGTTCGGTGTCGTTGCGGAGATAGAGGAACTCGGTTCGATACAGGCCGATGCCCTGCGCGCCTCGCTCCAGACACGTGGCGACTTCGTGGGGGAACTCGATGTTTCCGAACAGGGCGATCTCGACGTCGTCGCGCGTGACCGCGGGCAGACTCCTCAACTCATCGAGCTCTCGCCCGAACTCGACCAGTCGCTCCTCTGCCTGTTCGTATTCCTTTCGCGTCTGTTCGTCCGGTTGGACGATGAGCAAGCCTCGGGTCCCATCGACAATAAGCATGTCACCGCCGGAGAGTTTGGAGGTGACGTCCCCGAGGCCCACCACCGCCGGTATGCCCATGCTGCGGGCAAGAATGGCCGTGTGGGAGGTCAATCCCCCCGCCTCGGTGGCGAAGCCCAAGACCTTCGTCCTGTCCAATTGTGCCGTCTGAGACGGCGCGAGCTCGTGGGCGATGACGACGACGGGCGTCGTCAAATGCGCCAGGTCTTCACGTCGGTGTCCCAGGAGGTGGCGGAGAATCCTCTTCTCCAAGTCGTAGACGTCCTGGACGCGACTGCTGAACAACGCCTCCTTCATGTCCAGAAACCGTCGCTGATACTCACGCATGACGACACTGACGGAGTAGGCGGCCGTGTACCTGTTCTTGCATATGGTGTCCAGGAGTCGCTGACGGAATCCCTCGTTTGTGAGTACCCCGACGTGGAAGTCGAAAATGGCGGCGGTGTCGCGTCCGAGCTGTAGCGCGGTGCGATCCCTCAAGTCCATGACCTCGCGTCGAGCCGCCTCCAACGCCCGGTTCACATACGAGCACTCATTCCGGACTTCGTCCGCCGGCACCACGCGTTGCGCGATGCGGTACTCTTCCGTGTCGAGCACAACGGCAGGGCCGATGGCCACGCCTGGAGAGACCGGGATGCCTTTCTTGACCTCCATGACGTGCTGAGCACACCTTTGAGGCGGGGCGATTCGCGACCCCGACCTCGTCCTTCTTGATCCGTTCGAGCGACCCGGACCGGGACACCCCGGTCGGGTGCCGGCGAGGCTATTCCTCGCCGAATCCGCGTTCCACCAATGCCGCCAGGGCCTCAACCGCCGCCGAGGCGTCCTGGCCACGTGCGATCAGCTTGAGACGAGTCCCTTGGGTCGCTTCAAGCAGCATCATCTCCATGGGGCTCTTGCCGTCGACCACCGTGTTGTTCTTCTGCACCTTGACCTCCGCGGTGAAGCGAGAAGCCGTATCCACAAATTGCATGACCGGTCGGGCGTGAAGTCCCTGTTTGTTCACGATCGCAACGTCGCGTTCAACTACGGCCTGTCCGGTCCTTGGCTGCAACACGTTTCATCCCATCTGGCCGGAGCCTTTCCCCGCGGATGAAGCCATCGGCGGGGGATCGGTGCTCGCTTCTTCTGACGACAAAGGGGAGCGATCCCTCAAGACGGGCTACCGTCTGCTTCCTTGATCAAGTCGACAATGGCTTCCACCGAGTCAGCTTGTCTCAGGAAACGACGGAAGTTGTCCTGTTGCAGGTGTCGGAAGATGTTTTCCATTGCCTGCAGGTGCTCGTCGGGATGGTCCTGGGGGCTCAATAACAGGACGACCGAGTAGACCGGTGCACGATCCAGTGCCGCGAAGTCGACGCCGGCACTGCTTCGCCCAATGGTGGCGACCATCTTCTTTATCGCCGGATGCTTGGCGTGCGGGACCGCCACACCCTTTCCGAATCCGGTGCTTCCCTGGTTCTCCCGTTGGATGACCCCTCGAACGATGGCCTCAACCTCAGCCGCGGGGATCTTCCCGTGTTTCCTCAGACTCTCCACCAATTCGCGAATGACCCCGTTGCGATCGGTCGATTGCAGTTCGGGGACAATCGCCTCCTTAACGATAAAGTCACTTAGCTTCATGGTTTACCTACGTCGATGACGGTTCTGATTCGCTTCCCGGACCCGTACTCCGGCTGCCCTTGTGTTTGCGGTTTCGGACACGCTCCTTGTGCCGCGTAATCTGTCGTTCGATTTTGTCCATAACCAAGTCGACCGCCGCGTACATGTCGTCGCCCCGCTCCTTGGCGACGAAGGAACTCCGGTGTTCGGCCTTCGCCACGATCTCCGCGCCAAACCCGTTCCCTTCTCCGTCGAGAATGACCTCGACGGAGAGGATGCGGTCATAATACTTGATCAGCTTTCCGACCTTGCTTTCAACATAACTGCGCAATTCCGAGTCGACATCAACGTGTCGGCCGATGATGGTAATCTGCACGTCGGGTCCTCCTTGCCTCCTAAGACCTGAATTCCCGTGGGTTGCTGTTGTTCCGCTCAGAAGGCCCCATCACTGCTTCCGCCGATCCGGAAGGTTCGTGAGAAGACGGGGCCACGAGCCTTTCCGATTGAGCGCCGGCGTTCACGCTATCCGTGATTCTGCCGGGCCACGATTCCTTTTCGGGCATGATCACACCACCACTGATGACAAAACGCAAGGCCTCATCCATGCTGATCGCCAGTTCCACGATGTCCGATCGGGGGACGACGACCACGTATCCGGTGATGGGCGTGGGGCTGTTCGGAATGAACACACTCACCATGCTATCCGGCTTGCCGCCGCTGAGTGTTCGAAGTCCAGGTCCCGTAAGCAACCCGATGGACCAGATCCCCTTACGGGGGTATTCCACTGCCACCACGCCTCCGGACGCGTGCTTCTTTTCGCTCAGCAAGAAATCGGTTACCTGCTTGATGGGCGGGTAGATGGCGTTGACCAGAGGCACCCGTTCCTGCACCCTTTCAAGCATTCGCCACGTGGTTCTCCCGATGAAACTCGCCACGAAGAAGCCCACAAAGTATACCAGCGAAACGGCGATGAGGAAGCCCACCAAGCCTAATCTGTATTTGGCGAATGCCATCCGCCACATGACGGTTCGGTACTCGAGGGATTCATCCCCCCGGATACGGGGGTCGCCTTTGTGAGAAGAGCTGTGCGTGATCTGATACTCGCGCGTCAGGCGACGCCCTTGCGCGTCCAACTGATCGATTGGTGTGCCATATTTGAGCGTGTCAACGTCTGGATCAGCCATCTCGGGTTTGGGTGACCCGGCTGTCCTAGCCAGAATGGCTATGAATCCTTTGGTGATGTACTGCCCAATATAGTCGTCTACCAACTGATAGGCCCATATCAGGAGGGCAATTGTCAGGAGTGTCGGAAGTATGGCGGCCAAGCCTTTGAGGAAGAACTTTCCGAAATCCTCAAAGAACCCCGACCTTGGCTTTTCAGTACTGGGTAGCAATACGACCTATTCCCGATGTGGCCCGACTACATCAAGCCCGTCAACTCGCTGTAAGGCCACTGAATCTAAAGGTGTTGCAGCAACTCAAAGCATCCTGAGTCTACTCGCGTCCCGAAGGGGCGTCAATACAAATCTCCGGTCGTCCTGGCCGTCCCTTCCTTGTAGGCACGCTCGATTTCGTCCACCATTCGTCGGTGATCGAAGCGTTCAAGACATGCGATGCGTCCTGCTTGGCCGTATCTTTGCCGAAGGTCTGGGTCCTTGGCCAATCTGACCAGGGTTCGGGCAAGCGCGTCGATGTCGTTCAGCGGGACCAACTCACCCGTCTGCCCCGGGATGATCACTTCCGGAGCTCCGTCAATGTCGAAACTAACGGCGGGACGTTCCATCAGCATGGCCTGGACCACCGCTCGAGGCAGGCCCTCCCATTGAGAGGTGTGCACGAGCATGTCCATTCCGGCGAGGAGGCGCGGTATCTGATTCGGCTCGACCAGACCGCTCATGTGGACACGATTGCGCAGACCTAAACGCATGAGGTCGGCCTCAAACCTCTCTCGCCACGCACCCCCCCCCACCCATACAAACCGGAGCCGGTCCTCGGAGGCGACGGCGGTGGGCATGGCGTGGATCAATTGCTCATAACCCTTGTTGGCAAAAAGCCTAGCAATAGTTCCCACGACGATTGCGTCGGCGCCGAATCCCCACTCCTGGCGAACCGACGCCGAATCATAACGGCCGGGGTCGAAACGATCGATTTCCATTCCCGAGTAGATGGTACGGTACTGCTCAGGTTTACCAAGGGCGTTTTCCAGGCATTGACGGGTCATGGCATCGGCCACACAGATGACTTGGTGCGTGAACCTCGCGCAGTATCGTTCCAAACGACAATAGAGCCATCGGTTTGGCCAAGGCTGGGTTCGGTTGAAGCTCATTCCGTGGACCGTGTGGACAATCAACGGCACGCGAGCGTCGCGTGCGGCGAGCCGCCCGAGGATGCCCGCCTTGCTGCTGTGCGTGTGGACGACGTCCGGGGTCCACGTGCGCAGTCGTGCGGTGAGTTCCCCTCGGCATTGCCAGTCCAGCTTCGGGCTAACCGCCCGCCGCAGCGAATCAACTTGTTCGACCTCATATCCGCCCGCGCGCGCGCGGGCGTGCAGCGAGCCTTCCGGTCCGGTCTCGGGCCCGACCAGCAGCAGGACCTGATGTCCGCGTTGATGAAGACCTTCGCACGTCAAGACGGTGTTCTCTTGGGCCCCCCCGACGATCAACCTGGTGATGATGTGGCAGATTCTCATAGAGTCTGTCGGCGATCAGGATTCCGGGGTGTTTGGCTAGCCCGGATTATTCATACCGCTTTGGCATCTTGATGGAAAGGTTGTCCCGC
>CAZQTW010000050.1:0-48208 GCA_964596165.1 uncultured Planctomycetales bacterium | reverse complement strand
GCTTGTACGGGGCGACGATGTGACCGACATCGGCGGGAGCCAGCGGCTGTTGGGTGAGAGCCCCGCGCCGAGTGAGTTCGCAAACGGCGAACGCGTCACTATAGCCGAGGGTCAGCTCACCGCGCCCAGCCAGGACGGCATCTACCACGTGTGGGTAACGCCGCAAGAGGTCCGCATCCTCGACGCCAACGTAGCCGAGCCGCCGTACAGCCTAACACCCGACAATGTCTTCGCCGGCCAAGGGTTCTACGTGGTCGTCGGCGACTGCAACTACTACACGCCGGAGCGTGTTCACACGTTCTCAGAATCTTTTTGAACGCCCAGTGCTCTCTATTAGTAGGGGCGGAGTAGCCGCACCCCATGGCGGAGGGCGTGCAACACATGAACGGGAGAAAACTATCGCTGAAAGACGCTAAGGATCGGTCAGTCAGTTGCTTGTCGTCGATGGGGTCCGGTGCAACATCCCCGTTCTTGTTGCACTTTGCTGGGAAAGGTGTCATGTGTGGATATTTCCCCTCCACATTCGCCTCCTGCGGAGGGAAAGTCAGGGGAGATACTGAGTCTCTTGGTTTGGGGTGGGGCCGCCTTACCGGGCTCGTCGTCCGGAAGCTTCGAGAGGCTCAGCCCAAGGGATGCCCGCACTCGTTCTTGCAGCCGGTCTGGGGCGACGGTCGGACCGAAACGGTCCGGCTCGGAAAGGCAGACACGAACCCCGTTGAGCGGAAGGCATTGAGACTGCTCCCCCGAGACGCCGATAAGGGTGAAATGGGCTTTATCGAGCGTTTACCGCACGTCCGCAGTCCTCTTTACCGGAGTACCGTAGCATGAAACGATCGTACGGCCGACTCATGGCATGCGTGCTGACTCTCTCGGTCGCCGGGCTGGCGACCAGCTCCAGTTGCTGGGTTCCGCCTCAGCCACAACCGCTGCCGGATCCGCAGTACCTCATCTCCACAGGCGCGCCTCGAACGCTTACGGGGGACCAACTCGCCCAGATGTATACCGATCTGCTCGCTGAGAACTTGGGCGATCAGATCGTCGAGCCTAACGTCGCCGGTGGGCTGTACATCAACTGGAAGGAACTGATCAAGCGCTTTCTGGCCAACGCGGTCGAGTCCCGAGTCATCACCTATTGGGGCCGCGACAAGGACGGTAACAAGATTGAGCTTACCGGAATGCTCTATCTGCCCAGACTCAAGGTGCTCACCCCCCGCCCACACCGACTGCCGATCGTCGCCTATCCTCATGGAACCGAGCTCCAGCGCGAAGCGGTTCCGTCTCGCAATGCCGACGACGAGTGGGTCATTGGTGCGCTCGGCGCGCTGGTGTTTGGCTATGCGATGGCAATGCCGGATCTGCCGGGGATGGGCGGGGCGGACCCGAACTCGTACCACCCCTACTGCCATGCCAAGTCCCTGGCGTATTCCGTGGTCGATATGGTCTATGCCGTCCGGGAGGCCTTTGACCGAGACTTGCGCGAGGCGTACGCCTGGGACGGGCATCTCTACATCATGGGCTACTCCGAGGGCGCGTATGCCGCGATGGCCACCGTCAAGGAGATCCAACTCAATCTCGAGCAATATCCCGACCTTCGGATCACCGGCTCCGCATGCATGGCCGGGCCATTCGATCTGACCGGCGCCATGCGTACGATCATGGTCGATCCCAACGTCCACTATCGGCGGCCGTACTTCCTGCCCTACATGATCCTTGGCTATAACGCGGTCTATGGCGGTCCCTTCGATCCCGATGTTGCGATGGCGCCCGTCCTTCTCCCCGACATTATCCAGTGGATGAATGGGACCTTGTTGGGAGACGAGGTCACCGTTCTGATTGAACAGCGCATGGGGGTCGCACCGGGACAAACGGTTCCGCGATTCATGCTGAACCCGCAATGGGTTGCCGACCAGATAGACGATGATGTCTATGAGACGAGTGAGGTGGGCCGGATTCTTGCGGAGAACAACCTCTGGTCGGGCTGGGCCCCCAACCGGCCCATGCTGATGCTCCAATCGCCCGATGACGATTGCGTTCCCTACGGCAACTCCGTCAAGGCGTACGATGCATTCGTGGCGGCCGGTGCAAAGAAGTACGTGACGTTTCACCCGATTGGCAAACCCGGGCAGGGAATCGACCATGTCGAGGGCGGCATGATCGGGCTGCCATCGGCCTTGATCTGGTTCAAATACTTCTGCCCGAAGAACTGATTCGGGTCCGACCGAGGGTTCACCGACTGTCGACAGTCCCAGAGGCCTTTTCCGACGGTCCCGACGCCGTCGTTCAACTCCTTAGGGCACGAGGACTCCCCGTCGCCCTGCCAGAGCCCCTCGCCCCGCCCGCTCCGCGCCGGGTGATCGCCACACGCTCAAAAACGTCGGACGGAGCTTCTAGCTAATACCCCCGAAGTTGGTAATATACGCCTTGCCTTGTAATGGATACGGGAGCGTAAACATGGATCGTATGACTGTCGGACCGCTGGTCGCCGGGACGGAACTCAAGGATGCCGGCGGTGGTCGTGCAGAGGTAAGCAACCCCGCCACGGGAGAGGTTATCGCCCAAGAAGTCTGCTGCGATCGGCATGCCGTCGACCGCATTGTCGAATCGAGCGACCAAGCCTTCTGGTCCGCTGCCTGGCGGGGCATGTCGCCCGCCGACCGAGGTCGGATCCTCCTCAAGCTTGCCGACCTCATGGAGGCCGAGGCGGACACGCTGATCGAGCTCGAATTGCTCGACACGGGCAAGCCGATCTCACAGTTGCGGACCGGCGAGTTGCCGCTCTGTTCGGCCCTGTTGCGATTCTACGCCGGCGCTGCGGACAAGATCGACGGAGCCGTGAAGAACACGCCGGACGGACTGCATCTCACGTTATACGAGCCTTACGGCGTCGTCGCCGGCATCCTGCCGTGGAATTACCCGCTGGTCAATGCGGTGTTGAAGGTGGCACCTGCGCTGGCCGCCGGTAACGCGATTGTCCTCAAGCCGTCGGTCGAGACTCCGTTGGCCACCGTTGCGTTCGCCAAGCTGTGCGATCGCGCGGGCGTACCGGCCGGCATCGTCAACGTCGTCCTGGGTAGCGGCGCCACCGCGGGTCATCATCTGGTCGCGCATCCCAAGGTGAAGAAGATTTCCTTTACCGGATCGACCGCCGCCGGACAGGCCATTCAAAAGCTCGCCGCCGACCAGATGAAGGCAGTCAACCTGGAACTGGGCGGCAAGAATGCCCTCATTGTCTTCGCCGATGCCGATTTGGAGCGGGCGGCCGATGCCGCCCTGATCAGCGGCTTCGTCAACGCGGGACAGCTTTGCGTCTCGTGCTCGCGCCTGCTGGTGGCGCGATCCGTCGCGGAAGAGTTCGAACAGATTCTCCTGGAAAAGCTTCAGAAGATCCGCGTCGGTGACCCCCGCGATGAGTCCACCCATGTGGGCCCGATGATCACGCGGTCCCAGTACGATCTGGTTTTGCAATTCCTGACCGCGGCCATCAAGGATCGCTGCACGGTCCTTGCCGGCGGCGGAAAGCTCGATATGCCGAAACCGTTCACCGAAGGCCTGTGGATTCAACCGACGATTCTTAGCGGCGTTCGACCCGACATGCGGGTCGCCACCGAGGAGATCTTCGGACCGGTCTTATGCCTCCTTCGATTCGGCGAAGAGGCGGAGGCCGTTCGCATCGCCAATGGGGTGGCCTACGGGCTGTCCGGCTCCGTCTGGACGGCCGGCGTCGAACGAGCGGGGCGCATGGTCCGGGCGCTCGACACGGGCATCATCTGGGTCAACACCATGCTCGTGGGCTATCCGCAGATTCCGGTGCCGCCGCACAAGATGAGCGGCACGGGCGTTGAGCTCGGCGTGGAGGGACTTCTTGCCTACTGCAAGCGAAAGAGCGCCGTCATCGGCCACAACGAACATGCCCCGGTGGGATGGAATCTCAAGTAACGGTGCCCGAGGTTGCGTTCCGGGTTGGCGTCAGTTCTTCGTTGATTCCGACCGCACGGGTTCAAGAAAGACCTGGATCTTCACCAGAATCGGAATCGGGTTGGTGCCACGGATGATCTTGCCGTTTGCGTCCACCCGAACGTCGGGTTTGTCCAATGTGGGTGCCCTGCCGTCGCTCAGCGTCATGGCACCCTGGCGGGTGCCGAAGGCAAGGTAGGCCATGGGTATCACATTCGGATCCGCCGGTTCAGCGCCTTCCTTCGGCTCGCCCGGCTGCCCGGCACCAGGTGATCGTATCGGTTGAGCGGGTTTGGGTATCTCCATGACGGGCAGGCCCGTCTTGGGTTCCGACGCCGACGAAATCGCGGCGACAAGCTTGGGCACATGGATGTCAAAGGCAACCGGTACCTGCTCCGCAGCGGCGGGTTCGGGCGTTGCCGGTTTGGGCGCGCCGGGCTGACCGGCACGTTGTTTTCTCAATGCCTCCGCCAAGGCGGCCATCTCAGGCCGAGCGGCCGCGGGTCTTTCCGAGGGCTTCGAGGCGGCCTTGTCTTCCTTCGAGCTGGGGGCTTGTCCGGTACCAACGATCGTCCGGCCAAGTTTAACCTCAATCTTGCGATCCTGTCCGACCGTCACGTCCAGCATGCCCGGCTCAACACCGATGATCCTCCGGTTCCAGGTCAGATCGGTAATCTTTCCGCCCCTCTCTTTTGCCCCGTTATCGTCGGGCTTGTCGAGTACCAGGTTGAAGCTGGGCTGGAGGATCTCACACAGGACCAGCCCGTGATACTTACCCACGGGCTTTCCGCCTCGTTGCTTGTCATAGTCGGAGAGTTTTCCGGCGAGCGCCGTGCGGTCCTTGAGCGACGCCAATGCGGTCCGTTCGTCCCCCAGCAGTCCGAACGTCTCCGCCACGACCTTTCTCGCCCCATCGGCCGCCCCGGCATCGGAGGTCGTGCAGAGGTCATACACCACATCCCAAACGAGTTGCTGCTTGAACGCAAGGGCGTAGCGCCAGGCGTTTGCTCCCGCCCCGGAACTCATGATGTCCGAGAGGGACGCAATCAGCCGGTCTTGGAATGCGGTGTCCTTCACGCGGGCGCCCAGCCCCATCATCAGTCCCAGCGGGGTGAATCGCGAAGGCTCGCCGGGGACCAGCGAGGGAGGAAGCTGCGAGGTCATCTGGCAGACCCGCTTGACCAAAGCGGCGCATGTCGGCGGATCCGTTCCTTCAAGCTGCGACAGCACCACGTCGTTCCGTCCGGCTCGCAGGAAGGCATCCATGATGACCGGGCGCACGGCATCCGAGGCCCTGCTGAGTCCCTGAAGCAGGAACTTCTCGACGGGACCCTCTCGCGCGTCTCCCAAAGAGCCCCTGGGTTGCCCGCCCGCGGGTGGTGTGCCGCCCGGTGTCGGCTGCGCGCCCGCCGCCGGAGCCCTACCGGGCGCATTCAGTTCGGGCAGTTCTCTCGGCCGCCATTTGGACGCAATCAACTGATAGGTCGCGTCTTGAACGTCTTGCGCGACCAACTTGTCCGTCATCTCGGCAAGCCACTTGTCGATGCCCTGTGCGTCTAAGGCCGCATCGATCTGACACCAGGGCAGAATCGCCAGTGCCCTGAGCTGCCATTCCGGATTGTCTCGAAGCGACAGGACCACGGACATCACCGGATCTGCCGGGCTGAGGACCTTAATCGCATCGTCCGACGCCGCCATTCGCTGAGCCAACGTTGCCAGGGTGACCAGCAGGTCCTCCGCGCCTTGGCGTGTCTTCATGGCGCACGTGCCGGACAAGACAACTCGAAATGCCTCGTGTTTCACCACCGCGCTCGGCGCCTTGTCCAGGAGCCTTGCCGCGCGCACGCCCACCTGCGCATGCCCCGAGCCCAACAGGGCGATACCCTGTCGGGTTCCATTCGACAGGGCGATCGCCACGGCCTGGGCCGCCAGTTTCTCGTCCTTGATCCGCATGAACGCACCGAGGACCTCCCATACGCCCTGAGGCACGGAAGACTCCGGCAGTCCCACGGGCTGATACGCCCCCGCGGACGCCGCGGCCTGCATCCCCCTGCCCGGGGCCGGCATCCGGGCCGCCTGACCGGTCTGGCTATCGACGAGGCGACTCGACTCCGATTTGATTTCGGACTCGGCCAGCTTGAGGACAGCCGCGGACACTTCGGGCCGTTCGAGTTTCGCGATCATCTCCTCCGCCGCCTTTGGCAGCGCGGTACCCGAGGTGATGGCGCGCCAGGCCAAACGCTGCGTCCGCTCGTCCTTTGAGCCCAACGCCGTCAGGAGGCCGCTCTCCATCAACTCGGACCTCTTGTCCAACACGACCTCCCCGGACTTCTTGTCGCTTGGTGGGACCGGTTGACGGGGGCTCGCCCCACGCAAACGAATCAACTCCTCGACGGCCAGGCGCGACATGAGTGGGCTGTCATGACCCGCAAACCTCGTCAACTGCTCGACCAACTCCAATTCCTCGACTGACTTCTGCCCCCCCCCACCACCGGCTTTTCGCCCCAACACGTCCAGCAGTCGCAGGTCAATCATGGCTTTTCGATCTTGGCTCAGATGCACGGTGATGGCGGAGGCCTCGCTCGATACCTCCAGCACCATGGCCAGCCATCCGCTCCCGGGCTTGCCGTCTTTGGGTAGGGTGGTCTCCTTCTTGGAGCGTGACGACGCCGGACTACTGGCGGTCGCCGACTTCTCGGGAGGACGAACCTTCAGATCCTTCTCTTCCGACTGGGCTTTCTCCTTCTCGTGGCTTCTTTCATAACCGCGCTTGGGGCGAGGCCCTTCCTGCTTGGGCTGGGGGGACGGGCGCCCGGTGTAACCTCCCCTGGGGGAAGGCGCGGACCGCCCCCGACTTCGGCCCGTTCGCGGGGTCGACGGCCTTGGCGTGGAGGGTTGGACGGTCTGTGCCTGCGACTTCGGCAAATCGAAGAACGACACCATCAGCCTGTCGTCATCCTCGTATATCGTTGCCCGTTCGTAGAGGGGGGCACTCCTGACGGCCCGGACTTCAAAGAGCTCTTCATCATCCGAGGAATCATCGGCCCTCTGTGCCGGGGCCTTGGCCTGAACCGGCTTCGCATCCAACGGCACGAGACCGCGGCAACGAGCCGTCCCTTGGTCGGCAGTGAAGTTGAGCTTTCGCGCGGTTACCACATAGGGCTCCTCTGCCGCTTCGTACCGAAAGGGCACCAGGAGAAAGAACCCGCCCCGTGATTTGGGTTCGAGCTTGGTTGTGCCGTCCTCAAACGAGTCTCGGATCAGGGGTTCGTACAACGCCATGCGCAAGTCAACTTCAATCAACGTCGCGCCGGCGCCGCCGGTTTCCCCCTCGTCCTCGCCATCGGCCTCGCCGGCCACGGGCTTGTCGGCAGGAGCGGCTTCTTTCTTCCCCTCCTCACGCGGTTCTTCCTCCTTCGCCTTGCCCTTGTCTTCCGCCTTGTCTTCTTCTTCCTTTCCGGATTCGTCTTTCACAATGCTCTTGATCTGCGGGCGTTGGACCGTTTGTGTCATGGTGATACCGTACTTGACGATCTGGACCTCGATCGCCTCGTCGGTTTCTTGAAGGATCTTTCCTTCGATCCGCCTGCCGTCCTTGAGAATGATGACCTCGGCGCAGGCGGCGGACGTCAGCATGGCTATCCACATCCCCAGCAACGCCGTCGTCAATCGTCTTTGAGCAAGCATGGGCAACTCCCGCGGAACGGCCGCGTCACCAAGGGCCTTCGGGACGGGACCGGCGCCCTTCACACGACCGACCCCATGATCTTCCTTATCATTCATCGCCGGTGGAGAGTCAAGTTCCCCGGCGGTCCACACCCGGCGGCGCCATAACACAATCTTACAACAGGCCCGCAAACAAAACGACCGAGGAGGCCATTATAGGGTCCTCGGTCGGATGAAGAAGATGGTACGACGCCACCGCCCCGTACGTCAGAGGCCTGTCTCTCGGCCTGCGGCGGGGGATTGAGCGGGGGGGACAGCTTTTCTTCTCGTTCCTTCGGGTCTCGGCCGCTCGACGTCAGCTTGACCATCGGGCCGGCGTGCACCTATGCGACGACGTCGAGTTGATGCCCGCCGTCACCGGCATTCATGTGCGCCCCGGTGTCCGTCGGGGAGACAATCCCCGACGCGTCGAGGCCACTCATCGAGTTCGCTGAGAAGGAGCTGGAGGCATAGGCCGCGCCGGCCGCCATGTGATAGCTGCTCGACTCCATGACGAACGACATGCTGCTGCCGGAGTTGGTGAGCACGAGCAACCCAGCCGATAAGCCGGTATTCGACAGCCCGCCCCCGGCTTGGCCGCCGTCCTGATTCTTGCCGGAGAGGAGGTCAAGAAGCTGTGCCAGAAGCATGAGTACCGCAAGCGCGCGGAGCGTTTCGTCCTGAGGCAAGGCGGCTCCGAACTGCGTCACGATGTTCTGCACACTGGTAGTCACCGACATGCCCGTGGACTGGTACGACTCCTGAACGCTCGTCAAACCCGCGTAGGCGCCGGACGAACCTGAGAGTATCCCGGCCCCCGTCCCGCCGGGCGTTGATGCCGACGGTGCTTGCACGCTTGGCATCCATGTTCCGATCGATCCAATTGACGAAATGCTGCTCATGAGTTCTCTCCCCTAGGTACGCCTCCTTGCCACCGCTTCCGCCCATGCGACAGGTGAGGCGGTTTGGAGGTCGCGTTGCACACAGGGGATCAGCAACATGGCATCCCCCTCTCGAATCATCACATCGGGAGGTCGTAATATCGCTTCCTGAAAGAGGTTATGATTCACGATTTGCCCTTGAGGACCGTGCCGATTATGACGACTTGATGTAACTACACGACGCGACACGATGAGGACGCTCCTGCATGACCGTAAGTTGCGGCAAGGAAGGCAGAAAGGGGTTGTTGACTTTGAGCGTCCCGTTGTTGCGGCAAAACGACGCGTCTCACCATCCAGATCTTGGTCTGCTCCGATAACTGTTCAAATGACGTGAATTGTCATGTTGAACAAGCGTGCCCGAGCGGATAGGCTCATGCCGGTTCCGCCGTCTTGGCTGACGGGGGCTCCGTCCGACCACCGGCATGTGGTGTAAGCGCTTGGTGGGCCGCTCGGCAAAGCCGCTGTCGAAAGGGGCAGTTCTCACCTTTTCATGATGGGATCCGACATGGGCACCATTGTTGAAATCAGCGATCTCCGCAAAGACTTCAAGACCGGCGGTGAGCCCGTCCACGCGCTCCGCGGCGTCAGCCTGGGGATCGAGTCGGGGCGGTTCGTCGCCATTATGGGCGCGAGTGGCAGCGGAAAGAGCACACTTCTCCATCTCACAGGAGGGCTCGACCTTCCCGATTCGGGCAGCATCGTCATCGAGGGGCGCGACATCGCGCAAATGAGCGATCACCAGCGGACGGTGTTTCGTCGCAGAAGACTCGGCGTGGTATTCCAGGCTTACAATCTGCTCCCCACGCTCACGGCTCGCGAAAACATTGCCCTGCCTTTGCTGGTCGATCGCGTGTCGGGGAGCGTGATTCGGGAGAAGACCGAGCGGATGCTCCATCTGCTCGATCTCGAGCACCGTGCGGACCACCGCCCCGACGCCATGTCCGGCGGAGAGCAACAACGCGTGGCGATCGCTCGAGCGTTGATGAACGACCCGGCGGTCATCCTGGCTGATGAGCCGACGGGCAATCTTGATTCAGCCAAGGCGCTGAAGATCTGGCAGCTCCTCGGCCAGTTGTCGCGAGAGCAAGGAACCACGGTACTCATGGTAACGCACGAAGCGGCCGGGGCCGCGTGTGCGGATCGCGTTCACGTCCTGCGGGACGGACAATTCGTGGGGACCATTGACGCCGGGGGACAGGGCGACACCGAAAGGGTGGCCCGTGACTACCTTCGTCTGAGCACTGAGTCGGCATGAGGCACTGGCAGCAACTCACATTCCGCACGTGGCGACAGCGCCCGGGGCGCACCGCCGGAGCGATTCTTGCGATCGCCCTCGGCGTCGCCGTCGTGGTGTGGATTTCAAGCTGTTATGAGTCGGCCAGGCAATGGATCACGGATCTCGTCTACGGCTGGGTGGGTAAGAGTCATATTTACGTCCGTTCGCCGTTGGGCAAGTGGGGCTGGATCCCCGAGGAACTGCTCTCAGCCGTCCGTGGCCTGCCCGAGGTACAGGATGCCGCCGCCGTCCTCCGACGACCGATGATGAAAGGCATCAAGCAACAGGCGGATCCCAACTCCCCGACGAGCAAGGAGGCCGAGCCTCAACGCATCGAGGTTTTCGGGGTGGATCCCGCCAATGAGCTCAAGATACGCAGCCCGAAGATCGAATCGGGACGATACCTTCGTCCGGGTGACAGCAGGCAATTGGTCATTGAGAGCGGCCTGGCGGAGCTGATGGACGTGAGAGTGGGCGATCGATTCCTGATCTACCCACAGACCGGGGGTGCGGCTTGGGCGTTTGACGTGGTCGGGGTCATCCACAAACGACGAATCGGCAAGTTCCAATATGGGGCCGTTCACGTTCCGCTTCCTGAACTGCAGGAGCTTTCCGGTTCGAGGGGTACCCTGACGAACATCGATGTCATTTTGCGCGACGGTTCGCTGGCGTCCATTCCCAGGGGGCAGTCGGCCATCCTGGCAAAGGTGCGGCCGATCTTCTCGAGCGTCGAGGTCGCCTCGGCCGAGGCGCGCCTCCAGCAGATGCACGCCGCGCAGGAGCATTTCCAGCAGATTCTCTTGCGCATCAGCGGCTGCGCACTGCTCACCAGCTTCTTCGTCATACTCACCACTCTCACGGTAGGGGTGATGGAACGGATTGCCCAGATCGGCTTGATGCGATGCGTCGGTCTGACGCGGATCCAATTGGTCGTACTGATCCTGATTGAAGTCGTCCCCATGGGGATCATCGGCATCGCGGCAGGTATTCCTCTCGGCATGGGACTGACCGCCTTAACCGTGTGGCGCCTCCCCGAGTTTTTTTCCCTGGAGTCGCTGGCCATCAGCCGCCCCGGCATCTGGATGGGTATCGCGGCCGGCGCCGTGTCGACACTGATGGGAGCGCTTGTCTGGCCTGCTCCCAAAGCGCTCATGGTTTCTCCCCTTGAGGCGTCGCGACCCCGGGCCAAAGGGCATGGTCGCTGGGTCGAGGTCCTCTTTGCCGGACTCGGCGTGCTGTTCGTCGTGCAACAGTTCTTCGTGATGGAACGACTTCCTTTGGACAACCCGTACTTTCCCTGGATCACCTCATTCAGCACGCTGTTCGCCTTCGTCGGCTATGCCCTGATGTCTCCTCTGATCATCCTTATTGTGGGGCAGTGGTTGCTCGCCGGCATGGCTCTGCTCATGCGGATCAGCCCGCGTCTGATGCGTCACCAGGTCGCCCAAGTTCCTTGGCGGAGCACGGGGATCTGCTGCGGACTGATGGTGGGCCTCGCGCTGATTGTCGCTCTGCTTGTCCACGCCGAGAGCGTTATCTACGGGTGGCGATTCCCGCAGGAGTTTCCCGAAGCCTACATCTGGAGCTGGGACGCCCTTCCTCCCCGGACCATCGAGGCCGCACGCAAGGTACCCGGCGTCAAGCAACTCTCTGCCTTCGGGGAGTTCCGTTGCCTGATTGGCCAGCCTCATACGGATTGGCGCAAGTATTTTACGACCCTGACGCGTTTTATCACGGCCGATCCCAATAGTTGGCCGGACGTTGTCAAGCTTCAGTTCATTCAAGGGAATCTCGAAGACGCCTTGGTGAAGATGCGTCGCGGCGGATACATCCTGATCGCCGAGGAATTTGCCTCCGCCTACGGCAAGAAGCTCGACGATCGCGTACTGGTTCGCGTGGACGGTCAGGCTCGACACTTTATTGTTGCCGGTGTCGTGACCAGCACGGCCATCGAGATGGCCGCGAGTTTCTTCGAGGCCGATGCGGAGCTTCAGGTGGCCTGTATCGGATCGGTTGTCGGTACCATCGAGGATGCCAAGCGATACTTCAACATCGACGGCGTCAAGATGTTCCTGATGAACTTCGACCTTCCGGCTCAGCCCGTGCCCGCAGACTTCCCGCAAGCCTACCGGATTCCCAAGGCCTCCGAAGGCGAACTCGAATTCGGCCTGCCCATCGGAAGCCTGAGCCGGGAGGATCAATGGCAACGGTATCGTGAGATGATCGTCCTGGAGGAGGTCAAGAAGACCATCGGCAACACCTTCGCCTGGAGCGGGTCCGTTCGCGAGCTCAAGAAACGGATCGACAATGAGATCCGGACCATGACCCACATCCTCACCCTCATCCCCGCCTTCTTCCTGGTCATTGCGGGCATTGGCGTCCTCAACCTCATGATGAGCAACATTACCAGCCGCACGCGCGAACTCGCCTTGTTGCGCGCCGTCGGAACCACCGAGCTCCAGATTCAACGGATGATCATCGGGGAGGCGCTCGTTCTCGGATTGTTGAGCGGAGTCATTGGCCTGCCCCTGGGACTCCAATTGGCCCACGCATCGAATGTGTTTACCGAGCGTATGTGGGCCTTTCGACCCGAGTTGGCGATACCCTGGGCCTGGGTCGGGGGCACCATGGCCTTGACGCTGGGGGTCTGCCTGGTGGCCGGTCTCTGGCCGGCCCACCGTGCCAGCCGGAGCAACGTCATCGATGCCCTGTCTTCCCAGTAAACAACAGCGAAGCCTCAAGTCCCTCGGGATTGCGCTTCCATACGAGGAACCGGACGAAGACGCGACAGGTGTTGAACCCAATCTCCGCGGTCCATTCAAGCTCCCGCTTGATTGTTGCCGGATCACCTGTCTCCGCCTGCCGGGATTGGGTCGCATTGCAGGCCCGTGTCGGAGACACAATGGAAACGGACCGGCCAAGGCACCTTCTTGTACCACTCCGACGCCCCGTTCGTCCGTCCGGGGATCAGCCACAAGGCCGACGGCAGTCGAAATCAATGTCGCCGCGACAGCCGCCCCATCGGACGCATTGCGATGGCCTGGGGATCCCTCCCTCGAATGGCCCGCACCGCCCTGCCGTCATTTCGCCGTCAGCGACAGGATCGTCAGGGAATGGGGCTGAAACGTGTGATCAAAACAGGGCGACAGCCTGGTTACCGTCCGTCGAACGGGTGCAACACGCATCGGCTGATCACATGTGTTCTCATCATCCACACTCGCTGACGTCAAGACAATCGCCGTCCCGGACGGTTCGACCTGCTTGACTCCAGATAGCGCGATTCGCGTCTCATAGGGCGTCTTCGTCACATTGTCGACCTTGGTTACGATCTCGCCGGTCGATGCTGCCCGTCCCGCAACGGCATGGAGTGGATTCACCGGCTCGTGGCGAGCTTGGCAAAGCCGTTTCCCGTCGAGGTAGCAGCGGATGTTAGGTCCCTTGGTTTCCACGCGAACGTCGTACCATCGACCGGTTTGGATATGACCCGGCACCTCGTTTCCGATGATTCCCTTGGCGCTGCCGGCTGTCACCAGTAACCGGTGTTCGGGCTTGTCCGAGTCCTCAAACGATTGATTTGGCACGAGTTCGCCGTAGAGCCCCCCATCACCTGCAAGGTTGATCTCTTCAAAGAAGACCCCGCACAGCATCGCACCGACCTCGGGACCCGGCTTGTCCAGGTGGACGGTCAGCTTCGCGGCGGGCCCTGCCAGCGAGGGTGCGGTAAGAAGGCACATGGCTCACGGGGCAATTGAGCCGTACGAGCCCTTCATGGTCGGTCCTTCCCGCCATTCACCTGCGACCGTGCCAATCAATGCCCAGCGACCTCAAAGACGCTCGTCGATGCGGACCTTAGCCTGTATCGCTTCAGTCCAAACGGATGATCGGGGCCGATCGCCTCCAGATCGTCGGCGCGTCCTCGCTTGAGAAGGAGTTCACCCTCGCAACCGTCCGGCAGCGTCAGCGAGACCCGATGGGCCTCGCCGATCCGTTTGGCCTCAAATCGAATGGGCCCTTGAACGGTGAAGGCAGTCACTTCCAGGCTACCCAGACCGGCAAGCTGCGGTCGGACTTGACACCGCGTGAACCCCGGTTCAGTTGGACGGATGCCCGCGATGTCCATGAACGTGATGTAGAGCGGGCACACGGGGCAATGACTCCACTCGTCGGTTGAGTCCGGCCTTGCCGTCCAACACTCCTGAAGGGCATTGTTGAGCACGACGGAGGGCATGTTCGCCCACTTCTCGCGGAACTCGCGAATGACAACATCAACCCGGCCTTGTTTTGCCAGCGCCCAATACCGCCAGTATGCATTCGCCGGATAGGACAGGCCCATCTCGGCCGGGCACTCAACCAGGGCCGCGAGTGCCGCTGCCGTTTTGCCCCCGGGGGCCTGGTCGAAGAGGATCGATGTCGCCAAGGACCTGTCGCATAAGCGTAGCGTCTTCTCCTCCGCCAGCCAGGGAAGATTTGCCACGAACATCCCGCGCTCTTCGCTCCAGAAGCGTCGGACCGCGGCCCGTGTCAGGCCTTGGCCTATCTTCACGTAATGGTCGGCTTGCTCGGCCTGGCGGAACGTACGTGCCAGCCGCGCAAGTGCGTGCTCAAACATTGCAGCGGCGTATAGATTGAACGCACACTGTTTGTGGCGGTTCTGTTTGTATGCGTCGTGGTCTATCCAGACCGTCGGCACACCCAGGTTTTCCACCGGCAGCAGGCCGTCCTTGTCGATGATGGATTCCAGATACTGAGCAAACCGCACGAGGCGCGGATAGGGTTCGGCGAGCGCCGGCAGGTCGCCCGTCTCCAGATAATGGTACCAGCAGTCGAAGTTGAAGCCGACACCGTGGTCGAGCAGCGGTCCCCAGTATGCCCCGTCGATCTGCTTCTGCATGACACGGGCCAGACGGTCCAACGCAGGCCAGCAATCCAGAAAATAGCCATACGGCGTCAGCCCTTCACTAAACGTCCTCAGAAATCGTTGGGGCAAGCGGTTTTCGCCGAAGGCGTACCGTAGCGCGTGAAGTTGTGGTCCGCAATCACCGCTGTACTGCTGGCGTTCTCGCCCCATTCCGTCGACGACGTGTTCCTGAGCACTGTTGTGCAGCGTGTTGATGGTTGCGTCCATCAGCCGCTGCAAAGCGGGATCATCGAAACGTATTCGCGGCTGGTTGGGCCAGTCGAACTGCCGGCGTCGTACGCCAATGTTCTTGATCACCACAGGCCGCGATGCATGACGGACATGGAGCTGAACCCACCGTAAGGACTCGTAGTCAAACACTTCGAAATGATTGGTCCCCTCCCGACAGATGAATCGTGTCCAGGCATAGAAGTGGGTGTCCAACCACGCCGGCCCGTTCAAGGCGTGCGACTCTTGCACCATCAACTCCACGATGGTCCCCGCCGGAGCGTCGATCGTAAAGTACGGCCAGCCGACGATGTGTTCCTTGAACTCGAATGTTGCGAAGAATCCTTGGCGGTCCCCCTTTGTCGCCGGCAATTCCCAGGCCGCGTCCGGCCTGGCCACCGCCACCGGCTCCCGGGCGATCTGGAACGTGTCCGCCATGCGAAACTCGAACCAATCGGCCGGATCGCGGCGCCACTCTACTCGACCGCTATCGGCCAGTCGAATCGCGGGTACCTCGGATTCCAACAACGGAGGTATCTCCCGGGCACGTAGCGAACTCACGACGGGGTTGACGTTGTCGATCAGATCATTGCCGCTGTAGCCCGCCGACGAGGCCGGCTTGTCGGGACGCCCCGGAATCTGCATGGCTCGAACCCAGGCGTCATCCGGCCTGAATGCCGTGGTATCCCAGCCATGCGGATGGAGTCGGGCGTCGAATTCCTCCTGCAGGGCCCGCAGGAACCACCGCTTGATCTGGCCGGGTCTGTGCGCACGGTCAATGCACACCAACCAGGAATCGTCCGAGACTATCTTCTCCTTGCGTCCATCCTGAGTCTCGATAGTCCCGTGGAAGATGAACCCCGGCTTGCCTGCCGGCCATGTCCCATCCCCGACACCGTAGAATAGAACCTCGACCCCGACGACATTCTTACCCGGCTTCAACAGAGGCGTTATGTCAAACGGGTCAACGTCGAACTGCCGCGGATCGCAGGGCGCCGGTCCCCATTGAACTCGCCGGCCGTTCACACTGAGCCGGTATCGGCTATCGGCCGTGAGCCAACCGGTCGCACGAACCGGTTTCGAATCAAGCTCGATTTCCTTTCTGAACAGCAGGAACGTGTTTTGAAGCGTCCGCCGGCTGGGCAACCAGATCCATCGGGCAGGGGCGAGCGTCACCGGATAGGGCCGCCAACCCGATGGCGCCGGTCGCGCCTTCATCTTCTCGGCTATCTCATCCACGGTCAGCGGCTTTTCCAGGAACGCCCCGGCGGCCGCCAGCGTGCCGCCCCTCTGATCCGCTTCCGGTTCGGCTCCCAAGCCGCTCACACCCAGGCATTCGACGGCATACGTCACAAGCATGATCTCCAGCATGAACCCTCCTCTCCTTGAAGATCCGATGTCGGACCCGATCCACGGGCCGAATCCTTGATCGGCGGGTTTCACGGCGGTATTCTCCAAGGAGCCAGGCGATTTGTCGAGCGGGCTCGGGCCGCGGACGCCGTCAGGTCCGACCGACAGGTCACCTGTCGACCCGCGCCGGTAGCTCAGTTGGACAGAGCACCGGATTTCTAATCCGGCGGTCGTAGGTTCGAGTCCTACCCGGCGCGTTCCCACCGTCATACCGTCCCCTGGTTCATCCGGCCGCAAGAGGAGAATCAGACTGTATGTTGACACGATCGAGTTTCCGTGGCCCGTGGGCAGGCCTGCCGGTTGCATGGAAGGACGACGACACATTCGACGAGAAGACCTACCGCCAGGATGTGGCCAGATGCTGTGCCGCGGGCGTGCCGGGCGTTTACACGGGCGGCACCACCGGCGAGTTCTACGCCATGGAGTTCGAGGAATTCGCAGCCGTTGCCGACGCCGCTATTGCGGAGTGCAAGCAGGCCCGGACGCCTGTCATGATCGGCTGCACCAGCACGTTCACCCGGGGCGCCCTCCGTCGTGCACGATACGCTCGGGACAAGGGTGCTGACGCAATCCAGCTCGCGATTCCCTATTGGATGGCGCTCACCGATGACGAGATCGTCCGCTTTTTTGAAGAGGTGGCCCAGGCGGTTCCCGAAATACCGATCTCCATCTACGAGACCCTACGAGCCAAGCGCCCCATCCCGCTCGAGGTGCATCGACGAATCCATCAGGCCATTCCCCAAGTGCTCATGGTCAAGAGCAACGAAGAAACCCTGGGTTGCTCCAAGGAGGGCTGCGCGGCCCTCAACGACCTCTACAATGTCTTCGTTGGCGAGCATCTGATCTGCGAACTAGGACCCTACGGCGCCGTGGGTTGCTGCAGTTCGCTGGTCTACATGAACCCACGCTACACCCTCACAATGTTCGAGCTGCTGTACGCAAAGCAGTGGGACGCCTTGAAACCCATGACCGACCGCGTCCGCCGCTTCTTCGTTGATGGCCTTGCAGCCATCTCCTCCAAGGGCTGCCTAGACTCCGCAATCGACCGGTTACTGGGACGAACCACGGGGTTTCTCAAGACCAGTCTGCGATGCCGCGGGCCATACACTTCATGCACCGAGGCCGACATGGCCCAACTCCGCGCATGGCTCCAGGTCCACGCGCCTGAGCTGCTCGAGCTCTGAACGGGGCGGCGCTGCGGACCATCGACCCCACGTGCCGCCGTGGGTTGGCGTTCCCTCGGCGAAATCGGCCGGCAGGCTGCGGCGTTCGAGGCTGGAAAGTGCGACCGACTCTGTGCTAGAGTCTGTCACATGACAGCCATGCTTCCTTGCCGTGTTGGGCTCTCGCGTGAAGGCCCACACGGCAAGCATCAGTGCCGTTATGCCGTAGGTTACCTCAAGAAAAGCGTGAAGTGTTCCCGATAACCACCCGACCGACATGCGAACAAAGGAGCATCAGGCCATGACCGAAGAGGTCCCCTTTCAATCACCTTGGAATTTCCTCGGGCTGCCGGACGACCTGGCCGCCCCGGAGCGGGCCCGTGCATGGATCGTTCCGGTGCCTTACGAGTCGACCACATCCTACGGAGCCGGGACCCGTAACGGTCCCGCTGCTATCATAGCGGCATCGCGACAGGTGGAACTCTACGATCACGAGTTCGACTGCGAGCCGGCCGCCGAATATGGGGTGCATACCACGAGTCCACTCAATCCGGTTCACCGCTCGCCGGACGCGATGGTGAAGTCAATCGAAGCGGCGGTGGCGGTCCTCCTTTCCGGAAAGCCCCGGCCCGAGACTCTGGTCCTCCTGGGTGGCGAGCACACGATCTCGCCGGGCGTCGCCCGCGGCCTCTCCAAGGTCATCGGAAAAGAGAACCTCGTTGCGGTCCAGGTGGACGCCCATGCCGACCTCCGAGATGAGTACGAGGGCTCGCCGTTCAGCCATGCGTGCGCGGCCCGTCGTATTCTGGACGTCTGCCCTGTCTTTCAGATCGGCATTCGCAATATTTCCGCCGGCGAAGAGCCGTTCCGCCGCGGATGCACTCTCGTCCATACCGTCTTTGCGAAGGAGTCCACCGCTCCCGATGGAGCGTTTCTCAACGATCTCGCTGCGTTCGTTCACGGCAAGCACGTCTTCCTCACGATCGATCTGGACGGCCTCGATCCGTCGATCATGCCGGCCGTAGGCACTCCCGAGCCGGGCGGGATTGACTGGAAGCGAATGCTTGAGGTATCGCAGGTCATCTGTCGCGAGGCCGCCGCCGTACCCGTGTTTGACGTCGTTGAACTCGCCCCGATTCCAGGCTTCATCGCCCCCGACTTCCTCGCCGCCAAGCTCATCTACAAGATTCTGTCGTACGTGCTGCTTCGAGATCGGAGGTCCAAAGCGTTGACGTGAACGCGGTTGGTTCCTCATCTCCGTGCTCATGACTGCCCTTCGCGGCCTTCTCCCGAGCACCGGACCCGACGAACGGACCCCGTTGTGACCCGAACGGAACCCGGCGTGTCTGGCGATCACCGTCCTCGCCGGCGTGGGCACTTTCACCAACACTTGTCAGCACCCGACCGAGGGGATACCATCCCTCACTGGTGCCGACGCGGATTAGAGAAACCCAATGGAGAAGGTTTGATGGCCAAGATTCAATTGCCGAGGAAGTTCGTCAGCAAGTACCCCCATAAGTTCACCAAGGGCAAGCAGCGGTTTCTCTGTGGCCAACGGATTCTGCCCAAGCCGATCAGCGGCAAGGAGAAGCTCACCGAGCTGATAGACCGGGTGTTCCTCGCCTACAACGCGGCGCGGCTTCAAGAGGCCTGCCATCTGTTCACGCGCCGAATGCTCGAGCCCGATGTTACTGTCGGGATGAGTTTGGCCGGCGCGCTCACACCGGCCGGATTGGGGTCCTCGGCGGTCATCCCGCTTATCAAGGCCGGCTTCGTCGACTGGATTGTGTCCACCGGGGCCAACCTTTACCACGACATGCACCATGCGATGAACCTCCCACTCTTTCGCGGATCTCCTCATGTGCGAGACCCCGAGCTTCGCAAGGTCGGCGTCGTGCGGATCTACGACATCCTCCTCGACTACAACGACGTATTGATGCAAACAGACCATATTCTTCGGCAGATCCTGATGCAGCCCGAATTTCAGCGAGAGATGGGTACGGCCGAGCTTCATCATCTGCTCGGTAAGTACTGTGCCGAGTTTGAGAGGCAGACCGGGCTGAAGGATGCGTCCGTGTTGGCGGCCGCCTACCGTGCCGGCGTCCCCTGCTTCTGCCCATCACCCGGCGACTCGACGATCGGAATGAACGTGGCCGGAACGGAATTGCGAGGCAACAGGTTGCGCGTCAATCCGTCGCGAGACGTCAATGAGACCACCGGCATTGTTTTGGACGCAAAGCTGCACGGCCGAAAGACCGGTGTCGTGCTGGTCGGCGGTGGTTCCCCGAAGAACTTCACGCTCCAGACGGAACCTCAAATCCAGGAAGTACTGCGGATTCCCGAGGCCGGCCACGACATGTTCATCCAGTTCACAGACGCTCGACCGGACACGGGTGGTCTATCCGGCGCGACGCCCCACGAGGCGGTCAGTTGGGGCAAGGTCGACCCCACCAAGCTCCCGGATGCGATCGTGTGCTACCTCGATTCGACCGTGGCGCTGCCGATGCTCACTCACTATGCGCTCTCCGAGCACAAGCCGCGTAAGCTCAAGCGTCTCTACGACAGGCTCCCGGACCTCATGAGGTTGGTAACGAAGGAATACTGGAAGCACAACAAAACATTGTAAGACGCGCAATGCCGCGGATGGGACCGCTCGGCATGTCCAAGACCTCGCTTCTGAAACAACTCGCGAAGAAGCACGGCACGCCGCTGTTCATTGTCGACCACGATGAGCTCCGTCGGAACTACGCGGAATTCCGCCGGTTTCTTCCTCGCGTGCAGGCCTACTATGCGGTAAAGGCCAATCCCCTGCCTGAGATCCTCAAGACGTTCTACGCAATGGGCGGAAGCTTCGACGTGGCCTCTATCGGTGAGTTCCGCCTTGTTTACGACAACATCCGGGACTTGCCGGCCAAGGAGCGCCAGGACTACATCTGGGACAAGATCATCTATGCCAACCCCATCAAGGACAACGCGACGCTTGAAGAGCTTGATCCCTACAAGCCGCTCGTGACCTATGACAACCTCGAGGAAATCCGCAAGATCCGCAAGTATGCCCCGCACGCCGGCCTCGCGTTGCGCATCCGCGTCCCCAACACCGGGTCAATGGTCGAGCTGTCCAGCAAGTTCGGGGCGGCGCCGGGCGAGGCAGCGGACCTGATCGCGGCGGCCTTCGATGCGGGTCTGATCGTCGAGGGACTCTGCTTCCATGTCGGTAGTCAATGCACCAATTTCGACAACTACGTGCAGGCACTGACCATGTCCGCGTCGGTCCTTGAGGAGGCGTCCGGACGCGGATACCCCCTGAAACTGCTCGACATTGGCGGTGGCTTCCCTGCCCCCTATGACGGAAGCGGCAAGCGATTCCGCGAGTTGGCCGGCATCCTCAACGCCGAGTTCCGCCGTCTCTTTCCCAGGGAATTGGAGATCTTGGCTGAGCCGGGACGGTTTCTCGTGGCGACCGCGGCGACGCTCGTGGCCCAAGTAATCGGCAAGGCCGACCGCGACGGCAAGCGATGCTACTACCTAAACGACGGCATCTACCACACCTTTTCAGGCGTCCTCTTCGACCACTGCCAATATCGCATCAAGTCGTTCAAGAAGGGCCCCACGCAGCTTTCCGCGGTCTTTGGACCAACCTGCGACGCCCTGGATACCATCAGCCAGGCCGAGCCGCTCCCGGATCTGCAACTGGGCGATCTGGTCTATAGTGAGAACATCGGCGCCTACAGCCACGCATCATCCACGTACTTCAACGGATTCCCGCCGGCGAATGTGGTGCACGTCAACAGGTAATCCGAGCAAACATCCGGGCCATCGAGGCCGGTGGTACGGGTGCGGCCGATGAGGCGCGTAGCCCCCGGACATGTTCTTCATGAGCTCCGATCGAACGCCCCTCGTCACGGGCACACGTCGCCGGTCGGAACGATTCGGCAACCGACCGATCACCCGACTGGGGACCCCACACGCCGACGCCTCATGGTCCAAGCCCGCCGTTGACGGAGCGGCTTTCGCCACTACGATAGCCCGCATGTTCCGCCCCGCCACACGTGCGTCATGTCGAAACGTCCTGACGGCCCTCGTACTGGTCGCGCCCCTCTTCGCCGAGAGCGTTACCCCACATGTTCCCTTGGCGACGGTCGAACCGGTTCCTGCTCAACCCGCTGAGAAGGACTGGCATTTCATCCAGGAACTCCAGCAGCCCTACCACATGACGAAACGCTGGAAGCCACGAAGCCCCCACGTCGACGAGGCCGACCTCTCCCGAGGCATCACAATTGAAACCCGCTTCCCCGATCCCATGGAACGTCTCGACACCGCCTACGGCGACCTCAACGATTTCCTCAATTCGGTCGGCGTCCGGCGGCCAGGTCCCTTTCGTATCGTCACAGAGCAATGCCCCATGGAGGTGCCCGAGACATATCGGGTGGTCGTGAGTGCCGACGAATGCAGAATCCAGGCCGGCGACACCGAAGGCATCCGACGAGGCATCTTCTTCGTCGAAGATCGTCTCCTGTCGGCTCGCGGCCCGTTCCTACCTCGTGGCGCCGTCACGCGGAGTCCGGTCATACGAACGCGCATCTCCCGGTGTTTTTTCGGACCGATCAAACGCCCTCCTAAGAACCGCGATGAGCTTCTGGATGACGTCAATTACTACCCCGACCCGTATCTGAACCGTTTGGCGCACGAGGGTGTCAACGGGCTCTGGTTGACCATTGCCTTTGCGGACTTCTGCAAGAACGAAGCCTTTCCCGGCTGTGGCCGGGATGCGGACAAGCGCCTGACCAAGCTTCGGGATACCGTCCGCCGTTGCCTGCGGTACGGAATCAAGACGTACGTCTTCTGCATCGAGCCTGCTGCATTTCCGGTCGACAGCCCCGTTCTGGCGGCCCATCCGGACCTGGGTGGCCACAAGGCGCAAGGCTGCGTCTATTTCTGTGCCAGCAGCAAGGCGGGACAGGACTACGTCCAGGAAGTGACTCGCAACCTCTTCGCCGCCGTGCCGGACCTGGGCGGCCTCATTAACATCTGCGTCGGCGAACGCCCTACCCTCTGCCCGAATGCCGGTGTCGAGAACAACAACTGCCCTCGATGCTCGAAGCGACAACCCTGGGAGGTCCTGGCGGACTGCCTGGCGGCCATGGCACGAGGCATGCACGCGGCAAACCCATCGGCGGAGTTGATCTCCTGGTTCTATCTTCCCAACAACTGGACCGACGGCAAGGGCTGGGGCGAAGCGGGATATCGGGAGGCAGCGGAGCATATCCCCGATGGTGTCATCCTTCAGCACAACTTCGAATCCAACGGCGGCAAGGAACAACTTGGCAAGTGGCGATTGGCCGGCGACTATTGGCTGAGCTACATCGGGCCAAGTCCCCGCTTCATCGACTGCGCCGGACGGGCTGCCGCGCACGGCACTCGGATGTTCGCGAAACTGCAGGTGGGCTGCTCCCACGAGGTCGCCAACGTGCCGTTTGTCCCCGTCCCCGGAAATCTCTACCAGAAGTACAAGGCCATGCATGAGCTTGGCGTCAGCGGCGCCATGCAGTGTTGGTACTTCGGGAATTATCCCGGCGTGATGAATCGGGCGGCCGGCGAATTGGCCTTTGCGCCGTTCCCCGCATCCGAAGACGATTTCCTTCTGGAACTGGCCCGCCGCGACTGGGGACCCGATGCACCGACCGTCGTCCGGACTTTCAAGCTCTTCTCCAAAGGCTATGACCATTACCCTTTGAATTGCCTATTCAGCTACTACGGTCCCATGGCCAACGGCGTCGTCTGGCCGCTCTACCTGATTCCTCGCGACCTGCCTCTGGAGCCGACCTGGAAACTGGAGTACCCACCCAGCGGCGATCGGATCGGCGAATGCATCGCATCATCGCATACCCTGGACGAGGTCCTGATACTCTGCGGACAGATGGCTCGCCTTTGGAACGAAGGGGTCGACGTCCTTCGCGCGCTCAGGCCCCGGTACACCCATGACGCGAATCGATTGAAGGACATAGGCCTGGCCGAAGCCTTGGGCATTCAGTTCCGGAGCGGATCGAACATCCTCCGGTTTTACGCCCTTCGCGAGAAGCTGGCCCGAGCCAAGGGTACGGAGCGGCTCGAAATCCTCGAACAGATGAAGACACGGGTCAATGCGGAGCTGGCACTGGATGAACAATTGTTGCCGCTCGCCCAAGCGGATTCCCGGCTCGGGTTCCACTCCGAGGCTGAAGGGTACAAGTACTTCCCCGAGAAGATCCGCTGGCGCATGAGGCAACTCAGGAGCCTGCTGGCCACCGAGTTCCCGGCAGTTGAACGGCGGGTGCGAGCGGGGCTCGTCGCTTTTCCTCAATACACGGGCGAAGAACCGCTCGGGAAGGTAGCCGATTGCCCGAGGATTGAAGGCTCTCTCCCCCTTGATGGTCGGTGTTTTGAAGGAGTATGGGCCACCCTGCCCACCAATCCCCTTGTTGGGGTCAAGACCTCACCCGACAGCCCCGCACGCAACACCGTGTGGCGAGCCGTGTATGATTCGCAAGCCTTGCATATCGGTTTGATCTGTCGGAATTCGGCAACGGCTACTTCGCCGGCCGTCGCCGTGACGACACAAGCCGCATGGAACAACGAGTCCGTCGAGATCCTCCTGGAACCCAGACGGCTCTGGCCCGTTGAGCGGTTTCGAATCGCCGCAAACGGTCGGCGCGAACACACCATCATCGGAGGCCAACCGAATCAGGATTGGCAGGCCGCTGTCTGCCGCGGCCAGGATCTGTGGGCTGTTCAGGTCAGGATCCCGTTCGAGTGCCTGGGGTTGAATCCCAGCGAACTCCGCCCCATCCGATTGAACGTGATTCATCAGTGCACGGTGCCGTCCGCCTCGGGCTGGTGGGTTCCGCGCCACCCAATTCAGGCACGACTCCTGTACGGTGCGGAAAACCCCGCTGATTTGGGTTGGCTCCGCTTCGCGGGGCCTGGGCCTGCGACGGCCGGCGCAAGGTGACTCGATCCCACGATTTCACGATCCGTCAAGGAGGATTCCGCCGTCTGAGATTCCGCCGCGGATCTTCCCGATCCCCGCGGAAGGTGTGGACAAAACCGCACGTCCCCGGTATCCGTAATGCGACCCGCTATCGTGCCACCAAAGGACAGACACATGAAACGAATTTCGATGAACATGATGAGTGTGCGAATCGCGACATTCATCTCAGCCATTTGGCTGTGTCCCGCCTCGTCATGGTCCGAGACTCTCTGCGTCGCGCCGCATGGCAACGATGCCAATCCCGGCACGAAGGATAAGCCCGTCGCCACGCTTGAGCGTGCCCGCGATCTCATCCGGGAACGCAAGAGCCGCGGTCCACTGCCGGCCGGTGGTATGACCGTCGAATTCTCCGGCGGTATCTATGAAATGTCGCGACCGTTTGAACTCGCGGCGGCGGACAGTGGCACCGAGAATGGTCCCATTGTCTACCGAGTCCGCGAGGGTGAAACCGTCAGACTCGTCGGCGGACGTACGGTGACCGGCTGGAAACAGGTCACCGACCCCAACGCCCTCAACCGACTCGACGCCTCGGCGCGCGGTCAGGTGTGGCAGGCCGATCTCAAGGCCCTCGGCATCACCGATCTGGCCGGTATCGACAAGGCCGCTCTCTATCAATCCGACCCGGCGATCGAGCTGTTCTTCCAAGACAAACCCATGACGCTGGCCCGCTATCCGAACTCCGGATACATGCATATCGCCGCCGCCCTGGATTCCAAAGGCGCTCGCCAAAAGGGCGACGTCACGAGCCCCGACGGCCGGTTCATCTGTGACGACACCCGACCCGCCCGCTGGGTCAATGAAAAGGGGATCTGGCTGCACGGATTCTGGGTGTGGGACTGGGCCGACCAACGCATTCCTCTCGGGGCCGTTGACCCTGCCGCTCACACCCTCAGCTTTCCGCCCCGATCCGGACAGACCTACACCATCCGCACGGGTCAGTGGTTCTACGCGGAAAACGTCCTGCCCGAACTCGACAGTCCCGGAGAATGGTACCTCGACCGCAACACCTCGATCCTTTACTTCTGGCCACCGGCGCCGTTGGCATCGGGTAAGACCGTGGTGTCTGTTGTTCGTGACCTCTTTCGGCTCAACGACGTCTCGAATGTCAGCTTCCGTGGACTGACCATTGAGGCCGGACGGGGCAGCGCCATCCTGATCCGCGGGGGGAGCAATGTTCGTGTGGTTGCCTGCACGATCCGGAACATGGGCAACTGGGCCGTAAGGGTCAACGGCGGCAGGCGCCACGGCGTCGTCGGCTGCGACATCTACCAGAACGGACAAGGCGGTGTTCACCTCGAGGGCGGCGACCGTAAGACACTCACCCCCGCCGGACACTACGCCGACAACAACCACATCCACCACACGGCCCGCTGGGACCCCGTCTACCAGCAGGCCATCGCCCTCTTCGGCGTCGGAAACCGCGCCACCCATAACCTTATCAATGACGTGCCCCACATCGCCATCGGTTTCAGTGGCAACGATCAGACCATCGAGTACAACGAGATTCACACAGCCGTTTCGCAGTCCAACGACGCCGGTGCCGTATACACCTCACCGCCGGACGAAACCTGGTCCATGCGTGGCCACAAGATCCGGTACAACTACCTGCACCATATCCACGGGTTCAAAGGCAAGGGCTGCTTTGGCGTCTACCTGGATGACTGCTTCTCCTCTGCCGAGATCTCAAACAACATCTTCTATGACGTGGCCACTCCGATCCTCATCGGAGGCGGACGCGACAACATCATGACCAACAATATGTTCATCAACTGCCCTCGGGCGTTCGCGATCGATGCCCGTGGGCTCGGCTGGGCCAAGGGCGTGGGCGTCTTCGCGACAAAGGAGTTGATCGACCTGAACTACAAGCAGCCGCCGTGGTCGGTCCGGTATCCCGAATTGCTCACCCTCTTGGAGGACGAGCCGCTCGCCCCCAAGGGGAACGTCATGGCGCGCAACATCTGCTGGGGCGGTCAGTGGGGCTCGACAGAGGACAAGGCCAAGCCGTTCGTCAAGTTTGAGGACAACCTCATCGGCGCCGATCCGCATTTTGCCGGCAAGCCCCCCACGGACTTTCGCCTCGCCGATGACTCGCCGGCCTTCAAGCTGGGCTTCCGCCCGATCCCGTTCGAGAAGATCGGCGTCTACAAGAGCGACGACCGGGCGTCCTGGCCGGTTGAGCGGGGCGGAAACCGGTGAGGGCGATCGTTTTCCTGGTCGAACAGCAACACCATCGAAGTCCTGATCGGCGGCACCGTTCTTGCCGGAGCTGCCGTCCACGAACGAGCCGCATCGAGCGGATCGTCGTCTCTGCGGCCCCACCTCCGTACTCCGGACAAGACCTACTGAGGCCACGGGAGCCGCAAGCCCGTCGAGACATCGCGTCGGCTTTCTCTTGCGTGCGATCTTCGTCCTCTGGCTTCAACGGGCGGCGCAATGTTACCGGATGCACAGCCATTCCGGACGGTTCTCTGCACGGCTCTCCTCTCAGCACATGCGCGCCCCCGCCACGCCCGGCACCTAATGTGTAACCGACACAACCACCGTACGTGCAAATCCGCAAATCCGGAGACCGAACGTGTTCAAGGGCAACCACACACCGCGACCCGATTTCACGCACCGGCCCGCCCCTATTGCCCTCCACAACGTTTCTGCACTAGCCTACGCTCTTGACGTGAACCGTTATGAGCTCTGAGGGTTCCGCAATGCGCCACAAGATAGTCGTGTCCGGAGTCGTGCTTGGAGCATGCGTTCTTCCGCCTTCCCTCGAAACACCGGCCACCCATGCAGAAAGCTCGGCCGCTCCGCCTAACCCCAGACTCGTGAAGTTGCCGTTCAGCTTTCGTGAGGGAATGGAGAATACACCGGTCGTGTTCAACGACCGCCTGCTGTTGGTCGACAACCACCGCCCCGGCGGCTTCAAGGCCAAGGGCGAGGACGCATATCTGTTCATTCTGGACCTCACAACCGGACAAGAGGTCGCGCGATTCGGAAAAGGGCATTCCTTTGTCAGCGCCTTTGTCAACGGGTCGGAGTTGCATGTCTTTGCCACGGAGTTCACCGACTTCGGGCACACGATCAACACGAAGTGCATCAACCGATTCAGCACAACGGATCTCAAGACTTGGAAACAGGAATTGGCCCTGGCTCGAGACGGTCAGGAGCAGTTCTTCAACACCTCGGTCTGCCGCGACGACCAAGGCTACGTCATGGCCTACGAGTCGGACATCCCCGTAAGGTGGTGCTTCCGCTTTGCCCGATCAAAGGACCTTTCGCATTGGGATAGAATTCGAGGACTTGAATTCGCCGATGTGGAAGCCAAGACGGCATGCGCCAATCCGACGATCCGCTATCTCGCACCCTACTACTACGTCATCTACGGCGTGTGGTGCTTCCAGGAAAAGCCCTGGAAGTGTTACCGCTACGCCCTGCCCGAAACCAAGTATGTCACGGTGGTGGCGCGGTCGAAGGACCTGGTGTCGTGGGACGTGAGCCCCACCCGTGGGCCGATGCTCGATCCCTCCCCGGACGAAGGAATCAACAATACCGATGCAGATCTATTCGAGGTGGAGGGCAATACGTACGTCTGTTACGCCACCGGCGACCAGGCCACCTGGGGAACGATTCGGATCGCAATGTACGCCGGTCCGATGAGGCAATTGCTGGAGAGCTATTTTCCCGACACCGTTCCCACGATCCGATTCAACGCGAAGGAACGAAAGTACATCTACCCGTGAGACGCCGGCCTCGAGCCGCGAACCCCGGCCCCCACGATCAAGGAAGCCGTGCCGACTGAGATTCAATCCGACATCGCCGGGGAGCCGTCTTAGGGAACCGCAATCTCCTTGCGAGCGTACAGTTCTTCGAAGCAGGGGCCATGCTCGGGATGAGATGCGGCGCAGTTCGCCGACCAGATCCGCTTGATGGGATAGGACAGAGTCCGCACGCCGGGTGCACCCAAACGGAACCACGGTTCATCCGGCAGATCTTCGTGCTCCGTCGCGGCCGCCCACGCCGAATCGTCGAACCCGGCCCGATTCCAGCCCTCGGGGGCAGCCGAACTGATCCTCCACGTCTTGTCCGCCTGGATGTCCGCTCCCGGGACGTCCAGCCAGAGCTGAAGCGTGCCGAGTCTGGCATAATGAAACGGTTGATCCTCCTTACAGGTTGCTCGAACGGCCAGTACGTGCCTACCCTTACCCGCCTCCAGTCGAACGGTGGCCAAATCGCGCATGTTCCATGCCCCGGCCTGGTGAACACCGCGGCCATCCAAGAAGACCTCGATTCCGCTTGATGCGTACGCCTTCAGCAAGGCGCGACCCGGCCGCTCCAACATCCACAGCTTGTCGTCCGCGGCCTGAGCGGCGGAACCCGTGCCGGCGGCGATCCTCCGCAGGTCGGACTGCGCCCGATCGATTTGTCCCGCCCTCTCCAGCAGGTCCGCCAACCGGCAATTCACGTCATCTGCCAACGGGTTCTTCGGATACCGACCTGCAAGGAGTCTGGCTGCCCGTATGGCGGCTTCGAGATCCCCTTTGGCCTCCGCGCTTCGCAGAGCATTGAGCCCATGGGCATAGCTCTCGGGGTGGTCCATTGGAAGCCGATCTTCATACGACGGCAAGGGCGGGTAGGCCCGGTGAGGCTCGCTCTGATACCAGTAAGTCACCGTGGCGAAATCATCGCTTCGATACCCGACGTCATAACCGCGATTGCTCAGCGTGACGTGGAGCGACTTCTGAAACGCAATGGGGTCCAATAGGTGAAAGCGATAGGCCGTCCACTTCCCGAATCCGTCCTGTGCGAAGACGCTGGTACCGAGATACAGCGTCTGCAGATTCGGCCTATAGCCCCAGGCCTGTCCGTAATAGTCCTCACTGCCGGTGCCCGGCAGTGTCGGCTTGGCATCGCCGTCAACGTAGAAGTCCTCGCGCCCCTCGACCCAACTCCGACCGGCAAGCAAGTGAACACTCCAGACCGTCCCCACGTATCTTCCGCGCCCGGCCGCGTCACACATGACATGTGGGGTTTCGCGCATCACGGGCCGCGATGCGCGATAGGTCGCATGGAACGGCATCGCCTCCGAGGGCAAGGCACCAACCTCGTCGTAATCAATGTGCCAGTAGACCCCTTCGGCTTTCAACGAGGACTGGTTGTCCAGTACCAGCTTCGCGCTCTTGGCGAACGGCATGGCGAAATAGCAGTTGAACCCGGCGCGAACGTTCCCTTGATGCGGCGTCATCGAGAGAACCGCACACTCGAATGGCCGTTGAACGCCATGCCCGACCGCGAAAAAGTCGCCGAACGGCACCTCCACGCTCGGGTGGTCCTCGCCGTCCCAAAATACTCGGAGGACCACCCCGCGATGGAACCGGGCAATCTGATCGGCATTATCCATCGCAACGGTAAACCAGATGTGACGAATGATCGCCGGCCCGGCAAGGTTCGCAATCACGCGTTCCTGCTTGGATGCAATTGTCTGATGCGTACCGGTGATGCGGCGCGGTTTGTCGGTCGACGGTAGCCACAAACGGTCTGGGGCTTGTTCGCCTGCAAACGAGCAGACGCACCAACAGAGCGACGTCGCCAGTGCGAGAACAGGGTACATTTCAGGCCCTTTCCACGATCGAATCCGCCGGGTCCCGTTGAACCGCAGCGAGAGTACGTCTTGCGATCACGACGAACCCGAACACCGAACGGACCCCGTGATCCGTGTTTCGCCTCTTTCTTAGCACATTATCGCCCAGGGGGATACGGGGATCGCGGCATTCTCCGCCCTGAGCGCTTCCGCCTCAGACCGCCGACAAGAACCGACCAGAACTGTTTTCATCCCCCGCCTCGACGTGCTAAGATGAACCCCGTGCTGGCCCGGAGGCGGAGTTGCCTCCCCATTATGGGAAGAGGAGTCGTATGACCCATCCAAGAATCCGCTGGTTTGCCTATCTGCTCATCCTCGGTTTGTTCGCACCGGTCTTTGCGGAAGGCTCCAAGACAAAAAGCAAAGGCAGAGGCAAGGGAAAGAACGATCAGTTGAAATCCCTCGCCTCCACGCTCGGCGAGGGCTCCGCGCAGGACGTTATCACCGAGATGGTTCCGATGCGAGACGGGGTCAAACTAGCCACTGACATCATCCTGCCCAAAGGGGAGGGCAAGTGGCCGGTCATCCTGATGCGAACTCCATACGGACGCAACGACGAGGGCGGCTTGAGCATGGCGGGCGGCATTGTCGCGAAGTTCGGCTATGCCGTGGTCAGCCAAGACATGCGTGGAAGAGGCGATTCGGAAGGTGAGGATTACCCCATTTTCGCATCGTGCGGCTGGGATGAGCTTCAGGACGGTTACGACACCATCGAATGGATCGCCAAGCAACCGTGGTGCAATGGAAAGATAGGCCAGTTTGGCGCGTCGGCCTTGGGTATCAGCGCAAACGCGACCGCTCCCAGCCGCCCGCCACACCTCACGTGCCAGTTCGTGGTGGTGGCCGCCTCGGATATCTATCGTCAGGGCGCCACATTCAACGGGACCCCACTCAAGGCCTTGAGCGAAGGGTGGGTTAAGAACACCAAACTGGACCCGCGGAACCTAGATCTTTGGCGCAAGCACCCCGATTACGACGACTTCTGGAAGAAGTATTCCCCCGAGTCGGTAGCCGATCGGGTCAACGTACCGGTCTGTTTTGTCGGGGGCTGGTATGACATTTTCACACAAGGCACGATCGACAGCTTCGTTTCCATCCAGCACAAGGGCGACGTGGGCGCTAGGGGAAAATGCAGGCTGGTCATGGGCCCATGGGCTCATGGGTCATTCGCCGATGAGACCATGAAGTACCCCGCCAATGCCAACATGATGACCCAAGTGCCGGAACTGCTGGGTTGGTATAACAAGTGGTGCAAGGGCATCGACATCGAGCCGAACCGCCCCCCCGTTCGCTACTATGTCATGGGAGCATGCGGCGAGCCGGAGGCTCCGGGCAATGTTTGGCGGAATGTCAACGATTGGCCGGTGCCCAGTGAATCCGTCGCATACTACTTCCATGAGGGAGGGGTCTTGTCACCCGAAAAGCCGACGGAATCCAAGGCATCCGCCTCGTATCGGTATGATCCGAATGATCCCGTGCCGACCATCGGGGGATCCAACCTGACGCTCAAGAAGGGCCCCATGGACCAGCGTCCCGTGGAGAAGAGACCCGATGTTGTCCTGTTCACAACGCCCGTCCTGACCGAGCCGGTCGAGGCAACCGGTCGAATTCGGGCCAAGCTGTGGGCCAGCTCATCGTGCAAGGACACGGATTTCACCGTCAAGCTAACCGATGTGTATCCCGACGGCCGAAGCATGCTTGTCGTCGACGGCGTAATCAGTGCACGGTATCGCGAGTCAACCAGCCACAAGAAGATGATGGAACCCGGCAAGGTGTACGAGTTTGACATCGATCTGTGGTCGACAAGCATTATCTTCAACAAGGGCCACCGAATTCGCGTGGCGATCAGCAGCAGTAACTACCCGCGATTCGAGGCAAACCCCAACACGGGCGAGCCCAGGGCCGAAAACGGCAAGATGCGAGTGGCCAAGAACACGATATACTTCGACCGATCGAGGCCCTCGCATATTGTGCTGCCGAGGCCGCAGCCGTCGCCGGTTGCTCAGGCCAAACCCTAGGCCAAACCCCGCCTGCGGGTTCGCGAGCAGGTGAGAGGCAGCCGTAACGTCATGGAACCTACACGAACCATTGCAGCCCCGGACTCCATCGATCCGGATGCCCACCGGCGTTTGGTCGCCCAGATTCAACAACTGCTCGATGCCAAGGGCACGATCGAGTCACGGGAGATCGTGGGGGTTCTCTATTCGCTGTTCCGTGAGTTGGAGGTCATCCATCGGCGCCTGGACCTGCTGCCGCAACGCCACGGGCTGTCGCTGCACCGGTGGTTCTGGCAGCCGATGCGACAGGGAACAGGCGTGGGCATGTCCAGACCACAGGCCTACGTCTTCTTCCTGGCGGACACGCACGCCCACGTCCGCGACGGGCAGTCGCTTATTGCCTTGGGCCGCCACTTGTCGTTCCAGGACGCATCCGCCGTCCGATTCGAGCCCATTCCCGTCAAAGCTGAACGACAGCAGCTTCCGCAGGCACTGGCCGGCATCTTCCCCACGGTCTCCATGCTTGTCGGACGACCTGCCCTGTTCGGCCACCTCATGCGACGGTACATGCTCCAGTGGCCGATTCCCCAGCGATTCGCATTCACGCGAGAGGACCCCAACGCCCCCGATCAGACACTCCGTGACGAGCATTTCGGCGATGTCTTTACGCAACGTCGAGTCGAGGAAGAAGGCGGCCTCGTCACTGAGGACTACGGCCTGGTGCGACGATTCAGTGTCGATGACGGTCCCACCAGCCGAACGTTCTATGTCTTGGCGGGGCTCTCATCTCTCGGGACCTACGCCGCCACTCTTTGCTCGCTGTTTCTCCTACCCCACCTAGACCGCGGACTACCCGCCCCCCCTACCGAGCGGAGTCGGATCGACCTCCTCGTCAGCGCAACAGCCACTCACGGCGAGCCATTCTGGAATCTTGACGCCAGCCGCGTCCGAATCGTCAGAGGCTATCTTGACGACAACCTCTATCAGGCGGGCGCGGGGACGGCGTGGCAGTCGGTTCCTCCAAGACGGATAGAACTGGTACTCCGCCGTCCCCCCAAATCGGGCAGCCTCGACATCGATCACATCGTGCTGCACAAGCTCGTAAGAGAGGTTCTTCCAGGACAACAGCAGCAGGCTCGAATCATCGGTTGTCTGGTCCACCGCAGCCTTGGGGCTCGTCCACGGGGAACCAGCGGTACGGATCTGGCCGATGAGAAATGGATCTGGCAGGATGGGGGGCGGAGCCGCAAGGTAAGCGCATCCGAGGCCATCAGCAAAATGCTCAACGTGGCCCACCGTCACTTGGGCAGCTCCCTCGTCAGCCGCGATAACCGGTACTTTGTCGAGGTGACCGGCGGCATCGAAGTCAGGCAAACCTGACCGCCTCATGCCCTTCGAGAAGTGTTCGGCTCCCCCCTGAGCAACCCAACATGATTTTGGATTGACCCACACGACTCCTGCCGATACATTACGTATGAACACGCATGATCCCGTGCGTGTCCGACAACTACATACGGTCAGGCGGGACGTTCCACCTCGGGCGGGGCTCGGGTGGGGCGAACACCGAAAGGTGACCGCCGGGTCGCGGCGCCCGATGGGCGACGCCGCCTCTGAACCATGGGACCCTATTGGAAAGGCTAAAAACCATGGCAAACGACTCTCGGGTCGACGGCAGTAAATCCCCATCCACACAAGCGAGACTTGGGACCCAACTCCTCCACGACGAGTTGCTGAACCAGGGCGTCGAGGTGATGTTCGGCTACGGCGGCGGTGCGATCATGCCGATGTTCGACTGCCTCTACGAGTCGCCCATCAAGTTCGTCCTCAGCCGACATGAGCAGGGCGCCGGCCACATGGCCGACGGCTACGCGCGAGCCACGGGTAAGGTAGGTGTCTGCATCGCCACCAGCGGACCGGGAGCAACCAACCTCACCACCGCGCTCGCTACGGCCTATATGGATAGCACCCCGATGGTGGCCATCACCGGTCAGGTCGCCACCACTATCATCGGCAACGACGCATTCCAGGAAGCCGATATCACCGGAATCACGCGGCCCGTGACCAAGTACAATGCCCTGGTAAAGGACGTCCGAGATATTCGTCGGATCGTTCGAGAGGCGTTCTACATCGCCCGCACGGGCCGACCCGGACCCGTGCTGGTCGATATGCCCAAAGACGTCCAGATGGCCAGCAAGATCCCCCAGCCCGACGTGCAGATGAACCTACCGGGTTATCGTCCGCGTAGGAAGGGCCATCTTCGTCAGATCAAACTGGCGGCCCAGGCAATCTGTGCATCAGAACGCCCGGTCCTCTATGTCGGCGGCGGCGTGATCCTCGCCGAGGCCTCGGAGCAGGTCCGCCAGTTGGCACGCAAGGGCAACATCCCCGTCACGACCACGCTCCTCGCCCTCGGGGTATGCGATCAGGTCGCCGATGCTCGCCTCTCATTGGGCATGCTCGGCATGCACGGAACCGCCTATGCGAACTATGCCGTTCAGAACTGCGATCTGCTTGTGGCCATCGGCGCTCGATTCGACGACCGGGTAACGGGACGACTGGACACCTTCGCCCCCAACGCCAAGGTCGTCCATATCGATATCGACCCGTCGAGCATCAGCAAGAGCGTCAAGGTGGACATCCCGGTGGTAGGCGACGCAAAGCTGATTCTCGAGGAGTTGCTGCCTCTGATTGAACACCGCGACCGAACACCCTGGTTCAACCAGATTAACGAGTGGAAGCGGAAGTACCCGCTCTCGTACGATCGAAACAGCAACCAGATCAAACCGCAAGCCGTCATCGAGGAGATCGCTCGTCAGACGGAAGGCGAGGCCATCATTACCACCGGGGTCGGTCAGCATCAGATGTGGTCGGCCCAGTTTTGCAGGTGCCGCCATCCTCGTCGCTTCATCACTTCGGGCGGCTTGGGAACGATGGGATTCGGCCTGCCCGCGGCCATTGGTGCCCAGGTCGGGTGCCCTGACAAAACGGTCGTCGACATCGACGGTGATGGTTCCTTCCAAATGACGATTACCGAGATAGGCACCGCCGTCGAACAGAAGCTGCCCATCAAGGTGGTTATCATGAACAACCACTTCCAGGGAATGGTCCGCCAATGGCAAGAACTGTTCTTCAGCCGGCGATACTGCGCTACCCGTCTGAACAACCCCGACTTCGCCAAACTGGCGGAAGCTTACGGCGCTCGTGGGATGACCATCCGTGAGAAGGCCGATGTGCCCGACGCCGTGCGCGAGCTGCTGGCCAGTAAGGTCTTCACGGTAGCCGATTTCCACGTGGAACCGGAGGAAAACGTCTACCCCATGGTGGCGGTCGGCAAGGCGCTGCATGAAATGGACATGGGTTCCCTGCCGTCCTGGGAACCGACCGAGAGCATGGTCTAGCCTTTCGTCTCACGGCGCAAGGCAATCCGCGAGAGATGTGTCATGGAACGTAAGGCCGTTTTCAGCGTGCTTGTTCAGAACCAGCCCGGGGTGCTTGCCCGCGTGTCCGGCATGTTCGCCGCTCGCAGCTACAACATCGACTCCCTCGTGGTGGGCAGGACCGAAGACCCCCTTTTCTCCCGAATGGTGATCGTAACAAGCGGCGATGAGGACACGCTCGAACAGATACGTAAGCAGTTGGGCAAGCTGGTCTCGGTGGTCAAGGTCCGCGATCTTACGGAACAGCCCTGCGTCATCCGCGACCTCCTGCTCATTCAGGTCGCGTGTCCGCCCGAGAAACGCGCCGAGTTGAGGCATCTGACGGAGATCTTCCGCGGCCATATCGTGGACGTCTCTCCTCGCAGCGCCACCATCCAGTTGACCGGACCGGAGGACAAGATCGAAGCCTTCGTCGAACTCTGCAGGCCCTATGGTATTCGGGAACTGTCTCGGACGGGCTTGATTGCCGTTCCCCGGGACAGCAGCCGGTCTCCTCAAGACACAGGTGCCCGACGAGGCGCCAAGGTAAACCGAGAGCAGACTTCACCGACTTGATTACAACCGTCAAGACACGACACCAGCCCGGCTGGCCGGAAGAACGAGCCGCCGGGCAGAGAGCCTGCCGATAGGCTGAGCCGGCCTTCCATTTCCTGCCCGGTCAGGAGAGGGACCCCTGGTGACCGTGACAAGGCCCCGCCAACACGATAGCATTCGATCTGCCTGTTGGCATCCGCCGCGCTTTGCGGAATGAGTCCGTCATGCACCTGCGACTATCCGGCTATCTTGCAGCACTCACCCTCGTCACCGGCATGGTCGGGTCGGGTTGCGCCCGGTGGAGATCGGCGGAACGAATGCCCACCACGTCCTCTTCGGATGGCGTGATTGCATCGGACGTCTTTCGCAAGGCCCTGCCTGTCCTTCGGGGAACGGCAAACGGCATTCTGGTGGCCGCAAACAACGGGCTCATCGGCAGCGACTGCCAGGCCAATTCGCTCGCTTCCATCCGGGCGACCATCGACCACCGGCTGCCCATGGCCGTAGTCGGTGTGTGCCAGGCGTCGGACGGCACCTGCTTTCTCGACACGGCCAATACCTTCGCCAATCGCGCCGCCGCCGACACCCCCCCAAACCCGTTCAGCATGGGCGAGCTCCGCTCTCTCTCAACGGAGTCGGCATCAGAGCGGTTTCCACTCCTGTCCGAAGCCCTGGAGCTGGCACGCGGGCGTCTGATCCTCGGATTACGGCTGGTGGGAACCCGGCTTACCGACGTGGTCCGGATGGTTGAGGACAAGGGGCTTACCGATCAGATCATCATCTTCGCCGGCACCCCTACTGACGCAACAGCCGCCACGCGGATCCTCCAACGCAACAGCGCGGTGATGTTTGCTTTCAATGTCGCCACCCCTGCCGAGCTCGCCAGGATCGAAGCGACGCCCCCATGGCCGACGTGGATCCTGCTCGGCCCTGAGGCCCTAAGCCACACGAATGTCAGCCGCGTTCACGCCATGGGCGCGCGAGTCATCGTCTACCAGCGGGGCCTGCTGCTGGTGCGAATCGGCGCCGGCCTTGCCCCTTATCACACCATGGGCGTCACCGTGCTGATGACCGACTGGCCACGGCAACTCATCCGAGAGATGGAAGACATCAACGGCTGGCCGAAAACCGGTGGGAACCGCTCCGGGCGCGTCGCTGCCGATCGCCGCTAGTCCTTGATCACCACCTGCGACTCCCCCACAATCAGCAACTCATACAGGTCCGCCGCGTCGGCATTGTGCAGACGGATGCATCCCATCGAACTGTTCTTCCCGATGCTGTCGGGCTCGTTCGTTCCGTGGATTCCGTAACGTTCTTGATTCTTGGCGTCCCCGGAAACGCCCTCCAAACCGATCCAGTGTTCGCCCAAGGGATTGTTCGGATCGTCGGCCTGAACGATCCGGCCGCCTCGAGGTGGGAAGTAGGTGGGATTCTTCAACTTGTTTTTCACGCGCCACGTCCCGGTCGGCGTGCTGTCGTGTTCGCCAAGGCCTACCTTGTACGTCCTGATCATCACGTCATCCAAGTACACATCCAAGGTGTATTGCTTCTTCAACACGATGGCGTTCATGGGCCCTTTGACAACCTTGAGCCGTGTGCCCTCGCGAATCATCGTCTTGCCGACGAGGTTGTTGATTCGGGCGATCAGTTCCGGCGTGGTCTTGTGTGCCTTGGCGATTTTCAGCAAGGTGTCACCCTTCTGGACCAAGTAGACAAGCGTATGAGGGTCGCCTCTATAGTGCTCCGGCGTGAACACCAGTTGATCGGCGATCTTCACCAATCTCGCGCGAATGTCCGTGGCCTGTTGTCCGGTTGCACCGGCCTTCAACGCCGCGCTGAACTGGACTTGGGCCGTGATGAGATCATTTCGCTCCAGGGCTCGCTGTCCCGCCTCGATTCCAGCCTGAATCCGTGCCGCGGTATCTCCCTTGGGCTCCTCCTGGTTCAACGGCGGGGCCTCGCCTCGCTCGATTGTCCCTCCGCCGGTTCCCACCGCTCCTGCACCCGGAGACGACGCACTCGCCTGTGCTGCCGGATCGCTCGATGGTCCGGACGCTCTTGACTTCGTGTCGTCGGATGAGGAGTACGCCCACCACACGACCCCCACGACAACGACGGTCACCAGAACAGCCGCCGGCAGCAGCCAGCGATGCGATCGGCGCTTAAGGGGTCTGTACGGCTGCGGGTTAACCACGAATGTCCTCCTTCACGAACATGATTCCGATCGAGGCGGTGGGTCTGGTTTTCGATGATGCTGGACCTCTGCGGCGATTGCTGGGGTGCTCCCCAGGGACGAAACACTCGTCAGTCGAGAACCTGCCTGACATCGCGCCCGACTAACGGCCGAACCGACGGACGTTCTTGTCCGTTACGAGCATATCAATCGGCATGTCGTGAGGTCCGACCGGTACTGAATCCACAAACTGCTCCTCCAACGCCAATCCACAAGACACCGCTCGGTAATCGCGGTGAGCAAGAAATCGATCGTAGAATCCCCGCCCGCGCCCCAGACGGTTCCCAAACGGATCAAAACCCAGACCGGGGACAATTACAAGGTCGATCTCGCCCGCCAGCACCGGATCCCCCTTCGCAGGTTCCCTCATGCCAAGTACGGTATCCCCAACGTCGTCAATGGACGAAATCTCTATCGCGAGCATCCTCCGCTGTTCCCAGCTCACCTTGGGAGCCAAAACGCGTTTGGAATCCTGCCAGGCCCTCAAGACCAGTGTTGTGGTATCGACCTCGTGTGGCAACGAGAGGAAGACCATGACCACTTCGGCCTTCTGATACTCCGGTTGCTCCACCAACAACCGGCACGCGGCTGCGGACCGCGTGCGCAGGGAGTCGGCGTCGATAGACGCCATCACCGCTCGGAGCCGTGTCCGTAGCTCCTTCTTCACCGTCCGACTTCCCCTGCCCCTCTCGCGGCGGACTCTCGGAGTCTGCGGAACTCCGCCAGATAGCTTGCCATGGCGGCTTCGTGTCCCCGCTCGGAGGGCCTATAATATACTTTATCGACACCCAGATAGTCTTGCTCCACTATTCCCCCCGGATACTCATGTGCGTACTCGTATCCCTCCCCATGCCCAAGGCGTTTGGCACCGGCGTAGTGGGTATCCCTCAGATGCTTGGGAACCGGCAGCGTACGACCGTTGTGGACATCGCTCATCGCCTCCCAAATCGCCAAGGCCGAGGAATTGCTCTTCGGCGCGCACGCCAGATAGATCGCGGCTTGAGCCAAGACAAGCTGGCATTCGGGCATCCCGACGAAATTCGTTACCTGCACGGCCGCGTTGGCCAACACGAGCCCCATGGGATCCGCGTTCCCGACATCTTCGGCCGCCGCGATGGCAATGCGCCGCGCCACAAACCGAGGGTCCTCGCCTGCCTCCAGCATTCGAGCCAACCAATACACCGTCGCGTCCGGATCACTGCCCCGCATCGACTTGATCAGCGCACTGGCCGCATCATAGTGGCTGTCGCCCGTCCGGTCGTACTCGATGGCTTTTCGCTGGATCGAGTCGGCCGCCGTCTTCAGGTCGATAACGATCGGACCGCCAACCGAACGATCAGCGGACCCCAACTCGTCGCGTTGACTCAGGATTGCCACTTCCAGCGCAGTCAGCGCCCGTCGGGCATCGCCGTCGCTCATCGTGGCCAGATGCGCCAGGGCCTCTTCGCTGATCTCGACGGCATACGACCCCATGCCTCGCTCCGAGTCCTTCAACGCCCGGCGAAGCAGCCGCAAGATATCGTCCTGACTCAGCGGCTCAAACTGGAAGATCTGGCTCCGCGAAATCAGCGGGCTGTTGATGGCGAAGAACGGATTCTCCGTTGTGGCTCCAATAAGAATGATCAGACCGTTTTCCACGTCGGGGAGCAGGACGTCTTGCTGGGCACGGTTGAAACGATGCAGTTCGTCGATGAACAGAACCGTTCGCCGCCCGGTGGTCCCTAGAGCGGCTTTGGCCTGCTCCAGGATCTCCCGAACCTCTTTGACACCGATGGCCGAGGCGTTCACTTCCCGAAAAACCGCCTTGGTATGGTTGGCAATGACGTGCGCCAGCGTCGTTTTCCCCGTTCCGGGCGGGCCATAGAAGACCGCACTGCTCAGCCGGTCCGACTCGACCAGACGTCGAAGCAGCCTGCCCGGCCCGATGAAATGCTCCTGACCCACGAACTCGTCCAGAGTCCGAGGACGCATTCGAACCGGCAACGGTGCAACTCGTTCGCGTTGCTTCTGCTCGGCGGCGTCGAATAGGCCCACCCGTCACCTCTGACCCAATCGGTTCGTGGAGAAACCTTGCGCAGCTTATGATATTATAGGACGTTATGCGGCATCCTCCAAGGAAGGACCATCTGAGATTGAGCCCCGATTGGTTTTGATGCATGCCCGCCGTGTCCGCCCCTGGGGTCGGCGCGCCACACGGCTCTGGGGGTCGGAAAGCACCCGGGACGCCCCTACCGGAATGTAGGGGCCGGCCCCGCAAGGACACGCGACCTCAGACGAACATTCAGTGCCCCTTGGCGTTCAACCGATACAAGGAACGCCTGCCTGACGTCTTGGCATTTGCCCGAATGGTCCGTCGGCACGGAGATAGGCCTTCATGTGCGGCATCGTTGGTTACATTGGCTACAAGAACGCCACTCCCATTCTCGTCGAAGGATTGAAGCGACTCGAATACCGGGGTTACGATTCGGCAGGTATCGGCATATCCCGCGGTCATCGCCTCGAAATCGAGCGTGCCGTCGGCAGAATCAGCCGGCTCGAAGAGAAACTCCAGCCGGAATTCGTGGGCACGGTCGGTCTGGCGCACACCCGGTGGGCCACCCACGGGGCCCCCACCGAAACCAATGCCCATCCCCACTTGGACGCCTCCGGCCGCATTGCCGTCGTGCACAACGGGATCATTGAAAACTACGCCCCGCTCAAGACCCTCCTGCAGCAGAAAGGAATCGAGTTCCGCAGCGAGACCGACACCGAAGCACTCGCCCAGCTCATCGGCTATCTCTACGACGGTGACATTGAACAGGCGGTCCGCGCGGCGTTGTTGGAGGTCAAAGGCACCTACGGCATCGCCGTCCTCTGTGCGGATGAGGACGACCGCTTGGTCATCGCCCGCAAGGGCAGCCCGCTGATCGTCGGCATCGGCGACGGGGAGTACGTCGCCGCCAGCGACGCCTCCGCGATCATCGAACATACCACGCAGGTCGTCTATATGTCTGACGGCGAAATGGCCGTTATCTCCCGCGACGGATTCCGCACCACGACGCTCGACGCCAAGCCGGTGAACAAGCAGGTGCAGGCACTGGAGTTCTCGCTCGAGCAGATCGAACTCGGCGGCTACGAGCATTACATGCTCAAGGAGATCATGGAGCAGCCGCAGGCACTGGAGACCGTGATGCGTGGCCGCGTGGACCTCAGGGAAGGACGGATCCACCTGGGCGGACTGAAGGAGCACGCCCGCGATCTTGTCCGCGCGCGACGGATCATCATCACGGCCTGTGGTACCGCCTGGCACGCCGGCCTCGTCGGGGAGTATCTGATGGAGGAACTGGCCCAGCTCCCGGTCGAGGTCGAATACGCCAGCGAATTCCGATACCGCAATCCAATCATCGAGCCGGGAACCGTCTTGGTTGCCATTAGCCAATCAGGCGAGACCGCCGACACGCTGGCCGCCCTACGCGAGGCAAAGGACAAGGGGGCGCTGTCTCTCGGCATCGTTAATGCCGTCGGTTCGACCATCGCGCGCGAGACCGATGCCGGCGTCTACCTCCACGTGGGACCGGAGATCGGCGTGGCCAGCACCAAGGCGTTCATTGGCCAGGTGACCGTCCTCAGCATGATGGCTGCTTTTCTCGGCCGTCGCAGGCACTTGTCGCAGCCGGCGTGCGAGGAGTTCCTGCACGCCCTCGCCGAGGTCCCGTCCAAGATCAAGAGGATCCTCGACCAGTCGAGTGAGATACGCAGGATCACCGAACGCTTTGTCGACCAGAACAACTGGCTCTATCTCGGCCGAGGCTACAACTACCCCATCGCCCTCGAGGGCGCCCTTAAGCTCAAGGAAATCAGCTACATCCACGCCGAGGGCCTGCCGGCCGCCGAAATGAAGCACGGACCAATCGCCCTGATCAATCGGAATATGCCCGTCGTCTTCGTTGCCCCACGAGGCAGCCAATACCAGAAGATCCTCGGAAACATCGAGGAGGTCCGCAGTCGAGGCGGCCACGTCCTGGCCGTGGCTACCGAGGGTGATACCCACATCACCAAGCTCGCCGAACACGTATTCTATGTGCCGGACTGCCCCGAGCCGCTCCAGCCGCTGCTGACGGTCGTGCCCCTTCAACTGCTGGCCTACCACGCTGCCGTCTTGCGCGGCTGCAACGTCGACAAGCCGCGGAATTTGGCCAAGAGCGTCACGGTCGAGTAGCCCGACCTCCCCTTGACGACCTGAACACCTCATGATCCGGGCTCGAGTGGTCTGACACGAAGACACGAGTCACAGCCCCCATCGGCCACAGGAAACCGCCCAAGAAAAGCATCGAAATGGCTGCCGGTAACGCCGCCAGATGCAATCGGAGGCCAGCCTTTTGAGTTCGGATGCCGCCATCGGCCCGTGACGTTGCCTTCAGACGTTCTGGCCCAGACTTGGTGCAGACTGATCGCCTCTGGGCATGGCCCTTACATCCACGCATTTTCATACCATCTGGTTTGACCGACCGGAATGCGCTAACTTGTGCTTTGCCAGCAGTTTGTCGTAAAAAAGCTGTACATTCCCGAGGTCATGTCGCTATACTGAAACCCCTCAGTGTGGTGTGAAGCTTGGCGCGTTGTGGTTTAGATCTGTTCCAAAAGCCATGTTAGCGTATATCCGCGACTACCTGATGGCTGGCGTGGGCCTAATCCACGCCAAGCGGTTGTCACGCTGGTTCTTCGCAGCGGCCAAAAACGCAAACGAAGTCCAGCGACGTGTCCTCCTCGAAAAGATCCGCCGCAATGCCGAAAGCGATTACGGACGCAAGCACCACTTTGGCGAGATCAGAACCTACGAAGACTATGTTCGTCGCGTCCCCGTTCAGGACTACGAGGACTTTCGGCCATACGTTGACCGGGTCAAGAAGGGTGACATCCAGGCCTTGTTTGGACCCCGCGAAAAGGTCCTCATGTTCGCCCTCACCAGCGGCACGACGGCGGTCCCCAAGCACATCCCCGTGACGTACCCGTTCTATAAAGAGTATCAGCGGGGCTGGAACATCTGGGGACTGAAGGCCCTGCTCGACCACCGCGGGTCGATGCTGCGATCGATCATCCAGGTCACCAGTCCCATGGATGACGAAATCACCGAGGGCGGGATCCCGGCAGGCGCCATCACCGGCCTCCTGGCCGCAATGCAGAAGAAAGTAATCAGGAGGTTCTATTGCGCCCCGTTGTGCGTGGCCTACATCAAAGATCATGAGGCCCGTTACTACACCATCTGCCGATTGAGCGTCGCCCGTCGCGACGTGTCGTGGATTGTGACGGCCAGTCCCGCGACCGTCCTGCGCCTCGCCCGCACGGCGGATGAACACCGTACTGCCCTTATTCGGGACATTCATGACGGCGGTCTCCGCATCGATATGGACGTTCCCGATTCGATTCGGCAGTCGCTTGCGCCACGGCTCAAGCCCGATCCACAACGGGCGCGCGAACTCGAACGGATCGCCGAACAATATGGCCGTTTGCTGCCGAAGCACTATTGGACGATGGACTTTCTGGCCAACTGGATGGGCGGCACGATGGGCCTGTATCTTCAGGATTACCCGGAGTACTTCGGGAATCTGCCCGTCCGCGATATCGGTTTGCTGTCCAGCGAGGGACGGATGTGCGTCCCTATTGAGGACCACACACCCGCCGGCATATTGGAGGTCACAAGTCAGTTCTTCGAGTTTATACCGGCCGACGAATACGAAAGCGATCGTCCGACTGTCTTGCGGTCGTTTGAACTTCAGGAAGGGCAGGAGTACTTCCTGGTCATCACCACGTCGTCCGGGCTCTACCGCTACGACATGGGCGATCGTGTGCGGGTCGTGGGGTGGTATGGTCAAGCCCCAATCATCGAGTTTCTCTGCCGGGGCAGTCATATTAGCAGCCTGACCGGCGAAAAGCTCACCGAACGACAGGTCGGCGGCGCCGTGGACGCTGTCAACAGCACCGGACAGTGGCGGATCAACAACTTCGTGATGGCCCCACGATGGTCGCATCCCCCCTACTACGTGTTGCATGTGGAAAGATCCTGCGGCGGCAACGCGACGAACCTGGCGACGGCGGTCGACCTGAAACTGCGGGCGTCTAACATTGAGTACGACAGCAAACGGGAAAGCGACCGCTTGGCTCCGCTCAAGGTAAACCTCCTGCCCGACGGCTACCTATCCCTGCTCGACCGGAAGGCCACCCTGGCCCGAACCGGGCGCGCCGAGCAGTACAAGCACGTCTTCCTCTACACCGTACCGGGTTCCGACGAGAGCTTCCCCACGGCCCAGGAAGGCTAGGCCATACCACCGTTACCCCGCACGCCAGGAATCCCTATACCCCGTGTCTTGCGTCGTTGTCCCAAATCCTTTAGAGAATCGACGCCGTCCGCGATAACGGTAGATACGCCGATGTGAAAGGACCGGACTCCATGGCACCGACGATTGAGCGTGCATCGATTTCGTTCCGGATTGGTGTTCCACTCTGGTTGCCCGAGCCACGCTACGAGGAACTGCTGCGCCTATTCGAGAAGTACAGGGGCGTAACGGATGAGATCACGTTCTTCACATCCGAGACACACCCGCCGCTGCCGTTGGAGGTCATCGACCAGCGAAGTAGGATCCTCGCGAGACGGATGCGGGACGCCCGACGGCTTGGCTATCGAGCGGGTATCAACCTCCTGTCAACGCTTGGCCATCACAACGAGAATCTGCCCAATTCCCTCAGCACGGATTATACGCGAATGACCGAACCCGGCGGCGGAGTCTGCCAGGGTTCTTTCTGCCCCAATGATGAACGCATGCGCGGCTACATCGCCCAGGCATACCAGTCGTTGACTGCGGCCGAACCCGATTACATCTGGATCGACGATGACGTGCGGTTGTTCGGCCACATGCCGATCAGCTGTGGCTGCTTCTGTGACACGTGCCTCGCGATATTCGAAAAGGCAACCGGATTGCGGTACCGGCGAGATACGCTGAGGGCAGCCTTGGGCGAGGGCCCCCTCGACAAGAAACTCGAACTGCGACGCCAATGGCTTCAGCACAACCGCAACACGATCAGACGACTCTTCGAGCTCATCGAGAGGACGGTGCACGACATGAAACCCGGCTTGCCGCTGGGATTCATGACCGGCGATCGGTTCTTCGAGGGTTACGACTTCGACACATGGGCCGAGGTCCTGTCGGGCCCCGGCAAGGCCGAAGTCCTGTGGCGACCCGGCGGTGGGCAATACACCGATGACGTTCTGGACGGCATCGCGCAGAAGGCCCACCAGATGGGCCGGCAAACCGCTCTGCTGCCAACCCGCGTGGTGCGGATACAGTCCGAACTGGAGAGCTTCCCCTATCAACGACTCAAGAAGAGCGCACATGCGACAACGCTGGAAGCGTGCTCCTACATCGCGGGCGGGTGCACGGGAACCGCGTTCAACGTGCTATCCATGTACGACGAACCGCTGGAGGAGTACGAACCTCTGGTGGCCCGACTGAAAGACGCCAGACCCTTCCTCGACCTCCTGGCCAAGTGCCTTGGTCGAGCACCCGCGATAGGCGTGTACACAGGCTGGACGAAGGACAGCTTCATTGCCAGGAATCCCGGAGGCGACTGGATCGCCGGCGGGGGCGATTCCTGGACGCATCATGCCGACGAGGTCTTCGCTCTGGGCATTCCGCCCGCCTACCTGGCGCGGCACGCCTCGGTCACCGTCCTGTCCGGCGATAGCGTATTGGCGATGACACGGGAAGAGGTGCACACCATGCTCTCGGGCGGTGTGTATATGGACCCCCACGCCCTAAACCGCCTGAACGAACTCGGCCATCAGGATCTGACCGGCTTTGCCGTCGAACGCAGTCTCGACCGAGACTGCATCGAGCAATTCCTCGGCCACCCCTTGAACAAGGGCTTCGCGGGTCGTCTCCGAGACGGACGACAATCCTTCTGGCACACCCCCGCCTTCGCTTTCCGGCGAGTCGATCAGAAGGCCGAGATGCTCGCGAGGATTGTCGACTACACCCATCAGCAAGTCGCTCCTTGTTGCATGGGCGTCTTCGAAAATCGACTGGGAGGAAGGATTTGCGTCGCCGGTTACTACCCATGGTCGCACGTGCAGAACCTGAGCAAGTCCAGCCAGCTCAAGTCCGTCTTCCGCTGGTTGTCCAAAGACACCTTGCCGGCCTATGTCCGGTCCTTCCACAAGATCAACCTCTGGGTCCGCCGCCCGGAACAGGGCAAGACAGCGATCGCTTTGACGAACAGCTGCCTCGACCCGGCCGAGGGGGTGACACTGCACATCCTCACGGACAAGACTGAGGCACGGGTAGTCGACATGAGATGCCGTCAAAGCGCCCTCGACGTAACCCAAACGGACCGGCAATACAAGACGCTCGTCCTGCCGAGAATTGCACCTTGGGAAATGTGCCTCGTCCTTTTGTAGGGCAGACACCGACACAGTCACTTGACCCCAAGGAAGTTTTTCTCAAAGCAGATATTTCCAAGCGTGCTATTTTTCTTGACGGCGTTTATCCGCTCCTTAGAATCACATGTATAGGGTTTACGAACAGAGGATGACACTCATGACAAGGACTGACACGCAGCCCAGTCAGATTGAGGAGATGGCCGGAGAGGTGTTCGACTTGGCCAAGCTTGTCTGGATGTCGGGCGGCACCCAACACCACAAGGACGAGTATGACCTCAGCGAGCCGGAGTTCCTCACATTAGACCTGCTCACCAAGGCCGATTCGATGACCGTGGGCGAATTGCAGCGAGGCATCGGTGTCTTGCCGGCGCAGATGTCCCGATTGATCCGCAGCCTGGAGAGGAAGGACGGCGAACCGCTGGTAACGTGCAGCCTCAACCCAGATGACAAGCGCAAGATCGACGTCACGATCACGGAAGTGGGGCGGAAGGCTCACAAGTCCTACCAGGCAGCCAAACTGGCGGTCACCATGGCGGTGTTGACTGAGATGCAGGATGCGGACCGCAGAGAATTGCTGCGAATTGTTCGAACTATCAAGAGCAAGATTGCCAATCCGTTGGTCCACAACTAGTTATGGACCGAAACCTTTTTTCAGAAATTATTCCTCACCGCTAACTATTAGCCACTACGCACTGTCTAACGGATAGAGCAACCCGATAAGGCACGGTCCGACGCGGGTTGAGGCGTGACTCGATTTGCGCGTCGAGACGCAAGGGCGGGTTGACCAGGCTAAGGAGTGGTGTCATGAATGCGACGAGGATGACCCTGCTTGCCGGTGCGATGGCTGGAGCCATGATACTGGGGCCCGGCGCCACGTCGGCCAACGCAGGCGGTTTCGTGTCTGTGGACTTCGGCTGGAGTGGAGGAGGCTGGTATGTCCCTGCTTACTCCTACTGCCCGCCACCGGTGGTCTACGCCCCGGCGCCCGTGTATTACGGGGGGTACTACGGATCGTGCTATGCCCCCTATTCTTACGGTTACGGCGCGAGATACTACGGAGGCTATTCGCGCCGTGTGTGTGTCAGTTCCGGCTGGGGCGACTATCGATGGCACGGTAGTCACCATGGGTCAAGACATCATGGGGGCCATCACCACCATCACCGCTAAGGCCCTCGGCCGGAAACGGGGCGTCGAGGGAATCGTCATCAACGGATCGTAGGCGGTGGAGTCTACGCGGCTGGGGACCCGGTGCGGTACCGGGTTCCCTTATTGCGCAAATACCTCAGACATGCCACGACCGGATTTGCGTGTCCTTTCGGCAAGCCTGCATGAATCGTCGTGAAGGGTTTGGTATGGTCGGC
>CAZQTW010000049.1:6763-49563 GCA_964596165.1 uncultured Planctomycetales bacterium | reverse complement strand
CCACAGAGCCCGGCTGTGTCAGCCGGGTGCGTCCTCACCACCGGTCCCATGGTCGCCAGTCGCGTCGGCAATCCGTTCTTTTTCACCGGCCGCCGGCTTGACGTCTTGGACAAACAGGACGCCGGCACGCCGCACCACTTCACGGATGACTACGCGGGGCTAGAACTCTACGACTACCGGGCGAGGACCATGGACCCGGTGTTGGGGAGGTTTGGACAGCGGGACCCAGTATCCCGATCTGGTAGTGATGTGGCTCGCGTGGCGAGGCTGCGTGGCGCGAAAGTGTTTGGACATTCTCCAGATGGCCTTGACCTGTACAGCTATGCGAGGTCCAGCCCGTCGGTGCGCCTAGACCCAGATGGCAAAGCGTCGATTGTCGGGATCGGCATAGGCGGAGGGCTCATAGGTGTCGGAGGCGCGGTTGTGGCTGCTTGTTGCGCAGGTAGCCAGCTCTCCGCGTTTGAATCGGCTTATCCCAACAACGGGGGCCTTGGGGATCGTTTTGCCCACTGCATGATGAATTGTCTCATGACTCTGCGCTGCCCGCCCGGAACGGCTAGAATCGCTAGTTTCTTCCAAGAATGGCCCTGGCCTTCCGAAGATTGGGAGGACGACTATCAAGCAAACGCGATCGGCAGGTTTTGTGGGGAAGTTATGGAGATTGGCGGGGCATGGCCCGAGTCTCTGCTTTCCGGTTGGAGCTATCACGCCGACCGGTGTCAGAGATGCTGCGTCGACAGTGGCGGAGTCGGTGATGACAGCTCAGACTTTCCCGGCGGCGGTGGCGGTCATTTCGGAGGTCACGGGCACACAGGTGGGTGGGATATTGAGCCCCCAGGCGGTTGGGGAGGGGGCCACGGGTACACGGGGGGATGGTAGGAGCTGCGATTGTTGTCGTCGGGGCACCCTCCGGTCCGGAGACCGTCCGAGCGTGATGATGTCGTAAGGGAGGTCTGCTTTGAGACGGCGTAGGATCATGCTTGTGGTCGCAGGATTCCTGGTGCTGTCCGCCGTTGCGGTCTTGGTGCCCCTGGTGCGCATGAGGCTCTATCCTACATGGAAGTTTAATCACCTCGTAAGCCCCGGCATGGTGCGCGAGGCTGTAGTCCAGGGCCTGGGTCACCCCTTCGAGGTTTACACCCGAGCGGATCTTGAGCGACTCAAACAACGACTCAGGGGTTATGGTCCTTCAGTCGATTTCGGCAACGCGGAGGAAGTGCTTTTGTACTTCTGGGCAGGGGATCGCCTAGGCCTTGTCTTACTCTCTAAGGATCGCAGGGTAATAGCCCGCGTTGTCGTCTACACGTAATGCGGGAGAAGCAGGCCGTGAGCGAGAATCGCGAGGTGAAAGAACGTAACGACGTGGGCTGAAAGGGGAAAGCACCGGGACTCGGGCCCAGGGTCTAGAGCGGAAAAGGGGACATTCTACTTTTCGATGCGCGCGTGCATGACTGACAGATTGTTCGAGCCTAGTTGCGACGCGTTGGGACGCCGGGTGCTCAAGGTGGACGAGTCGGTCGAGCCGAATGTGGTGACGCGGTACATCTACGACGGCCAGAACGTCGTGGCCGAGTACCGCGTCCAGGCCACGACCCACATGCGTGAGCGCTACTACGTCAACGGTTCGACGTACATTGACGAACGTGTCGTGATGCACACCGACGGGATCAACAAGGACTTCGCATACCTGCTCAAGGACCTGTATACGGTCGCGGGCCTGGCGGATTCGCGGGGCCTGCTCGTAGAGAGCTACGACTACGACGCGTACGGCAAGGTGACAATGCAGCGCGTGGCCGTCATGCCATATGCGGCCGACTTCGATGGTGACGGCGACGTGGATGATGACGACCTGGCGATCTTCAAGGGCTGCCAGCACGGTTCAGGCGATGAGCCGAACGGCGTGGGTGGTTGGATCGCCGATCTGGACAGCGACGGCGACGTGGACGGCGACGACTATGTCCTCTTCGCCCTGGCGTACAACGGCTCGGACAAGGCGCCCAGGGGTGCCCCAGCCCTGACGGTCTCCGTCGGCTCCATGGTCGTCAGTCGTGTCGGCAACCCGTTCTTCTTCACCGGCCGTCGGCTGGACGTCATCGACAAACAAGACGCCGGCACGCCGCACCACTTCACGGACGACTATGCGGGGTTGCAGCTCTACGACTACCGTGCGAGGACATCGCTGCCCGATTGGGGCAGGTTTGGACAACGCGATCCCCTTGAGTACATTGATGGAATGGGTGTGTACGAATATGCAGGGAGTGCACCATCCGTCTACGCTGATCCATCAGGCTTGGAGGCATGCTACTACTTCTGGATGGATGTCGTGGCGCATAAAGTGGCCAATTTTAAGACGAAGCTGTTGGATCCTGACGCGAGAAACTGGATCCAGTATGTGACCCAAAGTCGGATGGATCCTGCGGTTACCAATGAAATCGATAACTACAGGAAGAAGAATGGGTATCCAAAGAAGAAGGTAAAAGACACCTGCAAAGATCCCTGCAAGAAGTGCAAGTGGGGTCCTTGGAAGAACGGTTTCAACTGGGCATCGGTACATAAGACAGTATTCCTTGCGCCGACCTGGGGGGGGCTTTCTTACGAAGTGCTGCCAACGAGTACAGACGCTATGGTCCAGGTAGACATGGACGTGCGTGTGCTGATCCAGACGAAGACCAGGGCAGGTACATGCCAGTAGCATGTCAGGACGCGGTATGAAACAGAAGTGCCTCCATTGTTTTGCAGCTCTCTGGGTGGTCCAGGTGACTCATGCCCCTCAGACAACAAGGTCATCTTCGACTCAAGTGCTGGAGCAACACTCCAGCAACATACCCCCGAGTGTTCAGAAAGAGATGGCCGAGGATTTGGACGATTTCATGAAGGGGCTACCGAGCGTAATCGATGACGCGACCAAAGCCGCCCTCGACAAAGCCTTTAGTGACAGACGCAAGCAGCTCGTTCAGGAGGTTCTGGCGCCTTGTGGAGGCGCCGTGCTTGTTCTTTTCTTGCTCGGACTTATTGTCTTTCTGCGTTTCCATCGGCATAAGAGGGGGCCAGGGCATTGCCGGTCGTGCGGCTACTCACTGCATGGGCTCGACAACCCGCGTTGCCCGGAATGCGGCGCCCCGTTTGAAATAGGGGACAGTCACCCTATTTCGGGGGTCGTGAGCGAGAATCGCGAGGTGAAAGGGCGTAACGATGTGGGGTGAAACGGGAAACGACCGGGGCAAATAGAACAGTAGACAGTGGAACAGGAGACAGGAGACAAGAAGACAACAGCCCGCTTCCTCACGGGCGCGGCTCTGATTACACGACACGGCCAGCGAGGCGCGGGTCGCTACGAAGGAGGAAGGCAGGAGACAGGAGTCAGAAGAGAAGCAGCCCGCTTCCTGACGGTTGCGGCTCTGATTGGATGACACGGCCGGTGGAAGAGAGGGAGCAATGCTCGCCGTCGGAGACGGCACCCGCAGAGACGACTGACCCCCACGTTCCGCCCCCAGGTTCAGAACAGGCGGCTTGAGCTGGTGGAGGATGGTCAAGAACGGGGGACAGACATCTCGCCGAAATGCGCCTTCAGTTTCGCGGCCGACGGCTGGCTCGGAGCCAGTCCCCGTTCTTGACCGGCGGACCTGGCTACACGGAAGCGAACTCGGCCCCGACGCCGGACAGACGCTCGTCCAGCTTTCGGAGCTTCTCCCGGAGGACCTTCAGGTCCTCGCGGTACTCCCGCGTGCGGCAGTGATGGATCTCCGAGCCCAGTTCTTCGATCCGAGCCTCAACCAGGTCCCGCAGCATCTTCAGTTCCTCGGTTGTGAATGTCGTGCTCATGATCGTTCCCCAGTGTTGAGACATACCAGCGACAGGATTGGGCCACACCCAATTATACACCCGGAACCACGGGCAGGCCGGTGATTCGTCGGGATTGCCCGGCGATTGCAGCAGGGATCACCAACAAGACATGTGCGGAGACTTCGGTGTTATCCTTTTGTCGGTGCGTGACTTGCGTCCGGACTCGCTGTTCGCCTGGCACGGTGTGACCCATTTCTGCGACCGGTCACACCCGCCATGTGGACGCATCGGCTTGTGCGGAGAACCTCTACCCGGACGGTTGCAGCAGTCGCAGCAGCCGCGTCACCGGTCGCCAGGTCATCGCGTTGACAACCAGATCGAAGTGCTCCGCCCAGCCCTCGGTGGGGCGGAAGCCGATCGACAGCCCTCCTTGCTCGCGCGCGTAGTCGGCCATCGGCGCTTCGTCGGGTCCGTGACCAATGACCAGCGGACGCTTGGCCTTGCATTCGTCCATCCATTGATTCAGCGTCCGCAGCTTCGCCTGGCCGTTCAGGCTGCCGTTGTCGTCGTAACAGCCGAGCAAGACCGGGCCCTTGGCCCCGCCGGTGACCTCGACCGGCGTGCCGCTGGCAAGGTCGAAGATGGGCCGGCCGCGCCAACCGAAGGTTCGACGGTAAGCCTCGATAATCGGCTGAATGGCGAAACTCAGCAGGCCGGTGGGCATGCGGCTGGAAATAATCGCCAACGAGTCGCGCCAGCCCGGAAACGAAATCCGCGGCAGCAGACGGGCCAGCGATTCGATCAGATTCATCGGCATGCCGCTCATCACGGAAGAAAAGCGGGCCATCAGTTCGCTGTTGGTCGGTTGATGGCGCCCGGTGAGCTGGCGGAGGCGCGTGGAGACGAGGTAGTACCCCCCGCCGAGCAGGTTGGGGATCTTCGGCCACAGGCTCGGCGAGATGGCGGCGCGGCCGACCGCCAGACTCCCCAGAATCGTTTGCGTGAACGTCGGGAACAGGCACTGATCCAGATCGACGCAGCAGATGTCGCACGCGGCAAACCGTTCCTTGGCCTGGACCATCGGCAGCCGGAATAGGACGGGAGGATGAGTCATCGTCCTGATGTGCCCCCTGGCAACAAAACGACCTCAGTCGAAATCAATGCCTTGTTCAGGAACGGCTTGCCGTCGCCGTTCGGGTCGTGTGCGACCGCCCTTGGGGCTCAGTTCAAATGCCTTCCGAGCGGCCTCCGTCGCGGATCAACGCGGCGGATCAACAGCGGGTCTATCTCTCGAACATCGTGGCCCTTGCATCCCCCTCGAGCCCGTTCGACCAGCGGGATCTCTCATACGCCGCTGCCAAGGTAACCGGACAACGACTCCATTTTCAAGCCCGACCAGGACCGTTCTCATGTCTTCCGCCTGGCCCCGGACCTTGCCGGGCTGCCGTGCATCGACAATACTCTGGCGGCGCGGCAGCCGGGATTCCGTGCCGGGCCGGAAGGAGCGTACGGTCATGCGAGCGAAGGACATGATCATCCCCGTTTTCACGGCGTTGTTCTGTGCGCGGGCGCATGCGGCCAGCCCGGTGAATCTCAGCCATGGGGGCTTCGAACAGTGGCGGGCAGACGGTACGCCCGAGGGCTGGGCGTGGGGCGTCAGCCGCGACGCGAAGGCGTCGATCGCCCGCGACGATCAGGTTCGTCGCGAAGGCAAGACCTCCGCCCGGTTGTCCAGCCGGTCCCCGTACGGACCTCATGTCTACGGCGGCGTGCAACAACAACTCACCGGACTGGAGCCGCGGAGTTCCTACCGCATCCGGATGTGGGTCAAGGGCCAAGAGGTCGGAGATTGCTGGTTCGGCGGCGGACCCGGCTGGCAAACACGGACGCTCCTGCCCACGGGGAGCTACGACTGGCAGCGAGCGGAGTGCATCTTCTTCACGGGCGACGACGAGCGGTCGTGGGACCTGCGAATCAACGTCGATTCGCCCACAAAGGCCCTGTGGGTCGATGAGGTGACCGTTGAACGGTTCGGTCCCGAGGAAGCCAAAGCCATCAATGACCGCTTGGACGCCGTCGGCGCCAAGCTGCCGGCAGTCAAGGATCTGCTCGAGCAGGCCCGAGCAAGGCGAATCCCCGTCGACTATCCCGAGGTCAAGCTGGCGGTCGTCGAGCGATTCATCGGCTACGGGCACGACGACGTGAAGCACGGCCGCTTTAGTCGGGCCGAGCAGGTAGCGGACCATTTGGAGCGGTTGCTGGAAGAGGCCCGCCACCAGCTTTCCGAGGCCGTCACCGGCAAACGGGCACAGCCCGCCGTGCCGCGGTTTCGCACCGGCAAGGTCGACGTGGTGGACTGGCACTTCGAGGCGGATACGGAGGTCCCTTCCACCGGTCGGCGGCAGCGCCGACCGGTCTTCTTCAACGGCTACGGCCACTTCAACCAAGTCGTGACCGATCTGCCCGATTTCCACAGACTGGGCGCGAACATCATCCAGATCGAGAGAGGACCCAGTTCCACCGTGAAGCCCGACCTCAGTGTCGATATGAGCGAGTTTGATTCGCACGTTCTTGGCGCCCTGAAGAAGGCGGCCGAGCACAACGTCATGATCTGCCTGCTGACCTCGCCGCACTACTTTCCTCAGTGGGCCTACGAGAAGTGGCCACACCTGGTCGGCGTCACCGGCGGATTCATCCGCTTCGCGATCGACCCCCCCGAGTCGCGACAGGTCCACGAAGCCCATCTGAAGGCAGTGGCCGGACGGATTAAAGATGCGCCCGCCCTGCACAGCGTCTGCCTGAGCAACGAGCCGATCTACATCGACAGCCGCAAGGACAAGGCAACGCAGCGGATGTGGCCGGACTATCTCAAGGAGCGGCACGCAACGATCGGCCGGCTCAACGAACGGTACGGCAGTCAGTATGGTTCGTTCGAGGATGTGTCGATTCCGCCGCCTCACCTGCCGAACACGCCCAAAACAGCCGACAAGGACTCCCAGGCCCGATACCGCACCGAACGGGCCAAACTCTACGATTGGGTTCGCTTCAACAACCGGCGATTCAGCGGCTGGCATCAGTGGATGGGCCAAGTGGTTCACGCCGTGGCGCCGGAGATCCGCGTCCACGCGAAGATCATGACGACCATCTGGGACCGCAATCACATTCTCTACGGTGTGGATCCGGAGCAGTTCAGTCGGATCAGCGATCTCAACGGGAACGATTCGTACAACATGATGAACCGGTCGGCCGACAGTCCGTACATTTGCAGTTGGCGCGATCAGACCATGTTCTACGAACTCCAGGCCTCGATGCGAAGGGCCCCGGTCGTCAACACGGAAGACCACCTGATCGTCGATCGCGAACGGTCGCCCATCCCGCCCGGCCACACCTACACGGTCCTGTGGCAGGCGGCCGTCCATCGACTGGGCGCCTCGATGATCTGGGTGTGGGAGCGGACCTACGACTGCAAGAGCGACTTCGAAGGCAGCATTCTGCACCGGCCGGAGAACGTGGAGGCGGCCGGTCGGGCACACCTTGATCTGATGCGCCTCAGCGAACAGGTGGTGGCCATTCAGAACGCCCCGCGGCCCGTCGGTTTGCTCTACAGCGTTACCGCGATCGTGCCCAACGGCGACTACCTGTTCAATCTCTGCAGGGTCTATGAGGCCTTGAACTTCGCCGGAATCCCGATGCAGTTCATCAGCGAGGATCAGTTGAAGAACGGCCACTGGAACGGTGTGAAGGTGCTGATCGTCCCTCTGGCCGTCAATTCGCCCCCCGGTTTGAGGGAGGCCGCCCGCCGATTCGCCGCATCGGGCGGTCGGCTCGTGATGATGGGAAACGACTGCCTCAGCCGCGACGAGTACGGCCATCCGCTACGCGATGCTACCGATAAGATTCCCCAGGCATCCCCTATCGACCCCGTGGGTGAGAAGGAATCGACGACCGCGCTGAGAAGCCGGCTGGTGAAGGAGCTGGCGGCGGCGCAGGTGATCCCGACCGTCGTTCTAACGGGGCCGGACGGCGAGCCGGTCTTCGGAATCGAATGGCACGCGGCACGGCACAACGAGCGCCTTGTCGTCAGCCTGGTCAACCTCACGAGGAAGCCGATTCGGTTCGGCCTGACCGCTCAGGGCGTTCGGGCGCAGGCGGCTTGCGATCTGATAGCCTTGCGGGACGTTCGTCTGCCCGCGGAGTCGAAGCCGCTAGAGCCGATGTTGCTCGAATTGCGGTGATGGCAGGTGGTTTGGAGCCCCTTGAGGTGGTTGCCGCGTGCGGCGTGTCCGGCCGTGTTTCCGGTTGCCGTCCGATCCGCACCGGTCGCTCGCGGCCGGTGGGCGGTTCGGCCTATCGGCATTGATGGAACGGATGTTCGGTTCTCGTCGCGGGAGTTGCTCGCGTATCAGTGTGCCGCTTTTTTCACCAGCTTGGCGATCTCTTTTTGCGCCAGGCTCAGGGTGACGCCCAAGTCGGCCAACGCCGACTCGGCCACGCTGCCCTTTTCATTGAGCAGGCCCAAGAACAGGTGCTCGATTTGGATTTCCTTGCTGCCGAGCTTGGCGGCCTCGGCAATCGCCCCGGCCATCACGTTTCGGAAGTGCGGCGTGCCGGGCAACCGACCGAAGACCCAGGTATCCTCCATCGATTGCTTGATGATCTTGTCGATGACGGACTTGAGGCGAGCCTCGTCGACGGATTGCGCCTGCATGAACTCGACCGCCGGACCGCTGCCCCCGCGTGCAATTGCCAGCAGCAGGTGTTCGGTGCCGACGTATTCCTGCTCGTACTCGTGCGCAATCTTGTTGGCCAGCCGGATGACCTTCTCGCAACCTTTCGATAGTTGTGGATGCATGTTTACCCTGTTTTAGTGACGTCCCTGCGGCCCCGATCCCAAGGGCCTCAAACCTCCCGGCGAGGCTCGGCGACCCAGAGTTCCACCCTAAGGCCGGTTTGTCACCCCATCTGAAGGGTGCGTTGTCGAGGACCGACTTGACGGATGGTCCACCCCGGTCCGCGAACTCATGTACTTATAACCCAAACTGAGAAAAGCCACAATCACCGACGCAATCAATGTGATTTTGATGATCTTCAGCCGGCTGGCGATTTCGCGGTCGCGCCACTCGGCGAGACGGGCGTCGATCTCGTCCAGCTTTCGGTCGATTCGTTGTTCGATTTCGTTGAGCTTCTCGGCAATGTAATCGTCGGCCACGCTTCGAAGTTGGCCCGCCAGGCCGCGCACGATGCCCTGGTCCTCCACCTGGCGCCGCAGACTTGCCTCACGTTCGCGAGCGACGGGATCCTCCGGCAGGAACTTGTACTCGCCCTTGGCCTCCGGCTTGCCCAGAATGGCCTTCTCGAGCAGCGTGCCGACCAACCACCGGCGTTTTCTCCGGATGAAATGCCCAATTGGCTCCGCTTTCTTGAGTCGGGCGACGATCCGGTCGTCCGACTCGCCGTCGGACGCCTCGACGTTTCGCAATCGCGCCAGCGCCACCAGGCCGCGATGTGAAAGCCCGTCGAAATGCATCCGGTCGATCGTCGCGATCTGCTTGGCGAGTTGCTCCTTGCTCGCCGAGCGACGGACCGGCAAACGCGCCCACACAACAATATCCAGCATCGCCTCGTGGTCCAGTTCGATCAGCAGTTCCTGTCGCTGTCGAACCGCGCGAAGCATGTCGGCCTGGGGCATCCGCTCCGGAAGCTCGAGCCCCAGCTCGCGGGCGTAGGCGCGCAACTCATCCACGGGCATGGCGGACAGACTCAGGTGTGTGTCGTTCTTGTCGTCAACCATGACCTACACGTACCGATGAGCGTATGTCACCGCCCCAAAAAGAACCAACAGCGCCACGATTTGAATCAGTTCGAGCGTAAATCGGTGCACGCGTATTCGCAAGGCCTGAATCACCAGATACTTCCTCATCAGCGCCGCCGGGCGGTAGTCCGCCCACAGATACAGATACCAGCCCCACAACGACTGGCCCAGCCGCACGGCCCAATAGATCGTGCAGACGATCACCAGGATCCATCGCCAGAAGTAGAACAGGTCGAAGTCCATGGCAGAAACCAAGGAGGGCGGACGTTCCGCCCGCCTCCATGCGGGCAAGATGCCCGCGCTCCAATGACCGCCCGAGTCGTCGACCGAAAACCGCGTTAACTCAACCCCATCGCCCGCAGGTTCCGAAGGCTGATCGCGAGCGACTCGAAGGGGTCGCGGTCGTAGCACTCGTCCTGCTCGACCAGATACCACCGGACGCCGCCGCCCTTCGCCGCATCGAGGATGGCCGGCCAGTTCAAATTGCCCTCGCCGACCTCGGCGTAGCGGACCTCTCGCTCGGGCGTGATGGCCATGTCCTTCAAGTGAAGCAGCGGTTCGCGCCCCGAGCAGCGTCGAATCCAGGCCGCCGGATCGCCCCCGCCGCGCTGAATCCAGTGCGTGTCGATCTCGGCCTTGAGGTGCTTGGCGTCCGCCCGATCGTACAGCATCGCCAGCCAGGTTTGCTTGCCGTATCGCGCCAATTCGTGATGGTGATTGTGATACGAGAAGTCGATGCCCTCCGCCGCGAGACGCTCGGCCACGGGCGGTAATTCGTCGAGGAACCTCTTGAGGCCGTCGAGGCTGAAGTACTCGTTCGGCAGTCCGCCGATGGCCGCGTGCTTGCACTCCCAGAGCTTGTGTTCGGCGATGACGGCGTCGAGTTCGTTCAGGAATCGGGGCCAGTCGACGTGCGTCGCGGCCACGACCAGCCCGGCCTCGCGGACCGCCGCGGCCACGTCCTTGGGGTCCGTCGGACCCAATCCGGAAATCTGAACCGCCGTGTAGCCGATGTCGGCCACCTTCTTCAGCGTCTTGCGGACGTCGTCAATCGTCTGCGTGCTCCGACGCACCGTATAAAGCTGCGCCCCGACAACGTGCTGCGGCATGAGCATTCCTTTCTCTGAAACGGACGAACACGGGCAGCCTCCTATTCGGCACTTCCATTGGCCGCCGGCAAGCAGAGTCGGTAGGTCCCGGCGGGATCACCGAGGCTTACCCAGGAGGCTCGTCCTGGGAATCGCCCGGCGCCCCGTGTCCGACCCGTCCGGTGGGGACAATCGAGTGTTTCGGCTCCGACCGGACGTTTGGTTCAATCGTCCCCACGGGACTCGACTCTTGGTGTTGTCTGTTTTCCCAGGACTCGCGTCCTGGGCTATTCTCGGACGCCCCTGACGGGGCTGCGCAAGGCTCCAGCGGCCTGACGTCATGCCATTCGTGCCTGTCCCCATCCCGGTAGACCTGGTCCGTGCACACGCCCCCTACTTGTAGAACCATTCCGTGGGGATGATCTTCAGCTTGAGCGACAGCCCGCCCTTGTAGTTGAAGTAGGTGAGCAAGGCATTGTCTTTCCACCAGGTAACCGCCGGGTAGGCCCACTGATCGTCCGGGGCGTCCTCGACGTTTCGGACGTTGACCCACGTCTCCCCCTCATCCTTCGAGATCGCCGCGGTGAGCGGATTGCGTCCTTTGCCGCCGGGATTGCGGTTCCAGACGGCCAGCAAGTCGCCCGTCTTCGGCACGCGGCTGATCGACACCGGGGCGGCTGTCCCGACCAACGGCGTCGGCGCCGGCTCGCTCCAGGTCTCGCCGCCGTCCTTGGAGAGGCACTTGTATTGCCCGCCCATGCCCGTGCGAAGCAACATCAGCACGCGGCCGTCTTTCAGCTCGATGCAGGCGGGCTCCCAACAGCCATCCTTGGGCTTGACTTTCTGCCCGTCGCGCCAGGTCTTGCCGTCGTCGTCGGAAAGGAGGCCGTAGCTGTAGCCGTCGACCCAGGTCTCAAGCAGGATCCGTCCGCTCTTCAGCCGGATGCAGCGGCCATTGGTCAGGCCCGTGTATTTGCCATCCGGGCTGAGCTGCTTGGCCGGACCCCACGTCTTGCCCTCGTCCGACGAGGTCCGCATCATGACCCGGCAATCCTTGTCCTCGCTGTTCTTCTGGCAGTGGAATAGGGCGATGTCGCCGTTTTTCAGGCGGAGAAAGTTCACCTCCATCACGTTGCACTTGCCGTCGTTTTCGACGAGCGTGTACTTGTCGCCCCATGTCTTGCCGTCGTCCTTCGAGATCCTGCCGACGATGCGGGCCGGGGCGTGATCCTCGCCGCTGTTGGCGTAGAACTCCGTCCAGGCCAGCAGAAGCGAGCCGTCCTTGAGCGGGATGATAGCCGCCTCGCTGTTTCGCGGATTGTTCGGACCCACCGGCGCGACCACGGTCTCGAACGGTGCGGCCGCGTTCGCGCCGGCCACGGTCCATACGATCGATAGGAACGCGACAACCGACAAAGCCCTTGCAGTCAATCGCATATCAATCCTCCTTTGGAAACCCGCGATAAGCCGGCAAGCCGCCGGGGTGGAAACCCTCTGGGTTCTTCGCGCGAGGCCAGCGGTACAGATACCCAACTTAGTGCATTGGCGGTCGCCCGTCCACCGCTCCAGATTCCGAAAGGACCGAGGGAAGGAGCCGGCGCACTGTACTTTCCAGTCGCGATCCAGAGGATCGGCTTTGGGCGCAAATGCAACACTTTGCAACAAAATGCAACACATTTGGGGGGGTGTTGCATGGACGGCGTCCGTCGCGTGACTCGTCTTGTCTCGCATGGGCACACCTCCGATGGGTCGGGCTTCGGGACTGGGGACCCGGGGCTCGTGAATCGGCGATCGGGCGTCGCGGGAGCGGGGTCCGGGGTCCGCCTGGCTTCGCGCCGGCGAGCTTGGAGGGCCAGGGGATAGTACTCCCGGTGCACACACGGCACCGGAGTGGAGGGCAATCGGCGGATGGGATGGGTGATCAACCACGACGACACCCCGACACGAGCGATGCGCCGAATGGGAGTCGGCCACGGCGGCCTCGCTCCCTATACATATTAAGCGCTGGGTGTTCAACGACGGCGCGCGTGTCATTGAACACCGGACGGAAGTACCGGACTTACGATCGGAGACTTCGGATTCTCGATTTGCGATAGTGGGGGTTGGGTTGGCGATGAGCGACCACGACACGGCAACGTACAGCGCAATGCACAAGATCACAGGCAGCCGGCCACGACAGGGCGCTTGCCGTAGGGCACCCGACACGTGCATCCGATCTTCGCATACGAACCGAATGGTATTGTAGTCACAACGGTTTCCACGTGCTATTTCCAATGGTGCTACGTGAAGGTTACGTACGACGCCGACGTGGATACGGTGAGCATCCGGTTTCGCGAAACCGCCGTGACGACGCGCGACCTGGGCGACGGCATTGCCGCCGAATTCGGCGCGGAGCACAACACCGTGGGTTTCAATATCCCGGACGCGGCCAGACACCTGGGCGGCATTGGCGCCCTTCGCCGGGTCACCCTCGAAGGCGTCGGCTTGGTCGCACCAGCTTGAAATCCCCGCTAATCGGCTCGGATGCCGATCGAACCGACCTGGGTCTCCAGATCGACCGTTGCACCGCCGGTTCCCAGGGTGGCCTCGACAAACGACCGGGTATCGGTGACGTCGGATGCGCTGTCGAACTCGCCGGCCCAGAAGTCGATATGGCCCCAGCGTGCCAGGGCCTTGAGCAGGGCGTTGACGTTTCGCGGCAGCTCCAAGACGATGCTTCCGCTCTGCGTCAAGCACTTCACGGCGTCGGTTGGCGCCAGGGCGAGGATTTCGACGTCGATTGAGCCGGCCTCCGCCATGAGGTCGAGCGATCCCGTGTGGTTCTCCATGACGATGCTTCCGGCCTCCGTGCGCCCCGTCACGGCGGTTGTGGCGCCCAGGGATCGAATCGAACCTGCTTTTGAGCGAAGCGTGGCCGGCGTATCCAGTCCGGTCGTGCGAATGTGGCCCACCTGCTGTTCCACCTGGACACCGTGCCCGGAGGGCAGGGTGATGGCGATGCGGTATTGGGCCACCTTGACCGTGGCGGCGATCGCCGAAATGTTCAGTTCGTCCCCACTGACGGACCAGTTGAATTCGCCACCGTTCACCGTGGCGCTCGCCGGCCGCTTTGCCTCGATGAGCAGGACTTCGTTGGCGTCATTGGGCTCGGTTACCGTGACCTGCATCTCAGCGAGCAGGCTGTTGGCGTCCTCTTGGGTGTTCGCCATCGCAATGCGCTTGACCTCCAGCGTCACTTCCGCGGCGTTCGGATCGACGGTCACTTTCGTCGTGCCGACCTCATTGATGACCTTGACGCCTGCCCCCTCAGGCAGGGCGTAGGTCGCGGTTGTCGTCGACTCCGCCTTTTTCGGCGTGATGAAGTGAAACGAAAAGCTGAAGGGCATGCACCCCACGAGGACCGCAAACCCCACACAACCGAACAACAAGACGACGGACACGTTTCTCCTTGGGATCATCAGTCTGCCTCCTTTGCGAGCCCACCCATGTTTCCCATTGGCATCGTCCGGCGGTGCGAACGGACCCGGCGACGGCGTATGTTCTCAGGGTCTTGCCGCTCCGATTCCGAGGACTGCGGCACGGTTACAGCGTCCGCCTTCCCCGACCGATTCGCGTTTGTTGACGATATTGCTCCAGGGATTCCTCCGGGCCGATCCGCGCCCGGCCATTATCGGACTATATCCCCGCCGGGGCCTCTTTTCCACTCGACCGGCAAAATGAGCATGTTGCTGACGGGCCTTTAGGCCCACACGTCTCAATCGGATCGAAAGCAAAACGCATATTAGTCTTGTTGGGGCAATGGGTAACGTCACGCAGCATGCCGATGAGGAGGTTGGGCATGTGTTGATTTGAAATGGATGCACGTGTTCCTGGTTTGGTCAGGTGCATGCAACCAACGCGGGGACGGATTCGACCGGCGAGATGCCGGCCGCTGCAAGGGGTACCGAACAACAACCGGGTCGAGACAAGCCGGCTCCGAATGATGGCGGGGTTGACACCGACTCTGTCGAAAGGGACGGCTTGTGAGAACGTGCTTCCTCCAGCGGATCAAAAGAGTCATCCGTTAGAACCCGTTGATGGCCATCGAACCCCTGTTTGTCTGGACGTTGATGTTGGGCCCACCGTTGTTCAGTGTGGCCTCGACGAGCTTTAAGGTCTGGGTCACGCCCGAGGTACTATTGAATTCGGCCGGCTGGAAGCTGATTCCCCCGGTGCTGGTCTGGGCGTGAAGCTGTGCATTGAGGGACTTGGGCAGGTGGAGGGCGATGCTCCCGCCGACGGTAACGACGGTGACGTGATCGGGCGCGCCCAACCCGGCCAGGCCGATGTCGAGTGAGCCGGCGTCGGTCTGCAAGTCGAGTGAACCGATATGCGATTGAATCATGATGCCGCCGGCGCCGGTCGCCGTGGATTCGGTGACGGCGGTGAGGCTTGCTCGGGCGCCGCCCGAATAGACCGTGCCCTTCCTGACGTGCAACACACTCGCCGCGTCAAGGTCCTCCGCGAAAATCGGTCCGACCTGTTGGGTGACCTCCATGCCGTGGTCAGGGGGCAGCTCGACCCAGACGTCATATTGGGCCACCTTGGATGAGCCCTTAACCTCCGTCACGGTCATCAGACGACCGTTGCTGGTCCAGTGAAACTGGCTGGTGTCGTTCGTGGCGCCTGCGGGGCGTTTCGCGTCGATGACGAGGGTGTTGTCCGCGGGGGTAGGCTCGGTGATCGTGACCTGCATGGTCGTCAGCAGACTGTTGGCGTCCGCCTGATTGGCGGCCAGGGCAATGCTGTTTATGGTCACGGTTGCCTGAGTGGCGCTCGGATTGACGCTGATGTTTGCACTCCCGACTCCGAGAATGAGCCTTACGATCGCACCCGCCGGGAGGGCATAGGTTTGTGTGGAGGTCGACTCGGCCCGGCTCGGTCCCGTGAATGGCGGCGTGCAGCCCAACGTGACGATCACGGATGTGCCCGCAAGGAGGACAAGACAATAGCGGCCTCGATTCGGAACCATGAAGAATCCTCCTCTTGATGCCCCTTCGGGTCCACGTTCCCCACCACAACGGAGATATGATACACATTCCAAGGTGAATATCCAACCTGTAGCGACTGGATGTCGCGCGTGCTATAAGGGCTATGGCGAGCATGGTCGAGTGGTTGTGGACCCGAAACGGCCAAGATGCGGGGCCACCGGGGGGGCTTGGAGTGGAGTGTCTATCCTTGCCAGTGATTTGGGTCGAGGGGCTAGGTATGAATCGACGCACGTTTCTCAATACGGGAACCAAGGGACTCGTGGCCGCTGCGGCCGTGGCCGGCGTGAGTCGTAAGTCACTAGGTGATCAGACGGCTGCCGCGGGCGCCGGCGGCGGCGGTTGCGAACCGCGGATCAGCGGCAGCTTCTTCGACATCATTCACGTGAACTGGTGGGACGCGGCCTACTGGACGGACACGTGCTTTCACTGGGGCGAGGCCAATTGGCGAGCGTTGATTCGCGACATGCACGGCGTCGGGATCGATACGGCCATCTGCGGGGCGACGGCGTTTTGGGGCCGACCGGTCTTTCCGGGTTATGAGAAGACCGTCGGCAAACCGATCCGATTCGGATGCACGGACCCGCTCGGTGTCTGTGCGGATGAGGCCGAGCGGCTGGGCATGAAGGTGTTTTTCGGCATCGGCCTCCGCGGGCGCTGCAGCCAGGTGCGCGATTACGCCGACATGTCGCCGCCGTGGCCCGAGGTCTGGTTTCGCTGGAACACCGCGCTGGCCGAGGCGATCGTCGATCGGTTCGGCGGACGGAAATGCTTCGGGGGACTGTACATTTCCTACGAGATCGACTTCCACGACCATCAGGTCGAACTGTACGAGAAGCTTGTCAAGCAGTATCTGCGACCGGCGATCGGACCGGTGAAGATCCTCGCCTCGCCCGGCAGTCTGGGCGATCACCGCGCGTTGAATGAGCTGCCGAGGCAATTGGAACGAACGGGAATCAACATTGTGGCTCCGCAAGATTACGGCGGGCGATCGAACGACATCCGGCAGGCGCTCGAACTGGTCCGCCGGAACGCGCAAGCAATGGAGCGAATCGGCACGGAGGTGCGGAAGGCGGGCGTTGCGCTCTGGTGCAATTGCGAGTTGTTCGATTTCGAGGGCGATCCCGCCGGCCGCGGGATGTGCGTGCCGGGTCCGATCGAGCGGATCAGACAACAGATCGCCTTGCAGGCGCCGTTGGCTGAGAAGCTGCTTTGTTATCAGTATCAGGGCATCATGAACCGACGGAGCGACCTGGTGAACATCGGGCGGCCGGATTCGGACACGCTGTACCGCGGTTACGTTGCCTATCTGAACGAACGATTTCCCGGCCGGTTCAAGGGATCCGGATAGACACGGCGTCGGTCAGATCGCACCCCTGAAGTCCTCTTCGCGCAGGCTGAGGCGGACGCCGCCCTGCATCGTGGTGATCCACAGTTCGCCGGGGGCGTGCTCGAAGATGTGCGGGTAGGCCAGCCACGAGCCCTTTTGGCGGGCGAAGACCACCGGTTTGGACCATGTCGCTCCGTCGTCATCCGAGAAGGCGATCGAGAGCTCTTCCCGATGGTTCAGCGCGGGGACTTCGGACCACTCGCCGTCGCCGCCGACGCGCGGCCAACTCGTCTTGCCTTCGGGGTACGGCCGGTTCCAGACCAGCACCAGCCGCCCGCTCCGGAGCCGCTTGAGCATGCCGGGGGCGCAACTGGCTTCGATTTTCGAGGGACGAATGACGCGCCACGAGACGCCCTCGTCCTCGGAGAACGCCTCCCAGAATCGATCCCAGTTCGTCCGCATGAGCATCCAGATGCGGCCGTCCTTGAGCTGCTCGATGGTGGCCTCGGTCACGCCGCCGTGGTGACCCTGGCCGCCGAGGTCGATGATGTTGCTCCGCGTCCACGTCTGCCCGTTGTCTTTCGACGAGTAGGTCAGGACGGCATGCCGGCCCGGGTTGTTCAGCATGTTCATCGACGAGAAGACGACCCGGCCGCTGCGGGTCTGGATCATGTCGCGGGAGTCGCCCGTCCAGGCGTCGTGAAGCTTTTGCGGTGCCTGCCAGGTCTTGCCGTCGTCCAGACTGCGGAGGATGTAGGTCGGCAGCTTGGTGCCGGGCTCGCCGTCATGCTTCTGGCTGTTCCATTTCCAGACGGCCTCTTTTTCGTTCATGAATCCCAGGATGACTACGCCGTCGCGCGTGCGGATCATGGCCCGCTCGCCGCCGACGGTGACGTTCTGCCCAGGCTGGAAGAGCGGGCGGGACTCCCAGGTCTTGCCGTCGTCCTTGCTGATGAAGGCCTCGGTCGTTCCGATGGCCAGGATGCCGCCGTCGCCCAGTCGCACGAACGGGCCTTGCTTGTCGGTGGGCAGCTTGGTGCACTTCGGATGAAGCCACAAAGGGCCCTTCTCGGCGGCAAAGTTCATGCTTGGCACCAATGCGACCAGACCGATCATGCACTTCCTCATCGACGCGTGGCTCATGATGTCACCTCGGCTCTCAAATGGGATCCTCAAAGGGTTACAGCGTCGTGAACGGGTCGCGGTCCTGTTTGCTGATTGCGATGCGGAGTCCGGGGAGGGCGGTTCGCAGACGTTTGGCCACCGAGGCGAGCGCGGGGCGTTCGCTGTGCCAGTGTCCGAGGGCGATCACGCCGAAGCCGGACTTTCGTCGTTCGCCCCGACGGCTCCAATAGAGGGCGTCGTGGTGGTTGACCTCGCCGGTGATCACGGCGTCGCAATCGGTGGTCCGCGGCGTTTGATCGGGCAGCCGTCCGGCGGAACCGACGCAGATCGCGACGCGGCGCACGGGTTGGGTTGTCTTGCCCACGATGCGAACGTTCGGGGAATCGACGGCCTTGCCCAGTCGGCGGGCCAATGCCCCCAGCGATATCACGCGGGGCAGCGTGCCGATTCGCCCGATGCCGGGTCGCATGCGCGACGGCTTCAGCGGGTAGACGTCGATGGCGGGCTCCTCGTAGGAATGGGCGCGACGCGCGGCGGCGAGGACGCCGGCGACCGTATGGGCGTCGACGATCGCTTCGAGGCGAACCTCCTCAACGTGCTCGAGCCGCCCGCGCCGCCCGATCGTGGGGTCGCTGTCTTCGGTGCCGAAGAAGGTTCCCCAGCCGCGAAGGCGGAAGCTGCACTTCTCGTATGCTCCGATGCGGCCGGCACCGGCGGCGAACATGGCCTCGGCCACGCGATCGACCTCGGCGGGTGGGACGAACACGACGACCTTGGCCCGCTCGGCCTCGGCCGGGGCGTCCTCGAACGGTTCGGTACGGCGGATTCCGCACAGGTCGGCGATCACATCGTTCGTACCGCCCTCGGCCGCATCGAGGGCCGTATGCAGGGCGTAGACGTGCAGTTGTCTTCGGATCGCGCGGAGGACCAGGGCGTCGGTCTCCCGGCTGTCCGCCACCAGCCGCTTGATGGGCTTGAAGATCGGGGGGTGATATGCGACGACCAGTGAGGCGGAGAGCGCGCACGCCTCGTCGATCACCGCCGGGGTCATGTCGACGCAAAGCAGCAGTCCGCGGCAGGCCGCGCTCGGGTCGCCGGCGATGAGGCCGACGTTGTCCCACGTTTGCGCCAGAGCGGGGTCCGCAATCGCGTGAAGGACGTCGACCACTTCGGCGACGGATCTTGGTCGGGATCTAGCGGGCATTGGACGTGCACTCCTTCTCGACCTGTTCCTTGTAGAGTGCGGTGAGTCTGTTCGTCAGGGGACCGGGCTTCTCATGACCGATGGGGCGGCGTTCGACGCGGCAAACGGGCATGACCTCCATGACGCTGTTGGTCAGGAAGACCTCGTCGGCGCCCAGCAGGTCGTTGATGGTCAGTGGGATTTCCAGGACGCTGATGCCGTGTGCCTGGGCGAGCTCGAGGACGACCTTGCGCGTGATGCCGGGGAGCACCGGTGTGTCGATCGGGGGTGTTTTGAGCACACCCTCTTTGACGATGAAGACGTTGCTGATCGCGCCCTCGGCCAGGAGGTTTTCGTGCGTGAACCACAGCGCCTCGCCGCACTCGCGGACTTGCGCTTCGCGGAGCGAGATGAGCCGCGACAGATAGCTCAAGGTTTTGAAGCCGCAGGTCGGGTCCAGCCGCGATTGCTTGTGAACGCTCAGGAGGACCGTCATTCCCTTCTCATAGAGGTGCGACGGGTAGGGCTCCATCGCGGTGGCCGTCGCGAAGACCGTGGGGGTGACCTGGCCGCCGGTAGTCCGCACACCACGGAGGTTGCCCGTCGTAACGGTCAGCCTTGTGCGCGCCTCGGTAAGACTGTTTCGGCGCAGCAATTCGGTCAGATCCTCGCCGATCTTTTTCTGTCCGGCCTCGTCGAGTTGGAACATCGACAGCACATCGGCTGAGGCGGCCAGCCGGGCCAGGTGATCCGAGAGGCGAAAGAGGATCCCATGGTACGCCCGCATTGTCTCGAAGAGGCCGGCGCCGTGCAGCAGTCCGGCGTCGAAGATGCTGAGGCCGGCCTGATCGGCCTCGACGAACTGACCGTTCAGGTACGCGAATTCAGTCATGGTCGGCCTCCGCAAGCATTCCTTCGTCCACACCCAGGGCCTTCAGCATGCCGGCGGCCTTGTGCAGCGTTTCGTCGTACTCGTTCTCGGGATCGGAATCGGCCACGATTCCGGCGCCGACCTGCACGTGAGCCGTGTTGCGCTCGACGATGATCGTGCGGATGGCGAGGTTAAGCGTCAGCGAGCCGTCCAGGCCGATGAGGCCGATCGATCCGCAGTATACGCTTCGCTCGGTCGGCTCCAGTTCGTCGATGATCTGCATGGCCCGAACTTTCGGCGCACCGGTGATCGAGCCGCCGGGCAGGGTCGCTTTCAGCAGATCGATGGCGTCGTAGCGTTCGTGAAGGACCCCCTCGACCGTTGCCACCGAGTGCCAGACCGTCGGATGGGATTCGAGGCCTCGCGGCTCGATGACGCGAACCGTGCCGTACTCGCAGACGCGTCCGAGGTCGTTTCGCTCGAGGTCGGTGATCATGTTCAGTTCGGCCTGGTCCTTGACGCTGTCGATCAGCTCGCGGCGGAGCGCCTGATCGCTCGCCGCGTTCTTCCCGCGCGGTCGCGTACCCTTGATCGGGCGCGTGACGACCTTTCGATCGCGGAGTTCGAGGAACAGCTCGGGAGAGCTGCTCAGTACGGCATGGGTGGGCGCGGCCGACGCCTTGGCCTTCGGATCTCCCCAGGCCATGTAGGCGGCGTAGCAGGCCGGATTGCTCGTGCGGAGGCGCTCGTACAGCGACCACGGCGGATCGTCCAGAGGCAGGCTGAGCCGTTGGGAAAGGTTGACCTGAAAGACATCGCCCGCCGCGATGTACTCCTTGGCCCGTCGGACGTTGTCGAGCCAGTCGTCGCGGCTCATGTTCCACGTCGGTCGGCCGGGACGCTTGCCCTTGGGAGAGGGTCCGGCTGGGGGTCCCTCGGTCGCCAGATAGCCGGCCAGCGTATCCAGTCGACCGCGAACGATTCGATCGTACGGCGCCGGAAACCCGTGATGGAGGTCCACGGCGATGAGCGTCCAGGTCTTGGCGTTGTGGTCGTAGACGGCCGCGGTGTCGTAGAAGCCCAGCCGGACGACGGGCAGTTGAATGTCGGCTCGCGTGGTCGCCGGCACGCGTTCGATGAATCGCCCCACCTCGTAGGCCAGGTATCCGGCCCACCCGACGAAGCACGGTACATCATCGGGACGTTGCACCACTTTGAAGGGTCTCAGCCCCGGCGCCAGGGCTGCAAAGGGCCCTTCGTCGAGGACGCGATGGCTGCCGCCGAAATCGACGTGTGTTTTGCCTTCCCGGCCGGTGCAGAGCAGGCCGGTCGGTTCGCACATGAGCGCGGTGTACCGGCCGTAGCGGCTGTCCGTCGCGGCGCTGTCGAGGAAGAGCGGAGCCGCGCGTCGGCTGAGCCGACGCATGGCCTCGAGCGGGTCGAGCTCGAGGTTCAATTTGCGGGACACGATGGCCACGGGGACGGATGCCGCCATGGGTCGAAGTATAACAGAGCATCCCTTTGGGCGGAAACAAGTCATCCGCCGGATGCCGTCGGACGGCTACGCCCGATATCGTTCTGCGACAACCCGATCGACGGTGCGGTGTTTGCTGACCCGAGCGATTGGGATATGCTGGTATTATTGCGGGAACCGGAGGCAATGCATGACCAGCAGGACTTTCATGAACAGAGTTGCCAACGGGCGATTCGATGTCGTTCAGTTCTTGCTCGATCTTCTGAAGAAGACGGAATCGAGATACTGCGTAATCGGAGGGCTGGCCGTCAACGCCTATGCTGAGCCCGTGGTCAGCCTGGACATGGATTTGGTCGTCGTCACCGACAAGCTCGAAGTGTTGTGCGATAGGGCTTGTTCCGAGGGCATGAAGATCGAGACGTTTGAGCACAGCATCAACCTATCCGTCGCGGGGTCCGATCTGCGAGTTCAGCTTCAGACCGACTCTCGCTACCAGGATTTCATCTCGCGTGCCGTTCGTCGTCAAGTCCTCGGATATGAGATGTCCGTTGCGGCCCTTGAGGATGTCCTCCAGGGAAAGATCTGGGCCTATTCGGACGAACGACGGCGCCGGAGCAAACGTCAGAAGGATCTGGCGGACATTCTTCGCCTGGTGGAGAGATATCCGGATCTGGGGAAGAAGGTTCCCCCGGAGATCCAATTGAGATTGCCGTAAGGCAGGCCGCCAAACTGCTTCGTTCGGAATGCGGGCAGAAATCGAATGAACGTATGCTTATGGAGATCGCCTCGGCAGACTACGGCGGGGGTGCCGAGGATCTTGTTGTGTCACTCCGGCAGATACGCCATACGGGTAAAGTACCGGTTCCAATGGACGGGTCGCTTGTAGAGGTCCTGGAGTTGATCAAATGGTCGGAACCTGATGACCCCAACTGGCAGCCAGAAGGCACCGGCATCCGCGGGCATATGATGAGGGCCTTTTCTTGCGCCATTCTGCTTCGTGCCGGGGCCGATCCGGAGTACGAAGACCGCTCCCCCGGCGAAAACCAGACAGTCGCTCAACTAGTTGCCCGTTCCTTGGTACTCGGAAACGATGTTCAGAAGGCAGCAGCACGATTCCTTTCGTGGAGAATGGCATGGATACGGTCATCCGAGGAGTTGCCATTCTTCGCATTTGCCCTCCTGGTTCTGGGCGTTACCTTGCCCGACAATACCTTTTCAGAGGAGAGCTTGGCGTCTCTTGCAGACTGCCTGGTTGCTGAAGAGTCACGAGTGCGCGCACTCCCGGAGGTCTGTCCTCCCGGGCACGGCCAGCTGTGGTTGTTGGGGCTCACCTACTTTGACCTAAGACATCATGTCTGGCGTTCGCTCGCAGCACATATGTGTGCAGAAGCGAAAAGGGTGCACTCTGAAATCGTGCGCACCAAGCTCGAGAATGTCGCTCAGCGAATGGCAGGCTCCGAATGAATCACCTGTTGGTCGTCTGCATCGCGGCGCTGTCGGGGCGATTCTCGCCCAGGCGCGATGGCACTGATGACGCTCGTGGCGATTCGGCGGGCGACGATGCATCTGCCTGTCCAAACGACAACGGGGCGCCGGATGGTTGTCCGGCGCCCCGTTGAATCAGCGTCTGAGAGAATAACGGCTATCCCAGTCCCGGCACTTCCCAGCCTTTGCGGTATTTGCGCCGGATGACGGCGTTGGCCTCGGGGCAGTTGGTGACCTTGCAGTTGGCGCCGTCCCATTCGATCTTCTTTCCGGCGAACATGGCCACGTTGCCCAGCATCAGGGCTTCGGTCAGCGTGCCGCCGTATTCGAAGTTGGACAGGCACTTTTTCTTTGGGTCCTTGCAGGCCGCGATCCATTCGTCGGTGTGGTGCTGGTCGTGGTTGCCCGGCCCCCACCGCGGATACGTTTGCGGACCCGGCTTGTAGCCCTCGAAATCCTTCCTGGGCAGGAGCGTGGACGCGGCGCCGTAGTCGCTAGGCGAATAGAGGGTGCCCTTGTCGCCGATCAGGACGGACCCGCTGGGATTGTAGTGTTCGCCCTGGATCAGGCCTTTTAGCTTGTCGTGCACCTTCTGCGGCTTGTCCTTTCCGCCGTCGTACCACGTCCACGTCAGCGGCGGCAGACTGCCGCGGGCGGGGAACTGATAGGTGATGATACTCCAGGTTGGGAAGCTATCTTTGTCGAATCCGGAGCATTCGGCCTCGATCGTCGTCGGCCACTTGAGGTCGAGGGCCATGAACGCCATGTTGGCCGTGTGGCAGCCCATGTCGCCCAGGGCGCCGGTGCCGAAGTCCCACCAGCCGCGCCAGGAGAACGGATGGTAGCAGTCTTTCTTGTAAGGCCGCATCGGGGCCGTTCCGATCCACAGGTCCCAATCGAGGTTTTCGGGGATCGAATCGCTGCCCGGCGGGCGTTTCTTTCCTTGGGGCCAGACCGGCCGGTTGGTCCAGATGTGCGCTTCGGTGACGTTGCCGATGACGCCGGCCCGAATCGCCTCGACGGCCGTCCGGAACCCGTCGAGGGCGGTTCCCTGATTGCCCATCTGCGTGGCGACGTTGTGCTCTTTGGCCGTGACGGCCATCATCCTCGCTTCCCACACGTCGTGGGTCAGCGGCTTCTGGCAGTAGACGTGCTTGCCCATTCGCATGGCGGTCACGCAGATGGCGGCGTGCATGTGGTCGGTGGTCGAGCAGGTGATCGCGTCGATGCCATTGCCCATTTCGTCGAACAGGACCCGCCAGTCGTGGTACTTCTTGGCGTTGGGGAAGTTTTTGATTGCCCCGGCCATTCGGTTGAAGTCCACGTCACAAAGGGCGACGACGTTCTCGCCGCGACATTTCTGGATGTCGCTGGCGCCCTTGCCGCCGCAGCCGACGCCGGCGATGTTGAGCTTTTCGTTGAGCTTGTAGGTTCCCTTGGTCTTGTGGGTCTGTGCGACCGGCGCGGCGGCCTTCGGTTTGGCGCAGCCGGAGTTACCGGCGAGCCAGAGGCCCGCTCCGGTGAGGGCGGTGCCCTTGAGAAAATCGCGACGTGTGTTTTTGCTCATCCGCAGGTCTCCTTGGTTTGACATTCGGCCGCGGCGTAGCCGTTGCGACATGAGACAGCGGCCGTCCCCTTGCCAGCACCCGCAGGCAGCACCCCCGCCTGACGACTCCGCGGCAGTGAAGCATACCGACGTTTTCGGCGTTGTCAAACCGCGGTTCCGTAGCCGCCCCATCGTTCGCCGGCAAACCCTTTGACTGTCGGTCCGGCCGGGTGGTAACATGTCCGCTCGACATAGGGAGGTGTTGAGTGGCGGCTTCGCCGCAGGAGGCGACGCGATGGTCATTCGACATGGAATGACTGTGACGTTCGTGTACCGTCCCGAGGGTCCGTGTCGGCAAGTGTTTTTGGCCGGCACCTTTAACGACTGGTCGCCGTGCGAAGACCGTATGTTGCGACAGAAGGACGGGACGTTTCGCAAACGGCTTCAGTTGGGTGCGGGTCACTACGAATACAAGTTCGTGGTTGACGGAACCTGGCGCGAAGACCCCGATGCGGAAGGCTTCGTCGCCAATGGGTTTGGAACCCGGAATGCCGTGGTTGCGGTCAGTTAGTTCCGTGCGGGCGTCCGACTCGTTCGGATGGGCTGGGTGTCGAGCCGACATTCACAAGGAATCCACGGATGGACAGGGAGAAGCGGGAGGAGGTTCGACGGGCCGTGGGGCTCCGGCGCCGGCCTCCGGGACCGGGTGGACGATGGGTGGTCGGCGCTCGGGGGCGTTTTGAGGAGACGTGGCCGGAGGACTCGCCGCCTTGCGAGATCTGGGTCGACCTGGATCGACTGGGTCCGTCCGGAGCGTCCTGGCTGGCTTCGACGTATGTTGGGTCGCTCGCCAGTAGTTGGGCGGACCGGCCGATTGCCATGGTCGTATCGGCGAGCGACGGCGCTCGTCTCGACGAAGCGGCTTGGCGAGGCGTGGAGGGCATCCGGCGGGCCGCGCGATCTTGGCGGCTGGTCTTGCGAACGGTCGGGGACGGCGCGGCGAGCATGGCCGTGATCGATCGCGTGCTGAGCGGACCGTTTGATGAGATTCAGTTGACAACCGGCGGGGCGCCCGAGTCCGCCCTGACGGACGTGGGTGCCGCGGGTTTGAGGGGGAGAGTGCTGTCGGCGATCAAGCAGCTTGTCGAACTGCGAAACGCTCGCGGACAGGCTCGCCCGTTGGTTGTGTGGTTGCACGAGAATGCCCGGGGCGTCGAACCGGAGGTCGAGACGGCCCGTGTCGCGGGTCGGATCGCCCGGCAGATCGGGGTGGACCGCTTCGGAATTGTCTGGTCGTCGCATCACTATCAGAGTGCATGAAACCATGGGATTGATCGTACAGAAGTTCGGTGGGACGAGCGTCGCGGACGCAACCAAGATACAACGAGCCGCTCGCCGGGCCATCCGCGCCAAGCTTGAAGGGAATCACGTGGTGATGGTTGTGTCGGCGATGGGGCACACGACGGACGAGCTCGTCGATTTGGCGCGGAGCGTCGCTCCGAATCCGCCGCGGCGTGAGATGGACATGCTCTTGACCACGGGGGAGCAGGTCAGTATTGCCTTGATGGCGATGGCCATCGACGCCGCCGGACATCGTGCCATCAGCTTCACCGGCGGGCAGGTGGGTCTCATTACCGACTCATCGCACACCAAGGCGCGGATCAAGCAGATAGACGCCGAACGGATTCGCAAGCACCTCGACGGCGGCAAGATCGTCATCGTGGCCGGTTTCCAAGGCATCACGGAGGAAGGGGCGATCACGACGTTGGGGCGAGGCGGCTCGGACACGACGGCCGTGGCGCTTGCCGCCGCCCTGAAGGCCGACGTATGCGAGATTTACACCGACGTGGACGGCGTGTATACCACCGATCCGCGGATTGTCCCCGAGGCTCGCAAGATCGACTGCATTGCCTACGATGAAATGCTCGAGCTGGCCTCGTTGGGCGCCGGTGTCATGCACAACCGGTCCATCGAGTTCGGCTGGAAGTACCAGGTCCCCATTCACGTTCGTAGTAGTCTGACGGATACGCCAGGAACCATGATCATGCCCGAAACCAAAGGTATGGAAGATATTGTCGTGCGCGGCGCGGCGTTAAAGCGCGATTTGGCAAGCGTCGTGTTGGTGGGCGTGCCCAACGAGCCCGGCATGGCCGCGCGCATTTTCGCACGGATTGCTCAACACAACATCGTCGTGGACGACATCATCCAGAACAACTATGAGGATGGGCGGCGGGCGAATATCGGTTTCACCGTGGCCCAAAGCGATCTCGCAGAGGCTCGCGTCGTGGCCGAACAGCTCGTCAAGGAGATGGGGCTTCGGGGCGTTCAGACCGACGAGAGATTGGCGAAGGTCAGCGTAGTCGGAATCGGAATGCGGACACATACGGGCGTGGCCTCCAAGATGTTCGGCTCTCTGGCCGAAGCCAAGGTCAACATCCTGAACATCTCCACGAGCGAGATTGTGGTGTCGTGCGTCGTGCCCGAAAAGGACGGCGAGAAGGCCCTGAAGGTGGTGCATGCGGCCTTCGGGCTGGACAAGGGACAGAGCAAGAGCGTCTGACGCGCCGGTAGGCAAGGGCTGTATCGCCCGACGGTCCGGCGGGCATGAATTCATCTGTTTCCCCGCCCATCGCCGGGGGGACGTCGTGTTTCAACGGGCGACGAGGTGGTGCATTGGCCCTTCTTTCTCACACGAGGGTATTGACGAGACACGTGTGGTTCGCGATGGCGGTTGCTCTTGCCGGCTTGCCGGTCTGCACGGGCTGCACGGCGGGATACATTGTCACGGTCGCCCTCGGTGAGCTCGGCGTCTTGCTCGGCAGCAAGCCGATTGACGAGGTACTCGAGTCGAGCACGCTCGACGAGGAGACGCGACTCAAGCTGGAGTACGTCCAAGCGGTTCGCCGGTACGCCGTCAACGACCTGAAGTTGGTTGCGGGCAACGCCTATGCCACGTTTTACGACAGCGAGGGCGAGGCGGTGGTGTACAACATTTCCGCCTGCAGGAAGGACCGTCTTGAGGCCTACGAGTGGTGGTTTCCGTTTGTGAACGCCATCCAGTACGTGGGGTTCTTCGAGGAGAAACAGGCCGAGTGCTACGCCGATCTTCTCCGAAAGCAGGGCTGGGACGTGTTCATGTACGCCCCGCACGGGTACAGCACCATGGGGTGGTTCGCGGACCCGCTGTTCAGCCAGGCGTTGGAGCGGGATGCGATCGACCTGGCGGATCTGGTCATCCACGAGTTAGCCCACAATACCGTCTATCGAAACGGCGACAGTGTATTCACCGAAACGGTGGCGACGTTCATCGGGCGCACCGGGACGCTGAAGTTTCTGGCCCATCGATACGGGGAAGATCATGAGGTTTTGAGGATCGCCGTTGAACGTTGGGAGGATCTGGAGCTGTACAATCGGTTCTGGATCGATCTGTACGACGCGCTGGACGCGTTCTACAGTCGGCAGGACTTGTCGAGCGAGGAGAAGATCGCGCGGCGCGAGGACATCTTCGCCGAGTACCGGGAGCGATTCCGGACCGAATACATGCCGCAGGCTCATATTCCGGATCGGTTTTCCGGGTTTTTTGATCTGAAGCTCGACAATGCCCTGGTGATGATCCAGCGTCGATACAACTCCGATTTGGAGCTCTTTCAGGCCGTCTACGACGCGCTGAACCAGGACCTGACCGCCGCTATCGGCGTCTTTTCCGCGGCGGCCGCTTCATCGGACCCGATGGAGTACTTCCGCAATTGGCTGGGATGGCCCTGATGCCGTGTCCGGCATGACATGAGGGGTGCCTGTTTTTCCGAGGGGGGCGTTTCCCTTCGGGTCCGGCTTCGGCGAGCGCGGTCGAGCCGCCTTTGGTCATCCTCTCGGCACGCCAGGCGAACAAGGCTGAGGCGAGCGCATACCGGAGGGGATGTCATACGCTCGCTTTGTGCCGAGGTACGAAAGGTTCCTGGTCTTCTTGAGGCAGGTGTTGGACGGAGGGTCCCATGAAGAGGCAACACGTCGTCCGTTCGGTCGGGAACCTGCTGGGCCCGTCGTGCCTTTCGGCGCCGCCGGTGGGAGCGCAACAATCCCGGCCCGGCTGTTCGGACGGACGTGTTCGCCAAGGGGGCCGGCGGGGCAGGTTCTTAGACCCGAGGTGCACCGACGCGGCGCGATCACACACGACGGCCTTCCTTTTCGCGCTTGTGGGCGTGTTTCACGGAGCGGCCGCCGCCGAGGAGCAGAACCTTGCCCGGAACAACGGCTTCGAGGTTGCCGGCCAGAACGGTCTGCCGGCTGACTGGTCGGGCCCGACGAATGTCTACCAGCGCGACGGGGCCGTCGCCCGATCCGGCGGGGCGTCGCTGAGGTTCATCAACCCCGATCCCAACCGCTATGTTCTGTGTTCGCAAGGGATCAGGCTCGAGGCGGGCAGGATTTACGAGGTCGGCGCCTGGGTGAAGACCCAGGGGATCAAGGGCTCGGACAGCGGCGCCACGATCTGCGTGGAGTGGTATGACGAGAAGGGCCGATACCTCGGCGGGGCCTACCCGGCCGGCAAGAAGGACGACTCCGACTGGGCGCTCGTCAAAGGCACGACGTCGCGAATCCCGCCGGACGCCAAGTCGTTCAGCCTTGCTTGCTACGTCCGACAAGGCATGACCGGCACGGCTTGGTGGGACGACGTCGGCATCCGAAGGACTCAGGAGAGGCCGCTGTCGACCGTTCTGCTCGTGCCCAACTACCGCGCGCAGATCACCGACAGCGGCCCCGAACCAGTCAAGATCCGGGCGGAGTTCAACCTCGTGGACTACGACCTGGAACCGAAGGACATCTCGCTGGGTTGGTCCGTCGTCGGTGAGAAGGATCGCGTCGAACATGCCCGCGGGGTGCTGAAGGACATCGCGTCGGCTGCCGTGGACGTGGCCATTCCGGCGCGGTTCCTGCCGCCGGGCCGCCATCGCATCGACATCACGTTGTCCTCCAAACGGAGCACGCGGTTGATCGACAATACGTCGCATCACGTCGTCCGCGTGGCGGGTGCGCCCGATCGAATGAGCACCATCGATGCGAACAACCGCCTGATCCGGGACGGCAAGCCGTTCTTTCCGCTCGGCATGTACTGGGGCGGCATCAGCAAGGAAGAGATCGCGGTCTACGCCGACGGCCCGTTCAACTGCCTGATGCCTTATGGTCAGCCGACGACGGAACAGATGGACCTGGCGCACAAGTTCGGCCTGAAGGTCATCTACACGGTCAAGGACATCTACCATGGGACGGGCGGCTGTCCGCCGAACATCAAGACCGACGCGGATGAACTGGCCCACATCCGCGGCAAGGTGGAGCAGTTCGGCCGGCACCCCGCGTTGTTGGCCTGGTATCTCAACGATGAGTTGGATGTGGCGATGATGCCGCGACTGATCGCCCACCAGCGCTGGATGGAGGAACTCGACCCCCACCATCCGACGTGGGTCGTGTTGTATCAAGTCGATCAGGTGCGTCACTACATTGAGTCATTCGACGTGATCGGGACGGACCCCTATCCGGTTCCCTCCATTCCCGTGAGCCGGGCCGGCGAGTGGACGCGCAGGACCGTCCGCGGGGTGGCCGGCGCCCGACCGGTGTGGATGGTGCCCCAGGTTTTCAACTGGGCGTGCTACAAGCACAGGGAGGCCGAGAAGAGACCGTGCCGCCCGCCGACGTTTGACGAGATGCGCTGTATGGCCTGGCAGTGCATCGCCGAAGGTGCAACGGGTCTGATCTTCTACAGTTGGTTCGACATCCGGCGCGACACCGCCCGGCCATTCGCCGAGCACTGGCCGCTCGTCAAGAAGATGGCCCAGGAGATCACGGACATGATCCCCGTTCTGCTCAGCATTGAGCCGACTCCGGCGATGAGGGCCGAGACGGCCGCGTGGCTGAATTGGCGGGTCAAGCAGGCGGGCGAGAAGACCTACCTGATCGTCGTCAACAACAGCGCCGAGGCCCACACCGTCCGGTTCGCGCTGACCGCCGAGCCGAAGACCGTCTCGGTCCGTGGGCTTCCGGGGCAGCCATCGGTCGACGCCGCCAAGACGCTCAGCCTCCCGCTCCCGCCGCTGGGGGTGGGCCTTTGCGAGATGACGGGCCTGGCCGCACCGGGGCACTGATCGCTCATGCCCACATTCGATACGGTCATTTTCGATTTCGACCTGACGCTTGCCGACTCGACGCGCGGAGCGGTCGAGTGCATCAACTATGCGCTCAGGAACCTTGGCCTGTCCGAGGCGCCGGCCGAGGCGATTTGCAGGACGATCGGGCTGTCTCTTTCCGACACGCTTGTCCGCCTGGCGGGAACCGAACACGCCGACAAGAGCCACGAGTTCGCTCGCCATTTCGTCCGCCGCGCGGACGAAACGATGGCCGATCTGACCCGGCTCTATGAGGTCGTGCCGTCGGTCGTTCGGCAGCTCAAGGAAAGCGGTTTCACACTCGGTATTGTGTCCACCAAGTTCCGTCGGCGGATTGCGACCGTCTTGGGACGAGAGGGCTTGCTCGATGCGTTCGATCTGATCGTCGGCGGCGAGGACGTCTCGCGGCACAAGCCCGATCCCGAGGGCCTGCTTCTGGCGATCGACCGGCTGAACACCTCGGCCGATCGGGCGCTTTACGTCGGCGACAGCCTCGTCGACGCCGAGACGGCGAAACAGGCGGGCGTCCGGTGTCTGATCGTCTTGTCCGGACACCGTCACAAGGAAGAGTTCGGTCCGTATCCCGTGGAAGGGATTCTGCAAAGCCTCAACGACCTGCCGCGATGGTTATCGCATCGACAGCGATCGGGTTAGGCCCGTCCGACTCCGACCGCCTCTATCCGCCTCGCCGTTCAGGCCTCAATCAACTCGTACACCTTGCCGTGCGGCTTCAGCCGTCTCGTCCCATGAGATGCGGCGTCGGTCCCGAAGGCGCGGGTCAAACGACGTGCCGCACCCGGGGCAACGGGCATCCACCCGTTGCCCAAGCAAGTATCCGCCCTGCCGCCACCGCATCGGATCAGACACCGTTCGTACCTCGCGGCGATACGTTGTCATGCCTTCCGGAGCCCCCCGGGCAAGGCCGCCGGATACAACGAATACGCCCGCCCACGTGCTCTCACTCTCGACGACCAGGGGGGTGAGAGCCCCGAGCAGACACCGTCCTATTCCGCAAGCAGCCAACACTCTGAAGGCAATGCGATCCATTGGGGCGCGGCGTTTTTCGGGGCTCCAGTCGGGGAATCCATTTCCAGCGGTCCCGTGAGGATCTCTACGGGAGTTGTCAGTCTATCTGCTTCTCGCCCCGGCATCGCACGGCCCGCGAGCCGCTCACCCGATAGCGAATGCCGCCCCACCGGATCGTGCCGACGCCGGCGAGCAACACCATCCCATAGAGGAGCAGGATTGAGACGCCCAGCAAGGCGATTGGAAACAGCACGATATGCGGCCTGCCTTCGTAGACCATGCGAAAGTAGCGGTAGACCACCGAGTACATCAGCGGGACATGGACGATTGCCGCGATCAGCCAGACCCACTGCGTCGCCGTCAGCGGACGACCCGCCAGCGCGGGCCCCAGCAATACCGCCAACGCGATGAACGCCGGCACCACGCCGATCAGAGCGCCGAAGATGGTCGCCGCCAGTTTCCAACTCTTGCCGAGCGTGCCGATGAAGATCCGCGTCCAGCCGTGGATGATTTGGCTCAGGCTTTCGTGCATCCGCGTCCGCAGCAGGTGCGGGCCCAGTCCCAGATACCGTCGCATGCCGGCCTTCGCGGCGATCCGCGCCAGGGCGACGTCCTCGGTCATTTCGTCGCGGACGGCGGCGTGGCCGCCCATCTGTTCGTACGCCTCGCGGTGAATCATCATGAACTGGCCATTGGCGAAAACCGGCGTCTTGTCGATCCGGTCGGGCCGCGGATTCGGGAACCACAGCCCCAGCGTCCAGCCGCAGGACGGAAACAGAAATCGTTCCCAGAACGACCGGAGCGATACTTTGGGCCACAGGCTCATGAAGTCGATCCGTTCGCGCCGGGCGACCTCGACCGCCGTCGTCACCGCCGCCGGGTGCAGCTCGACATCGCTGTCGACAAATAGCAGGTATTCGCCGGTGGCTCGGCGAGAGGCCTCCCACACCGCGTGCCCCTTGCCCAGCCAGCCCTCCGGCAGATCGTGGATGTCGATACACTGCACGTTCGGTCGATCGGCCGCGAACGTGCGCACGATGTCGCCGGTGGCGTCGGTGCTCCGATCGTTGGCGATGAGGATCTGCAGATCGGGGTAGTCCTGTGCCAGCACGCGATTCAGGCATTCGCCGACGACCGCTTCCTCGTTGTGGGCCGGAATGATCACCGACACCGATGGTCGCGGCGTGGTGGGATCAAGGCCGGTCAGCGGCCTGAGCATGCCGGACCGAGTAGCCAGCGTCAGCTCGACGTGCGCCCACAGCCACCGTAGCACCAGCAGAAGGTAAAGCGCCAGCAGGATATACCACACTGCGTCACGCATTCGTCGATTCTCCGCGAACGGTGCGGCCATCGTATCGGAGCCCAGGGCGCGGCGTCTACATTCCGCCGCCCGGTCATCCGTCCGGTGTTGTCGTCCGATGTGTGATGTCACGCGCGCCGTTGTTGAACGGACGGTGGCTCGACAACGGGTTCGCTCGATTGCCCCGCGCACGGGAAGCCCGCGATCGCCGCCTGTACGATGGTCGCCCCGCTTGCTGTCCGGGGCCGGGCGGTCCTCCGCCGGGTCGTCGCTCCTATTCGGTTGTCCGGGGCGCCTGCCACGGGACGGTCTGTGGCCGTGCCAGGGAGGGCGCACCGGCTCGGGAAAAGCCTGAAGAATGGCGTCGCCGGGCGTGACCCATGCCCGACGATATCCGATTCGACGTCTTCGTCAGTCACTGCGCGACGGACAAGGAGGGGGTGGGCCCGTTCGCCGACCGGTTGAGGGCCGCCGGGCCGAAGCTGTGGTTCGATGAATGGGAGCTCGAGCCGGCCGACGGCATCCCGGCCAAGATCGATGAAAGCCTGGAGTAGTCCCGCGGGTTGGTGCTCTGCATGGTGGACGACGCTGTTCTTGAACCGGTCGAGATGCCGCGGTGCGGTGAAGGGGCCGCCGCACACTACCCTATCCCGCGGGCTCTGCCTTCTTCATGCATACTCGTAAACGGGCGTTTCGATAATCCGTGCCGGTTTCTTCTGTCCCTTGATAAGGGCTTGGATATGCTCCACTGTCTCGGGGGCGAAGAACCGTTCTCCGGTTTCCTTGCACACTCGGGCTGGGACATGCTCAATCACGAAGAACCTGCCCTCATGTTCCACGGTATATGTGACTCGAGCTTCAACCATCGTTTCGTTCATATCACTTACCCCGTCAGGCGTGTTTCCTGGTCCTAAGATCGACCCACCGTTCCGGGTCCGGCTCGTAGAGCGTGATGATCTTGATTAACGAACGGCTTGGGCAACTGCAATGCAGATGCAGTGGGCGCCCGGCGTTCGTATACCCCAGCACCAAGCAGCTCGGTCCGTACTTGTCGTCCGGATAGTATTCGATCACCTCGCTGTTGTTGGCTACCGCTTCCTCCACTTCAGCCATGCTGATGCTCCGGAGGATGCTCTGGTCGACTGCATGTGTGGACAGCTCATATTGCCGACGCAAGACCTTGCTTCGGATCTCCTCAAGCAGACCCATCATTTCTTTGTATTCCGTTACTCTCTCGGAATCAAGGATGCGGACAAGGCCGGCATTCACGGGGGGGGGTGCCGGCCGGCGCCCGGCCCGATGGACGCCCTGTTCTATCGTCTCTCGGCCGCGCAGGGATACGAGTACGTCCATCCGTTGGCGACATACCGGACGTCCTTGCGGTTGGCCACGTGAGCGAGATGATGCATCAGCGTCGAGCCCCGCTGATCGTGGACGCCGTGGCGCGGATCGTGGATGGCGCTGTTCTTGAACCGGTCGGGATGCCACGGTGCGGAGCCCTCCTCCACACCGCAAGACAGGGAGGGCCGGTTCCTTTTACGGGGCGGCGCCGGGCGCCGAGGCGGCGGTCTTCTCGCGATACGGTTGCCCCGCCCGGTACCGCCGGAGTCGCTCCTCGATTACCCGTGCCAAATCGGGGCGATGGGCGTTCTTTGCCAGCTCGATCGCGCGGGTCGCGGCGGCGATTGCCTGATCGAATTGCCCCGCCTCGGCATAGGCGGCGGCCAATGTGTCGAGGGCGCCGGGGTCGGTGATGTCGGCCGACCGGCCGAGCCGCTCCATGAGGCGGACCGCCTCGGCGCCGTCCCGCAATGAAGGCTCGGCGGATGTGGCCAGTATCCAGGCCAGATTGTTGATCATGCCGCCGTGATGGGGCAAACGGCGAAGTCCTTCCCGCAGCACCTCAGTCGCCTCGCGCGATTGGCCCCTGCGATTGAGGATTCGCGAGAGCTCGACGTACGGTTCGCCCTGCTCCGGAGCGGCGGCGATTGCCTGACGACAAACGACGATCGCCTCATCGATCCGCCCTGCTCCGGCCAGGGCGGCCGCGAGTTGTGCCCGCGCCGTGGGCGGTTCCGGTCGAAGTTCCGTCGCGCGGCGATACCAGCGTGCCGCGTCGGCGGGCTTGGCCTGCCTCATCAGCAGGTCGCCGAGGTTCATCGGCCCGATCGGGTTGTTGGGGTCTGCTTGGATCGCCAGGCCATACTGCTCGGCGGCCTGGTCCATTTGGCCGTCGAGCATCAGCAAGGTGCCGAGATTCGTGTGAATCTCGAATCGCTTGCTCGCACCGGCGGCCAGGGCGGCGCGAAGGCGTGCGATTGCCTCGTCTCGCCGGTTCTGCCCGGCCAGAAAGAGGGCGAAGGCGTATTCCGATTCCGGATCCAGCGGTTGGGCGTTCAGCGCGAGGCGATAGCGCCGATCGATGAGCGCCGCATCGTCCAGATCCGTTTGTTTGACCCAACCGACGTGGACGAGCTTGTCTCGGATGGTTCGCGCCGCGACGACGTGCCCCAGGCGCGAGAAGTTCACGTAATAGGTCGGACGTTGGGCCTCTTTCTCCACTCGCTCCAGCTCCGGTCCGAGGTTAAGCACGCCGTAGCCGATCGTGTCCGCGTTGCGGGCGATCATTTCTTCGGTGGCGCGATCCGGTCGGCGAGGATTGGGGATGACGGCCACGAGCATGTCGGCGCCGCATGCCTTGCAGGCGGCGCGCATGCGGCGCAGGATCGCGATCGTCAGCCGCCAGAGATCGTCGCTTGGCGCCGTGTGAGCGTGCCCCAGCCGGCCGCCGAGGCGATCCGCGGCCCAACGCCAGAGGTGGCTCGTGGGTCCCGCCGATACCCCTTGGCCGAGAATCTGGGCCGGTGTGGGCACGGGCACGTTCGTCAAGATGAGTTCATCGCCCCGCAAGATGAACCGAGGTTTGGCGTAGTCGCGGAAATCCAGGGCGTTTCGAAAGACGTTCTCAGGGAAGAATGCCAGGATGACGATATCCGGCCGGTAGCGAACGCCCTCATCTTCGAGCACCAGCAATTCCTGATCGGTCCCGTAGCCGTGAACGCCGAGGTTGATGACCTCCCAGTTGCGAAGGGATTCCTGAAGCAGCGCGGGCCAGATGTGTTCGTCTTCCTCGTCTTCGCCGAATGTGAACGAGTCGCCCAGGAGGACGATTCGCCGGGTGTTCGCCGGCTTCTCGAACGCGAACTCCCGGAGATTCCGCCAGCCTCGGGAGTTCGTGCTGATCGGGGCCCGCGAGTGGAAGCGGGCCTTTCGCAGATTGGGCCGCGGCTTCCACCCGAATCGGGGGTGATACTCATCGGAGCCTTCGAACTCGTTGGGGTCGCGCCCCTGGTGCCGTTCGATCCAGCGTCCTTTCCAGGCTTGGGACAGATCTGGTCGGTCGATTGTGTCGCGAGATGCGGGCGAGAAGCGGTGGTAGACACGAATACCGGCCTCGGCGACGACCAGGATCAGGAGAACGGAACTTGTCGCCAACAGCACCTTCGTCCGACGGGAGGGTCGCTTGGGCGACGGTTGGCCCTTCGGCGTCGCTTCGGTTGTGGGTCGAGGATCCGACATGCGGTTACTACTGGTACACCGGGCGGGATGCTCGCGTCAACCGAGTCACGCTGGGCGCATGCGAAAGGGTGTGTTACAGTGCGGGTTCATCCCCGGAGGAATACGCATGCATGCGGGCCGATCTCGATTCGCCATGATCGCGCTGTCGGCGTTTCTGCTTGTCCTCGGCGCTTGCCACAAGGAACCGGTGAAGGGTCCGACCGGCGCGACGGAAGGCAAGACATCGGGCACGGGGGGCGGCACGATCCGGCTGGTCTTCATTCCGAACGCCCCCTCCGATTTTTGGCAGATCGCCAAGGCGGGCATCAACAAGGCCGCCAAGGAGTTGGACGTCGAGGTCCAGGTCGAGATTCCGGGGCAGGGGACGGCCGCGCAGCAGAAGCAGATCATCGAGGCGATGATCGCCAAGGGCGTTCAGGGAATGGCCATCAGTCCGTTGGACCCGGAGAGTCAGATCGGGATCCTCAACGAGGCCGCCAAACACATGCCGGTCGTGACGCAGGATTCCGACGCACCGAAGAGCCGTCGCGTTGCCTATGTGGGGACCGACAATGTTGCCGCCGGTCGGAAGGCGGGCCGGCTCTTGAAGGAAGTGCTGCCCCACGGGGGCTCGATCGCCGTCTTCGTGGGCAAGATGGACGCCCCGAACGCCCGCGAGCGATACCAGGGCATGATGGAGGAGATCAAGGGCGCGAACTTTACGGTGATCGAAGGCCGGCCCTTTACCGACGAAACAAGCCGCCCGAAGGCCCAGGAAAACGTTGCGGCCGTCTTGGGCAAGTATCCCGACGTTGGTTGCCTCGTGGGGCTCTGGTCGTACAACGGCCCGGCCATCATGAAGGTCGTGAGGGAATCCAAGGCCAAAGTCCCCGTGATCTGCTTTGACGAGGAGGCCGGCACGCTTCAGGGCATTCGCGACGGGTTGATCAACGCTACGGTCGTTCAACAGCCGTTCGAGTTCGGGTATCGGTCCATCAAGCTGTTGGCCGAGATTGCCCGCGGCCACCAGCCGAAGATCCCTCCGGACGGTTTGATGTACGTCGACACGATGATCATCCGCAAAGACAACGTCGACGCCTTCGAGAAGCGGCTCAGGGAAATGATGGCCTTGGGGAAGTAGCGTCGGTCGAATCCGCTGTCCGCACGGATCGATGGGGTTATAATGGCGGTGGGGGCAAGCATTCGCCCGGCCGGGGCGGCATGAGGCCGCCGGCCGATGGGAGCGGCTTTCACGAAAGGAGTATGCGATGAGACACGTGCGATGGTTGGGAGTCGGTCTGGTGGTCGGCGCGGTGGGTGTGTTCACGGGTTGCGGTGAGAAGAAGGAGAAGACGGTCATCGTGGAGGAACGCCATCGCCACCACGATCGCGAGGTGATCGTCGAGGAGAAGGGGCGCCATCACAAGAAGGACGTGGTGATCGTCGAGGAGAAGAAACACCATCACAAGTAACCCCATGGCAGGGCGGGGTGATGGTCGACGAAGAGACGGTCGAGAGACAGGCCCGTGAGTCCCGGTGGTCCGGGGGGCCATTCCCCGCCGTTTGGGCTTGACGACGGATCGCATCGCGACCGGCATCTGCGTGCGGTGGAGGGCTGAGGCGCGACATGGCGTCCGAATCCACGACGGAGGCGCATTCGAATCATCCGCCGGTCGTCCCTGGCGTCCCGCCGCTTCTCCGCGTGGTCGGCATCCGCAAGCGTTTTCCCGGCGTCCAAGCGCTGGACGACGTTTCCCTGGAACTCCGTGAAGGCGAGTTGCTCGGTCTGATCGGTGAGAACGGAGCGGGCAAGAGCACACTCATCAAGATCCTGGCCGGGATTTGCCCGCCGGATGAGGGCCGACTTTTCTGGCGGGGAGAGGCCGTTCGGATCGATTCGGTCCAGGACAGCCTGCGTTTGGGCATTGGCGTCATCCACCAGGAATTGAACCTGGCCGCCAACATCAGCGTGGCCGAGAACATCTATCTGGGCCGTCAGCCCAGCCGATGGGGTTGGCTGGGCGTGGTCGACCGGCGTCGGCTCCACGCCATGGCCTACGAGCAGTTGGCGAAGCTTCACCTGGCGATACCGGCCGGGACGCGCCTCGGCCGCTTGACGATCGGGCGGCGTCAACTTGTCGAGATCGCCAAGGCCCTTTCGCTCGACGCCAAGGTGCTCGTTTTCGACGAGCCCACCAGTTCACTCTCGGACGGCGAAGCGGCGGCGCTCTTCGAGGTCATCCGGCTGATGAAACGGCGGGGCGTGGGGATCCTCTATGTTTCCCACCGGCTGGCTGAGGTCGCCGAGTTGGCCGACCGCGTCCAGATTCTGCGCGACGGCAAGACGGCTGGGTTCCTCTCGGGGCGAGAGATCGAACACGACCGGATGGTGCGATTGATGGTCGGGCGTGACGTCGGCCGCTACTATCCGCACCAACGCCGGCGGGCGAGCGGGCCGGCGGTCTTGCGTGTACGCGACCTTGTCTTGACGGACGGGAACCGTGGGGCTCGCCGGCCGGTCGCGTCGCACGACGGGACTCCGCGAGGCCTGTCGTTTGACCTGCGGGCCGGTGAGATCGTCGGGTTCGCCGGACTGGTGGGGGCGGGACGATCGGAGCTGGCCCGGGCGGTCTTCGGCATCGATCCGATTCGATCGGGCACCATCGAGCTGGACGGCCGGGCGGTGCGCATCGGCGACGCGCGATCGGCCATCCGGCACGGCCTGGGGCTTGTTCCCGAGGACCGCAAGCAACAGGGACTCATTCTCGACATGGCGATCACGCCCAATATCACGCTGCCGGGGTTGTGCGACTACGGCCGGATGGGCCTGCTGAATGGTCGGCGGGAGCGCGAGGTCGCCGTCTGGGGCAGCCGGGAGTTCGGCATCCGTGCTTCGTCGCTCGCTCAGAAGGTCCGAACGCTGAGCGGCGGCAACCAACAGAAGGTCGTCCTGGCCAAGTGGCTGGCCTTGCGACCTCGTGTGCTGATCCTCGACGAACCGACGCGAGGCGTCGACATCGGCTGCAAGAGCGAAATCTACACGCTCATGTCGGAACTGGCCGGCCAGGGCGTCGCCATCTGGATGATCAGTTCCGAGATGGAGGAATTGCTGGCGATGTCCGACCGCGTGATCGTCATGCATGAAGGCCGCATTGCCGGCGAGCTGGCGGGCGACGACATCCGCGAGGAGAGGATCATGATGCTCGCGGTCGGCGGATCCGTTGACACGGCCGTCGGCCTGTCGACTGGCGCATCGATGAGGGGCTGAAATGGACGAGCGGCAGCGATCATCCGAGCGCAGGGCACAGGACCTTCCGGTCGGCGGTTGCACGGGGTCCGCCCTGAGCGAGGTCGGGCTCCAGGTGCTCTGCATGACGGCCATATTGGCGGCGATGATCGCATTCACTGCGGCAAAGGACACGAAGTTTTTGGGCCTTTATCAGATGCAGACCACCGGTCGCGAGGTGGCAATTCTCTCGATCTTCGCCATCGGTCAGGGCATTGTCATCATTGCCGGCGGGATCGACCTGTCGGTCGGCTCCGTTTTGTGCTTTGTCGGCACGTTGGCCATCTATCTGATGAACAACACGTCCCTTCCCGTCGGGACCATCATTCCCCTGGTCATCCTGTTCGCCGTTGCCGTCGGGATCGTACACGGAATGCTGGTTTGCTACCTGAATCTCCAGCCGTTTATCGTCACCTTGTGCAGTCTGCTGCTGTGGCGAAGTCTGGGCCGTTGGCTTTCCGACGACATGACGATCGGTTTCCAGGCGAGCGAGCGGCCGTTTTTCGCATGGTTGGGCAACGGGCACATCGGGCCCGTGCCGTTTCCGGTGGTCCTCGTGGCGGTGGTGGCGGGTCTGGCGATCTTCATCATGCGCGGCACCGTGCACGGAAGGTACCTCTACGCGATTGGTTACAATCTTGAGGCCGCGCGGTTCAGTGGCGTTCGCGTGAATGCCCTTCGGATCTTCACCTACGGTTTCTGCGGCCTGCTGACGGGCATCGCGGGTGTGATCGACGCGAGCAGCGTGAGCAGCGTTGCCCCCTCGTCGGCGGGCACGCTGTATGAGCTGTATGGGATCACCTCCGCCGTCCTCGGCGGATGCGCGCTCTCGGGTGGGCAGGGCTCGATCGTGGGCATCGTCGTCGGCGCCGCGATTTTGAAGGTGCTTTACAAGGCGTTGCTGTTCCTGGGCGTCAGTTCACTTCTGACGGACGCCGTCACGGGGTTGGTCCTGTTGGTGGCCGTGTTGACGGACGCCCTGATCAAGCGGCGAAGGACGGCGCGCTGAGGAAACCCGCGTGGCCAGGACATTCCCAGACAGGGTCCGAACGCACGATTGAGCGCACGGGCCGGAGGGTTCTTGCCGGAATGGCGTCGGCTGTTTGCGGACGCGCCACCGAGGGATCGCAGCGACGGCGGGAGACCACCATACAAGACGGCGGTTGTCTGGTCAGATCCTTGTCTGTTCAGGCGGGCGGGCGTATGATACAGGTACGGAGTGGTTGTCGGAGTATTCAGAATCGACAGCTCCGGCTTGTGTTCAGATCCGATTTCGATCAGGGCCGCCGTCCATGCCGACATCCGGCGGCCGGTGGTATTCCCTGTGTCCGATAGGCACTTCAGACGGACAGGCGGGCCGGTGACATGCGGCATTCGAAGCGCGACCCAAGGGGCTTTACGCTGATCGAGCTGCTGGTGGTGGTGGCGATCATCGCCTTGCTGGTCGCCATCTTGTTGCCGTCGCTGGCGAAAGCCCGCAAGCAAGCCCGTACGACGCTCTGCGCCTCTCGCATGGGGCAACTGACGAAGGCGTTCCTGATCTATTCGGAGGATTTTGCCGAGACGCCGCCCTTCATGGGGACGGGATACGAAAACATTCGGGACGTCAGACCCAACAGCGGAAAGAAGTACTGGGGCGAGTGGGCTTACGACTGGGCGGTTCGAGAGGATTGGCTCATTCCGCACATGCCCGACTGCTGGTTGCAGGCCGAACAGAATTGGCCTGCCGACTCGAAGGTGAGCAACGGAAGTCTTTTCAAGTACGCGCGATTCGAGGGGCTCTATCGTTGCCCGGAATTTGAACGGATTGGGCTGAACCGGAAGGCGCAGAACGTCTTCAACTACACGCGAGGCATCACGGCCCGCAAGGCGCTCTCAAACCAAGCACCCATATCCGATCCGGATGCCACGGGCACCATGGGCCCCGGTCCGATCATGAAGCCCAGCATGATCTACTCGCCGGGGACCCTGTGGATGCTGTTCGACGAACAATGGGACTTCCACTGTGCGTTACCCCTCGATCAACAACATCCCGGGGGCAAGGCCGGCGACGACTTGCCCGCGGCGGGCATTTACAACTTTTGGATGGGCTATGAGTGCATTCAGACGATCGCGGGCGACATGTTGGGCTCATATCACGCGAATTCGGGCAAGAAGCTGAATTTCAACGCGATCAAGGCTTCCGAAATGGGGAATCTGTCGTACTACGACGGACATGTGGCCCTGTATCGAGATCCCCTGCCCTATAGGGGGGCTCAGATGGGCTCTGATTTCTATGATGCCCTGTACCCTGCGGCGGTTGAACTGGGCAATTTGCTGATGGAACAGATCTTCGCGCAGCGTGGGATCAACCTGACCACAGACGACCTCGTTCGGATTCTCCAGGGCCTCATCTCTCTGTGAACGAATGGACGGCCGGTTGCCGGACGGGACTGTCGGAGGTGTGCGTGGCTCACGTCCTACGGAGGAGACGCATGACCTTGCCGCCGGGTGTCGGCGGGGCAAAGGCGACGAAGGCCACAGCGGAGAGGAATGCGGCCCCGATCAGCATGCCCCGTCGTATCTCCGGTTTCAGGACTAAGCCGATCCAGGTGTCGAGGCGGAGCCATTTCTCCGGAACCAGCGAAAGGGCGGCGAGTCGGGGGAATAGCACGGGGGGCTCGATGGTTTATTGGGGAGGCGCGGTGGGCACGACCACCTCCGCAGGAGTAGCGATGACTTCCTGGCCGAGCAGAAGATAGTTCATTT
>CAZQTW010000049.1:0-6753 GCA_964596165.1 uncultured Planctomycetales bacterium | reverse complement strand
CCCCCCCCGCGCGCGCCGCGCCCCGGGCAGAGCGGGAGGCGCGGTGGGCACGACCTGCTCAGGCTGTGTACGGATGACTTCCTGGCCGAGCATATGATAGTTCATTTCGCGCAGGGCCGTGTGCTCGTTCACCATGGGGTCCTCACGGAGGGCCTTGGCGATCGCCTGCTTTCGGGTCAGTTCCGAGCGCAACGTCTCGAGCCGCTGTTGGGCTCGAGCCTTAGCCGCCTGGATTTCCTGATGTTCGGCCCATACGGGAACGAGGACGGCGGCGGCGAACAAGCACGCCGCCGCGGCCATCAGTATCCAGAACATGACGACGTGACTGATCGGCGAGGCCGGATCGTCCGAGCGGCGGTAGGCCCAACCCAACACCTGTCGACCGATCTTTCGATCCACGTGGTCTTTCATTGTTACTTGTTCCAGTAACGTCCGCCGTACTCGGCGTGCCGGCCGAGGTGCTCTTCGATTCGGATCAACTGGTTGTATTTGGCCACCCGGTCCGTTCGGCACAGGCTGCCCGTTTTGATTTGGCCGGCGTTGCCGGCCACTGAAATGTCCGCGATGGTCGTGTCCTCGGTTTCCCCGCTGCGATGGCTGATGACGGCCGTCCAGCCGTTCCGCATCGCTAGGTTGATGGCGGCGAAGGTCTCGGTCAACGTGCCGATTTGGTTGACCTTAATCAGGATGCTGTTGGCGACCTTCTTGGCCAGCCCGTCGCGGAGCCGCTCCGTGTTGGTCACGAAGATGTCGTCGCCGACCAGTTGGATTCGATGGCCCAGCGCAGCCGTCAGCTTCTGCCAGCCGGTCCAATCGTCCTCGGCCAGACCGTCCTCGATCGAACGGATGGGGAACTTGTTGCACCATTCCGTCCAGATGCCGATCATGTCGTCGCTGCTGAAGACCTGACCGGGATTGGACTTGAAGAAGCGGTAGCCGCCGGCCGCCGAATCCCACATTTCGCTGGTTGCCGGATCGATTGCAATGAAGATCTGTTCGCCGAGCTTGTAGCCGGCCTTCTCGACGGCTACGGCGATCAGCTCCAATGCCTCATCATTGGTTTTCAGACTGGGGGCGAATCCACCCTCGTCGCCGACGGCCGTGTTGTACCCTCGCTCGCTGAGCACCTTCTTGAGCGTGTGGAAGATCTCGGTGCCCCAGCGAATTCCCTCGCGGACGTTCGGCGCGCCCCAGGGCTGAACCATGAACTCCTGGAAGTCGACGTTGTTGTCCGCGTGCTTGCCGCCGTTCAGGATGTTCATCATGGGGACGGGCAGGACGTGGGCCGATGCCCCGCCCAGGTAACGGAAGAGGGGCAGGCCGCAGCTCTCGGCGGCCGCCTTGGCGACGGCCATCGAGACCGCCAGAATGGCATTGGCGCCCAGTTTGCTCTTGTTCGACGTTCCGTCCAGCTCGATCATCGTGCAGTCGATTTCTTCCTGATCCAGGGCGTCCATGCCGACGACCTTGTCGGCGAGGGTGCCGTTGATGTTTTCGACAGCCTTGAGCACGCCCTTGCCGCCATAGCGTGACTTGTCGCCGTCCCGGAGTTCCACCGCCTCATGTTCGCCCGTGCTGGCGCCGCTGGGTACCTGCGCCTGACCGACACTGCCGTCCTGAAGGACGACCGTCGCCTCCACTGTGGGGTTTCCGCGAGAATCAAGGATCTCTCGACCGGAAACATGGACAATCGTGGTAGACATACGCACAAAGCTCCTCTTGAAGATGATAGACGCCAAATCGTTTATCGGACCATGACGCTTAAGGACTGCATTTTTTGCCCCCCGGGATCGTGCCAATCGAACCCGGCCACAGCACATAGCGATTGGCCGTAGCGGCCTGCTCCATCGCGTGGTCGTAGCGGTTCGAGCTTGGCGGGCCGAAGGGCAGCCGGCGGCGGCACCGGTCGCCACCATCGGCTCTGAACCGCCTTGGTCCGGTCTTCCACTTGGGCTGCAGTCCTTCGTCGCCGACCCGAAGCCGGACAGTACATCGGTTGGGGTGGATGGTCAAGGAGCGTGGAGACATCTCTGAAGGGCCCGTGTTCTGAATGAGGACAACGCCCTCAGTTGCCAGCGAACGAAGAGGACATCCAGTAGGGCGCCCAGGGGGCCTGTCGTCACGCGATAATCGATGGTCTCGGTCAGCCGGGTCCTCCCGTCGTGCAGGGGCTCAAAACAGTGTTCGTGGCGCCAGTAGGCAAAGGGACCGGCGATCTGCCGGTCGACGAATCGCGTCGGCGGGTCGACCTCCACAATCCGGCCATGCCAGTGAATGAACGAGAAGCCGATTCCCAACCTGAGGACGAATTCGCTGCCCGGCTGAAACGTCTCGTGAAGCTTGAGGACATGGGGCCGTACGTTTAGTGGAAAGACACGGACCAGGTTGCCGATCTCGGCGTGAAACGTCCACACCCGTTCTATAGGTGCGGACACGATCGTCTCCGAGCAGAATCTGGGCATGCCAGACGATACCATGCGGACGTTTCGGATGGCAAATCCGACATCGATCACATGAAGGACGGGGGACAGGGCTCTCGTCGATTGGTCCTCGCGCCAGGCACGCTCACTCACTCAGTCCGTCCGGATGTGTTCGCAGCCGATACCCGCCCGAGCGGAACGGCAGAGGGCAACAAGCTCGTTGACTTTGCGGTGCAGCTCGTCCAGCCCCGACCGCGTCTTGATGGCCTGTTCGAGCAGGCCTGCCGCCTTGGTGATGGATGGGTAGCCGAACCCTCCTCCGGTCCCTTTTAACTGGTGAGCGATGTCCGCCAAGGTTTCCAGGTTTTCTTCTTCGAGCGCCCTTTCGATGGCTGCGACGCGATCGGAGAGCCCCTGAACGAAGACTTGTACCAGTTCGGCCATGTCGGGATCATCCTTGAATTCGCTTAGGAGGACGGCGGGCACGTTCGTTGCCGTGGTTGCGACCGGTTGGACATCCTTGCACCATTTTTCCATGACGGCGATGAGCTGGTGGCGATCGATGGGTTTGGTGGCGAAGTCGTTGCAACCCGCCTCGATGCACTTCCGGCGGTCTCCGGACATCGCGTGAGCCGTCAGGGCGACAATGGGCCCCTGATATCCTCTTGAGCGAAGAAGCGAAGCGGCCCGGTAGCCGTCCATGATCGGCATCTGCATGTCCATCAGGATGATGCTGAACGGGCGTCCTCCCTCCTTGGCCGCGATCGCCGTCTCAACCGCGACTTGTCCATTTTCGGCGAGGACGACCTCCGCCCCCGTTCGTCGCAAGAGGTGGGAGATGAGTCGCTGGTTGTCGGGTCCGTCTTCGGCCAGTAGAACGCGGCAGGCCGCTCCGACGCGAGGCTCGAATGAAGACGGAGCCGGCGGCGTATCGTCCGGGCACGTCAAGGCCGGTGCGAAGGAGGAGTCGATCAGTCGAATTCCCTCGAGCGATCCCGTGGCGACGGTAACGCGGAAGGCGCTGCCCTCTTGCAGTCTGCTCTCGGCGGTGATGTCGCCGCCCAGCATCCGTGCAAGCCGTTTGCTGATGGTCAGTCCCAGGCCCGTCCCCCCGTACTTGCGTGTGGTCGACATATCGGCCTGGGTGAAGGGTTTGAAGAGTTCCTTGATCTGTTCGTCCGCCATTCCGATGCCCGTATCCAGGACGTCGAATTGCAGCAGGGCCTCATGCGTCGGGTCCTGAGCGGCGGGCGTCTCCGACGTCGGGTTGTCCGCCGAAGCGTGCACGAGGCGGGTGATGACGCGAACGCCACCCGCTTCGGTGAACTTGATTGCATTGCCGACCAGGTTGATCAGTATCTGACGGAGCCGCATCGGATCCGTGCATATGGTCTCGGGAATCCGACCGATGCATTCGATATCGAACCGGAGTCCCTTGGCTTGCGCCCGGACGTGCATCAAGGACTGGACATCCTCGAGGATCTGCAACGGCGAGCAACGAATACGTTCCACCGGCATCTTGCCGGCTTCAATCCTGGACAGGTCCAGGATGTCGTTGATCACTCCCAAGAGGTGCTCGCCGTTGCGTTGGATGATTCGAACGGCCTCGGCGTGGTCCTCGGGGGTCAGGTTCGGCTCCACGAGCAGGTCCGCGTATCCCAGAATTGCCGTCATGGGGGTTCGAATCTCATGACTCATGTTCGCCAGGAAATCGCTTTTGGCGGCACTTGCGGCCGCCGCCTCGAACGCCAGGCGGTTGGCGCGTTCGATGGACTCGGCCAACTGGTGATTGAGCTTCTCGGCGGCTTCCTTGGCCTGTCGCAATTCCTCTTGGGCTCGCCTACGATCCGTGGTGTTGCTGGAGATGCCCACAAGCCGGTGGATTTGGCCGTTGTCGTCGACGATCGGATTCAGGTCGACCCACCACGTTACCGTCCGTCCGTCGGGTCTTACGAAGTCGGCCTCGAATGAGTTCTTCTCGCCGGCCAGTGCGCGTCGAACGGCGTCTTCGACGACCGGGCGAGTTGACTTGGGCCAGATGTCGACGAATCGCTGCCGGAGGAGCTTGTTTTCGGCGATTCCCATTCCATCGAGGCCCGCCCTATTGATTGAAAGAAACCGTCCGTCTTCGTCAAACAGGCTGATCGCGTTGGGCGAACCTTCCACCAGGAAGCGGAAGCGGCGTTCGGAGGCGGCGATACGAAAGGCCGAGTCTCCCGCCATCTGCCATGCGGCGAAGAATCCGGTCAGAATGACGGAGATGAGCATCGTGAGGGCGATACAGATCAATCGCTGAAGGGCGATGCGTCGCGTCCATGCCCGGGCGTCGACGTCCATTCCCATGACGGCGCGAACGCCCTGGGACTGCGGATCGAGAATCGGCGCCAACCCGGAGACCCACACGCCCCATTGGTCCGGCAGGGGACCTTCGACCATGGCCCTTCCGTTCGTGAACAGACGGAGGAGATCGCTGCTTGCCTCGACGTAGGGGTCGCCCGGTTTCACGAGGGTGTTCGGGTCGGGGCAGCGATCGGGTTGGGCGTCGAGATAGAAGAAGGCCTGCCCGTTCCTGATACCCATCAGATAGATATAGCGGACATCGTCTTGACAGTTGCAGATTGCCGTCAGTTTTTCCCTGAGCTGGTTGAACGCTTGGGAATTTGCATCGGCCGGCGTTCCGGTCAAGTGATGGATGCTTTCAGGATTGATGGCCGAGGCCACCGCCGTCGTTCGAGACAAGAGGTGATCCCGCATCTCGCGGTCGGATTTCCGGTCGACCACATCCGTCACCACCCAGCCCCCGGCGAGGACGGCGAGCAAGGCCACCACCATGCATCGTCCATGGAGGGCGTTCGAGCGGCCGTAGAGTTCCAGGCTTTCATCTCTGCGAAACGACTGGCGGTACTCCCATAGAGCGGCGATGATGCCGGCGGCCAGGAGCGATCGCACGAGTTGAACGATGCAGTCCATGGCCGCTCGGATGGAATCGTTGCCCCCAACGAAAGACGGCCGGAGGAGGCCGACGATCGTGACGGAGGTGGTGATCAGGGCATAGAGAGTCAGCATCGCCCCTACTGAAACGAGATAGCGGCCGTCCTTTCGCCGGTACCTCCACGTCAGAAGAAAGGCCCAGCCGGCCCAGATCGCACCTGCACCGCCCCAGACACACCCGAAGGCGATCAGCAGCCCCTTGATACCCCCGATGGCGCCGAGTGAGGCAAGCACGAGTAGGGCAACGTGGATTTGTCGGCCGACGCGTCTGCTCCCGTTTGGGAAGGTGTTCACACGCCCGAATTCCACCAACACCGCGAATGAAGACAGGATCAGCAACGGCTTGAGAACGGCAAAGGTGATGCTTGCCCCCAGCCCCAGGGCGAGCAGCCCAACCCACTCATTGAGCGCGTGGAGGACGCCGAAGACCGCGAGCAGCCCCCACGTCAGGGGCCGGTCGTTGCGCCGGTCGAGGGAATAGCAGAGGACGGCCAGAAGGGCAAACGCCAGCCCCGAAAGGAAGAGGCCATAATCCGTCTGCCTGGCGAGGATGCTTACCACCATTCAATAGCCCCTGAGGCACCGGGCAACTCATCGAGATGCCCACATCCGCCCGATTGAGACACCTTCGAGAACAGATATAAGGGGGGGGCTCCGTGAATTCGCTCCAATCGACCCCGCGGTTCCGAGCGGCCCCCGGATTGCCTTCTGCCCCTAGGTCTCGAGCGGGCAGATGTTTCAACGACTCGGCTGGATGGGCCGCCCGTGTCTTGCGAGGCGATACGTCGGAGGTGCAATGGCCGGCGCTCCACCGGGTTAGCTGTGCTTCGGAGGGTAGATCGTCAGGGCCGGGTCGAACTGTTAGTACGCTTCCGCGAACGTTTATTGTGGTAACGAGGTCCTTCGACATGCCCGGACCCCATCGTCTATCGCCTATCCGCCGGAAGAAGATCCGCCTCTGTATCCTTATTGTACTTCGAGCGACGTTATGGGTACTTGAACTTCGGCGAGATGGCGAGCAACGTTGGGGCATGTGCCTCGATTGCCAAGGCTTCCACGGACGACGGCATGGTCTTACATATTGAGAAGGTAGGACGATGACCGCCGGCTTCGTCCGGGTTATCGCGTGGTTGGCGCCCGATCAGCGGTGCGGTCACGCCGGACCGAAGCGCCGCATCCGCACCGAATGAACGGTCACTAGGACAAATGGACCGCACGGGCCGGGCCCCAATCCCGATAACCGAGGAAAGCGACGCTTTAGTTTGTACGGCATGCGATCGTTCGCCCTCTCTAGCCCGGATTATTCATACCGCTTTGGCATCTTGATGGAAAGGTTGTCCCG
>CAZQTW010000048.1:4177-50441 GCA_964596165.1 uncultured Planctomycetales bacterium | reverse complement strand
CAGATCAGAGCCCGGCTATGCTATGGATCGGGCTTGAAAGTGCCAAACTCCAGGGACCGGCGTAGCCGGTCGTGTGGTCGAAGGCCAACCGACCCGACGCATCGGCCCTGACCGACTTGTTCCATTGCCCGTTGCAGTAGAGTCTGTACTCCGCGTCGGGCGCCAGGTTGCCCACAACGTGGCCGGTCTTCAGTTCCGCATGCGTTGAGGACTCCGTCCATTTTAGTCCACTTGCCTCGGACCTCGGCCGTGATTCGATGCGGATGTCCGTCGGCGCGGGTATCGATCGCGTGACGGTTAGTGAAGGCGTCGTTTGGTCTCTGCAGAAGTATTCGGCTTTGTCCTTGCACACGTGGAGGGCGAAAGGCCCCTTGTCCCAAAGCGTGAAGCCGTCCGCAGCCAACCGGCATACATCGGTACCGAGGTCGATGGTATACACCTGATTGCGCAGTCGGTACTTCAGCCGTGTGCCGTTCAACTCCGGCGTCAGATGCGGGTCCAGATAAAGCCGATTGTGTTTGGGTCGAATGCCGTAGATGTTACGGTACAGACCCACTACGGGATTGCAGTTGTTGGACAGGATGTCGTCGCCTTCGCCTTTCTGGGTCTTGCGGAGGTATCGCTGAAACGCCAGGCCGTCTCTGGCGTACTGCTCCAGCACGTTCTTGACGTATTTCACCGCGACAGCGGGGTTGTAAGCGGCGTACGCTCGGGTTCCCAACTCGCCCCAGGCCAGGAAGATGTCGCCGTTCTCATAGTTGGGGAAGGGCCAGTTGACTCGCTCCATGACCTCGTCCTTCCGGTACGAATAGATGCACAACGGCCAGAAGAAGAGGTTCTCTTTCCGCATTTGCGCTTCGATCTGATCCAAGATGGCCGCTCGCCACGACGGGTCATCGCAGAGGCCGTAGCCGATGGCCATGAAGTTCACCGGCACGACCAGATTATCGCCATGGATCGAACCATCCTTGTCGCGCCAGTAGACGTACCACTTGCGATTGGGGTTCCAGAATCCGCCCTCGGCAATGGGCTTGTTGAAGGCGTCCTTGAGCTTTCGGGCAGATTCGCGATACCGGCCGGCCTGCTCACGATCGCCCAGGAGATCCTCACAATCCGCCCAGAGGATCATCGCGTGGTACATCTGGGCGTTAACGTAGGCGGTTTCGAACGCCGCCCAGATGACGTCGATCCAATCGCTACCCTTGGCCGCCGTGTGGGAATCGGTCATCACTTCGACCAAACCGTTTCCGTTCGAGTCACGGCGGAGCATGTAGTCCAGCACCCGCTCGCACGTTTTCTTGTGCCGCCGCAACCACTCGACGTCTCCGGTCAGGTCGAACTGTTCGGCCACATTGATCACCCAGCAGGGTTGCGTGTCCATCAGCCAGCCCCACTGGCATTCATAGAAACCGTTCTTGTCGTAGGTTCCCGGCATGGCGTCGTACGCGCCGTAGGCCCAACGAGACTTCACGCGGCCCTCGGGCGTGATGGCATGGTCACGGAACCAGTCCAGGCAGTTGGCGAAGGCCTGGGTGTAGTCAGGATCGTTGATCGCCAGGCCCATCTGGGCGAACCACGGCTCGTGCAGGCAGGCGTAACCGCTGTACCAGCCGTTGCTGCCGACGATCCGGTCGTCGATGGCGCCGATGCGGCCGATGGTGTTGAGGATTTCCGTGATCGCCTTTCCGTCGACGGACTTGAACGCGCCACGGTCATATTCACGGGCGTAGTCGAAGACGGAAAGGGCGAGTTCCACGGAGATCGCGCCCGCCGACACGCTAAACGGCGCCCAGACGTCCTGTTTGTCGGCGAGGAACCGCCGCAGGTCGTATTTCGGGGTCAATTCGTCGTCGGTCACCGTGTAGTTGAACGAGAAGATACCGCTGGGGTGTCGGCTGAAGCGAGCCGCAATCTTCCGCTCCGGCGGGACGGTCGGCAGTACGCGAAGGCAATGGCCTGACTCCTTGTTCCAGAACGTGACGGGCCCCGTATGCAGGCCATAGGTGGCCATCGGCTTGTCGAAGAGCTTGCACCACGCCACGCCGCCGTTGCCGAGCAGAGCGCCGGTCCAGGTGGCCATGTCGCGGAAGTCCCAGCCGGGGAAGTACGTGTCTTCAAGGATACCACCGGACCGATACGTTCGATCGATCCGCCACGTGATGCGATCCGCATGCGGCCTGAACGTCCACACCTCCTCCGCTTCTATTCCGCCCCCGCCGAAACGGATGCCGCTGACAGCGGCTGAATCGCGTGAGACCGTGACTCGCGGCAACGGCAGTCCGCCGCGGGTCGTAAACCACTGACCGCCGACCTTGACGGCTGAGCAGACGCCCGTGTCCCCGGGGACGACCTCGCGACCCATGACCCGCACCTGATCGAGCATGCAGCGGTTGTCGTAGTTCACTCGCAGGACCAGGTTACGGACCCCGTCGGAGATCGTCACCGTCTTGCGAATCGTGTCTTGTTCGATCGATGGGTCGGCCGCTTGGCACTGAGGAGTGCCCAACAGCAGGCCACAGGTTACGAGTTGGATTCGAAGTGCATGGCTCATCGGAGCGCCTCATGTTTCCAGAGCAATTTGCGCCCGGAGGGTGGACGCCTGCAAGTTTTCGGCGCCACCCTCAACTCCCCCTCCGCTCCCTCACGGTCGCGGCTCCGACTACAGGCGGTTTCAACCTCCTTGTGGGGTACCACGGGCGGCTTGTCCGCCCGTGTTTGCCCGGTTTCCCGCCCAATCTACACCGGCAGCGAGCTGCCAGTGGCACGCAAGCGTAATGAACAGGCGATATCATTCACCGCCCGGTCGGCATGAACGCGATGCACACCGGCTTAGGCACCTTCACTTCACACCCCGCGGCCGACAGCAGGCCGGTCTCCGTGTCGATTCGGAAGACGACGATGTTGTCCGAATCCTGATTGGCGGCCAGCAGGAACGCGCCGGTGGGGTCGATCGCGAAGTTGCGCGGTGTCTTACCCCGCGTGGATTCGAAGCCGCGGAGCGTCAGCTTGCCCGTCGCCGGGTCGATGGCGAAGATCACGATGCTGTCGTGTCCGCGATTCGATCCGTAGACGAACTTGCCCGACGGGTGGACGTGAACATCCGCGCAGTGGCTGACCCCTTTCCAGTCCGTGGGCAACGTCGGCACCGTCTCAATGGCGGCGAGCGAACCTTTCGCTGCGTCATAGGCGAATGCCGTCATCGAGCAGCCCATCTCGTTGATGACGTAGGCGAACTTTCCGTTGGGGTGAAAGGCGAAATGGCGCGGCCCTGCGCCCGGAGGCACGGAGGCCGACGGCGGGTCGTTGGGCACGAGTTTCCCACGTTCCAGGTCGAGCCGATAGATCATGACCTTGTCGATGCCGAGATCGGGCGAGAAGGCGAAACGGTTGGCCGCGTCGATCAGGATGCTGTGGGCGTGCGGCCCCTCCTGCCGGCTTGCGTTCGGTCCCTTGCCCACGTGCTGAACCACATCCGAGGCCTCGCGGAGGCGGCCGTCGGATTCGATGGGAAACATCGTGACCGTGCCGGACGTGTAGTTGGCGGTCAGGAGATACTTGCCCGCCGCATCGACGGAGAGGTAGCAGGGCAGCATGCCGTGCGAGATCGGCCGATTGAGGAAGGTCAGGACGCCGGTCTTGGCGTCGATCGCATAGGCACTGACGCTGCCGGTCCGCTTGCCCTCGTGACGATCCACCTCGCTGACCGAGTACAGATATCGCCTGCTCGGGTGAATGGCCAGGAAGGACGGATTCTTCTCCTCGGCGACGGGGCCCGCCAGCTCCAGCTTGCCGACTCCACAATCCATCCGGCAGAGGTAGATGCCCTTGCTCCCGCTGTTCGTATAGGTCCCGATATAGATGAGCGTCTTCATGCCTTTGTGCCCTTCCTTGGTTTGCGCCTCCGCGCCGGTCGACGATTGGCCAACGGCATCCTGTGCCGTTGCGACGCTTGGCGCCATTCCGCACACGATACCCGCCACCCACAACAACCGGCCACTCGATCGAATCAACGTCGTATCTCCTTCCTTGAGGCCAATCTTTGACTGACTCCGGATAAATCGTCTCGCGTCTTGGTCCGCGGTCTGCGAACCGGCCGACGGAACCCCATGGCCTGTTCCACCTCCCGTCGAGGGCGGGTACTATTCTCCCGACATGGCGAGGGACTCACAATGGGCAAGATACCGAGAAGGCAGTTTGGATGGGTCCTGTTGGCGGCGACGTGGCCAACGGTTGTCTCTTCCGCCGAGGGCCAGGGCAATCCGGCAGACCGGCAGGACCCGCTGTTTTGCTTCGGCGTCGTGGCCGACATTCAGTACGCCGACAAGGACACCGTCGGCAAGCGGCGGTATCGCGAGTCGGCGGAGAAGCTCAAGGCCGCCGTGGCCGACTGGAACCGGCAAGACCTGGCGTTCGTTGTCAACCTCGGCGATATCGTCGACGGAAACGGCTACAAGACCGCCGATGAGTTGAGACTGATGGTTGGCCTCTTCCAGCCGCTCAAGGCGCCCGTACGCCATGTCATCGGGAACCACTGTCTGGGCGCCAAGCGGGACACGCTGATGAAGGCGCTCGGCCTAGGATCGCCTTTTTACGAATTCACCCACAAGGATTGGCGATTCGTCGTGCTCTTCGGAATGGACGTCAGCCTGCAAGCGCCTCGGGGCAGCGACGAGTTGAAGCAGGCCCGCGAGTACGTGAATCGTCAGCCGAAGCTGCCGACGTACAACGGCGCGATCGGCCCGAAGCAGCTTGCGTGGCTCAGGCAGCAGCTGGCGGACGCCAAGGAAAAGAGACAGAAGGTCATCGTTTTTTGTCATCACCCCACATGGCCGGCGGCCACCAAGCCCGATCTCCTTCTCTGGAACCATGAAGAGGTGGCCAAGACGCTGGCCACGTCGGGTTGCGTCGTCGCCTACATCTGTGGCCACGATCACGAGGGCGGCTACGCCCAGCAGGACGGGATTCATCACGTGACCATGCCGGGCATGGTCGACTCGCCGACCGGCGGCAACAGCTATGGAGTGGTCGAGGTGTTCAACGATCGTCTGGTCGTGAAGGGTGTCGGAACGGCCACGAGCCGGGTTCTGCATTTTGACCGCGGGTAGAACCTACGGAGGGGTGCGACGAAACATCGTCGACCAAACCTAACGGGTTTGCACAGAAGCGCAGCATGAATCGCAACGTACGGCCAATGCGGGGTGCCCTTTGCGTTCCGCCGGAGTCCCCTAGTTGACTATCCGGAAAGCGTAAAACGCCCCCTTGCGAAGGAAGAATCGCGGGATGACGGCCGGATGGCCCGGGACGGCGTCTCGTAGCGACTTTAGCCCGGAGTCCGTCTGCCAGTTCACCTCGTATCGCCGTTGGTGGTGCGGGGTCAACCGACATCGGTCCCGCTCGAAGTCGAAGGGTTGCGCGGGTGCCGAACGGGCATCTCGATTTTGCGCCTGAGATTCCGTGGCTTGGCCATCAGGTAGTCATCGAGAAAGGGCCGCGGCGTGTTCGGCGGCATCAGCAGCAGCAAGTTCTTTCGGGTCGCTATTCTGGAATGGTCAACGCTGGAAGTGACGTGGGATAATCATGGCGTGCTGATCCATGGACCAGCCGAACCCCCCGCCGTTTCTTCAACGCGTGGTAAACGAGTATCGCCCGGACTCGACGGCGAAGACGGCGTTATCCTCCTCCATTCGCAGGAACCGAACGCCCTCGGCCTTGTTCGCTCGCTTGGCACCCTCGCGTACGGCCGCGACGTTCTTGGTCGGCACGTACACCGTGGCGGTCGTGTTGGGCGGAATGCCGACCTCCAGCTTGAAGGTGTGGCCTTCCTGCCTCCAGTCGACGGCAATCGGTCCGCGAATTGAGTTGTATTGGCCCTTTGCCCACGTCAGCCCGCCGCCGGGCCGGGGGCGAATATTGAAGTGCTTGTAGCCCGGGTGCTCGTCGTCGGGATTGATGCCGAGGATGACGCGGTACATCCACTCGCCCACCGAGCCGATCGCCCAGTGGTTGAGCGAGTTCATGCCCGGATCTTGGAAACCCCGGCCGGCGACGTAGCCGTCCCATCGCTCCCAGACCGTCGTGGCGCCCTGGTCGATCGAGTAGCCCCAGGACGGCATCGTGCGGTTGTTGATGAGCTGATAGGCGACGTCGTTGTGGCCCGTGCGGGTCAGTTCGAGCATCATGCGGATGGTGCTCTGGATGCCCGTGGAGATGTGTCCCTTGTACTTGGCGATGCCCGCGAGCAGGTGCTGCGTGGCCGCCTTTCGCTGCGACTCGGGGAGGATGTTGAAGTGCAGCGCCAAGGCGTAGCCGGCCTGGGTATCGCCTTGAATGCGACCATCGGGGTGGACGAAGGTTTTGCAGAAGGCCGCCTTGATGTCGGCCGCCAGCTTGGCATACGTCGCTGCATCGTCCTTCCGACCGATGGCGGCGGCCATTTTCGAAACCAGCTCCGTCGAGTGGGCGAAGAAGGCCGTGGCCAGTACCTCTTGCGGCACCGCCCCGCCCTTCTGGGGCCAGTTGTCGAGCTTCAGCGTATCGGCGTTGAGCCAGTCGTTGTAGTCGTTGTTTCGTCCGTTGCGCCAGATCAGATCGGGGTTGTTCTTGTGGATGTATTCGATCCACCGCTTGGCCGATTCGAGGTGTTCCGTCAGCATCCGCGTGTCGCCGTAGTTCTGGTACATCCGCCACGGCACGACGACGCCCGCATCGCCCCAGGCCGGCACGCCCGAAAACCGGGCGTTGTAGTCGAAGGGGTGCGGGGCGAAGTCGGGATACCGGCCGTCGTCGGCCTGGTCGTCGCGGACGTCGCGCACCCACTTAGTGAAGAAGCCGGCCATGTCCATGTTGAAGCAGGCCGTTTGCGAGAAGACCTGGATATCGCCCATCCATCCGAGCCGCTCGTCGCGCTGCGGGCAATCCGTGGGCGTGCTCATCAGGTTTGCCCGCTGGGTCCAGAAGATGTTCCGCCAGAGGCGGTTCAGCATCGGGCTGGAGCATTCGAACTGCCCGACATCGGGCGAAGAGGAATGGAACACGCGACCGAGCATCGCGTCGCGAGCGGGCTTGTTCGGTAGACCGGTGATCTCCACATAGCGGAAGCCGTGATAGGTAAATCGGGGCTCGAAGATCTCCGGCTCGCTGCCGCGGAACGTGTAGCGGTCGGTCTGCGCTGCGCCGCGAAGATTAGCTGTGTAGAGCGTGCCATCGGGGTTGATCGCCTCGCCGTAGCGCAACGTCATCGTCGTTCCGGCGGGAGCCCGGGCCGTCAGGCGGATCCCACCCACCATGTTCTGGCCGAGGTCGTAGATGAAGACGCCCGGCTTGGGCTCGGCCAACAGGACCGGTTCGAGCTCCTTCGTCACGCGGATCGGCTCGTTCGGCTGGGCGACCAGTCGCCCGAGGACCTTCTGCGCGAGGCGAACCGGCTTCCAGGCGGAATCATTGAATCCAGGCGAATCCCAGCCCGGCATGTCCTTCCTCGCATCGACCGTTTCGCCGTCAAGGATATCGTTGACGCGAACGGGCCCGTCCATCGTGACGCGCCAGGTATCATCCGTAACCACGCACTCAATGCGGCCGTCGGCCGTCTCGATGTCCACCTGCGCGATCAGCCGGGGGATCTGGCCATAGATGCCGAACGTCGGCCCGCCCGGAACGATGAACGCCAGCCCGATTCGCCCGGCGTACCAGCCGTCGCCCAAGATCGCCCCGACGGCATTGTCACCTTGGTGCAACAGGTCCGTCACGTCGTACGCCTGATACTGGATCCGCTTGGTGTAGTCCGTCCATTCCGGGGCCAGTACGTGGTCGCCGACTCGCCGGCCGTTGAGGCGCAGCTCATACAGCCCGAGCGCCGAGACGTACGCAATCGCCCGTTTGGGTGCTGCCACCAGTGTGAACGTCTTGCGAAACATCGGCGACGGTTGGCGGTCGGGGACAACGGCCTTCTGAGGAACGGTTATCCCATTTGTGAGCGCCGGCTTCGACCACGTGCCCTCGACACAGTCTGTGGCCGTCACACTCTTGTTCAGCGCCACGTTCGCTCCGCCCTCGAAGACCTCCATCTGTGCCAGGGCGAAGGCGTACTGGCCCGCGTCGCGATGGGCGAGCTTTGTGACGTGGAGACGGACGTATCGGGCGGTTGTCGGCTCAAAGGTGAATCTCGGCGCCTCGGTGCCGGGGTTCGAGACGTCCTGCGCCGTTCGATCGACGACCGTCTTGAACGTCTTGAAGTCGGAGGCATCGGACACGTCGACGCGGAAGCGAACGGGGAACAAGAACCCCGGCGTATCGGGCTGCCAGTCATACGGCCTCGCCGGCCAGAGGCGGACGGCCTCGATCCGCCGAGGTTGACCCAGGTCGATCGTGACCCACTTGGCCGCATCCGCCTTGGCGGCGAACGTGCTGTGATAGCCATTGTGGGCCGGTCGGAAAGCGGGCAGATCGACGGGGGCCTCGATCCAACGGGCCTGCCAGTCGGAATCACTCAGCAGTCCCATCGCCCACGTCGCCGGCGGGCTCCACGCCGAGGGCTTGCCGTCCTTATCCCACGCGCGGACCTTCCACCATACACGCATCCGCGAGCACAGGGGCTTGCCCGCGTAGACCACCTGGATCGTCCGGTCGGAATCGACCTTGCCGCTATCCCACAGGTCGCCTTGGTCCTTGTCCAGAAGCCCCTGCGAACTGGCCGCCAGGACTCGGTAGGCGGTTTGCCGCTGCCCACGCTCGCCCGAAGCAAGGACCCAGCTCAATCTCGGTTGCAGCGCGTCGATGGCCGACGGATTGACGAGGTACTCACACCGCAGGTGAGCGATCCGCAGGCCTCGTACGGCGGCCTCCTTTTCGCCCGGACCTCGAACGGGCGCCTGACACCCCGCCGTCAGCAGGATACCGACGATCGTCACGCCGAGGATCGACGCCAATCGGGTCGAATTGAAGACTCGCATCGCATGCTCCTTCTCGGACTCCGGAGGACCAGGCAGCGGACCTCTTCTTGTTGACCGACGACACGGTGCCTATTCCACCCAGAACGAATACAACCTGGCATTTTTCAGGTGGAACCGAAGCCGAACGGGTTTGCCGGCCAACGGCCGGATGTCGTCCGACCCCTTCCAGCGAACGTCATGACGGACTCGATCGACGGTGATCGGCGCACCGTTGGCTTTCGTGAACGGCGCAACCGGCTCATCGGTTTGTCTCGAGTCCGCCCGCGCGATCTCAACTCGCAATTCGCCGTTCTCGGCGTTGGCGTTGACGTACAGTGTCTTGCCTTTGAGGATCAATGGCCGGGTGGTCAAGATGCCTTCATCGTTACCGCCCGCGATCGACGCGAATCCGTCGAGCCTCAGCCTGGCCAGTCCCATCGCGCCGTCATTGGGCTTTTGATTGTGCAGCGTGCTTCGCCCGCTGTAGAAGAACCACAGTTCATCGCCCATGCGAATCGGCTGTTCCGGCTGGTCGATGTTGCCGTAGTCCCAGTCGCCCTTATTCGGCGCGTTGGGCAGAAACGGCGTCCGTTCCGGACGCTCCCAGGATTTTGCGTTCCTGCTGAATGCGCATTGAACGTCGCATCGGTCGGCGGCCGTGTCGTAGACCTTCAACAGTCCGACGTAGACGCTCTCGTATCGCGCGATGGCCATGCTGTAGAGTTGGTCGGCCGGCTTGTCCTTTTCGTCGGCCGCCAGCATAAACGCAACCGGCGTCCAGTGGATGAAATCCTTGCTCTCGGAGTAGCCGCGCATCCGCCGTCCGTTCTTCCAGATCTTGCACGAGGCGATCCACTTTTCGCCGACCGGGTCCCAGTGGACGCTGGTGGCGTCGAAGGCCTCTCGCAACACGGGCACGGTGGTCTTCCACCGTAGACCGTCCGGCGAGAAGCCGGCCAGGAAACCGGCGTCGCGGATGATCGCCTTGTAGCGTCTGGCCGGGTCCGCATCGCGCGGATCGTAGAGGACGCGAAACATTCGCCCCTCGCGGATGATGTTGTTGTCTTTCGAGCCGTTGAACTCCACCAGCCCCAGGTTGGGCCGCGACCAGTGGAGGCCGTCCTTCGAGTCGGCCACGCACATGAACGTCGGCTTATCGACCTGTTTGCCCCAGGCGGAATACCACACCCGAAGGTTGCCCGTGTCGGGGTCGCGGTGCACGCTCAGCGGCAGGATGGATTTCGCCTGCGTCTCCCAGGGTTTCTCGGGAACGAGGATCGGGTTTCGGGCGTACTTGGTGGGCGCGTGGTAGGTCCTTTGCACGCCCTGCATCGATTCAATGACGACCTCATCGACGAAGAGCTGCTTTTCCCGGCCGACTTCGATGGGATACCGAATTCTTGGGCGATCCTTGCTGACATCGCCCTTGGCCGTCTCTTCACCTTTGGCCGTGGAGACCATCGCGGCAACCATCCCAATGGCCAAGTGGAAGCTGGCGAAACTGAATTGTAGATTGTGCATCGTCCGTACCCTCTCGTTAGGAAACGAACGGATTCTCGCACGACTCGCGGAGCCCCACAATAGCCGCCGGAGGCCATGCGCCGGTACGAATACCTCGGACAAACCGCTGTTCGATATGCGTGGTACGGCTTCCCGCGATGAGGAGGGAGGATTGAGGGGGGCTTGTCTGCGCGAGGCGCTATTCGTCGGACGCGCCCGAAGGAACGAACTTCCAGTGACCTGCGTCTCATATCCGTGATCCGGTGGGGGCATTCGTTTCCTGTTCCGGAGGCAAACCCGGCGGGCATGCGGTACAATCCGCCCCATTGACGTTTGTCAGATCAGTTGCCGGAGGCGACCTATGGAACAGCGGCGGGTGGGTACGAGCGAACTCGAGTTGCCGGTGATTACTTTTGGGGCGTGGGCGATCGGCGGGCTCTTCTGGGGCGGTAGCGATGACGTCGAGGCGGTCAAGGCGATCCAAGCCGCGATCGACCACGGAGTGAATGCGATCGACACGGCCCCGATGTACGGCTGCGGACACAGCGAGGTGCTCGTCGGGAAGGCCATCGCGGGCAGGCGCGATAAGGTCAAGGTTCTGACCAAGTGCGGCTTGCGCTGGGACAGCGCCGAAGGGGAGTTCTTCTTCACGATCCAGGCACCCGATGGCCGCAACATCGATTGCCACAAGAACGTCACCGCCGCGTCGATCCGGTACGAATGCGAACAGAGCCTCAAGCGGCTCGGCGTCGACGCGATCGATCTCTACCAGGTTCACTGGCCGAGCACCAGTGCATCGGCCCAAGAGACCATGGGGGCGCTCGCCCGGCTGAAGGAACAGGGCAAGATCCGGCACATCGGCATGTGCAACTACAACGCTGCTCAGTTGGCGGAGGCGAACGCGTTGGCCCCCGTCATCTCCGACCAGATCAAGTACAACCTCATCGAGCGCAACATAGAGGCCGATCCCCTGCCGTACTGCAGGGACCACCACGTCGGCGTGATCGTCTACAGCCCGATGGCCATGGGCCTGCTGACGGGGGCGGTCGCCATGGACCGCACCTTCCCGCCGTCGGATGTGCGCAGCCGCAAGGAGTGGTTCCAACCCGCCAACCGCGGTCGCGTGCTCGGGGCACTCGAGAAGGTCCGTCCCATCGCCGACGGGTACCGCGCGACGTTGGGCCAGTTGTCGGTCGCCTGGGTCCTGGCGCAGCCGGGTGTGACCACGGCCTTGGTCGGCGCCCGAACGGCCAAGCAGGTGGCCGAGAACGTGGGGGCGGCGGGAATCAGGCTTTCCGACTGCGACTTGGTTGCCATCCGCCGCGTGTTCGAAGAACTGGGCGGACCGGTGGCGTAAAGACGCCGGTCCACCGACCAGGAGAGTGGCCACGTGCAGACGCGTCTTCCTGAAAGGCGCGATGTTGGCTGTAGGGCCGGCCGCCGGGTCGGACCTGCCGGTGCGATCGGTCAGGGCCGAACACGCCCAGGCAGGCGTCGGTGATGCGCCGGGCGACGGTCGGATCGGCGACATGCCCTGCCGAAAGACCGATGCTTGACAGCCGCACCGACGGAGAACACGATGTTCTTCGCTGTCTTGGTGGTGCTCAAATGCAGAGCACGGGCTGATGTTTCGTCGGCCGGGGCCAAACGGGCCTCCTTGAGATTCGGTTGCTGAAGCCGCGCTTCAGGCAAGACAGCGAGGACACGGGCTCGATTGTGAGCCCGTGTCCTGTTCATGTCCTCCGACGTCTGGGAACGCACATCATGGGGTTCTGGGATTGGTTCACCGGACGAGATCGCGGTCCCGATACCGGGCATGGCCTTGACGAACTTGCGCGCCGTTTGAAGGTCAACACCGACGAACTGCTCGCGTTCAAACCGAGCTATCGCGAGTTTGAGATCCCCAAACGATCGGGCGGCATGCGCAAGATTCTCGCGCCCGACCCGCCACTGAAGGACCTTCAGCGGCGCATTCTGCGCAGGGTCCTGGGCCGATTGCGATGCCATCCGGCTGCCGTGGGGTTTGAACGAGGGTATTCGATCGTCTCCAACGCCGTATGCCATACGGGGCAGGCCGTCGTCGTCAGGATGGATCTGAAGAAGTTTTTCGATTCAACGCATGCCGATCGTGTTCGGGGATACTTCCGAAAGATCGGCTGGAATCGGCAGGCCGGCGACGTGCTCGTCACCCTCTGCACTCACAAGCGCGGGCTGCCGCAAGGCGCGCCGACCAGTCCCCGGCTCAGCAATCTGGTCAACCACCGAATGGACGCCCGATTGACCGGCCTGGCTAAGCGCCTCGGAGCGATCTATTCGCGATACGCCGACGATCTGACGTTCTCCTTCGGCACCGATGAGCCCGAGAAGCTTCACACGTTGATCCGCGCCGTGAAGCACATCGTCGGCGATGAAGGCTACGAACTGCATCAACGCAAGAAGCTGCACATCCGCCGACGACACGATCGGCAAACGGTCACGGGGCTGGTCGTCAACGAAGAGGTCAATCTCCCCCGCTCGACGCGACACTGGTTGCGGGCGGTCGAGCACCACCACCGAACCGGCCGCCAGACCACGCTGACCGAGGCCCAACTCGACGGCTGGCGATCGCTGCAATCCATGGTGATTCGCCAGCGTGACCTGACGAAGGGACAATAGGACCGACCCTGTGCGGCCCGGACTGTCCGGGTGATACCCACCACGCCACCGTCAACGCTCACAACACGACCACGGTTTTCATGAGCGCGACTGTGCGGGGTGAGGCGGCTTCCAAGTGCGGCAGTGGCGTCGGCGAGATGGTCTCCTTCGGAGCAACGGCTTTAGGTGGCTTGGCATTGTTGCGGAGAGCCGATGGGGCGCCGGCGTTGCTGCTCGAAACAAGGGCGTGGTCCTGCCGAACGCGCTCGTTGTCGTGGGCGGCCGGTCGGCCCACGCGTTTCGGTGGGGGTTCCTCGGGTGTCCGGAAAGCAGCAGATCGTCAAAATGTGTCAAAGAAGCGGTAGATTCTCCTTGAAGCCTCAGTATGGATAGGGTATGCTAACTTTTGGGGGAGGTTTGCGCTGTACCGCTCGTATGTTTTCGGACTTTCGCAGTGGAGGCGCACCCGTCTGTCTCCGCGCAAGTCCAGGAGGTTAATGTCAATTCGCCTGGATATCTGGATAGCAGGTTGGTCCAAGTCGCAGAGGAGGAATACTGATGAAACCGATACCCATCGCTCTGACCATGCTCGCGCTCGTGCTGGTCGCTTTCGTGTCCAGTTCTCCGGTCCATGGCGGCAACGCCTATTACGATCCCATCTATGGATACTCGGTCACCAGTGACGTCGTCTACCGATACAACGCACCGACTCCCAGCGGGGCCAAGAATCTCTTGTGCGACATCTACCAGCCAACGGACATAGGCCTGGGACCGGTGCCGACGAATCGGCCGGCGATTGTCATTCAGGATGGCGGCGCTTGGACATCGGGCAGCAAGACGAATGGCCGCGTTGTCAATCCGGCTCGATACATATGTCAACGCGGGTTCACGGTGATCATCACCGACTACCGGTATTGGGAGGCCGGTTACTACCTGGGCGGCTTTACCGGCGGGACGGAGTTTGGTAGCCGACCCTACAGTGGGCTGAGTTGGCCGTTCTATCTCTATGCATTCCCCGGCATCGAAGTCCTCAAAGCGGACATCGAAGACTTCGCGGTGGCGATCGCCTGGGTGCGCGACAACGCCGCGTCACTGGGAATCAACCCCAACAAGATCTGCGCGTGCGGCGGCTCGGCGGGCGGCATCGACGCTCTCTGCCTTCAGTACAACAACAACCCGGTGCCCGCTCGCTATGCCGCGCAGGCCGTCATGTGCGTCGTTTCGACGATGTACGGCAACTGGAACAGGATCAACGCGGGCGCCGTCCCTTGTTTCATGCTGAACAACACGCTCGACCCGGTCATTTTCTACAGCCCAGACATCCCGAACTTCAACGATCGGATGGCCTCGTTGGGAGTCTACCACGAGCAGTGGTACCAGGAGGCACGGGTCAATCACGACTTTGACTACAACGAGATCGTCGACGGCGTGCCCATTATGGAGCGCATGAAAGACTTTTGCTGCTTCCATCTTGCGGGCGGTCCCTTGCAGGTGGGCTACACGCTAACGCTTACGGCGAACCCGCCGGGCGCCGGGACGTTCAGCACGGTCCCTTCGGCGCGGAGCGACGGGACGTATGAGGGGGGATCGGTTGTGACGGTGATTGCCTATCCGGCCGCCGGATACGCGTTTAGCAGTTGGAGCGGCGACGCGTCGGGTTCGGACAATCCCCTCCAGATCACGATGAACAGCAACAAGGGCATCACCGCAAACTTCGTGGAGCTGCGTCGCACGTTGACGCTTGCGTCGAATCCTCCGGAGGGCGGGACGATCAACGCCGATCCTCCGCCGGGTGGCGACGGGAAATACGCCAACGGGACCATCGTGACACTGACGGCTATGCCCGCCGGCGGGTTCTTGTTCTCCAACTGGTCGGGAAATGTCTCCGGATCGACCAATCCCACCACGATTACGATGGACGGCAACAAGAGCGTGACGGCGAATTTCGTCGACGGTCAGGCGCTGACGTTGAACGTGGTGAACGCGAGTTGGGGCACGGTCGACGTGGAACCGAATTTGCCGCTGTACGCCCCCGGCACGCCGGTGACGTTGACCGCCAGTCCCATCGAGGGCAAGTCGTTCAGAGGCTGGACGATCTGGAGCGATCCGGGGCTCTATCCCGATGCAAACTATGCGGTGACCGACACCAACGCCGTTCTGCAACTGACGATGGATCACGACTACGCGGTGGAGGCGGCATTCAAGTGCGGAAGCGGACTGAGTGAAGCGCTTCCGGCGCTCACGATCGGCCTCGCCGTGGTCGGATTCGTTTCACGAAGGATGTGGCGAAGGAGTTGAGATAGCGCGCCACGACAAGAAAGCCGCGAAACCGAAGGGCCTTCGGACCACGGGAATCCGAAGGCCCTTTCTGTTTTGCCGGTTACCAGACCCTCGGCCGCGACTCTGTCTCAGCGGGGTCCTTGAAAGGCCCGACGGTTGAACCCTATGTGCATCTACTTTTCCGCTCGCATGGCGTCGAGGAACGCCTTGGGTACGTCCGTCATGACCATGGCCGCGCCCGAATTGATGACCTGTTTTATCATATCCGGATCGTCCGAGTCGCACGCGATGATGACCTTGATCCCGAGCTCATTCGCTCGCTTGATGAACGCCGGCGTGGCCACTTTCAGACTTGTCTCGACAAGCGTGGCGTCAAACTGACGTTTGCCGTCTTCGAGTTGGCGCATGTTGGAGACGTTGACCTTGACGGGCAGACGCTTGTCGTGCCGGCGGAACACGGCCGCGTCGAAGGGATTCCCGAACCAGAAGAATACATCGTTCTGCATCTCGGTGTCGTAAACCAGTCTGATCAGCGCGGGGATGTCCGCCCGTTTGACATCCAGGTTGACCTTGGCCTTGCCGCGGATCCAGCGGAGCACGTTTTCGAGCCGTGGGATACGGTGATCCTCGGAGGCGTGCGAGGAGCGGTCCTTGACGCGGAGTCGATCGACCTGCTCGCTCGTCATATCCCTGAGCCATCCCGAACCGTCGGTCACACGATCGACCCAGGGATCGTGCAAGACGTAGAGGACGCCGTCCTTGCTGGAGTTGACATCGAGTTCGACCCACGGTGCGCCGAGTTCCACGGCCCTCTGAAACGCCGCCATCGTGTTCTCGGGCACGGTATCGTGAGCGCCGCGATGACAAATGACCTCCAGGGCCCCAGGCTGCTTGGGCTGTGACGAGTCCGTCACCTGACGCGACTGGGAATCGGTGGCCAAAAGGGAGGAGACGCTAAGCAACAGGTGGACACAAATCTGCATCTTCTTACCCCGAAATAGGAAAGGTGTCCCACAGGTTACCACATATTCGGGGTTTGGCAACACACATTCGCGGTCGGCGGCTATCGCAGCTAAATGTCTCAAGTAATTCTCGGACTCTGGACGAATAACTCGATGGTCTACCGGCGTTTGGGGAGACCGTGTGTCTGCATGGAGCGGTAGGGCGAGAGCGATGATTACCCGCCGAAGAGCCGGGCTGAATACCCTCTGGACAATGTCCGCCTGCGTTTCTCTGTCCATTGGATGTCAAGAACTGACACCTGAGGCCCGTCAACATCTGTCCGAAGGGGCGCAAGCCTACGAGAAGGCCGACTATACCGGTGCGAACATCAAACTGAGTCAATTTATCGACCGGTACAAAGACGTTCCGGAAGTGGCGGAGGCCTACTATGTCCGAGGGTTGTGCCGGCTGAGGCTGAATCACCGTAGCGAAGCACGTCAGGACCTCACCACCGCCATCCAGAAGAGCAAGCGGAAGGATCTGACCGCCCGGGCGCAGGCTTCGCTGGCGGTCATGGCGTACGACGACGGCGACTGGGCCACTGCCGCTCGCCAATACGGCGAGGCCCTTGAGTGGATCGAGGAGGTCCGGGAATACGACGATCATCTGTTGCGTTATGGAGTCAGTCTGCAGCGGCTGGGCCAGTGGGACCAATCGAGGCAGCAGTTTGCCCAGCTCATTCAGAAGTATCCGAATACGACGGCCGGCAAGACCGCGAAGGATCTGATGGGCTGGAATCGGCCCTATTTCACCATCCAGTGTCACGCTCTGAGCCGGCCGGACGCCGCCGCCAACGAGGTTGCGCGGTTGAGGAAACTTGGGCTTGAGGCGTCGCAACTGATGGAGACGCGTCAGGGACGCGCGATGTATCTGGTCCAGATCGGACAGTACAAGACATACGACGAGGCCAGGCAGGCCTTGGAGCGAGTGAAACGGCAGGTCCCTACAGCCCGGATCATGCCATGACGGTGTGAAGGGGCCCCGAGACGTGCTTTTCGTCGGACACGACCGCGGCTGTAAGCCGCTTCTCGAAAGGTGGACCGCGGCGGGAGGCCGTTCCCGTATGGGGTGTGCGGCCGTCAGCCAGTACCAGGAATCGGAGCCATGGGCATGAATTCGTTCGGCCAACGGTCTGCGTGGGGGCTTATAGCACTCTTGACGACAGCAGGGACCCTGGCGGGTTGTCGCTGTGGCCAACCGGAACCTCTGGCGCCCGATTTCCAGGCGCTACTGCAACCCGCGGAACAGGCGACCGAGATCCCGGTCAAGCAAATTGTCCTTCCGACCTACCGGCTCAACGTCGGGGATCAGTTGGAGATCATCTACCACATCAAGCATACGATCACCCGAGAGGGGTATCGCGTGAAGATCGAGGACACGCTTGAAGTCCGGTTCCCCTTCCAACCGCAGTACGACCAGACGGTCGTGGTGAACAGCGACGGGACCGTTCGCCTGCTGCTGGTGGGTCGAGTCAACGTCTTTGAGCCCAGTCCGGACGGGATCCCCGACCACGCGGTGGGCAAGACCGCCGACGAGATCCAGAGCGAACTCAAGAAGCGATACAGCGAACACCTCAAGAACCCCGAGCTGACGGTTCGAATCAGCAAGGCCAACATCAAGATCGAGGAGTTGAAGCGGGCCATTACGACGGCCCCGCGCGGTCAGTCGCGTCTGATGCCGATCAACCCGGACGGGACGATCGACCTGCCGTACATTGGGACGGTCATGGCGTTCGGGAAGACGATCAGCGAGCTTCGCCAAGACATCAATGCGTCTTACGCGAAGGCCGACCTCGAGGAGATCGACGTGACGGTCCAGATGAACCAGTGGGCCCCGCAGAAGGTATTCGTGCTGGGCGAGGTTCGCTCACCGGGCATGGTGACGTCGCCGACGCCGATGACGCTGATTCAGGCGATCGCCTCGGCCGGCGGTTCGCTGCCGAGGGGCGACCAGCGCAAGGTGCTGGTCATCCGCCGGAAGGGCGTTCCCGTGCCGCAAGGCGCCCTGGTCGACGTGGAACACCTCATGACGGCCATGAAGGGCACGAAGGACGGACCGGTACCCGATTTCAGCCGGTACCGGCATGACATTTGGATGCAAGACATGGACATCGTCTATGTGCCGGCAACCGGATTGGCCAAGTTTGACGATTGGGTCGACCAGGTGTTCACGAAGGGCATTCGGTCGATCGTCCCGTACTCGTTCTCATCGAATTTGAACTTTGGTTACGAACTCCACAACGAGCCGAGCGAGTATACGTCACGTGCTAGCGGCGCCCCGAACGTGAACGTCGGTATCGGTCCGTAAGACCGAACGGAGATGAGTCGGTCCTGAGTTCGTTGTGCTTTTTCGACATGGGCGCGATGGGTGGCGGACATGCCAGAGACCTTTACTGCCCGAACGCTTCGTGAACTGACGCGGGTCGTGTTCTCGCACCTGGTCGGTATGGTGGTCATCGTCGTGCTGCTGACCGGCGGCACCTATCTTGCCTGCCAGAAGGCCAAACCGATCTACGAATCGTCCGTCACGATTCTCGTGAAGCAACCGAAGCGGCAGACGACCGGCATTCAGGAGGTCTCCCCGGATCGGTCGTTGGAGGTCTTTCTTAAGACGCAGCGCGAGCTGGTGGTTTCCGACCGGGTGCTGAGCCGCGTGATGGCCTTGCTGGAGGACGCCTCGCTGCGGGAACAGTGGAACAAGGCCCGACAGGCCGTTCAGGCGGCATCGCTGGACCAACGCGACGAAGCTCAGGTGAAGCTCGCCGCGTTGACGAAGAAGATCGACCAGGCGGCCGATTCGCTCGTCACGTCCCGTCAGAAGGACCTGATTCGGTTTCGCAAGAAGGTGGACGTCCGAACGCCCGGCGGCGAGATGGTCGGCATGTCCGAGGTTTTCACGATTCGCGTTCGCCTTCCCGATGCGCCCGGCTTCAAGCCCGGCCGGCGAGCGCAGACCGCCGCCGATTTGCTGGCGTCGTGCTACATCGACCGGTATTGGGAGGTGCAAAGCGACAGCGTTCGGGACACGACCGCGTTCGTTCGTCAACGATTGGATCAACTGAAGAAGAACACGCTCGATCCGGCGATGAAAGCGACGAACGACTTCCTCAGCACGAAGCTGGGCGCCCCCTCCGCGTCGGCGGACGGCGCGCTCAACGCCGCGGACGTGGTCATTCTCGAACAGCTCCTCAAGAGCGGCACGGAGGCCGGCGCCCAGATCGTTCGGCGACGTTTCGAGGAGGAGAAGATTCGACTGAGCGCCGAGCTGGCGAGCGCGTTGGCCCTCCAGCAACAGTTGTCCGAACAGCTTGGCAACGAGACCCTTGCCAAGCTGATGACCAAGCAGCGTGTCGACGAGTTGGAGTCCAAGGTCATGTCGCTGGGCGAGCCCTCGCCCGACGGCAAGGAAAACGCCAAGCGGCAGGAGGAGTTGGCGCGGATCACGGCCGAACTGGCGGCGATGACCGATGAGCCTCGCATCATCGTGCCCGAAGAGGTGCTCAAGAACAACGACATCGTCAACAAGATGAAGAAGAAGCTAGCCGATCTGATCATCGACCGGAACAAGCTCTCCGGGCAGTACGCGTCCACGTATCGTCAGTTGATCGATTTGTACATCGAGATTGCCCGGGCCAAGCTGGAAATCGTGGAGGAACTAAAGGCTGAGAAGAAAGCGCTCGACGTGAAGATCCAGACGTTGAAGGCCCAGCAGGATGAGGTCGCCAAGCAGATCACCACCCTGACCAAGAAACTCGATACGATCAGCGTCTTGTTGCCGGAATACGATCGGCTGAAGAACGATTTGACGACGGCGCGGGCGAACTACGCGAAGATGGAGACCGAATTGCTCAGCGCCGAGGCCGACGAGCAACAGGCCCGAAAGGCCGTCACCGTCCAGGTTGTGGACGAGGCCAGCACGCCCGACCCGGAACAACCGGCGATTCCCTGGACGCCGGTGTACACGCTCGTGGCGTTGGGTGTGTCGATTTTGCTGGCGTTGGCCTACGCCTTCCTGGCCGACTACTTCGACCATACCCTCCGGAGCATCCACGAAGTGGAGCGCTATTTGGGAGTTCCGGTTGTCGGGTCGGTCTCGAAGGCGGGACGACGAATTGTGATATGAGAGTGGTTGTAACCGACCTGAGGTCTGAGGGTCGAGGTTTGGCGTGCAAGGTCCGGGATCGGGCACGGTTTTCCGCCGAGCCCCGGGCCCCGAGTGCTTGCAGGAGAAGGGCCGTGAGCGAGAGCACCGTTGTCGCTGCCAGAGTCCGAAAATCCGTCCGCGGCGAGCTGGGACAATTGTGGGGAAGCGTGTTTTTCGCCGCCGAGCGTACCGCCCCGAAGACGCTCCTGGTGACGGGGGCTGAAACCGGCGAAGGCGCCACGCAGATTGCGGCGGGATTGGCGATTGTCGGGGCCGAATCCAATTCGGAGTTGAAACTCCTGCTGGTAGACTTCAACCTCCGAGATCCGCAGTTGGCCCATGTGCTGGGCGTGCAGACGGCGGCCGGTCTCGCCGAGGTCGTCCGCGGGGACACGCCGATCCAGGACGCCGTTTATGCCACCGGCATCGACAATCTGGCGCTCCTGCCGGCCGGTCAACAGACCGACCAGCCGCTGGCGCTGTTTCGGAATCCCAAACTGCGCGTCGTCTTGACCGACCTGGCGGCGGCGTATGACCACCTCATCATCGATGCGGCCGCCGCCAACAGGTATCCCGACGCGCAGATTCTGGCCGGTCTGGTCGACGGCACGATTCTCGTCACCCGAACCGGCGTGACGCGCCGCGAGACGGTAGCCGAGGCGAAGAAGCGAATCGAACAGAGTCGCGGTAGGCTGTTGGGCATTGTGCTGAACCGAAGGCAATTTCCGATTCCCGGCTTCCTGTATCGTCGGATGTAGACGCGGCACGGACGTCTCGCCCCTGCGTGCGCGGGCAAGGCATCCGCGCCACTGAGCGATCCTTCATCATGCAACTGGCCAGTCAGAAGATCAGCCTTTTCATGATCGCGTTGGTGGCGGGCGTTTCGGCCGTCACGCTATGGCTCGTTCCGGCCGAATTCATGTTGTATTGGTTGGCCGGAATCGGCGGCCTGACGGCGTTCGCAACGTACGTCGTGCTCGGCAATCCGTTGATTGGCTTATTGACATGGTTCGCTTCGGTGACCTGTCTTGACGAGGAATTCGCCCGGCTGATCTTGCCCGGCTTTTTCAATCTCACCATCCCCCGTGTTTTCCTGGCCGTTCTTGTCCTCGTCTTCTTGTCCATGGGTGCCGTGGGGCGCCTGCGCATCCGCTGGGCTTGGCCCACGAGCGGACTGATGGTGCTCGTCCTCGCTTACTTTACCCTTTCCGCCGCGGTGTCGGGATTCAAGACGGCCTCGATCGTGAGCGTTCACTATCGGCTCATCGGCGGCTACTGGTTCCCCTTCCTGGTCTTCGTCATGCTGGTGCACTGCATCCAGTATGACCGCGACGTCCGGCGACTGCTGACCTTTTTCTTCATGCTGGGCCTGTATCTCACGTTTACCGGCTGGGCCGAGTACTTCCAGCTTTGGTCGCTGGTCTGGCCCGATTACATTGCCGATCCGACCAAGGGGATCCATTGGGGCCGCGTCCGCGGACCGTTTCTGGCGTCCCCCATCATGGGCCTGGCGCTGGTTTACGTTTTCTACAACAATTTGGTGTTGGCGCGCATGTCCGGCCCCGGCATGCGATGGGCGTGTCGACTGGCGTCGTTGGGCACGCTCCCCGTTATCTTCTGGACACACACCCGCAGTGTCTGGTTGGCCGCGGCGCTGGGGGGCATGCTCTGGATTGGATTCTCGCGGCGAGGCATGAATCGCATCGTCAGTCTCTCACTCATTGCGGCCGTCGTCATCGTCGGGGCCTCCTACAACTGGAGCAACATTACGTCCACCCAACGAGAGGTCGGCGGAGTAACCAGCGTAGAGCCGATCTATGTGCGGTTGGGCCTCATGCTGATCACCTGGGACATGTTCACGGATCGCCCGGTCTTCGGTTGCGGGTTCGGCCACTTCCGCGACTACGCCCCTCAATACGCCCACAACCCAACCAGCCCTTACTACGCGTTCGCGTCCACCGCCATCGAGCACAACAACTTCCTCAGTATTCTGGCGGAGTGCGGCGCCGTTGGGGTCGTGTTGTATGTCGTGTTGCTGGTCGCCCTGCTTCGGTCGAGCCTGAGGGTGTATCGCCGCCTGCCGGCCGTCGGCAGCGAGTTGATCAGCCGCGACGTGGTGGTGTTGTACTGGATTCTCTTCGTCGATTACTTCATCGACGCCATGTTTCGCGAGACCAGCGTCAGTCCCTTCGCCAACTGCCTGTTCTTCGGCCTGAGCGCGGTGGTGTTCGCCCTGGACTACCTCTTGGGTCCGAAACCGCTTCTCGAACCCGAGACCGGCCTTTCCACGGCAAGGCACAGCGGAGGCGGACTTGCCCTCGCGCCGGCATAACGCCGAACCCGGAAGCTCCCAATCCGCAATCAGCGTCGCGACCGTGAGGGAGCGTGGAGTCGGGAGGGTGGGCCTGAGAACCGAATTGTGTTCTTGTCAGCTCAGGAATTGATAGACGAACATCAGGCCGATGCCGACGACGTACATGCCGGCAACGATGGTCACCCATAGGATAAGACTCGCCATTGGAATGTCGCGAACGGTCTTGCACTTGATCGTCTTGTAGATCACGGCGATTGCCAGGGCCAAGGGAAGCAGGAGGCCTGCGCGTTGCCATCCCGACAACTCGGGCATCGGCGTGGTAAAAAGGGCCATTAGCGACTCAGCCACGACCGCCTCCCCCCGCCACCGGTTGAGCGGCCTGGAGCGGCTCAAGCTCGGCACGGGCGACGGCATCGAGGATCACCAACACATTGAGCAAGCCGGCGATGCCCGTGTAGACGACGGCGATGTCCACTTGTGGCCAGAAGGCGAGCCGGGTCTTCGTGGACGCCTCGGCGGCCGTCACCCGCCGGTTGCATCGAGGACAGGTCGATTCGCCGTCGGGGCCCCCGGAAAGCTCCGCCTTACAGTCTGGACAGCGACGAACGACCGCATCCAACTGCCCGGACCACACGGCCCCGGCGATTGTGTGTACGCCCGTGCACACCTGCGCCAGGAACCAGATCCGGTTTTCCTGCGGGTCGATCGTTGACTTGACGCCGCCGATGGCCACCCCGGTCCAAAAGGTGATTGAGATCGTGATCAGGATGATGACTGCTCGGGCGCGGTGCCCCAGGTACCAGTGGCCCAGTCCCGGAAGGATCCATGCCAACAGGCCGGCAACGGACGACGACTTACTCTCACGCTGACTCGATCGCGTTCGGCCCATGAATGAGGCGACCCCGAACTACTTGCCGGAATAGGGGCAGCTCCCGTCGGAGCAACTTGCACACTTTTTGCCGGGGCTGGACAGCGACGGACTGGCCGTCTGAGCGGCGAAAAGACTGATCTGTTGAGTCGTCTTTTTGCTACCGCACGACGGACAATTGACCTTCACCGGCGTGGTCATGCTGCGGACAAGTTCCTCGAACGAATGCCCGCACTCATCACAGCGATACTCATAGAACGGCATGCATCACCTTCATGAAGCACCCGCAGGCGGCCGACACCTCCCGAGCCGCCATGGGTTCATGAAGCAGTATAGGACCCCTCACCGCTCGGAGCAAGGTCATCGTGTTCGGAAGTCGTTTTCTCCGGCCGCCCGCCGGACCATCGGGACGAGTCGCGCTCGCAGTTCGCCCGGCGCTACGGACAGCGACTCGATTCGGAACTTCCCCTTGGGTTGCGACCACGGGATCTCGTTGGGCAGGGGTGCTCCCTCCATGGCGCCGACGATCGATCCGCCCTCCGGCATGAGCGGCTCGTTTCGGTCGGCCCAATTCCGTTCGAGGCGATCGACCTCTCGCTTGATGACGGCCAACGGCACCGGTAGCGCCCCCCCCCGCACGCTCTGGACCGTCGCCCGAAGGCGGCCGTCCTTCATCTCGACCCGGAACCGAACGCTGAGGACCGTTCTCGGTCCGGGACCGCGCCATGTCCCGGCCAGTCGGACCTCGTCGCGATCGAAGACGATCATGGGGTCCGCGATTTGCTTGGGGATCCAGCGTTTGCTCGCCGGCCAGATGCGATCTCGGGCGACGAGCCATCGATTGAGTTCGTCCTGACGAACGACGAAATCAAACGGTCTGCCCTGGCCCATGCCGCGACTGAGTTCGGTGAACGCGGCGCCCAGTTCATCACGGGCGTCCTGTTCGGCCTCAAGGGGGACATAGACCGGGCGATACCACGCTGGGATATGTCTGAACGCGGCCCAGGCTGCGGCGAGCGCTGCGACGAGAAGGATCGGGACAGCTACAACCGTGACACGCAGATACTTGCGCAACCCCGCGGGTTTGGTTCCGGTGGACATGGCAGTCATTATGGCCGGTCGGAGGCCGCGATCCAAGGCGCAGGCGGGGAAGACGGCGTCCAAGGGATTAGGTCGGTGCCGGCAGAGGGCGGCGCATATCCGACAATTGCACACTTTGAAGACACGAATGAGATCTGTAGCAGGTAGTGGTTCAGGAACGCTTTTTCTCTTGCCTTGGCTGTTCTGAGAGAGAAAATATGGTGAGGAGGCATTTCGCCGTTCGGTGTGCTTGTCTGTACATGCTGAATCTTGACTAGAACGCCTGACCCGCACGGGGTGTCTGAACGGCGGCGTGGGTGGATTGGCAGAGGACCAGGGGGTTGCGAACAGATCTTGGAGAGGAGTCAAACATGAGGCGAACAGGTGTGACGGGTCTGATGGTGGGGCTGATGTTCTTTGTAGGCGCCCCTGCGATGGCGAGCTACTACGACATCTTTCTGGACGGATTCTACAGCGATCCCAACTACTGGGACGATCCGTGTGACCACACATGTGGCTATTACTATGTCAACGGTGACTACCTGTATTTGGATCCCAACCTCTACGATCCTAGTGTGGTGCCCTGGGACTGCGACAACCCGATGTGGCAGATCTGGGCCGTCATGGGTGAGGCTTGGGCGGCCTGGGTGGACCCAAACGGCTTCAACCTCTGGACCAGTGCCCTGCCGACATGGCCTTTCGCCTTCATTGGTGGGGTGGTGAACACGCCGCCCTATGTTTACAGGATGTATCCCGACGAATCACAGGATCCCAATCTTAGCGAGACATTTTTCAGCAAGGAAAAGAGCCACTACGAGCTCGCCCATGTTCGGTGGATCAACGCGGACAAGGGTGAAGGCGTGCTCGGTCAGCACGTGAGTCCGGCCGGATGGACGGGCATGTTCTTGGGTATTCAGAAGCACCCAGGCGAAACGCCGTATGTGTACATGCATTGTGCCCCCGATGGCGGTCTAACATGGTACGGACCCGGCGGATCGTACAATCTGAACCTTGCGGAAGGCGTCTGGATACTGTTCGCTTTTGACGCGGATGGCGATACCAGTGTTCCGAATGCGCCGGCCGGTGTTCCGCTGTGGAAGTCCGCGGTATGGGAAGGCGACAAGTACGCCAATGCCCCCACGGCCTGGAATGACGCGAACTATGTGATGGTCTCGCGTGCCGACACGGGCCAGCCGCTCGTCTACAAGAATTTCGGATCGTGGAAGCCCGAGCCGAGTCGTTACCGGTTCCACGAAAAAGGCATAAGCCTCCTCGGCGTGTACGCCGTCAATGCCGAGGACCTCCCGGCGTGGATCGTGAGCAACCACGTGGAATGCAGAGGAGCCGAGTTCAGCCCCGTGGCACGGAATCTCGACCTGTACGTGGTGAAACCCAACTATGGTTCGGTCGACGTGTGTCCCGCGCTGCCCCACCCGAACGATCCGAATCTGCCCGACCAGAGGGAGTACAGATATACAGACGGCACGGAGATTGTGCTGGCCGCTCAACCGATCAACGGGAAGTCGTTCGGCGGCTGGGCGATTTGGACGGATCCCAGCAAGTATCCGGATCCGAATTTCATGTCGACGGATTCCAACAGCGTACTCTATCTGACGATGGACCAGGATTACGCCGTTGAGGCCACGTTCAAGTGCGGCAGCGGTCTGCCCCCGTTTGTTGCGGTGGTGCTGCTGACGCTGGGATTGGCCGTCGTGATTCGACGACTCTGGTAGAGTCAGGGTATTCCGGTTTGTGAGCCGGCCCGGACAGCGACGTTTCTCATCGACCGTTTGGGACGCAGGGTCATTTCAGGCGGCGGTCGGATCCGCGAGCGATTCGCCCGCCGTCGTTTTGTGCCGGTCAGACAGGGCTCGCGTCTGATCAAGCGCACCCGCGTTGTTCCTTCGTCATGTCGTCATATTGGCATCGTCCGTGTGCCGTAAGAGAAGACGCTCTTGTGGCATGTCATGATCGTGCGTAGGGAGGTCACGCATGTGAGGACGAGGTTGATGTCGGGCCGCGGCTCGCCGGTGCGCTAGCCCCCCCGACGAACTCGCAGACTCATCTGTGACGTACCACCATGGGGTCGTGACCGTTGTTCTTGGGCGTTGCCGTCCGCAGGCCAAGCCCTGCTGTTCTTGGCGGGGCCTTGCACCCGGGCTCTCTTACCCCTCACGGCCGACGTGGGGACAGGTCGGCCCGGGCGGGACAGCAGGTGACAAGAACATCTGTACTAACCGCTAGATCGGCGGCGTGAGGAATTGCTTTCCCCACTCTTGCATTGGATCGAACCCGCGTTGCCAGTAGCACATGGACGTCACGAAGATCCTGACGATGTATCGTTCGTCGTCTATACGAGGGCCGGCGCTGCCGAACCGCCAGGGGTAGTTGGTTGCGGATCTCTTGTTCTTGCCCAGTTCGTACGTAGGCCACGGATCTCGCATTAGGGCGGCATGCCCGTCGTAGAATCCAACCCCCCCTCGTTTCCACAGATGAGGACTCTTCATCGGGTTGGAGACCACGTCCAGACTGTGCAGGTCCGAGGTTGTCGGCGAACCATGGCTGACGGCAATGATATTGTCGAGAAAGAACAGGTAGTCGTTGCACACATACGGGGAATGATAGGGATTGCTCGTATAGTTCGCGCCGCCTGGGTACTGCCCGTTGCACGCCACGTGCCGATCCCACTGCTCGTCCAGCAACATCGCCATCTGGGCACAATTGTGGATCTTGCTTGGCTTCATGATCGGGCCCTGTACATCGCCGACCGCATCCGCCGATATGCCATCCAACTGTGCTTCGTATTGGCAACGATAGCGTCGGGCCCAAATGGCGCGGGTGTAGTTGAACGCGTTGTGCGTCTTGGCGGGATCCCTGATCCTCTCGAACTCCGGACACCGGTACACATTCTCAAAGCGGGTATACTGGAAAAGCAGTCCGCTCTGCGGCACCTTGACCGAGGACGGCCAGTTTTCCTCGGAACCGTAAGCGATCTGTCGCATCAGGCTCCTGGCCAGGGCGGGGTCGCCGCCCGCGGCGGTGATGCAGTCCATCAACCATCGCTCGTTCGGGTCCGGCACGTCGTTGTCCGGGAGGCTTGGATAGTAATGCCCCGTGGCGACGAACGGCAGGGTTTCACCGTAGTCCTCCGCGTACAGCAACATGGCCTTGGTCATCTGGCCGACGCGGCTCAGACACAGCGCCGTCCGCGCCTGCTCCCTCGCCTTGCTAAGCGAGGGCAGGAGAATGGAGATCAACAGCGCGATGATCGCCACCACGACCAGCAGTTCGATCAGCGTGAATCCCTTCTTCGCCGAGACTTGCACCACCCGCCTCATTTCAGGCTCCTTCGATGTGTGTCTTCCGCCGATCCGGGGATCAGATGGGAGTAGACGAAGTATCGCCCCGATCGAACGGTGAACCTGGCAACGACCTATTCCTCTCACCACCGATTTGGACCATCGACGTTGGTCGTAGGTCGTTGTGATACTACCAGCGTTCTCCGTATTGTATAGCGGTCTTATGGGGGCTGGCAATTAGCAATCGTCGGAATTCGCACGGCATCTCTTGCGCGTTGTCATCTACAACGTGTTTCACGGCAACCGCTTAAGAAGCGATGGCGGCTTGACTAGTCAAGTCGCGCCGCGATCAGTCTTTTGACTGTGACCGACGGTGGGCCGGGGGTCAGTTTGCCCTGAAGACGCTTTGCGGGGGCTGCGCTGAGTTCCGCCTCCTGTTACCGTTTTGTGGCCCTGGTCGTTTGGTCCGGAGGACCTGCTGTTGCATCCGTGCAGTGGGGTTCGCAAGATCCGTCCTACACCACCTTGTTTTGCCCGAATTTGCGCTTGACCTGCTCTTCACATTTCCTTAAGCTGCTAATCTTTGCGTTTGGGTTTGGCTGGCTCCCTACATCATGATCATGCGGAGGTGAGATTTTGTCTAAGCCGTTGGTGCGCGAGCTGATTGATGCGGGCGTTCAATTCGGCCACCGTGTCAGCCGGTGGAACCCGAAGATGGCGCCTTACATCCTCGGCAAGCGTGGACTAGTCCACATTATCGACATTAAGGAAACCCTGAAGGGCCTGCTGCGGGCCAAGAAACTTCTGGCGCGGGTTGTTGCCGAGGGCAAGGACGTGCTGTTCGTCGGCACCAAGCGTCAGGCCCGTGAGATTATCAAGAAGCAGGCCATCCGTTGCGAGATGCATTACGTGGCGGAGCGATGGCTGGGTGGCACGCTGACGAATTTCCGGACGATTCGGTCGCGGTTGGCGAGGCTCGAGGAACTCGAGGCCTTGGATGCCAGCGGCGCGATGAGCGGCTATTCCAAGAAGATGGAATCGACGCTGAAGCGCGAGCGCCGGAAGATCCAGAGGAATCTCGAGGGCATCCGCAGGATGAATCGGTTGCCCGGAGTGCTGGTTCTTGTGGATGTTCGCCGCGAGCACATTGCGGTCAAGGAGGCGAAGAAGCTCGGCATTCCGACGATCAGTCTGATCGACACGGACGGCGACCCCGACATGGTCGATCTGGTGATCCCGGGCAACGACGATGCGATGCGGGCGATCGAGGTCATCATCAGCCAGCTTGCCGACGCGGCGATGGAAGGGAAAGCGGGGCGGACTGAGACCAAGCCTCAGGAAGAAGAACCTGCACGACCTGCCCGCCGCCGATCGTCGCGGGCCGTCGCACGGGGCAGCGAAGAACACCCGGCTCCGGAGGGCGCCGGAGGTGAGGCCGGTGGACCCGCCGAGGCGCCGGCGGCGGCCGCCGAACCGGCGCCGGGCAGCACGGGGGCGGAGGTTGAATCGGCCCCGGTGAGTTCCGAAGCCGAACCGACGAGTCGCTAGCCCAGTTCAGTCGGGATCACAAGGGTAACCCACCCGAGAAGAAGGCAGATGGAGGATGAAGGCAGAGGAATGACATTGGGTTGACGGTTGTTCCCCCTTCGTCTTTCGTTCTTCATCCTTTCCACTATGGGTTGCTGGGATCGGGCAACATTGCGTCAGCGATGAAGGAGACGGACGATCATGGCGGAGATTACCGCGGCACAGGTACGGGCGCTACGTGAGAAGACGGGCTTGCCGATGATGGAGTGCAAGGCCGCCCTGACCGAGGCCAACGGGGACGAGAAGAAGGCCATCGACATCCTCCAGAAGAAGGCCAAGGGCAAACTGGAGACGAAGGCCGATCGTGTCACCGCCGAAGGGCGGATCGGCATGTACATCAGTCCCGACGGCAAGGCGGGGGCCTTGATCGAGATGCGGTGCGAGACTCCGCCGGTTGCGAAGAACGAACTGTTCGCCGAGCTGAGCAATCAGATTGCCCAGCAGGTGGCCGCCGGCTCTGAGGAGAATCCGTCCCCCGAGACCGTCGTGGCCGCCACGTACGTCGGAGACTCGACCAAGACGGTCAAGGATCTCATCGAGTCCGTCTTCGCCCGAATCAAGGAGAACATGAAACTGGTTCGTTGCCGGCGGATCACGGGCGAACACCTCGTGGGCTACGTCCACTTTGACGGGAGCATCGGTGTGATGGCCGCGATGAACAAGGCGCCCGCCAATCCACAAGTGGGCAAGGACCTGTGCATGCACATCGCCTTCTGCAAGCCGCTCGGCATTACGGCAAAGGATGTGCCGGCCGAAGAGGTCGAAAAGGTCCGCAAGATGGCGGCCGAGATTGCCCAGAGCGAGGGCAAGCCGGAGAAGATCATCCCGAAGATCGTCGAAGGCAAAGTGGCCGCCTTCTACAAGGACAAGTGCCTGATGGAGCAGGAGCACGTCAAGGAGGCCAAGCAGTCGGTCGCCAGCGTGCTCAAGGCCGCCGGCGTCGATACCGTGACCGCCATGGCGATCATGCAGGTCGGCGGTTAGGACGCCGAACGGCGGGTCAAACGACAGGTCAATGGAGGCCGTTGCGCAAGGGCCGTTCTTGCGGCTCTTGTTTTCTCCAAAAAGAAGCCGGGCGAACGCAACCGGAACGTCCGCCCGGAACTAGCATTCACACCACGCTACGTTGAGCAACAACCCCTACTTTCGTCGGCGCAACATGAGGAGGGCGCCCAAGCCCACCAAACCCATCGTCGCCGGTTCGGGAACGATTACCCTCATTCCCGTCCAGGTACCCTCAAGGAATTGTGGCGTGCTCTTGAATGCCCAGGTACCGAGTGCACCGCCTATGTAAGAACTTCCACCTTTGGTACCGTCGTCCAGGTAGTCGAAAGACGCGACCAAGTCACCGTCGGACTCGTAGAGCCAACCCTTCAGACGCACATTGGCCCCCTCGGTGTTGGCGCTGAAACCGATCTTGAATTGGGCATCCTCCGGCGGAAGAATGCCGGTGTTGACGTTGGCCAAGTTCACGAACGTGGTGAAGCCGGTGACCTTCACCAGATTGAAGTAGCCATCCTCGGGATTGAACGAACACTCATAGGTCTTGCCGTTGTTGAAGTCCGCCCGAGCGATGAATCCCAGCTCACAGATGTTGTGAAACGTGATCGTTCCCTCTTGGTAGTAGTCGTCGCCCACCGGAGAAGCCGCAACACCGCCGATGAAAAAATACGACCCCAACTGATCGAAAAGGTAGAGGTCGGCGCCGCCGTTCGACTGCGTCCAGACCTTGGGCGTGCCGGGAACCGGCGTCAATGTGGGCATTACAACAGCCCATGCCCCTGTCGTACAACACAGCAAAGCTGCGACTGTCAGATAGGTCCTCTTCATCCAGTCCTCCTTTCTCCCTGTTCTTCTTTCCGTTCCGTAGAACCCTCTAAGGACTTGCTGTTAAGACTCCACGATCCCTTGTTCCTCGCCACTTCCTCCTTTCGCTTTCTTTCGGACCCGATTCCACGAGCACCTTCATCGTGCGTCCAAGGAATCGGTCGCGCTGAGAACCTGAGGGGTCCTCACCCAATCCCGCATCGGGGTGAAGGCGCCTCACCCCACCTCCTTCTTGTGTACCGCCCAATACGCCGTACCGTCTTCAGACTTGCTATCCTCGGCCTGTCGAAATCCGACGGCCGAGCCCTCTACACCATGGGGGGATTTGATCCTCTCCTCTGTGGAGACCAGATCCTCTCCTCTCCAATAGATCCTACTTTGACTGCACCTTATGGTCAAGGTGTATTCTTTCTGCTTGGTCGACTTTGACCGTCATTTTTGCGCTGTTTGCGAGGTGCGATGGATGGCAAGAGCCAAGACTCAAGCCTTTGTAAAAAAAGACCTTACGATCCGCCCGTGCTCGTGCCGCATGATTGCTACTATTCATAGAGTCAAACCTCTATGGTTCATTTGGGTCCTACGCCTGTCACTCGCTTCGAGGGACACGTGAGCCGACGAACATCGCATCGCGTAGAGGGGATCGGCGTCATTTCTTGTTCGTTACCGATTGCTCGCACCTGTCGAACGCTTTTCGGATTGCCGCAACGCGGCGTTGGACGAAGTCGGTCGTCGCGCACCGCGCGGCCTGATCGAGGAGCGAACGGAGTTGGTTCAGGACTTCCTTGTTGAATATCCTCGGGGCGGCAGCCTTAGCCTGGCCATCGATCAATCCATAGGAGATGCATTGGTTGCATCGCATCATGGCCTCTTCGATTCCCATGAGATACCGGCGCATTGGGTCGGCCGCCTCTTGGAAGAAGCTTCGGCAGAAGTCCCGGATGAGCCAGTCGACATCCAGATCCGCATTCCAGACCAACTTGGCGGCGATGTAGTAGTTCAGCGGGGCTCGGGGCCACGGGCCGGTCTGCGTGTAGAACCCCTTCACGCCCATGTCGCGATACCAGGGGATGTCGTACCGCATCGTATGGACCAACGGCCAGAGCAGTTCCGGCTTCGACCAACCGCCCAGGGCGTAGTACTCGTAGACGAACAGGTTGTCCGTGACGGCTCGCCATTGCTTGAGGATTTCGGCGTATTGCCGATTTGGCAGAAACTGTCCGATCGGCAGGTGGTACGTCTTGCCCAACTGGCATTGCCCGCTCGCGATCGGGTGATTGTGGCAGAAGTACAAGTGGCACAGATGAACGATCAGATTGGGCGCGGGCCTGTAGTCTTTGAGGTCGGGCAGCTTGGCGTACATGGCATAGGCGCCGACCTTGATTTTCACGTTCGGGTAGCGCGTGGCTACGCGTTGGGCGATCGATTCGTTCAGGACGGCGAGGCGGTTTGAGTACCGCGCGAACCATCCGCGATCGGGACCGTCCAGGGCTTTGCAGTTGGGGCATTCACAGAAGCCGCCGCCATCGTTAGGCGACAATGTGATGATCTCGATGGTCGGATCGGCATCGAGGGTCTCAAGCAAGCCCTGGGTCAATCGGGCGACGACCTGGGGGTTGCTCGTGCAAAGTTGCACATCCTGGCTGCGATCGCTCTTGGGCGGTCGGCGTTTGCCGTCGATGAGTGGAAACCAGTCCGGATGTGTGTCGAAGTACCTTTCCGACGGAATGAGGGTGTGAAACGTGTGGAAGTGCCACTTCCAGTTGACGCCGACGGGCTTGCCGTTCACTTTCACCTGCACATTCATCCGTTGCTTCAGCGCCCAGTCGCCGGATTCCACCCAGCGGTAATCGAACGAGGGCTTGAACTCGCGCCGGAACGTGCCGACACGAAGCGTTCCGGTCGCCGGCACGACCTCGCCCCCATTCTTCTGAGGCTCGCACCACCGCACGCCGAACTCCCGCTCGATGAGGTCGTACACGCCGAAGAGCGTGCCGATTGGACATCGCCCCACGATCACCAAGCCCTCATCGGTCGCCGCGGCGGCATAACCGTCGCGACCGAGTCGGGCTTCGGTGAGGGTGAAGCCGGCGGACTTTGCGGTCTCCGTTTGACCCAGCGAGATCACGTAACCTTCCGATGGTTGAGGGTTATGGACGATTCGGAGCGTCGCTCCGGTGACGGCCTTCACATATCGTTGAAGCTCGTCGGCGGCATATCGTTCAAGCTCGTGGGCATCGCCGGGTAGTACGATCGTGGCGTTGGGTTGTCCCTCTTCGACGACGACGTGAAACGGTCCCGGTGAAGGCGCCAGTGTCCGGCGCCACGCCGGGACTTGTGCACCCGAGGTCATCACGGCGATGAGTCCGACCTGAAGAATGGCGTACATGCGGGGTCCTCCCACAAACCCGGGCCCGAGCGGGCAGGAGGGCGAAACGAAGGGAATGCGTATGTGCCGAGAGCACGGTTACCATACAACGAGGCCGTCACGGACGCCACCCCCCTTTCCTGAACCCGGCCGTCCCGGCGGAAGACGCGAGGGCATTGGACGGAAGACGGGACTGGGCGAAGGGAGAGAGGACTCGTCGGGAAAAAATCCGGGGCCGAGCGACGGAGCACCGCGCCCCGCCACCCGGCCCGGGTGGTGCTGGCATTGTGTGACCCCGGCGCTTCCGCGTCACCGTGACGTGGAAGCCCAGGATGTTGAAGCGGCGGGCCCCGGGCGCGCGATGGTCGGCGCCGACGTAGGACTTCTCGCACCCGCCGCGAGAATGACGTTGTTCAACTGGTCCGTCAGATCGCCGATTTCGACGCGCAGCGCGGCCTGAGTCGGCTGTTCGATGGTGTAGATCACCACGGGTCGAACCGGCTTGAGGTTGAGCATGCTCAATCCTTGCCGGGCGCGCAGCCCGTTTCCCACCAACTCGGGACGGACCAGAAGGACCTTGCCGGCGGTGCGAGGTATGGCGGAGACGGATGCGCGGCCCAAATCCGATCGCCCCATGACCTCACCGCTGCGATGCGCGGCCAAGACATGCCTCAGCATGTCCGGATTCAAGGCGAGCAGATGGAAGGCGCCAAGCCGAGCGACACTGAAGGCTCGTTCGGCGCCTGTGGAGTCGTGCATGTAGGCCCATGTTTGCACACCCGCCGTCTGCGTCATGTCCAGACCGGCTCGAAGATGATCGGAGAGGATTCGCTCGAGAAGGCGCGAGAACTCATCCGGTTTGGTCATGCGGAGAATCGCCACGGCGTTGTCCCAAGGCCAGGGCAGCATCGGTGTTCGTGCGGGCCCCAGGGTGGGCAGGATGATGCCGACGCTCGCACAATTGCTAATGACATCCTCGGCGAACGTCGGCCCGACCATCGCCTCGAGTTGAATGAAGAGTCGAAACGGGTCCCGCTCGGCCGAGCCGGTGTCCGCTTGGTTGACCGCGCCGACTTGATCGAAAAACGCCCGGATCTGTTCCCATTTCCGACGACCTTCGCCCACGGACATCAGCGCGGCGACCGCGGTGTCCGTCGGCACGACGTCGAGCAGCGAGAGATCGGCCGGCGGCGTTCGCCACATGTCGTAGAACGGATTGGGCTTGTCGTTAAACATGAGGCTGAGTTCGAAGAGGGCACCGTCGTTGAGAAGAGCCACCCTGGCCATCCCCCGCTCGATCGTATCGAGCGCGAGGAGGCGTCGACTCACCCGGTAGTCTTCTTGCCCCACGCTGTTCAGATACGCCTGAAAGCGATCGAGGATGCGGGGCACATCCGCGTAGAGCAGCAGCGCGCTTTCGCGACGTCGCGCACCCGCTTGACGGCGAAACTCCGGCTGCGAAGCCAGGCCGCTTGCCTTCGCGCCCGCCTGATGGCGGTCGATTGCCCGACAAACGACCTGTCGGTCCTTGCCCGCGAGCATGACCGCATCCGCGCCGGGTCGGTCGGGAAGGTTGGCGAACGTGATTATGCCGTCCTGACCGTCCGGTATGTCCCACAGCTTCACGTCCTTGTAGCTTCCGGACGGCCTGCCGGAAGCCTGCGCAAGCATGGCGAGGAAACCGCGTGCGGCAATGCTCTTGCCGGGATGAATCACCACGAGGAATCTGTTCGGAATCCCGTAGGGTGCGTCCTCCCAAGCGAGAATACCGACGGCCACCGAATCGATATGGGTCAGGTCTTCGCGGACGGCATCGATCAGCATATTGCTCAGCCGGCGAAAGCCTTTCTCGCCGAGAAGGCGCGTCAGCAGTACTTCCAGGCCGGCTTCGTCCAGATCCTTCAGCGACGCGAGGAATCCCTCCACTTGTCGTCCGGGGCGTAGCAGTTCGACGTACAGAAGCGAGTCCGGCGGCATCAGCGTGGCCGGATCGGCAACCGAGATGGCATTGAGACACTGTCGGGCCTGTTCGACGATGATCGGATGATCGGCGAATTGTCGGACGACCCGTTCAAACTCTCTGCGGGCCTGGTCGACCTGTCCCATCCGTTCCAGACAGATGCCCAATCGCAGGTGCGCTTCGGCCCGGATGAGGGTCGGCGCGTGGGCCATTTCCGTCAACCCGCGATACGTGTTGGCCGCCAGTTCCGGCTGACGGAGAGTCTGTTCCTGATAGAGCCCCTCCCTGAGTTGCACTTCCGGCGAAGTCTGGGCGGCCGCTGTCGAGACGGCGCCCGGCGCCGGCCCGAGATACAGGGCGAACGCTGTCGCGACGACGTGCGGCAATCGGCAGGAAACCATGAACCCCGGCACCTCGAAACCGTTTCAGTCGACACCAGACGTGTGCTACACGGTGAGTATAGCGAGCGGGGCTCGCCGAGTTGTCAGGCTCGCGCCCGAAGTTGTACGAACTTGTCGGCAGGCGGCGTGAGACACACCTCCGCCTCGGTGGGAATGGTGCTCCGGGCGACTCGCCCGCGACGGACGCGGGCGCCCGGCCGACACCCGTCAGGAATGCGACCCTTGAGGAACGGCCGCACGTACGAGATGGGGCGATTCTTGATATATGGCCAGCGTTGTGCTCCCATGTTTCACGGTGACCGCGGGGCGATTACCCCCGCGTCCCGGAGGTTCCTTATGAATCATGCGGCATTCGTGTCCGTCTGCACACTGGAGTTGATCCTTGGCGCTCCCCTGCTCGCGGCCCCGGACAAGCCTTTGCCCTGGGCCGATTCGTTGGTGTCGGCCGGAGGCGGCGTATGGAAGGCGCGGGCCGTCATCGAGATCGTGAATGGTGCCGATGAACCTCTTGAGGGCATAATCCGGCATATCGACATCGGAATGAGCGCCGGCCAGGTCGATCTGGTCGGACAATCCGCCGAGGCGGTCCGCGTATGCGACGCGTTAAACCGCGAACTCCTTTTCGGTTTCACCGATAGTGGGGGTTGCTCGAAGCGCGCCGGCCTGCTGACGACCGGCGATCGACTCTCATTCCGTATCGATTGCCCCGCGGCCAAGGCGGGACAGGACAAGGAAGGCGCGTCACGCACCCGCTATCTCATCTACTTCGACAATGCCCGTGCCGTCTCCCCGCCGGACCATGCCCGACCGGGTCTGGTCAACGGCGGGTTTGAATCCGGCAAGACGTCGCCTGATGATTGGGACACGTTATCGGCCGATGCTCAGCACCGGGTTGATTGGGTAGCCGACGCTCCCCACGGAGGTCGTCGGTGTATTCGAACCACCGTGGAAGCAGGATCGCCGTCCACCTGGGTGCAGGCCGGTCAGTCGGACATCCCCGTCCAACCGGGGGCCCGCTACCGCCTGACCGCCTGGGTTCGCGCGCAAGACGTGAGAGGCACGGCCGGTTGGTATGTTCACGTCCACGCCGATCGACCCATGGTCGTGAATCAGATCGCCAACGCCGGCGAAGGAAGCTATGACTGGCGGAAGATAACCCTCGATTTCACCGCGCCGGCCAAGGCACGGTCGGCCACCGTCGGCACGGTGCTCCACGGTACGGGCACCGCCTGGTTCGATGATGTATCGCTCGAATCACTGGATGCCGGCAACAACCCACGGGTGGTTTCGATCGCCGTCGAGCGCCTCGCGTTGACGGAGGCGCCGGGCACGTCCGATTGGCTGCTGCCCCGTGACCGCTGGCCGGCAAGAGCCACGGTATGGGCGACCAACCTCGACGATCGGCCGTTGGACCATGTTGCGGTCTCGGCGGAATTGAAACGCGAGATCCACCAAGTCGCCAAGACGGCCAAGTCCGTTCGAGTGGCCGTTCTCGATCCAACCCGCGATCAGTCGGCAACCGAGAAAGACCGTCTGACGACCGCCCGCTTCGGTCGCCGCGTCGTGTTCGTGGCCTCGGTTCCACCACGAACGCGCAAGGCCTTTCACGTCTACCTCGGATCGTCGCCGGAACCCGAGGAAGACGTGAAGGCGATGTACGCCGCTCTCGTCCGCAGCCCGGTGAATCTGGTTAGGAACCCGGACTTCGAGACCGGCGGAGATCTGCCCGAATCGTGGCAGCCGCCCACAGGATGGCCGGCCCAGGGAAACGATCAGTGCACCCTCGCCAGAGAAAGGGGCGGGCTCTTCGGCGACCACTGTGCGAAATTGGAGGTGCCGCCGGGGGCACCCTTGGCGTGGTCGGGCTGGCATCAGGGCCCGGTCCCGATCCAACCCGGGGCAACCTACTTCTATGCCGGCTGGTTGAAGACGAAGGGAGTGAGCGACGGAGGCGTCACCCTGCACGCACACTGGCATCAGGCGAACGGCCAGTTGGCCAAGGAATCACCGTTTATTTCGACGCACGGCCACGCCACGGGCGATTCAGACTGGGCCTTGTTTCAGACGGTCGCGCAGGCGCCCGCCGACGCCGCCAGCGCTCAATTGCACCTGACGATGAACGCCCACGGGACTGTTTGGCACGACGGCATCCTCTTTTGTCGAGGCATCGAGTCGGTTGTGGGTTCGTTTCAGACCGCCGGCACGGTCTCCGTCAGCGAGGACCGGCCTCTTCGCGTCTGGCAGGTTAACCCCCTCGTAAAGGTTTTTCGCGATGACCTGCCGGGTCCGCCTGCGACGGACCTACGGGTTTCGTCGGCCGCCAATGAGCGCGAGCCGATTCAACTGGTCGTACGATCAGGCAAGCCGTTAAGAAACGTCCGTGTGGAGGTTTCGGCGTTGAAGAACGGCGGTGGTTCCCTGCCGCCGGTACGGATGGATTGTGTTGGCTATGTGCCCGTCGACAAGCCCAGCGCCTACTACATCAGCAAGCTCCCCGCGTGGTATCGCTTGGTCCCCATCGGCACGCCGTCAACCGACGGTTGGGCGGGCGATTGGCCCGACCCGCTGCCCCCCTGCCGCACCTTCGACCTGCCCGCCGATCAGTCGCAGCCGATCTGGCTGACGATTTCCGTGCCTGCGGGAACGGCCGCGGGAACCTACGCCGGTCACGTCACGATCCAGGCGGATGGGATTCCGCCGATGCAGCTCCCGCTCGACGTGGAGGTTTGGCCTTTCGAGCTGCCCGACACCCCCTCGCTGAAGGTCACCTTCGACCTCCGCGACGGGCCGGGCTGGAATCTCTTCGGCGGCAAGCCGATCAGTGAAATGCGAAAGTGGTATACGTTGCTGGCCGACCATCGCGTTTCGCCGGGGCTGTTGCCGCAGCCCGGCTTCAAGTACGAAAACGGGCGAGTGGAACTCGACACGAAGGCCTTCGACGAGGCGGCTCGCGTCTGCCTCGACGAGTTGAAGATGAGCACGTTCTACTCACCGGACTTCCTCTATTCCTTCGGATGGGCCTACACGCCGCGGCCGCTCTTTGGCCACGCGTTCCCCAGCGAGGATTACCGAAAGGCCTATACGGCCTGCTATCGTGCCTATTTGGAGCACCTCAAGAAGAACGGCTGGTATGACCGCGTGACACACTACCTCTGCGACGAACCCCACTACACGCACGCCCACGTCGTCGATCAGATGAAGAAGCTCTGCGAGATGATCCAGTCCGTGGATCGGCAGGTGCCGATCTACGTGAGCACCTGGCAGTACGTCCCCGCCTGGGACGGCTGCATCACGCAGTGGGGCATCGGTCAGTACGGTTGTTTTCCCGTTGATGCAATTGCCAAGCGGCAGGCCGCCGGCGATCGGTTTTGGTTCACGACCGACGGCCAGCAGGCGCTCGATACGCCCTATCTGGCGACCGAGCGGCTGTTGCCCTACTACTGCTTCAAATACGGCGTGCTGGGCTATGAATTCTGGGGCGTGTCGTGGTGGACGTACGACCCCTGGGAACGGGGCTGGCACAAGTTCATCTCCCAGAGCGACGAGGGCAAGGTCAGCTACTGGGTACGCTATCCGGACGGCGACGGGTACCTGACGTATCCGGGCGAGCGCGTCGGCTTGGATCGGCCGGTCAGCTCGATTCGGCTGGAGATGGTCCGCGAAGGCATCGAGGACTACGAATACCTCCGGATTCTGCAGGCGTTGGTGTACAAGGCTCGCGGCAAGGCATCGGCCGACGCGATCGCTGCAGCCGACAAGGCCCTCGACCAAGCCCGATCGCTCGTGACCATTCCCAACGCCGGTGGTCTGCGGTCGACCGAGATCCTGCCGAACCCCGACGTGGTCCCACCGGTCCGGTTGGAGGTCGCCCGGCAGATCGTCGCCCTCAAGAAGGCAATGAATTCATAGCCGGTAGGGCGGATTTTACCCGCCGCATCTTTGCCGAGCCGGATCGTGTCGATCCGGTGTGAGCCGTGCCAGAGTGTCGGATCGGTGCACGCCTTGGGGGACGGGTGTCCCGCCCGCCGCCGAACTGTGCTGTCCTCAGCACGGTCTGGCCGGCGTGAGGACACGCCGGTTCGGTGGGTGTCGACGCTAGCTCACTCTTATGAAGTCTCACAGGGCGGACTTCGCGCACCGCACGCTCTGCAGAGCCGTGTCGGCCCGGTAAGAGGCTTGGGGGGCGGGCGTCTCGCCCCACCCCGACGAATCAATCCCGCACGGGTACAATAGGCACGCCATGGCCGAGCCCACCGCCACACCTGAGACGACCTCAAGCCCCGACTGGGCCCAGATCGACGAGGGCATCATCAGCGACTGCCCGCTCTGTGGATACAACCTTCGCGGCCTGATCCAACCCCGCTGCCCCGAATGCGGCTATCGCTTCGACTGGAACGAAATGCTCGACCCTAACCGTCGGCTGCATCCCTATCTCTTCGAACACCACCCCCTGAACAAGGTGTGGTCGTTTTGCCGGACGCTGGTCGGTGGTCTGTTGCCGGGCCGCTTCTGGCGGAAGCTGCACCCGGCCCAGCCCTCATATCCCCGGCGGCTCGCCCTCTACGGCTCCCTCGTCGGCCTCCTTGTAACACCCTACCGGCTGGGAACTGCCTACCGGCTGTACCTGCGGTTCGATCATCCGTTCAGCACTGTGCTTGCGGCTCACGTAATCGCCCTCTTACTCTTGTGTAACCTCGTGTCGCTCTATGGCAACTTTGCATTCGGGTAGAAACTCACGGATCGGGTCCGCTCGCATGATGAAGGCGGACCTAACGGAGACAATCATGCGGACCTGCTCAACCTTACTCTTGCTGACTATTACGGAACTCGCCCTCGCCGAAACCTCCGGCCTGAGGGTGTCCTCGGACGCCCCCGGTAATCTCTTCATCGAAGGCGAGCAGATCCAATTCACCGCGGACCCGGACAAGCTCGACTATCGCCTGATCGACTACCAGGGTGAAGACATCCGCTCCGGCCAGGCCAAAGATCGGCGAATCGCCCTCGGCCCTCTGCCCTGCGGCTACTATGAGCTGACGTGCTCAGTCGGCCAGCAAACGGTCACCGTCCCCTTCGGAGTCATCGCCAAGCCAAAGCCCACCGCGACGGCACGAATCGCCGTCGACGGCGCAACGGCCTGGCTCTGCAAACCCGACCAGTGGCCGGTGGTGGCCAAGATGCTCCGCCGCGCTGGAATCACCTGGGTCCGCGAGCGGTTCACCTGGAGTGAGGTCCAGCCCAAAGAGGGCATGGACTTCCAGTGGGGCAAATACGACACCGTCGCAACGCTGCTGGCCGATCAGAAGGTCAACGTCTACCAGATCTTCCACGACACGCCGGCCTGGACGCACCCCTCCGAAGGAAAGACGCGAAACCCCGACGACCTCCGCACGGTCTACCGATTCGCCAAGGCCGCCGGCCGACACTTTGCCGGCCGCATTCAGGCTTGGGAGGTGTGGAACGAGGCGGACATCGAATTCTGGCCCGACCTGTCCGACCGCTTCGCCGGCCTCCAGAAGGCGGCCTACCTCGGGTTCAAAGCCGGCGCCCCCGACGTGAAGGTCCTGCTGGTCTCGCTGTGCCAGGGCCCCACAAACTTCTCCAGAAACCTCTTCGCCTGCGGCGTGGCCGACTACTACGACATCTTCAACTTCCACATCTACAACAGCCCCGCGAACTACCCGAAGACCGCCGCCGACTATCTGAACCTGTTGAATCAACACCAGGTCGCCGGCCGGCCGGCCTGGCTCACCGAGGCGGGCATCCGGCTGCTCGGCGACAAGAACGGCGACCTGTCGAAGAAGGATCTGACACGACAGGCCGAGTTCATCCCCACATCGCTCGTCATGTCGCTGGCCTCCGGCGTCGATCGGCACTTCGTCTTCGTGCTGCCGTGGTACCTCGAAAACGGCGTCCAGTTCGGCTTGCTCCGCCGCGACCTGACGCCGCACCCGGCGATGATCGCCCTGGCTGTCGCGGCGAACTCGCTCGGCGAGGCCAACTACCTCGGACGACTTCCGTCGCTGCCGCCCGGCGTCGAGGCTCGCCTGTTCAATACCGGCGAGGCAACCGTCGCGGCTGTCTGGGCTGAGAAGACTGAGTCACTCGACCTGCCGGTCGGATCAGAGGAGGTCCAGCTCGTCGGTCTGATGGGCGACCGCAAGCAGCTCAAGGCGACCCACGGTCGGCTCCGTCTGGAGGTCGGCCGCGCTACACAGTACGTCGTTGGCCTCCGCGCCCCGACAGGCCTTACCGAACAAGCTCGCCAACGAGGCACGACGCCGCCTGCCATAGCCCCCTGTCGCGTCGTGTCGCGAGGCTATGCAAGAAACCTGCCTGTGGACAAACGAAACGACGCCTACATCCTCAACTCGACAAACCCCTTTGACTACGAGGTCGAGCTGTGTAACCTCGACGAGGCCGCCGCCCACGAGGCCTCGCTGGAGTTCGAACTGCCCGGTTCCTGGTTGGCCCAGCCGTCGGCCTGGTCGGGCCGGTTGGAGCCGATGGCCAGACAGATTGTGCCGGTGAAGATCCGGCCCGGTCGGTCGCGTCTCGAACGTCAAACCGTTCGCCTGGCCGTCCAGGTCGACGCCAAGCCCGCCGCCCGCTCGATCAGCACGTTCTCGTTTGATCTGGCCAGCCTCAAGCCCGCCGACTCGATGAGCCTCTGGTCGGGTGACGTGGGGCGATGGGTCACCAACATCTCGCCCAACGGCACGATGGAGATCGCGTCGCCCCTGCCGTCGATGCTCCGCTTCACCATCCGTTTTGCGCGGCCGGGCGATCGCTGGGCCTATCCGTTCCTGAAGTTCTCGCCGTTCCTGGACTTGTCGGCATGGCAGGGTGTTGCCTTCGAGTATCGTTGCGATCTCGAAGACACCGGCACACAGGTACGCGTTCAGATCGTCGAACCCAGCGGTTCGGCCTACATCTCGGAGCCCGACCTACGGGCCGGTCTTCAGTGGCGCCGCGTGGTGATCCCCTTCACCGCTTTCCAACACGGCCGTTGGTCGCCCGAGGATTCGAACCACAGGTTTGATACCCAGCAGATTGCACAACTGATGGTCGGCTGCAACACCTCGCGAGACGGCTTGACGCTGGAGCTGCGGCACCTCCAGGCCGTCCGCTTTGAAGGACCGTACCCGTAACGTCCCCTCTTCACTGTTCGCGTAGCGATCTGTGGCGGCCGGCGCCTCGCAGGCCGAACAGCGGCCCGACCGATTCCATGCGACGGCCAGCGGGACAATCGCTACAACCGGCTACTACTCTTCTTATCAGCTTCTTGCTTTGCGTCTCTGCGGCTTTTCGTTCCGTCGTTACCCTTCGCCTTTACCGCCGCCGCCTTGAACCCCTACGCGACCCGAGAAGCCCGATCACTAATCCCACGATACCGACGGCCGGGGCAGAGCCGCAGAATCCGTTCGTCGGCACGGATGCGGCCTCAAACTCCGCCACGACCTTCTTGTCACCGTTCATGACCAGAACAAGGGGATCCGTGGTGCCGATCCCGTCGCCGCTCCATCGGACGAACACCATCCCCTCACTCGGCGGCGCGGGCACGGGCACCGTTACCGTTTCGCCCTCCCTGTAATCGGTCCGCACCGGTGAGCCGGCCGACGCGGGCGACGTGGAAATCGTCAACGAATACGTCGCGGGAACCTGAACGACCGTCACCGGCCGGCGGGCAACATAGGAACGGCCATTCGCCACATAGGCCACCTGCACTTCACACAGGACGTCCGTATCGACGGCAGCGGCGGTCATCAGGCCCTTTCCGCTGATCGTGCCCGCCTGACCGGGCGTAAGGGTCCAGCTACACCCTTGCGTGACATCGGATATGCGGCCGTCGCTGAGAACGACCTTCGCGGTGTACTGGGCCGTCGTCCGTTCCGGCACCGTATTGGGGCCGGAGACGGTCAGCTCGTTGATCGTCACGCGCTGCATGTTTGCCACCCATTCGCCTTCACCATCGGCCTCCACCGTTCGCAAGGGCGTGTCAACGCCGTCGGACCAGCCCACGAAGGAGTACTCCGTGCCGTCCGTTCCGGTCTGCAACGACACAACGGACAGGGCGTGACTGCTCCCGATTTCCCACGTGAACGTCTGGCTGTTGGCGAACGTCGCGCCGTCCGCCGCCATCATGAGCCCGACACCCGCCGGCTGAATGCGCAACCGCACCTGGACGACTTGTGGATTCACCGTCAACAGCCAGGACTTCTCATCCTGGCCCCCGTCGTTTCGGGCGCGGATTGTGACCGTGAACGGGCCGCCCGCCGTGGTCGGCGTCGGCCAGGATACCGCCCCCGTGGCCGGATCCACCGTCATCCCCGCCGGTCCGGCGACCAGCGACCATTGCACCGGCGGCGTGCCCCGTTCGAGACCGACCAACGGCGCGACATAGGGAGTACCCAATCGCATCGTTTGGTCGATAATCGGCTTGATCAGCGGGGCCAGCGGCGGATCGTTCACGGTGATCGTCCAGGTCCGCTCGGCCGCCCCGACGGCATTCGTCGCCCGAACCGTTGTCGTGAACGGGCTCCGGTTGGTCGACGGCGTTTCCCACCTTGCCACACCCGTCGTCGCGTCCACGCTCAACCCCGCCGGTCCGGCGACGAACGTCCACTGCACGGGCAAGCTCCCTGAGGTCAATTGCAGATTCTCCACGTAGGGGGTGCCGGTGAGGATGGTTCGATCGGGAACGGGAGCGATGGTCGGCGCCCCCTTCACGGCGATCGTCCACGATTCCTCGTCGAATCCGGCGCTGTTGGTCGCGCGAATCGTCACGGCATGCGTGCTGTCGGCCGGACCGGGATTGGGCCACGTCACCGCTCCGGTATTCGGATCGATCGTCATCCCACCCGGACCGTCGACGAGCGTCCAGCCGATTGGGACGCTCCCCTGTGCGTTCAGTGTCTCGACGTAAGGCCGGCCGGCGCCGATGACGCGGTCCGGTACATCGGCGATCACGGGCGTTGACAGCGACGTGAGCTTCCAGGACTCGTCGTCGCTGCCCCAGGCGTTAGTCGCGCGGATCGTCATCGTCACCGGCCCGCCCGCCTCGGTCGGACCGGCCCAGCTCACCATGCCCGTGTTCGGATCGACGGTCATGCCCTCCGGACCGGCCACCTTCGACCACGCGATCGGCCGACTGCCGCTCACCAGCGACGGTGTCGTTGCGTAGGCCTGTCCCACCACCACGGTCCCGTCGGGGATCTCCGCAATGACGGGCGGCGCCTTGACGGTGAGCGTCCACGATTCGTCGTCGCTGCCGCCCGGGTTGGTCGCCCGAACCGTCACGGTGTACGAACGGTCGGCCGGCCCCGGGGAGGCCCAGGTCACCTTGCCCGTTGTCGTGTTGAGCGTCATGCCCGGCGGTCCGCTTTCCAGCGACCAGGTGATCGGCGGCGTTCCGCCGGTCAGCGTCGGTGTTCGTTCATACGGAACGCCGACGACGATCGTCTCGTCCGGCACCTCCGCAACGCCCGGGGGTGACGTGAGCGTGAGGCTCCACGACTCGTCGTCGCTGCCGACGACATTGGTCGCGCGGACGGTTATGGACACGCTGATCCCGGCGGGACCCGGGTTTTCCCAATGGACCGCCCCATTGTTCGGATCGATTGTGACCGACGCCGGCCCGGCCACCAGCGACCACGTCACCGGCGGGCTGCCGCCGGTCAAGACCGGGACGACGTCATACGGCCGACCGGCCGCAGTCGTCCCGTCGGGGACGTCGGCAATGACCGGCGGGGCCTTGACCGTCAGCGTCCACGATTCCTCGTCGCCCCCCGCGAAGTTCTCCGCACGGATCGTCACCTCATGCGAGCCGTCGAGCGGGGCCGGGCTGGGCCAACTCACTGTGCCGCTCGTCGGATTGATCGTCATCCCCGTCGGCCCCGTCACCAGCGTCCACGCCAGCGGGAGCGAACCTTGCGCCAGCGTCGGCGTCTTCAGGTAAGGCACGCCGAACTTGATCGTCGCATCCGGGACTTCGTCGATCACCGGCGGGGTCGCGACGGTCAGCTTCCACGATTCCTCGTCGCTCCCCACCGGGTTTTGCGCACGGATCGTGACGGTGAA
>CAZQTW010000048.1:0-4077 GCA_964596165.1 uncultured Planctomycetales bacterium | reverse complement strand
TCCACGATTCCTCGTCGCTCCCCACCGGGTTTTGCGCACGGATCGTGACGGTGAAGGGGCTACCCGTACTCGTCGGGTTCGCCCAGTGGACCGTCCCCGTGTTGGTGTCGATCGTCATGCCGGTCGGACCGGACACCAACGACCACGTCACCGGGAGGCTGCCCGATGCCAGGCGGGGCGACTCGTTGTAGGCCAGCGAGGTCGCTATTGACCGGTCGGGCACGTCGTCGATGACGGGCGGGGCCATGACCGTCAGCGTCCACGACCTGTCGACGGTTCCCTTGGCGTTCCGTGCGCGGACCGTCACGGTGTGCATGCTGTCGACCGGTCCCGGATTCGCCCAGGTCACGCCGCCCGTGTTCGGATCGAGAATCATGCCGGCCGCCGTATTGTTCGGATCCGTCAGCGTCCAGGCGATCGGCGTCGTCCCCTGCGTCAACACCGGCGTTTTGGCGTAGGGCACGCCCAGCGGGATCGTCGCATTCGGGATGTCGGCCACGGCCGGCGCGGTGTAGCCCGGAATGGCCGCCGCGAAATCAAACGGGACGAACTCCCGAACGGCCGCCCGCTGCGTCCCTTCGGCATAGGCGATCCACAGTTTCAGCTCTTGCACGTCGTAGACGACGTCCAGCAGGTTCGCGTTCATCGACACGCGGCGCGCCACGGTGATCGCCCGCTCGGGATTGAGCGGTCCGACATAGTTGGGGCTGCTCGGCTGCATCAGGTCGAGCACTTTGGCGGTTCGGTTCGGGATATACGTCACGTCGGCCAGCGCCGGCATGTTATCGTCGCAGCCGCTGAAGCCATCGGGGTGCTCGTTCGGATCCCACAACCACAGCGTATTCGGATCGCTCAGGTTGTGGATCGTCACATCTGTGTTGAGCCCCCAGACGAGGCAGCGGTCGCGGCTCGCCAGCAGCGACCTTCCGTCACGGATGATCGCGTCACCCACACCGTAGCTGTAGTTCGTGGTCCGCGGCCCCGCCTGGATGATCTGGACGGCGTGTTCGAGTGCGCTCCGTCCGTCGGCGGATCGGGCCTGTGCCAGCACCTTCTTCATCAGGAGCGACATGGGGATGCCGTTCCAGGCCCCGTAGGTGCCGGGGTCGTGCGGGCTGACGGCCGGCGTGTGGATGCCCACCTCGGACATCGCGATCCCCTGGCTGCTGATGCCCGCCAGCGAGCCGATCAGCCCCGCGAAGCCGACGTTACAGTACGCCGGTCCGTCGGTCGGACAATAGACCGTGATCACCGGGTTGTCCTGACATCCGGTGTCCATGCTCGTATCGAGCACGCGGATCTGCATCAGCCGCCCATCGTGCGTGGCCGAGTTCATCGCAACGACCGATGTACACTCCAGGCCGTTCAGCTCCGTCAAGACGATGACGCGGCGCAGGTCGGTCAACGTGACGGGCGGATTGGGCGGAGGAAGTGCCGCGGCCGCTCCTTCCACGATGCCCCTGATCTCGTCCAGAAACGCCTGCGGGATGTGCGGTGCCATGAGGAGCCAGAGCCCCTGATCGATGAGGCCCTGGAGTTCGGGCTCCGACAGCCCCGACCACGCGATGACCTTGTTGACGTTATCGCGGACCTCGGGCCCCAACAGCTTGCCGTACCACCAGCCCATCTGATAGGGCGTCCCGGTGAGGCGAATCGCCGTGATGTTGTCGCTGGGGCTTGTCGCCGTGACGGTCCACCTCTCGCCGCTGCCGCCCGCCGGCATCTTGACGGCGAGAACCCACGACTCCTCGTCACTCCCCAGCACATTCGTGGCGCGCACCGTGAAGGGGTGCGAGCTGTCGACAGGTCCCGGATTGGCCCACGTCACCTTCCCCGTATTCGGATCGATCGTCGTCCCCGTGGGACAGGCCACCAACGACCACGTCACCGGCGGGCTGCCGCTGCTCAGGGCTGGCGTGATCGTGTAGGGGAGGCCGGGCGCGGTGGTATGATCCGCCACGTCGGCCACAACCGGAGGCGCCTTGACCGTCAGCACCCACGACTTTTCATCGTTGCCCTCGGCGTTCTCCGCGCGAATGGTGACGATGTGATTGCTGTCAACCGGCCCGGGGTTGGGCCAGGTCACCTTTCCCGTCTCGGAGTCGATCGTCATCCCCGCCTGGGTGTTGTTCGGATCGGGCAGCGACCAGGTGACGGGCGCGCTGCCCTGAACCAGTGTGGGTACTTTTTGGTAGGCGACGCCCACCTTGATTGTCTGGTTGGCGATTGGCGCGATGATCGGCAGCAAGCCGATCCGTACGGTGACGCTCATCGTCTCGCCGGGCTCACCCAGGTTGTTGACGATGACGCCGGTTTGCGTGCCGGCGTAGTTGGTGCTGTTCGGCGTCGTCGCGATGCCGAAGGTCGACGGCGGACGGTAGAAATCACCCGCATCGGCCGTGGCGGCGTTCCGCTCGATCTCTTCCAGTCCGTCTGCTTCCATCAAGCGAAGCATCTTGTGAGTCGTATACGAATTGTCGAAGAGATAGTCGGTACCTGAAGCGTTGAGGCGGGCGTCCACGTGCCATAGGGTCAGACCGTCCGTGGGATAGCTCGATGGGTCATTGCCGCTGTTGCGCTTGCGGTACTGAACCATGAAAAATTCGTCAAATGGGTTGTCGGGAAGAACACCGGGCATGGCCAGGACACAGTTGCCGGACACACCGGAAGGCTGCAGGTCGACCACTCGTTGTCCTGAGACCACCACCGTCGGCGTGATCCATTCCAGCACAAACTTCGAGAAGCAATTGTGGTCGCCCCAGTTTCCATCCATCATGTCCAACCCACCGACACCGCCGTCCGGACCGACCGAGGACTGGTAGTCGTACAGATCCGGCAGCCCGAGCAGGTGTCCGGTTTCGTGGATATCGACGTGCGGGAAGTAGATGCCCGTGGAGGAAGCGCCCGAGTGCCAGGACCAGACGTATCGACCGAAGCCCTTGCCGTCCACCTTGTAGGCGGGATTGGAGTGCCATACCCATTGGTAGGCCCACCAGAAGCTTAGCCATTCCCCGGGGGGGCCCGTCCATTTCACAAAGAAGCTGTCGATGGTGCCGTCGCCGTCGTTGTCGTACTGTGCGAAATTGTGGCCTTGTGCGTCGAAGTGGTTTATGGCCTCCATCATGAGGGCTTCTTGCCCCGGCCCCATTCCGAGGTTCTCGTAGTGCGACCTGGCGTGCTGGGCGCGATACCAATTGAAAACCGTTCCGCCAATCGTTAGTTGTCCGTATGACGATCGTTGGTAGAAATTGCGGACGCTTTCGTACGGATATCTATTGGGATCACCGTTTCCGAAGAACTTCGATTCGACGTCCTCACGGGTTTGACTTGATCCATGTTGGTGGTCCGAGAAATCCACCAGGAGAACAAACGTTTTCGGCGTTCCCTTGGCGGGGAGGCCGCCACGCCATGCGGGCGGTGGCGCGGCGTCAGGGCCCGTTAAGGCCTCCACATCGGCATCCGACCAACCCATCGCGCTCAGATAGAGGCGTTGCAGTCGTTGGCGTGTCCGCGACGCGAGATAGGGGTCGAGACGATGATTCCCCAACTGTTCCGCGTCGGCAATGCGCCGGGCGAGCGTGCCGTCCTGTTGATACTGGCGGATCTGCTCCGCTGAAGGCGGTTGGAGGGCCGTGGCCACGCGTGAAGGGCACAACGGTACCGAAAGAAGAACCAATAACTGCACGGTCTGTGTGAATGCTAGCCGGGGACGTGCCCGCCCGACCAGGCCGATGGAACGGCGTAACGCCCTCCGTATCATGGAATTACCCCTGTGCACGATCGGCACGATAGGTGGGGGGACTTCCATGCTCGCCCCCATCGTCCCTTCATAGGAAAGGGCCCGGCGCTCAACTGAGGTGGACGATTCGCCGAACCTCCCCACGCAGAATGCCCCTAACACCTTTGGGCATAATACGCTCAATATGCGCCCTATTCAAGTAGTTCGGGTTCCACCCGCCATCCATCAGCGCGGTCGCGCGCGGTATCGGATCGGCGGATCTTTCGGGCGGGTTCCACCCGCCTCTGGAGTTTGGCACTTCTGGGGTGGGATTGTACTCCGGCCTGGGCAGCGTCGGA
>CAZQTW010000047.1:0-52487 GCA_964596165.1 uncultured Planctomycetales bacterium | reverse complement strand
GGGGCCGACGGCGGATTCGCCGACGGCGGAAGGGATGAGTTCGAGGAGTTCGTATGGAGGCGCCGGCGAAGGTCACGCACCTCCTCCTGGAGTTGACGAACCTGAGCCTGCAGTTGGGACATCAGTTCACAGGCTCCGCGTACCTGCTCGGTCAGTTCTGCGATCCGTGCCGAGGTGGTCAGCATGACATCCTTCAGGGTGGCGGCGTCGCAACGGGCAAGTTGTTCGGCCTGTGGTTCGGTGAGCTTGCCTTGCAGGAAGGCGTCGATGACTTCCTGAAGCCCAGCATCCGTGCCAGTTGGCATGTCCATGAACTGCTCTATAGCACATTAAAGGCGACAGCGCAAGTCTGAAATCGAAGATTCTCAAGATTTTCTCGCTTACCCCGGACGGGCCTGAACGGTTACCTCTGACCCTCCCTTCCTTTCCCGTGGTCTGAATAGCCCGCTTGGCATACAATGCTGTCCCGTTGCTGCGGCGACGGCTGATGTACGCCCCGTTCAGTTCGGTCGCAGAATCTCCGACTCCAATCGGAGCCGCCACTGTCAACGAGCGCTCATGAGCCCCGAACCCGCTAATCTCATAGAGTCGCCTCTCGGCACAGAGTCGCCGCTTGTTTGCGTCGAGCCGCCTGTGGCCGAAGGCCGTCGATCTGGTTCAGGTCTGCTGTTGTTGTCTGTCCTGTCGTTCGATAAATGAGGGTCACCATCATGTCAGAGAATCCGCACATCCTGCTTCTGGCCGGTGCATTCGCTATCGTTCTCTGCGCCCCCGTTTGCTGGGCCGCCGAGGACCCAACCAAGGTCTCGCCCAAGTTCAGCGAGGATCGCATGCAATGGTGGCTCGAAGCACGCTTCGGCATGTTCATTCATTGGGGAACCTACGCGCTGGCGGCGCGACACGAATGGGTGAAGAACTACGAGCGGATCCCCGACGACGCCTACCAGAAGTACTTCCATCACTTCGACCCCGACCTATACGACCCGAAGGCGTGGGCGCGCGCGGCCAAACAGGCAGGCATGAAGTACTTCGTTATCACCACCAAGCACCACGAAGGCTTCTGTCTGTGGGATTCCAAGTTCACCGACTACAAAGCCACCAAGACGCCCGGCGGCAAGGACCTGATCAAGCCGATGGTCGAGGCCTTCCGGGCCGAGGGGCTCCGCGTGGGCTTCTACTACTCGCTGCTCGACTGGCACCACCCTGACTATCCCGTCGACCGGTGTCACCCGATGCGCGACAACAAGGAGTTTCGCGAGAAGGCAAAGAACCGCGATATCCGCAAGTATGTCGACTACATGGAAAACCAGTTGCGCGAACTACTCACCGAGTTCGGCCAAATCGACTGCCTGTTTCTCGATTTCTCGTTTCCCGGTCCCGACGGCAAGGGGCGCAACGACTGGCAGTCCGAGCGCCTGCTCAAACTCATCCGCGAGTTGCAGCCCAACTGCATCATCAATGACCGCCTGGATCTGCTCGACCGGCCGGACGGCTGGGACTTCCGAACGCCGGAGCAATTCATGCCGCGCGCATGGGTCAGTATGGACGGCCAACGCGTGCCCTGGGAGACCTGCCAGACTTTCAGCGGGTCGTGGGGCTATCACCGCGATGAGGCCACCTGGAAGAGCCCGCAGCAGCTTGTAGTCATGCTGATCGAGACGGTCAGCAAGGGCGGCAACCTCTTGCTCAACGTCGGCCCCACCGCGCGCGGCACATTCGACGATCGTGCCCTCGATCGCCTTGCTGCCGTCGGCCAGTGGATGCAATTGCACAGTCGCTCCATTTACGGCTGCACGCAAGCGCCGGCCGAATTCAAGAAACCGGACAACTGCCTGCTCACCTATAACCCCAAGACGAAGCGCCTCTATGTCCACGTGCTGGTGTGGCCGATGGGCAAGCTGGCCCTCGACGGCTTCGCCGACCGGGTCGCCTACGCCCAGCTCTTGAACGATGCCTCCGAAGTGAGATTCAGCAGCGGAAAAGGGGCCTGGATGGCCGAACAGCAAGGGGCCGAGCACGGCATTGTCCTCGATCTGCCGATGCTCAAACCGAATACGCTGATACCGGTGGTGGAGCTGCACTTGAAGTAGGACCATCGAGCCACAAGGTCCACCCCGGGCCCGCGTCCTGCTGTTCGTTTGCATGATGGGAACGGCATCCGTGGTTTGCAAACATCAGCGATGGCCACCTGGCGCTGTGGCGTGAGGAGAGAATCCGGGGCATGGCCATCGTCCGGGGCATTACGCTCAGGACGGCAGACTGATCGGAGTCATATTCATGACCAGACATGCATTGAATGGGCGGGTCTTGGCGGGTATCGGGCTTCTGTTCGCCGGTGCGTTGTCGACAGGCGGCGGGTGCGAGGACGAGGTTCAGTGCACTCCGGCGGTTAGCGATACGCGGACGCCGGTGGAGAACGCCTCGCTCCCGGCGGCGTGGTGCAGCGCCGATTTCAAGTCGTTTCGCGTGGTGGCCGCCACCGGACCCCACCGCGTCAGCGACTATGCCCTGGGCCGGCTTCGCGCGGTGATGAACGAGCAGGTGGGACTAACGTTTGAGGTCGTGGAGGGCAAGGATACGGGGCTGCCCGCCTCGGGCATTCTCAGTCCGGACACCGCCGCACAGGCCGGACAGGATCAGATCCCGCAGGACAACGTTCCAACCGTCGCTATCGTCGTGGTGGATGAGACGAATGCCGTGAACGCAAAACACGGCTTCATCCGATACAAGCTTGAACCCCGTCCGACCGCCGTGATGGTTCTCCACCGCGGCCCGATCAGCGCCAAGGCCATCGCCGGTATTCCCGTGGAACTGATCGAGGCGACCGTCGTCGTCCATGAGATCGGGCACTGGCTCCGCGTGCCGGCCAGGGACTTCCACAAGGCCCAGAAGGATCCGGCGCACTGCACGAACGCCCGCTGCGTCATGTACAAGGGGCTCAGCGTGAACACGCCGTGCGTTCTCATGGCCAATATGCTGTCCGGCATCCCGTTGCGCTTCGGACCCGAGTGCGCCGAGGAACTGCGCGAGATGTGGCGCCGAAGGGACCCAAAGCCTTGAACCTCCATCCGGCATCCCCAGGAATTCGCAGTGTGACCCTGGGCCGAACAAGCTGCATATGAGCTGGATACGGCGCGAGCGAGGCTGCAAAGCAGAAGACCGAGCAGACCTTGAAATGGCTGGAATCAGCGCATCCATAGTCAGTCGTTTGCGCGACGCCGTGCGGGTTCTATCGCGCCTGGGGCGCGTTCGGGCCGCGTACGTCTTCGGCTCCCAGGTCGAGGGAAATCCGGGACCGTGGAGCGACCTTGATATCGCGGCCTTCATGGACGGTGTGGAACAATGGGACATTCGTCGGCGGGCACAGGCAATGGTTATGGTTCAGAAGACCGTCGGCACGGACGTGGAGACGCATCTCTTCCCGGCATCGGCGTCCGAGAATCCACAGCCAGGCAGCTTCGCAGCCCATGTGATTCAACACGGGGCACGTCTCGACATCGATGACATGTCCAAGGTGGCGGAGTAGCCGCGACAACAGACATGCCGCGACGTCCTGAGCTTTACGACGAGGTCAGGAGCGTTGTAGAATCGTTGATAGACGTGGAGCGTGTTATTCATCCCGTCTTTCAAGCGGAGCCCAGTAAGACACGTGGTCGGCTCGCCAGCAGACCGTGAGATGGGCTGACACGAGTTGTCGGCGGCACGCAGACTCTCAGGCGCAGCGGTCTGGGGGCCGAATGGGCGCGACAATCACAGATGAAACCGTTCAGGCGATGGTGGCTACCGTCGTCAAGGAGGTGGATCCGGAGAGAGTCTATCTCTTCGGGTCCCGTGCCCGTGGAGACGCACGAGACGACTCCGATCTCGATCTGCTCATCGTTGAAAGCGCGCCGTTCGGGCCTCAACGAAGCCGCTTCGAGGAGATCGAACGCATCAGCCAGGTCGTCGACCGGTTTCGTATTCCAACCGATGTTCTCGTGTACTCGAGCGATGAAGCCCGAACGTGGGCGAACACGACAAACCATGTCGTGGCACGGGCCATGCGGGAGGGTCGCCTTCTCTATGAGCGATCGTGAACATGCCCGTAGTCTTCTTCTGATGGCCGAGAAGGACCTCAGGGCCCTCGCCTGACATGCTCACAGGGTGAATCGGCGTGCGAGTCCGTCTTGTAGTCATATTGTGCCTCTTGGCGACGTGGACCGCAGTCGCACATCCGGAATCCGCCACCGGGCCATCAGATCCCTCAATCCAGAACGAAACCCTGCGGCTGGTCTTCGATCGCACTGATGGTCATCTCCGTGAGTTCACAGACCTGGCCAATGGCCACAATCATGTGGACGCATCCTCATCGCTCGATCTGTGGGCCATTGAACTGCCCTCAAACGCCAAGCCTGCGGCGATCACGCCTACAATGGCCAAGTCGTTCTCATGGACCCACGACCCGGCCGACAGCCAGGCTATTCGGCTCGTTTGGCGAGAGTTCAACCTGAAGCAGTCGCCGGACCTCCGCGTGACGGCCGACGTCAGGATCACCCCCCACGAATCCGTGGCTCGATGGCGCATCCGCGTGGACGGACTGGGCCACCTGGCGCCGCGGATGCTCCGTTTCCCCCGCATCGGCAACGTGGAGCGCCAGGACAATGAGGTCCTCGCTGTGCCGGCCTGGATGGGCGAACGAACTCGCCGCGCACGGGAACTCCTGAATCCGCCCGGAGGACATGGACGGCGGATGGAGTGGGAGTATCCCGGCCACCTCTCCCTGCAGTGTCTTGCGATCTACCGCGAAGAGGGTCCTGGGCTCTACGTGACCAGCGATGATACCGGGGCGCTCCGCAAGCATTTCGCCGTGTTCGGTGACGGGCGCGGCGGACTGGGTCTCGATGTCGCCCATCTTCCCGAAACAGGCGCACACAGCGCCGCAAACTTCTCGCCTCCCTATGAGGTCCGTATCGGCGTATTCACCGGCGACTGGTTCACCGCCGCCTGTCGATACCGCGATTGGGCACGGCAACAGCCATGGGCAAAGGAGAGCCGCGTCAAGCGGGGGGTCGTACCTCCATGGGTCTTGGACACGGGACTCTGGGTCTGGAACCGCGGCCGCTCTGAGGGCGTCCTCGAACCGGCCGCTGTCCTGCAGGAGCGCGCGGGCGTGCCGGTCAGCGTCTTCTGGCACTGGTGGCACGGCTGTGCCTACGACGTCGGCTTCCCCGAGTACTTGCCGCCTCGCGAAGGCGAGGACTCATTCCGAAAGGCTCTGCAGGCCGCTCACGCAAAGAACATTCACGCAATTGTCTACATGAACCAGCGGCTGTGGGGCATGACGACCCGCAGTTGGTCCGACAAGAACGCCGCCCGATTCGCCGTGAAAGGGCCCGACGGAAAGATCGCCCCCGAGGTGTACAACACGTTCACCCAGGCACCCTGCGCCTCCATGTGCATGGGCACCCCTTTCTGGCGCGGCACGTATGCCGGGCTCGCCGAGGCGGCGATCCGCGGGCTCGCTGTCGATGGTATCTACATGGATCAGGCGTGCTCCTCGCTGGCGTGTTACGACCCGACCCATGGCCACTCGCTTGGCGGCGGCGCTTATTGGATGGAAGGTTTCCGATCGCTCGAGGCCGACATCCGCCGTCGCACCGCGGGCGTCCGGCCGATCGCCTTGGCCGGCGAGGGCTGCGGCGAGGCCTGGCTGCCGCATCTCGATCTGATGCTCAGCCTCCAGGTCAGCATGGAGCGCTACGCCGCACCGGGCCAGTGGGAGCCGATCCCGTTCTTCCACGCCGTCTATCACGACTGCGCCGTGCTCTACGGCAACTATTCATCGCTGACCTATCCGCCCTATGACGATCTCTGGCCGGCCCAGTTCGCTCCCAAGACACCGCTGCAATTGCTCGACCGCAAGTTCTCGCGGCAGTTCCGATTGGAGCAGGCCCGCGCATTCGTCTGGGGACAGCAGCCGACGATCGCCAACTTCCGACCAACCCACCTCGAATCGCGGGCCGAGGAGCTCGGCTTCGTTATGCGGCTGGCGAAGCTGCGGGCACGGACGGCCAAGTACCTGCTGCACGGTGTCTTTCTCAGACCGCCCCCGCTTCACGTACCCGAAGATGAGATCGCGATGTCGCGCCTGTCTATCTACGCCGGCCAACAGAATGCGGTACGCGAGTTCCGTCGGACTGTACCACGGGCGCTGGCCGGCGCGTGGCAGGCCGCCGACGGCGATGTGGCCATCGCCATCGCCAACATCGCCGACGTCCCCGTGACTGTCACCTTGAAACCGGCTCGACCGGAGTACCCCATCGCCGAGGCAGGAACAATTCGATGCGTATCCGAGAACGGCGCCGCCGAGGCGGGTCGCTGGCAGGATGGCAAGGCGGAGCTGGCGGTTACCCTCCCGCCCGATGACGCACGGGTCTATGAATTCAGCGGCCGCTGAGCCGCAGGGGCCGTCTCCGACGACTGGCCGGCCCATCGCCGGGTGCCGCCGATAACTCGTCTGCCGTTGCTTGCAGCCCCGCGCTGCCTCAACGCGGTCGGATTCCTCCGCTCAGAGACCTAGGTAGATGCGACATCCTGCCACATGAATTTCGCGGGAATACGACAAGACGACGCCTCTACGTCGCCGCCGTCGGCCTAGAATCGCCTCCTCCGAAGACCGAGGAATGCACAACCAATTGCGAGTGTTCCCATCAGCCCCGTACCGGCGCCGACGCCGCATGGTTGCCATGGCCCGTTCGGGAGCAGGCGCCAGTAGATGCTGTTCGGATCGATCGGCGTCGTCGGGTAGAGTATGGCCGTCAAACTCTTGTTGGAGTCCATATAAACCCATACCGGATTGGCATTCGGATCCGACGCGTCGCCGGTCCATTGATAGAACGCGAACCCGGGTGCGGGCTGTGCGGTCACCTTGACCCAGGTGCCTCCCATGTAAGACGGCTGACTTGGCTCGACGTCGACCGTCCCAAAGGTCCCATAGTTTACGCCGACCGTGAGTGTGTACGAGTTGACGGTGAAGTGAGTCAGTGTCACCGTCGTACCATCGTAGGTGACGTCGCACATGCCCCACGGGCCCACGTACTGGGTTTCCGCATTGGCAAAGTGTCCGTTAACTGCCCCGGCGTTCACGATGACGAACACGTCGTCGTAGCTCGGCACAAAGCCGTTGATGAAATCGATCTGGAGCTGCCCATCCAGGTTGGCCGCACTGCTGACGCTCAGGTAGTCGTATTCATTGCTGGGTTCCGTTCCACCGAGTTCGATCGCGAGCAGACCGGCGCCCGTCTGATCGTAGTCACCGTCGATGCTCAGCCGACCCGCGGAGGCGCCCGGCGACACCATTCCACCACTGTTCCTGACGGTGCCATGGATCGTGCCCTTGCCGGCGAGTGTCCCGTTCTCCCGGACCACCAACGTGCCCGGTCCGTAGAACACGTCCCCGCCCACGACGATCCGCCCGCCGTTCAGATAGATATCGCCGTTCTCCCAGAGCAGGAGCGTTCCGCCGTCAGGACCGTAGCCGACCCGGACAAACGTGTTATCGCCGTCGAGGGTCAGCGTGCCCACTCCGCCGGAGTGGTCCGGCGCGCCGCCCACACTCAGCATCCGGTAGAGGTTCCAGGTCGAGTTGTCATCCGTCAGCTTGACCTCGCCCGTCGAACCGGGATCGTTGGCGATGTAGCCCCAGTCGGTCTCAACCAGCGAACCGCCCTGGATGTACAACGTCCCTTGCCCCCCGCGCCCAACACAGATGTCCTGGTCGGAGTGGATCATGGAACCATTGCTGACCGAGACCTCCCCGGCGCCGCTCGCATTGTCGCCTATGGTGATCAGAGAGAAGGACGCGTATCCGCCTTGATCGACGGTCAACGTTCCCCAGCCCTCTCCGCCGACCAGGGACGGATAGTTGCTGGCCTCCTCGAGCCTTGACCGCGAACCGGAAACGGTCACGTATCCTTCCGACCCCGGCTTGAGCCCGATCCACAACTCCCCGGAGGCAATGTTCACTAGGCCGCCTTCCAGCACGTCAAGCGTGCCGAAACCGGAATTCCCAACGGTGAACGGCGCGATGACGCTGGTGAACGTCGACCCGTCGCCGGTGACGGTCATGTGACCAACCCCGGTCGATTCCGTGCCGACAAAGCCCCAGTTCCCTTGCAGCGTCATCGTGGCCTGGTCCGACACCGTGAGCGAGCCTTCGCCGCCGACGCCGATCGCAACGTCCCCGGTCCACGCGGTGACATTCAGGGACGAGTTCAAGTTCGTTACAGTCAGATCGCCGGTCGACCCTTCCCATATCCCGATCCCCATCCGCCCGATCGTCGCCGTCGCACCGCCGGCGATGGTGGCGTGCCCGACGCCCCCGGGCTGCTCGGCAACATCGAGCGACCCCGCGATCGCTAACTCGCCCGAGTCCTCGACCCGAAGTGTTCCCACGCCTTCGCGACCCACGAGGAACCCGCGGCCGGGCTCCAGAACCTCGAAACGAGAATTGAGCCCGCTCACGAGAACATCGCCCGTCGAATCGGCCCAGGTGGCCGTCAGACCACATTGGGTGCTCACGAGCCCCCCGTCATAGATGGACAGGTCCCCATCTCCACCGCCGCCGACGGCGATCATCCATCCGATGGTCAGGCTCGATTCGCCACCCGTCACGGTGGCCGCGCCGACGCTGTCCGACCACGCCGCCAACTCCATGGCCGTCGCGACGTTCACGGCGCCCCCATCACTCACCGAAAGCTCCGCGTGGCCACCCTGACCAAGCGTAAGACCCGTCGACTCGGGCACGCCGAGGTTCAGGTTCCAGACGGCGTTGGGCCCCGATACCTGAACGTTGCCGATGTCTCCTGACAGGAGGGCTACCCGGCAATGATCCGCAACCTCGACGAGCCCGCCGACCAGAACGTTCAGGTGGCCTTCCGCGCCGGAAACAATGGCGCTGCTCGCCTCGGAACCCTCGGGGCCTACGCCGTTCCCGCCGATGTAGAGTTCGCCGTTGTTGCTCCACACCGATTCCGCACCGGTGACCGTGACCTCGCCGTAGCTCCCGGCGTATCCGGCGATGTTCCCGTATCCGTTCTGAAGCCGACTCCCCCCGTCCGGGCCGGTCGAGACGACAACTGTTCCAAGCGACCCGCCCTCCCGGCTGACGACTAGTTGGGAGACTTCAACCGCTCCGCCGTTCTGAACCGAGAGGTGGCCCTCTCCGCTGACGCCGACAACGGAGGAGCCGTCTGACGATCCGGCAATTGAGGAACCTAGCCCGGCAACTTGCACATCGCCGACCGAATCCTGCTCCATCCCGACCCACAACTCGCCGTCGGATATGACCAGGGATGCGCTATCCTCAACGATAAGCGTGCCGTTGCCCCACTCGCCGACCTTCATCCACGCATCGTTCGTCCAACTCGTGCCGGCCCCTCGGATCGTTGCGCTTCCGACCGAAGTCGGCCCGACCCCCACCACGGTGGCCCACTGGGACTCGATCTGTGCCCCGTTCTCCGCTTCAAACCTTCCCTGACCTTCTATCCCAATTAGGAACCAGTAGCCCACCTGGAGCAAGCTGTCGGGGTCTGTCACCTTCAACCTTCCGGAGTTTCCGAAGTCATGCTCGCCGACGGACACATCCTGGGAGCGAGCCGAAGCGCCTCCCGAGACCGTCATGACAGCGCTCCCATCGTTGCCCACGGTCAAGCAAGCCGAGACGTCCAGCAAGGTTTCTGGCCCGTTCAGAGTTAGGTCACCTGTCGAGTCGCCCCATAGCCCCACGACGGCATGAACACCGGTGACCGTCCCGTTGGATAAGGTCAAATGGCCGACTTGGCCCGAGGCGTCGCCGACGACAAGCGACCGTTCGGCACCGTGCTCCTCGGTCAGGTCATACGTGAATCCGCCCAGGTCCATGCTCACGTGATCGTTGCGGACGAACAACGCCGCGTTCGTCACGTCCGTGTCGAACGTGACCGAGTAGGCAGGGTCGATGCCCAGGTTGAACACGGCCACATCGGCCACCCCGGGTACGGTATTGGGGTTCCAGTTGTTGGGGTCCCCGAACGACCCGCCAGCCGGATTGTCCCAGAAGATGTCGTCCCCCAATACAAAACCGGTCGCAATCAGACACAGAACCCCGGCCACGCCCAAGGCCGCCGCGAACGTGCTCCGCGGCTTCGTTATAGTGTTGTTGCTCATCTGGACGACCTCCTTCTGTTCTGAGGAACCAATTCCGGCTTGAAGGACAAGCCAGACCCGACATCCTGAGTCTTGCGCCAATGTGTCAGCCAGTCAGTAAGACTGCGATTTGTGTTCGTCTTTCGACAGTCTCTCAAGCATTAACACGCCAACAACTTATGTGCTTGTCCACGCCCTAGACGGTATGTACCCCAGCAATTGTTCCTATCGGCCTTTCCGAAGCAATGTTAGGTTCGGGATGAAACAGATTTCAAGGGAAATAAACGACAGCTAGAGATCAAAGCGTCATCGTCGGGGGGCAACCGCACGCATAACTTAAAACGGATTCAGTGGGCCAACTATGGCGGATTAGGAAAACGATGCATCGGATCCGTGCCTGACAACCGCCTCAACTTCAACGGCGTGTATCCTTGCATGCTTGCCCGTCAGAGTACCCTTCCTACCCATCTCACCCTTCGCGCCTTCGCGCCCTTGCATCGTGCAACGCGAATCCTCAAGCCGCCTGCCCACGTCAACCGTATCCTCCACCTTTGCGCCTCTGCGGTGATCCCCCTCGTTGGTGCGGTGCGTGTTCCGCTCGGCCTGCGAGGCTGAGCACGCTCGCCCCCCCGCTTGGCGGCGGACGTCCAGATTCGCCCGGACACCTCGTAGGATGCCCCCTGCGTCCAGGTTGCCTCTGACATCAACACGCCTCCCACCACGCTCGCCGGTCCCCATACACGCCCCACGCGGGCTCCCAGTCTGTCCACTGTGCTTGAGAGCCGCCCGGTCCGGGCCCCTGCCATTCGTCAGGGCTGGAGCTTCTCTCGCTCCGTTGTCTCTTCAGGCGATCGCCACTAGAATACGTTGCGTGGTACGATTCGTACGGTGCCGTCGCCGCGCCGTCGGATCGTTCATTGCACGATCGGACGACGAACCCGATCCCGGGATCTCCGCTGAACGCGGGAGTGGGCGATCGATGACTCCGTACGAACGGTTCAAGGCGCGTCTGAAGGGTGAGCCCGTCGACCGGGTTCCGAATTTCGACATCATGATGACCTTTGCCGCCCATTATGTGGGGCGGCCGCTTTGCGAGTACTATCAGGATTACCGGGTTCTGTGTGAGGCAAATCGGGTCGTTCAGGAGGGCTTCGACCTGGACATCGTGCAGGCCATCTCCGACCCCTATCGAGAGACGGCCGATTTTGGCGCGAAGATTGTTTTTCCCGACGACGACCTGCCGATCTGCACGCGCCGACTGCTCGAAGACCCAGCCGCGATCAAGGACCTGCATCGCCCCGATCCGCGGGGCGGCGGGCGCATGACCGACCGTCTTTACGCCGTTCAGCGGTTTCGCCGTGAAATGGGCGGACAGGTGCCCATCATGGGGTGGGTGGAAGGGGCTCTGGCCGAGGCGGCCGACCTCCGCGGCGTCCTGCACATCATGACCGACCTATACGACCGTCCGGACTGGGTTCACGAACTGCTCGAGATCTGCACCGACGTCGCGATCAGATTCGCCGTCGCCCAGGTTGAGGCGGGCGCGGACATCATCGGCCTTGGCGATGCCATCGCTTCTCAGATCGGGCCCGATCTCTACCGTGAGTTTGCCCTACCGTATGAGCAACGCATTTTTGCGGCCATTCGGGAAGCCGGCGCGATCGGACGCCTGCACATCTGCGGCAACACGACACCGCTGTTGAACGACATGGCGCGCGCCGGCGCGGAGATCATCGACCTCGATTGGATGGTCGGCCTCGCCGACGCGGCCCGCATCATCGGCGATCGCGCGGCGCTGTGCGGCAACTTCGATCCGGTGGCGATCATGCTCCAGGGACGACCGCAACAGGTCATCCAAGCCACGTTGGATTGCGTCCGCCAGGGCGGTCCGCGCTCCATCAGCGCCGCCGGGTGCGAGATCCCCGACAAAACGCCCAGCGACAACCTTCTGGCACAAGCGGAGGCCTTGGAACGAACAGGCAGTTCGGCAAGCCGATCCGAACTCCAGTATGGACGTGGGTGATCGTGTCTCAGAATGCGAACAAACCGGACTTCAAGACGCGCCTGATGGCGGTCGTCTGCGCGTGCTGCCCGTTCTGTATCGCCCGCCGCGCCTGGCCGGATTCGGCCTATGGGCGATTCATGAAAGAGGCCGAACGCAACTGTCCGTTCTGCCAAGCGTACTCCCGCTTGCACGCGAACCGATCGGACGTCGGCTGAGGAGCCCTCGGTCGTGCCACCGAAACGGATCGGACGCAAGGCGACACCTCGCCTCTCAACGGCGGGGCTGATTCGAATGGCGTTGGACAACGGCGCCCTGCGTGCCAAGATTATTTCTCCGAGGACCGTAAAGACCGCTTCCTGGGTCCGTTGGAAATGTCAGTTCGGTTGCGGATGTTGGGGGACCACGCTCTGCTGCCCACCGCACTCACCCTCGCCGGATCAGACACGTCGGGTGCTCGACACCTATCGCCGGGCGATCCTTTTCGAGGGACCGCGCGGCCGGGTCAAGAAGGTCGCGGCCGCGATCGAGCGGGAGGTCTTCTTGGCGGGCGGCTATAGGGCGTTCGGCATGGGCGCCGGGCCGTGCCGTCTATGCCGGCGATGCGCGTTCAACGAGGGCTGTCGCCATCCGGATGATGCCCGCCCGGCGATGGAAGCCTGCGGCATCGACGTGTTCGCCACGGTCCGTCGACACGGGCTTCCGATCGAGGTCGTGCGCGACGAGTCCGACCCGCAGCACTACTACGGCCTGGTGTTGGTGGATTGAGGTTTGCCGTACCGACAACCTGTCGGTGGCGTGAGAACGCAGGCCCGCGAGGATCTGGGCGATGAGAGTGGAGGTTTTAGGAGCCGGGAACGTATCGCGAATCGATCGGGCCGCGAGAGAGATCCTCGAGCGGACCGGCGTGTGGGTACCGCACGATCAGATGCTCGACCTGTTCGCGGATGCCGGGGCCGGCGTCGACCGGGTCGGCGGTCGGGTTCGGATTCCGTCGCAGCTTGTCGATGAGTGCCTCGATTCGGCCGGCAAGACGTTCACGATCTACGGACGCGACCGGTCGCGGTCGGCGGCCTTCGGCGTCGGGCAGCGCAACTACAACTCGGTCGCGGGCGAGGCCCATTGGGTCGATCGCAACGGCACCCGCCGGTTCGCCACACTGGACGACGTTGTCGAGGCGGCCAAACTGGGCGACGTTCTGCCGCGGATCAACATCGTGGGGGCCATGTCCGACCCTCATGAGATCAACCCGGCGTACCGTTGCGTCGAAGTGGCCGCCGCACAACTCCGTACGACTACCAAGCCGATCACGTTCTGGTTCCACGACCGCGCCGGCGCCCGCTTCGTGATGGAACTTTTCGCTGCTGTCGTCGGATCAAGCGAGGAACTGACACGCTATCCCCCGGCGTACCCATTCCTGGAACCCATCAGTCCGCTGCGCTTCAATACCAACGGCATTGACCTGCTCTTTGAGACAGCCAAGGTCCCGCTGCCTGTCCCCATTGGTCCGATGGCCCAGACGGGCATGAGCGCCCCGGCGACGCTGGCCGGCACCGTCGCTCAGGAAACCGCCGAGATCCTGGCCGGGCTCTGCGTCGTCCAGCTCATTCGGCCCGGCACGCCGGTCTGCCTCGGCGGCATACCGCATGCGTTCGACATGCGGACCACGCAACTGATCTTCTCCGGCCCGGAGCAGGGATTGATGGCCGTGGCCATGACCGAAATGGGCAAGCACTATGGATTGCCGGTCTACATCAACGTCGGACTGACCGACAGCAAGTGCGTGGACGCCCAGGCGGGGCTCGAGGCGGGTACTACCCTGCTGATGGGAGCATTGGCCGGGGCGGACATCTTCGGCCACCTCGGTATCGCCGGCGTCGATCAGGCCTCCTGCCTGGAGATGCTGGTCTTTCAGCACGAGGTCATTGAATTTGTCGAGAGGATCGCCCGGTCGTTCACCGTCGACGACGAGAAGCTCGCCCTCGACGTGATCGACTCCGTCGGACCCGGCGGCACGTTCATCGATCAGGAACACACGGTCGACCACTACCGCTCGGAGATCTGGATGCCTCAGCTCCTCGACCGGCAATACTGGCAACCGTGGGTGGATGCGGGCAGGCCGGATACCGTCACGCGGGCGCGAAAACGCCTGGATGAACTGCTGGCGTCATACCGGCCGCCCCCCCTCGATGACACGGTGGCCCGCGACGTGGAGAAGGTCCTGGCCGATGCGCGGAGGCATCTTGGAACCTGAAATCACTTCTGTCTCGTGAGAATGGAACCGATTATGTGCGCCCTCGTTGGACTCGATCGAACACACTTTGGCGGGCCGACATCCGCTTGCGCCATGATCGCGATCGTCGCCGCCTTCGCCGCATGCGGGTGCCCGCGAATAGTTATTGGGCAAGTCGTCCCCGGGCGGACGGACCAGGAGCGGCAGTTGAATGCAGCCCTGCTTGACGGCTACGACCTCTCCAAGTACGTCGAGGCCATCACCGGTTACACCGGTCAGAACCGCCAGCGGATCGGATCGTTCGAATACCACCCGGCCGTTCGGGTCCGTGTGGGACCCCGGGGCAACTACAAACCGGGAATGACGCGCATGCCCAACGGCGACCTCGTCATAGGAGTATGTAGAAAGGTTGAGAACGCCTTCAGGATCTTTATCTACCTCTCCAATGACGGTGGCCTCAAGTGGCAACCGATTCACTCATCGCCCGTTCTCCACGGAAAGGAGCCCGCGCTGATCGCCTTGAAAGACGGCACGCTGCTCATGACGGCACAGGGTGGAGTCGGCCCCGGCTCAAAGCCGACCCAAGTCCCGCTGTACCGTTCCGAGGATGGCGGCAAGACGTGGACCACCGCGACCCTGGAAGGACAGGATTACCCCCGCAATCTCATCGAGGAACCGGACGGGACCGTGCTGATGATCCGCGCCAAAATGTCCCGGTGGTCGGTCGGCGCGTTCGAGAAGGAAGGCCAAAAGGTCGCCGCCAGCCCGAACCTTGAGTTGCTCCGGTCCAAAGATCGCGGTAAGACCTGGGATCGTACCGAGGGCAAGATAGCCTGGGATTACACCGAGTTCGGTGAGGTCGCGTCCGTCAGGCTCGCAGACGGCAGACTGCTCGCCGCCCTGCGGGCGCAGGTCCCGAACACCAGCGGCGAGGGCTTTGAACACACCCTCATCACCGAATCCACCGATGATGGTCGAAACTGGTCCAAACCGGCGGTAATGACGAACAACGCCGAGGTGCACGTGTACCTGACCGCGCTGAAGGACGGAAGGGTCCTGGCGACGCATTCAAACTATCACCTTCCGTACGGTGTGTACGCCGTGCTCAGCAAGGATGGCGGCAAGACGTGGGATCTTGACCGCCCCATCGAATTGGCCCTCTCGGCGGATCTGTACGTCGGTTGGCCCGTCACGCTCCAACTACCGGAGGGAGATCTGATAACCTGCTATGCGATCACTGCTTATTTGAAGCAGCCACCGGAAACAACAGTCTGCGAGGCACTACGGTGGAAGATGCCCCGTTAGGATGTCCCGCGGATGACGATTGGAACTTCCGCCTTTGGGAGAAGAAACATGCGAGGAGTGATGTGCCTCACGGTACTGGGAATAACCTGCACAACTATGAACGCCGCGGCGGCGGAACGTATCGAGGCTGATTGGCTTGTGACATCCGTCAGCCGGCCGGCCGAGGTCCATGTATCCGCTGGCAGGAATGAGATCGAGCTGACCAACGGCCTCGTACGGCGTGTGTTTCGGACGGCTCCGAACTTCGCGACTGTCGGTTACACCAACCTGATGACCGGTGCGACCGTGATCAGGGGCGTCAAGCCCGAAGCTATTATCCAACTCGACGGCAGACAGTATGAAATCGGCGGCCTGAAAGGCCAGCCCGACTATGCCTATCTCGATCCGGCATGGCTGGCCGACCTGAAGGCCGATCCGAAGGCCTTCCGGTTTGTCGGCCACACGATCGAGAAACCCAAGGCACGGTATTTCTGGCAGCCTAAGCGCCATGCGCCGAATACGCCCTGGCCGCCCAAAGGCATCACGCTGGTAGCCCGTTTCGAGCCGCCCGAAGAGGCCCGGTCGAAGTATGCCAACCTGGTCGTCACCGTTCACTATGAACTCTACGACGGCATCCCCGTCCTGGCCAAGTGGATCACACTGACCAACGGCGGAACCGGCTCTGTTTCCATCGGCAACATTGAAACCGAGATCCTCCCCGCGACCGAGGATCAGAAGCCACGGCTCGAGGTCGAGAGCAACTACACGACGTCGGCCACCACGCACTGGGTTCCCGATGCGGACTATCCCACGCAGGTGGACTACAACTGCCAGTCCCCCATCCTGATGGTGAGCAAGTATCCGTTCGGGCCGGGCATCCTCTTGCCCGCCGGCCAATCGTTCGAGACGTTCCGCACGTTCGAGCTACTGCACGACAGCGACGACCGGGAGCGGCGTGGCCTGGCTCGGCGAAGGATGTTCCGCACGCTGGCGCCTCAGGTGCTCGAGAATCCCATCTTCATGCACGTCCGCAGCGCCGAGCCTCGCGCGGTCCGGCTGGCGGTCGACCAGTGCGCCGAGGTAGGGTTCGAGATGGTCATCCTGACCTTCGGCAGCGGCTTCAACATCGAGAGCGAGGACGCCCGATACATCGCCGACTTCAAGGCCCTCGTTGACTACGCGCACGGCAAGGGCGTCGAGGTCGGAGGCTACACGCTGATGACGGCCTCTCGGGACGTGGGGGCGGAAAACAACTGCATCTCACCGCAGACCGGAAAACCGGGCAGCATGTTCGGGCAGAGCGCTTGTCTGGCCGGCGAGTGGGCCGACGGCTATTTCCGCCGAACGCTGGGCTTCATGAAGGCCACCGGCATGGACATGATCGAGACCGACGGTCCGTTCCACGGCGACGTCTGTGCCTCGACCAGGCACAAGCACCACCGCGGTCTCGACGACTCCAAACTCCGCCAGTGGGAGGCGTGCTGCGGCTTCTATCACCGGTGCCGCGAACTGGGCATCTTCATCAACACGCCCGACTACTACTACCTGAACGGCAGCAACAAGTGTGCCATGGGCTACAAGGAGACGAACTTCAGCCTGCCCCGCTGGCGGCAGATCCTGATCTCGCGTCAGAACATCTACGACGCCACCTACGAGAAGACCCCGAGCATGGGTTGGATGTTCGTCCCACTGGTGGAATACCATGGCGGCGGACAGGCCGCCACGTTCGAACCGCTTTCAAAGCACTTGCAGGAATACGAGTGGCACCTCGCCCAGAACTTCGGCAGCGGCGTGCAGGCTTGCTACCGCGGACCGCGACTGTACGACACCGATGAGGTCAAGGCCGTTGTAAAGAAATGGGTAAGCTTCTACAAAAAGTACCGGACGATCCTCGATTCGGATCTTATCCACGTCCGCCGCGCCGACGGCCGAGACGTCGACTGCATGATGCACGTCAACCCGCAATGTCAGCAGAAAGCCCTGGCCATGGTGTTCAACCCGACCGATCGTGAGATCATGACGATGCTCAAGCTGCCGCTCTACTACGCCGGCCTCGCGGACAAGGCAATGATCCGCGAACAGGAAGGCGCCTCTGCACAGTTCGCGCTCGACCGGGCCTACACGGTCACCGTACCCGTCAAGATCGGGGCCAAAGGCATCACCTGGTTCGTGATCGAGTGACGCCAACGACCTCCGATCCTCGCCCGGTTCTGGCCTTCGGGCGCCAACCGTGCCCCGCCCTGCCCGGATACTGGCACGCGGGTTTCTGCCATCCCCTGAACTAATTCCTTGACAAGACATGCATGTCGGCGTACCTTGAATACAGTAGGATTAGGGGAGCCATTATACGCATGTCTTGGCTCTCTTGGCAGGGTGCGAAAATAGCGTACGGGTACTGAACGGCCGTTTCGGCGCGCAAGTGATGGAAAGTACGCGACGTATGGTGTTGTTGGATCGGCCTCACGCGAAACGTCGGATGGCCGAAGATGGGATCGCCGACGTCTGGTCGCAATACGGGCGTGTGAGTAAGTCGCCGGCCACATCTCAGTCGTCTGCCGTGTCACGTCAAAGTTGAAACGCAGCGCAAAGCGGTCGGATCGTTGGTGTATACGGTGCCCGTTGGGGCGGCCGGGAGCCGACAACGCAGCGTCTATCTGAAAACAAACGGTGGAACTTCTGCGACTCGGGGAACGCACGAAAGGAGAAGGGACATGAACAAGGGGCTTGGATTCACGATGGTGCTGGGAATCGCGGTTTGCCTCGGGGCGGCACAGGCCACATTCGCCGACTACTACGACGAGTTCAACGACGGCCACTATTGGCAAGATCCCAATGACGAGCCGTTCGATTCGTCGATCGGGTACTGGCCGTGGTACAACACGCCGCCGTATGACCCCAACGTGTATGACATCGACAACCCGCATTGGGGGATCGTCGCCCTGATGGGCACGAACTACCTGGCCGATGCCGGCGATGGATGGCTTCGACTGTATGCGGAGATGGATTGGCTTCCGAATTTCTTCATCGGTGCCGCCGCCATTGACAATGATACAGACCCGAACACCAGCACGACCTACTTTGACGACTCGGCGCCGCACTACATCCTGGCCAAGTTCAAGGTCTATGACCCGAACAGGGGCGAGATTCTGGTGTTCATGCACGCGGATGCCACCAATTGGACGGGCTGGGGGGCGGATATTGAGCTCGAGTACAAGGACGGGAATCCCCTTCAACACAATGAGTTCACCGCAACGCATTTCAATGCCACGGACTGGCATGGCCAAGGGAACCAGTTCCGGAACGAATTGGATACAAAGACCGGCGTCTGGATGATCTGTCAGTTTGTTGGCGACGGGGACCCGAATCACAGCCGCATCAAGGTGGCAGCTTGGAATGGCGACAAATACGACTGGGACGGGTTTTGGGACATCGACCTCGGTATGACGACGGCCTGGGATCCGAACAGACGTCCCTATTGGAGCCAGGGGATCTGCGGTGTCGCCACGCTCGGCAGTCCGCAGTGCGGCAGCCCGCTGGACGTCGACGCCAAGTTTGACGGGATCGAGTGCCGGTGGGGGACATTCACCAACGTCGCTCGCACGCTCCAGATCAATGTGGTCAAGCCGAACTACGGGTCGGTGACCATCGATCCCGACCTGCGTCACCCGAGTGATCCGAACACCGCCGAGGAGAAGCTCTGCCGGTATACGAACGGGACGTCCGTGGCGCTGCTGGCCACGCCGATTAGCGGCAAGGCCTTCGGGGGATGGGCGATCTGGGCCGACCCGAATCGCTACCCGGATGCAAACTATGCAGTGTTGGACGCCAACGCGGTCGCGTATCTGACGATGGACAAGAACTACGTGGCCGAGGCCACGTTCAAGTGCGGCAGTGGCCTTGAGCCGTTGGTGGGGATTGCCTTGCTGGCCTTGATGCTGGGCGCGCTCATCCGCCGGATGACGTAGGAGAAGACTCGGACGGCGCGGTCGAAAGGCTGAAGGGCAGGAAAGAGGGCTCGCGTGCGACCTGGCCCGGCGGAGTAGGAGGCCGGGGCAACGGGCGGTAAGGCGGTATGCGGAGGAGGAGAGCGTCAGGATCGGATTGATCGGAGCGATTGAGTGGCTCTCCCCCGAAAGGAGGTGCGTCGCAATGTTATACCGGAATCAGACCGCTTCGCGGACGATGCGGGGCTTTACCCTCATTGAGTTGTTGGTGGTGGTGGCGATCATCGCGCTGCTCATTTCCATCCTGCTCCCTTCGCTGGCCAAGGCGCGGTCCCAGGTCCGCACGACGCTTTGCCTGAGTCGACTCGGACAATTCGGCAAGGCCTTCCTGATCTATTCGAGTGACTTCGACGATAGCTTCCCGTTCATCGGCACGTGTCACGAGGAGGTCGCTGAACCGGACCCGAACGAGAACTGGCTGGCGAATTGGCCCACGCTAACGAATCCGATCCCTACGCTGTTTGACGTGATCCACAGCCCCGAGGTCGAATGGCTTGGCATCACGAATAACCTCCAAATCCCGCGGAGCGGGACGCTCTTTGCCTATGCCCGTTTTGAGAATCTGTATCGGTGTCCTGAATTCGAGCGGACGGCCGATACCACGAAGACGCAGAACGTCTTCAACTACACCCGCGGGTTCTGGGCACGGTTCTGGAAGACGCCGAAGGAGTTCGCCGCTGAGGGAAGACCGTCACCAAGGATATGGGGCGACACGACAGGCCCCATCCTGAAAACCGCCCGGGTCTATGGTGCGGCCAGCTTGCCAATGCTCATCGACGAACAGTGGAACCGTCATGTGGCGACGTCGGAAGTGGAATCACAATACGGCGGGCTCGCTTGGAACGGTAGTGACTGTCTCTTCTCCACGGACAACAACGTGGCCGTATCGCATGGTCAGCCGACGACCGCGATCTTCCACAGACTCGACCACTATGGGGGTTTCCCTTCCTTTCTCTGGAAGCGGGGTGGCGTCTTCTTCTATGACGGGCACACCGAACTGATGCGTGATCCGTGGCCGTGCTTCCCGCTCGGCCCCTGGACGCGCACCGGCATTTTCCGCGGCGACTACGGTACAGGGCCTGTCATGGCCGCCGAGGGCGGGGCGATTCAGGCGTACATCAGTTGGCTGCTTTACGCCCAACGGGGATACGTTCAGGTCAAGGGCGAGGTCCCGGTGAGACTCTACTGACGGCAAGCGAGTTACGTAGAAAGGTGCGTCATGACGTACCTTCCCACCCTGGCAAGGGGGGACAGAGCGGGGTCGCATTCCGTTTGGCAAGGGGGATTGAAGGGGGTATGGGCAGCGGAAGGATTTTCGCCTTCACCTTCCCGACTACTCCATTGCCCTTGAGTTGTTTGCGCCTCGCAGCGGTTGGCTTCCGGCCGTGCAGCCACGTGGGGTACGTGGGGACACGCGTCATCGACTCATCGGGACCGTCACCGACGCGTCCTGGCCATTCCATGCCAGTGCAGCACCATTCAACTCAATCTTCGTCAGCCCAGGATGTGGTGGCACGTAAAGGACCACTCGCCGCGGCTGAAGGCGGAACTTCGGCAAGAACGAGACCTTCAACGTGGTGCGATCGGCCCCGAGGCCCGCACAAATGGTGACGGGTCCGAACTCCGTCGGGATATTCTCGAACCGGGTCTGGCGATCGCCTCGCAGCCACGCCAATGGCATGACTCGCAGCAGGTGCAGCTCGTCCTCGGCGATTTGGTCATCGACCATCGCCAGCCGCGCCAGATAGGCCCCCAGCCCTGCCGGGATGACCAGCCCGGTGATCCCGCCGCGGGTTTCGCATGACACAAAGGTCCTTCGGGAGACCGATCCGGCCAGGAGGCTGTACATACCCTCCAGCATGTGATGCCGGTCGCCCATGGCGTGCGAGTGGAAGACATTCCAACTGTAGCACGGCTCCCAGCTCGACATCTCGTGCTGCAGGTAAGGGATCAGCCCATATTGGGGCTCCGCGCGGGCCTGGCTCACCTGCGGCCCCTCGCGGAACCACGCCCGGGTGGCCTCCATGAGTTCATCCCCCGCGTCCATCAGCTCGCCGTACACGAGGAACAGCGGCCCGGTGTCGAGATAGAAGACGTGCCGCGTCTCGCTCGGCTGGTCGCCGTAGAGCGAGGTGGGGACGAGCGGACGCTCGCGACCGCCGGCGTCCTTCCAGCGCGGCATGCGACTTGTCTTGTCGCGAAGGGCCTTCTGGAAGGCCTCGCGGTACGCCCGGGCCTCTTCGGCGAACCGGTCGGCCTGCGGGTGTTTCGCCCGTCGCATCACCTTGACGGCGGCGCAGAGCCCCTTGTGCATCCAGCCGTCGTTCCAGACGGCCTGAATCTGTGTCTTGGCGTCCGTCGCCACCGCCGGCGGCATAATGCCGGCATACCCCTTGTGGCCAGTGATCGCCCGCGCGTCCCGGATGAACTCGCACGCCTTGACGATCGACGGCAACCACCGTTCCACAAAGGAGTTGTCGCCTGAAAGCAGGGCATGTTCGCAGATGGCATACAGCAGCGCGCCGTGGTCGCTCAACCAGTCGATCGAGGTCAGACTCTTGGGCGAACTCAGGTAACCGGGATGGAGCTTGAAGCTTCCGCCGGGCGGGACCACCGTCCCCTGCCGCGTTCGGAAGATCTCGAGGTGCCTGGCCGCGAACTCGTGGTAGCCCATGGCATCGAGGAGCATGACGCTGGTCATCGCGTAAGGCGTTGCCCATAGCGCCGCGTACTGCAACGAGCCGGTCAGGAGCGCATACTCGCCCGACTCGGGGTGCTTCTCCGAGATGATCCGCGAGAGCTTCAGGCTGTGGCGGATCACGTCGTTGATAAGCGGCTCCGGGGTGTCGATCCGTGCGGCCGTCGCCGGCACATTCGCCCACCAACGCTTCGCCTCGTCGAGGGCGCGGTCACGGCCGATCGCCAGCTCGGCATCGAAGGCCACCTTTTCCACCGGCGTGGCGGGCACGAGCAGGTCCACATGCTCGCCGACTCGGGTGTCCAACAGAATCGAGATCACGGAATCGTTCGGCGTCGGCTGACCTGACTTGTAGGAGACACGGGCCCGTGAGCCCGGCGCGATCCCGAGCCGGACCTTGCCGTCCGGCTCGACCAGGCGCAGCGAGCCGCCTTCGTCGGAGGCGGACAGCGCCCGCGGATACGGCGAGCGGGCGGAGATGAACGAAATGTTCCCAAGATATGCCATGGCGGTCGCGATATGCGGGGCATTGATCTTGACGGCAAAGCCGTACTGCGGGTCCAGCGGCAACGGGTCACAGCGACCGGCGATGGACAGACGAACCCATGCGAACAAGGGTTCGCGGCCCGTCTCGACGTCGCCGCCTCCCGGCAAGTGCGCGAAGACCTCCTCGCGCAACTGGATGCCGTCGTACGACCACTCGCTCCACAGGATCGGGACGTCCGTCTCCATCCAGCCCTGCCGAACGCCTCCCGTGTCGCGCGTGACGAAGGGGGCCGAGCGGTAGCCGCCGTTCGGCGACGGCACAACCGTCAACTGGACTCCCAGGCCCTTGAACATGGGCAACCGCCCCCACGGGTTGGTGTCGGCGACGATCGTGCCGTTGAACAGGACGTTGAATCGAATCGGATGGTCTTCCCATCCGATCGGCGTCCAGTAGTCGCGCAGGTCGGGCCACCAGCCGCAGGCCATCTCGGCCGTCGGCTCGGTGGGCTGCTCCGCCGCGAGGGTCCGCGGAGGCTGCCCGCCCGGAAGAACCGCCGCAAGGAGAAGACCATGTATCAACCAAAAACACGAACCGAGACTGCCGACATGTGGTTTCATGGGCATCGCCACAAAAACGGACGCATCCGCGGTCGTCCTCAGCGATCGGCCGACCCGCTCCCGATCGCTCCGGACCGTAACCCGTGTACACACCATGACCTCAATCATGTCGGAATATTCCACCCCGGGCAAGCACCTAGAAAAGGTTCAGCGATGTCGGGTTTTCGCCGAAGGAACGAGGCGAACGGGGACCGCCTGGGATGGGGTCGTGGGACCAGGTCGGGTCGGTTATCGGCCCTCCCGTTCGTCCGCCGTCGCGTCGGGCGCCGTCGGCACCCGCTACTCGAGGTATTCGGATAGGCCACCATGACGCTGCTTCGCAAGACTCTGCTGATCACCGTCTCAACGTTGGCGTGTCTGCTATTGGCCTCCTATACCCTGGGCAGGTTTACACTGTTGAAGGGGTTCGCCGACCTCGAGCGGGGGGACATCCAACAACACGTCCAACGATGCCGCGCGGCGCTGTCTCAACAGATCGATATGCATGACACGGTTCTTCCCGGCTGGGCCAATTCGGATGAGACATACGTATTCGTCGATGACCTGAACGAGGCGTACATCAAGTCCAACCTTTCCGCGTCGGCGCTTCTCGACACCCGGATCAACGTCGTCTGCTTCGTGAATCGATTCGGCAAGATCGTCTTCGAGCGGGAGATAGACCTCCGCGCGCGGAAAGAGGTCGCGCCCCTTGGGGAGTTGCGACGGCACCTCGGCCCCGGATCACCGTTGCTGCGACACCCGAACCCGGACGGCGCCGTCAAGGGCCTGATCCTGATGTCTCAGGGACCGATGCTCGTCGCCTCGCGCCCCATCTTGCACACCGACAGGAGCGGTCCGGTCAACGGGACCCTTGTTATGGGATGCTATCTCGACCGGGACCGCCTCGCGGCGATGGAACGGATCCTCTTGCGAAAGCTGAGCATTCTCCGATGGGACCGAGCCGGCGCGTCGAACGACCTCGATACGACACAACGAACCTCGGCAAACGGCCAAGAGTTCTTCGTTCGGACGACATCCGAAACCGAGCTGACCTGCTTCGTGCCGACCCACGACCTTTATGGCAACCCGTCGCTGCTCCTGCGCCTGGACCTGCCTCGCGCCATTCAACGGCAGGGCTTGCTCACCGTTCGGGCGCTGCTCTGGTGCTTGTTGGCGTCGGGCGTGGTGTTCGGCCTGATCACCCTTCGATTGCTGCACAGGCAGGTCGTCGCGCGCGTCGCGGCACTGGATCAAATCGCGCGGGACATCACTTACAGCGGCGACCTGTCGCAGCGCGTTCCCGTCCGGGGCCGCGACGAACTGGCGGATCTGACTCACTCCATCAACACAATGTTGGCCGCCCTCGAAGACTCCGAGAAGGATCTGCGAAACGCCAAGAGCGTGGCCGAAGAGGCGAACCGGCTTAAGTCGCGATTCCTCGCCAACGTGTCCCACGAAATCCGCACGCCGCTGAACTGCATCATCGGATTCGCCGAGGCAATCCTCAGTTCAAACGACATGGCAACGGTCCACCAGCAAGCCCAGACCATCCTGCGCGAATCCGAGACGCTCCTGGTCTTGATCAACGACCTGCTCGACCACGCGAAGATCGAAGCGGGTCGCATGGAGCTGGAGCGCCGGCCGATGGATCTGTCGAACGTGCTGGAGGGCGTCCTCAACGCCGCGCGGGTCCAGGCCCAGGCCAAGTCGCTCGACGTTTGCCTGGAGCTCTCTCCGGACGTGCCGAGGCAGGTCGTCGGCGATGCCCTGCGACTTCGTCAGATCCTGATGAACCTCGCCTCCAATGCGGTCAAGTTCACCGAACGGGGATCGGTCACCCTCCGCGCCGCGGTCGCGGCAACCGACGCGGATACCGTGACCATTCGCTTCTCAGTAAGCGACACCGGCATCGGCATCTCCGAGGAGAAACAGCGGACGATCTTCGAGAGCTTCTCGCAGGCCGACATCAGCACCGCGCGGCAGTTCGGCGGCACGGGACTGGGCACCACCATCGCCCGGCAATTGGTCACGCTGATGGGCGGCCAAATCGGTGTGGAGAGCACGTTGGGCGTCGGCAGCACGTTCTGGTTCGTCGTGTCCTTCGATCTTCCCACGGATGATGCGGGTGAGAAACCGCGCGCCAACCCCTGCGCGGATACTGCCTCGGCGGTCGGCCCGGTGGAGCGCCGCAAGGGGCGAATCCTCCTGGCCGAAGACTACCCCAGCAACCGCAAGGTGGCGACGCTTCACCTGGAGGCGGCCGGACACAGCGTGACCCCGGTTGAGAACGGCGAGGAAGCGGTGCGCGCATGCGACCAATGTACCTTCGACCTGATCCTGATGGATTGCCAGATGCCGAAGATGGACGGCCTGGAAGCCACCCGCCGGATTCGCTCGGGAAGTGGTCTCTGTGCCCGTGTGCCCATCCTGGCAATGACGGCCACGGTCGACCCGGCGGTACTGGAAGCCTGCACGGAAGCGGGAATGGATGACGTCCTGCCCAAACCCATCCGGCGAGACGCCCTGCTATCCGCCGTGGAAGAGTGGCTGCAGCTCAAGAACCTGGTGTCCGATGCGCCCTCGACCCCGCCGGAAGTCGACAGCGAGTCCGCCTCGTTAGCCCCCATCGACTTGAAGACCGCCATCCAGGAGTTCGGCGATGAAAAGGTGGTGTGGGATGTCTTGGGCCAATTCCTGATCAACGTCGAATCACAGATCCGAGAAATGAAAGAGGCCTTAACGGCGGGTCAGACCGATATTGTGCGGCGGCAGTCCCATGCCATCAAGGGCGGGGCAAGCACGCTGACCGCCTGGCCGCTCGCCGAACAGGCCCGAGAACTCGAACGCTCATGCGCTACTCAGCCGCCGCCGGATCTTATACCGATTCTCGATAATCTTGCGAGGGAGTTTGACCGACTAAAAGAGCATACGGCAGCGTTTTCCCGGATATCCCCATCGGAGCAGGACGGAAAATGAAGTCGCTCGTCGTTGAAGACGAATTCGTCGCGTTGACCAAGATGATCACCTTGCTGCGCAAGTACGGGACGAGCGACGCCGCGACGCACGGCGAGCAGGCCATCCAGATGTTCGTGCGGGCCTTTCTGGACGGCAGCCCCTACGACCTTGTCGCGCTGGACATCGAACTGCCCGGGATGACCGGCCTGGACGTCCTGGAGGAACTACGGCAGAAAGAGAAGGTCAAACAGATCCCACCCGCCAAGAAGGTGATGATGACGGCCTCGCCGAGTCGGGACTATGTTCAGCAGGCTTTGAACAACCGTTGTGACGGGTTTCTGGTGAAGCCCGTCACGACGGAGGCGCTCGCCAAGTTGATGAGCCGGCTGGGATTCAAACCTGCGGAGCCGGCGCCGGCGGAAGTACAGGCCCGGCAACAAGGTCCGGTCAAGCCCGATCGAGCGGTTGCCCAGACGAAGGTGAGTTGATGCGGGCTCTGATCATCGATGATGATTTCATCGCCCTGAACAAGGTGAGGGACATTCTGCTGCCCTACGGCGAATGCGATGCGGCCACGCACGGCCGGCAGGCCATCATGATGTTCTGCAAGGCCCTTTCCGACGGTAGACCCTACGATCTTCTCACGATGGACATTGAAATGCCCGTCATGACCGGGCTGGAGCTTCTCCAAACACTCCGCCAGAAGGAAGACCTCAAGCAGATCCCCCGCGCCAAGAAGATCATGATATCCGGTTCCAGCAGTCGCTCGAACGTCTTCAAGGCCATCGAGAACCACTGCGACGCCTTCCTGGTCAAGCCGGTGACGGCGGAAGCACTGCTGCGAACGCTGGGGCGACTGGGCTTTTCCCTCCAGAAGGACCCCCATCAATCTGAGCGGGCTCGGCCCCCCCTGCTGAAGCCCCGCGGGCGGGCGGTCCTGCGGAACGAAGCTCCTTGTCTGTCGGCGCGCACATCCGGGCAAGGGCGCTGAACGTCACCGAATGGCCAACAGGTCGAGCATCCTGTCCGGATCCGACGTCGGCAGGTCGCATCGGTGATCCTTGCAGACGTAGGCGGTCGCCTTGGCGCCGATGGGACGGAGATCCAGCGTGAACCTCGCCCAATCGACGATCGCCGGTGTCGACTCGGCGCCGGACCTCATGAGGAGGACGGTGTTCGGCAAATAACGAGAACGCAGCGCCCGGAGCATGGCCTTCGTGTCGTCGGCCTGAGGATCACCGGCGATAACCACCTCCTGACTCAGTCCTACGGCGAAATCGACGGCGATCAACATCTGCGTATGCGCCATCGGCATCCGTTCAATGCCCTCCGAAAACGCGCGGCCGAGCCGGGCAGCTTTCACCTCCAGATCAGGATTGGCCGTCATCCGGCCCAGCCGCAGCAGATTCAACATGGCCACCGAGTTCCCGGAGGGAACGGCGCCGTCGCGGGAGTCTTTTTGTCGGACGAGCAGTTCCTCGCCGTCGGATGCCGTCAGATAGAATCCGCCCGACCGCTCATCCCAGAAATGCGTGAGCGCGTCCCGGTTCAGGTCGAGGGCGGTCTGGAGCCGGCGCGTGTCGAACGTGGCCTCATAAAGGTCTATCAACCCCCAGATAAAGAACGCGTAATCGTCGAGGTGGGCGGCGATTCCCGCCTGACCGTCGCGGTAACGATGAAGCAATCGCCCCTCGGGCGTGCGGAGGGTGTTGAGAATGAAGTCGGCCGCTCGCGAGGCCGCCTGTGCGTAACGAGGCTCATCGAGGACTCGTGCGCCTTTGGCGAGTGCGACGATCATCAGCCCGTTCCAATCGGTCAGGATCTTGTCGTCCTTGTGCGGACGCCCTCGCGTCGCGCGATGCGCCAGAAGCTTTTGCCGCACGGCCTCCAAGCGGTCTTTCACTCCCGGCTCGGTCGGCGGGGCAGCGAGGTACACGATGTTCTTGCCTCCGCTCGGACCGCCGACGGGGTCGACATAGTTGCCCTCGGGCTCGACGCCGAAGACCTTGATCGCCAGATCGGCCTCGTCCTCAGACAGAACCTGACGAATCTCGGCCTCGGTCCACAGGTAGAACCGGCCCTCCTCGCCTTCGCTGTCGGCGTCCTCGGCCGAATGAAAGCCGCCGCACGGATCGGTCATGTCCCTCAGGACATAGGTAAAGATTTCACGGGCCGTATCGGCGTACACGGACTTGCCGGTCGCTTGATGGGCCTCAAGGTACGCGATCGCCAGCAGAGCCTGATCGTAAAGCATCTTCTCAAAGTGTGGGACGAGCCAGCGATCATCGGTCGAATACCGGTGGAAGCCGAAGCCGATCTGATCGTAAACGCCGCCATGTCGCATCGCTTCAAGCGTCTTTTCGACCATGGTCAACGCCCGCGGATCCTTCGTGCGGCTCCAATGTCGAAGAAGAAATGTGAGGTTGTGGGGTGTCGGAAACTTCGGCGCGCCTCCGAATCCGCCCCGACGGGGGTCGAAACTCAACCCAAGCTGCCGAAAGGCAAGGTCGAGCACGGATGCGTCCGGATCCTGATCGCTCGCCCGCCTCGGAGGCCGTTTCAGCGCGTGAGTAATCTCATCGGCCGAGCGGAGAACATCGCTTCGCCGTGTGGCCCACAACTCCTTGATGCGCGGGATCAATTCGAGCATGCCCAGACGGCCGAAACGGTTCTCCTTGGGGATGTAAGTAGCCGCGAAGAAGGGTTTCTGGTCGGGCGTCATGATAATCGTCAGCGGCCAGCCGCCCCCGCCCGTCATCCCCTGGCACGCGGTCATGTAAAGGCTATCGATGTCCGGCCGCTCTTCACGATCGACCTTGATGCAGACAAACGTGTCGTTCATCAACCAGGCGACCTCGGGGTCCTCAAACGACTCGTGCTCCATGACGTGACACCAGTGACAGGTCGAGTAACCGATCGACAGGAACACCGGCTTGTCCTGCTCACGGGCCTTCTCGAATGCTTCGAGTCCCCAGGGATACCAGTCGACCGGATTGTGAGCATGCTGGAGCAAGTAGGGGCTCTTCTCGAAACCCAGACGATTGCCCGGTCGAGTCGTCGGTTCGGATTCGATCCGTTTTGCCATCTCGCGTTGACCTCTTGCCAAGACTCCCCAACACAGTCCACCAATAAGAAGGGACATGAAGAACGCGACGGAAGCGATCCTCAGCACCGCAAGCCCCGCGTGCCCTTCAACCCCATTGACCCTGGGTGTGGACATGGGACACACCACCCCAGGACTTTAGATGACGCTGCGCGGACCTTTCGTCCGCCGACCGACATGTTCGTGGTAGCCGGTCGGATGGTTTGCCCAAACCGAAGGCGCGAGCCGGAGGCATAGGCGTGCGTCGGACCGGCGGACCGCATGCCCATGGCGCGATTTCGTTTCGCCCCGCCATGGCGCCCGTCGCCTTCGACTTCGGCACCGGCTCTCAGCACCCGATGAAGGATTAGCCGGCGACGGTCGGCCTGGCGCGCCCGTCGTCCGACAATCGCACGCTCATGCCTTGCCAGACCGGCTTGGGCGTCTATAATGCCGCTTTCTCGTGGATGGGGCAGGTTCTGTTCTCGCGGAAAGGGCGGAGTCCTATGCGAGGCATGCTGTGTCGGCATTCGTGCATCGTGATCGTGTTGGCCCTCTCGGCCGCGGCGTTGCTTCCGCGATCGGCCGAGGCGAGCGCCCCGGCTCATGCCGCGCAGGCAAGCGCACACCCGGATGCCGACCACCACTACATGCCTGCCATCGGATGGGTCGCCCCCTTCGTGGCATTGCTGTTGGCCATTGCCCTGTTACCGCTGATCCCCGCCACGCACCACTGGTGGGAACACAATCGCAACAAGCTGCTTGTTGCGATCGCCCTGAGCATCGTGACGGTGGCCTACTACTGGTCGCGCGGCGTGGGGTTCCACGGAACCGAGCCGGGTCTTGCGACCGTCACGACGGTTCTCTCCCACGCAATCCTAAACGACTACGTTCCGTTCATCGTTCTGCTATTCAGCCTGTACGTCATCAGCGGTGGGATCAACCTGAGCGGCGACCTGCCGGCGCACCCCCGGACCAACGCCGCCTTCCTGGCACTGGGGGCGGTACTCGCCAGCTTCATCGGCACCACCGGGGCGTCGATGCTTCTGATCCGCCCCCTCTTGCAGATCAATAGCGAGCGAAAATACGTCAAGCACACGGTGATCTTCTTCATCTTCCTGGTCAGCAACATCGGCGGGTCGCTGCTTCCCATCGGCGACCCACCGCTGTTTCTCGGATACCTTCGCGGCGTCCCCTTCCTGTGGACGTTCAACTTGTGGAAAGCCTGGCTCCTGGCCTGCGGCCTACTGTTGGCGCTGTATTACGCGTGGGATACCTTCATGTACCGCAAGGAGACGGTGCAAGACCTCGTCCGCGATGAGACCCAGATCAAACCGCTTCGGCTTCGCGGTTCGGTGAACTTCGTCCTGTTGCTGGGCGTCGTCGTCTGCGTGGGCACGCTCGTGCCCGGACAGAAGTTTCCGGGTACCGACTGGGTGGTGCCCAGGCTCTGGCATGAAATCGGATTCCGGGAAATCCTGCAACTCGTGCTGGCCGCCGTCTCGATGTGGATCACGCCCAAGGGCATCCGGGAGGCGAACGGCTTTAACTTCACGGCCATCGGCGAGGTCGCCTGTCTGTTCATCGGCATCTTCATCTGCATGCAAGTCCCCATCGAAATCCTGCAAGGGACCGGTCCGATGCTCAAGTCGCATGGCCTGACGGCGCCGTGGTTCTTCTTCTGGGCTTCGGGCGGGCTCAGCAGCTTCCTCGACAACGCCCCGACGTATGTGGTCTATTTCGAGACCGCGAAATCACTCACGTGGAACAACCCCGCCGAGTTGTTGGCGTTGGCGGGCGGCGGCGCAATTGCCCTTCCATTGCTGAGAGCGGTATCGCTCGGTTCGGTCTTTATGGGCGCCAATACCTACATCGGCAACGGCCCGAACTTCATGGTCAAGAGCATCGCCGAGCAGTCCGGCGTCAAGATGCCCAGTTTCTTCGGCTACATGCTCTACAGCATCGGCATCCTGATCCCGCTGTTCCTGCTGATCACGTTTGTGTTCATCCGGTGAGCTTCAGCCGAAGGGCAACCCCCCACGGGACCGGGAGGAAGAAAGGGGACGGGTCGTGTGGGAGCGCGGGCGTCTTCCCCGCCCAATTGGTTTTGGTTTGGTTCGCGGATTATTGAGTACGTCATTATACCGTAAAATACAGTGAGAACAAGGCTTACGATTCTAGGGTTGTTGTTCTGTGACGGCCTGTCCGGCGTTGCGGGCTGTGCCAAGCCGGTGCTCGGTCCGATTCGCGCGCCGTTTCAGGGGGCCGTGCCGGTCACGTCGGATGCCTGGGCCTGGGCGAGATGCCTTCGTCTGAACGTTCGTGACGGACTGGTCGACTATGTACGCCTTGCCGCCCAGCCGGAGGATCTGAATGCCGTGTTGGCGGACCTCGCCTCGTCGCCGGAACCCAACGACGGTGGTCTCGTTCGGACGGCGAGGTGGATCAACGCGTACAATGCGCTGGCGATGCGAGCGGGACTCGAACAGTACCTGGCCGGCGGGGGCAACATGGCCAGGACCCGCGCACCACGCGAAGACGAGTACCGGTTCCGATGCACCGGCAAGGATGTGACATTGGCCGACATCCGTCGGCAGTTGCTTGATGATCCGGCTTGCGACGCCCGCGTTCTCTTTGCCCTGTGCCGGGCTTCGGTGGGTGTGACATTGCACGACCAACCGTTTCAGCCGGATCTCGTCGATCGACAATTGTCGGCCGTCGCCGCCAAGGCAATGAACAATCCGGACGTCGTCCGCGTCGACCATGAGAACAAGATCCTGTGGATCGCCCATGAGATTGGGCGCCACCAGACCTTGTTGATACGCTGGTTCGAGCGCCGCACGGGGGCGAGAGGAGCGCACCTTCTGGACGCCTTACTTGATGTCGCCGACGATACCGGCCGGCGCCGATTGAACGCGGCGGTCGGATACCCCGTCGGGGTCCGCCCCGCCGACGTGCGGCTGAACATCTATGGGGCGCGCCAACCGTGACGGCGATGGGGTCCTGTGTCCAAGGGAGAGAAACGGATGCCGAGTGTGTTTCCCGTTCAACTGGTTGAATTGGTCAAACGCCGTGCCCTGAGCGATGAATACGCGGCCTACTGCCGCAATCTGCTCCAGGAACTCGTCGAAATCGACACGACGCCGGCGCCCGATCCGGCCGAGATGGCCGCTCGCGAGGAGCGCATCTTCGCCGTCATCGACAACGAACTGCGCGGCTTATGCGGCGACGGAGTCGCGATCGAACGGGTTCCGATTGATCCCGCGATCGCCGACGATCCGAACTACAGCCCGGCCTACTACACGATGACGGCGGGCCGCTCCGAACCGTTGTCCGCGACCGAAACATACAAGAACCGTTACAATCTGATCGCCCTATTCAAGGGACACGCCCCCGGGGGCGAAGGGCTGCCCGCGATCTACAACGCTCATGTCGACACCGTCGCGGGTTGGATCGAACCCCGCACCGACGGGCACCGCCTCTACGGTCGCGGCGCGTGCGACGACAAGGCGCAGATCGTTCTGATGTTGGCGCAAATCAAGCTGTTCGATGAGGTCCGCCGCCAGCTTGGGCTTCACGTCAGTTGCGACCGCGTCTATCAGTTCGTAATCGACGAGGAAATGGGCGGCAACGGCGCCCTGTCCATGACCCGCGATCGGCGGTTCGCCGGTTGGCAGACGATTGTCCACGAGATCACGAGCAACGTTCCTCATCCGGCCAATCGCGGCGCCATGTGGTACACATGCACCCTGGGCAACGGCGGCGTCCGCGACGCCCGCCCGCTCGAGATGTGGCCCTTCGTGATTCACGCCCTCGAGGCCGAGGGAGCCAAGATCAAGACCGAGAGCAACCATCCGCTCTTTCGACCCGATCATGTTCAGATCAGTCACGGGATCCTGGGCTGCTATGGAAAGCACCCATCGGCGGTGAACGATCACGTGGCGATCAAGATCGAGGCCCGTGCGTCGGCCAATCCCGAACGGATTTCCATGCGGATCACCGAGATCCTGGAGGCCGCCCTGGCCGAGTACACCCGAACTTACGGAGACAAGCGTAAGGAGGCCGATCCGGTCACCGGCCAGCCCAAGGTTCCCCAGCACTACAAGCTGATGTTCGAGCCGACGCGGGATGCCCTGGCGTGGCGGCTGGACATTTACGGCAAGGCGGGTCATATGGGCGCGATCGCGCAGTGCGACTGTGCCATCACGAAGGCGGCGTTCCTTCTCATCGCCTTGATGCGAGTCGCCCGCAACTATCCCGGCGTGCAAGCGCGGGGCTACCTGGCCGACGCGCCGGAGATGGCCGACAGCATCGTGCTCGAGGGCGGTCTGGGGTTTCAGCCGACGCATCCGATGGCCCACCTCCGTGAGCGGCTGACCCAAGCCGCGCGCCATGGTGTCCGGCACTACTGCGAATTCCGCCGCGTGCCGTATTCCGATGCGATGGTCACCATGACGTTTGAGAAGCTCCACAATGAGGCTTATGCCTCACCGCCCGATTGCCCGGCGATGAAAGCGTTCGAGGCGGCCTACGGTGCATTGGGGCTCTCGTGGCCGGAACCGGTCGCTTGGCGGGTAAGCTGCGACGCCCGGCTTTTCGCGCTGGCCGGGCATCAGGTGGTGACCTTCGGACCCGGGGATCTTCAGCATGCCCATGCCGCCGACGAGTCGATCGACATCCGCCAGATTCAACAAGGCCTGGCTATCAGCGTGTTGCAGGCGGCTGCCTTAGGGGGGTTGAGCTGACGGCCGGCGAGAACGCCTACCTGCAAGGCTTGGCAAGGCCCATCGCCATTGTGTTGCCGGCCTGGAAGTCGGTCGATTTCCTCCATACAGAATCCCCGATGTACGACAATCCGTGTATTCCGTTGCAGGTTCCTCCCCTAATCGACCGATAAACCCCACAGCGGTTCAAACGTTCCACCAGTCAGGGAGCCTCGCCGTCATAGTGTTTGTTGATGGATGAACCGCGCCAGTGGGGTTTGGCCATGTCACATCGCTTCGGATGGATCATGATCGGGTTCTCGATCACGCTGACGGTCGGCATGCTGGTCATGCTAATCGGCCTGATAGGGACGACGGGGTGTTGCGACTGTTTCTACGCGGAACCCAACGTGGACCCGAACACCGGGCAGGTCGCCGTCCGCACGGACGACGGGCTCTCGTGGCAGATCGCGGACGACGCCAACCTCCCGTACGACCGCGAGGCCGTCCTCGCGGCGATTGCCGACCTCATTGAGCCCGATCTGTCCGGTTATCGTTTCGCGTTGATGTTCATCTTCCAGAACATGTTCGACCGGGACATCGCGTTCGACGTCTACGTCAACGGACAGAAGATCGAACGGCGGAAGGTCCTTGCCCGCCATCAGGAAATTGTGGCCATCACCAACGACCAGGTTCTTGCGACCGAGGCGATCACCGGACTCGCCACCACGCCCACGCTGGGCAGGCCGATGCCGCTCATTGTGACCTTCGCCAATTTCGTCTGCTCGGACGACCATATCATCACGGATCAGCCGTTCATCCTCGCGCCGCTCAACGGCTTTCGCACGGACCTGGAACCCGTTGTAAACTGCGATAGGCCGTATCGGCTCATCGAGCCCGTCTATGTCTGTCCCGCCATTATCGCGCTCGTCATTGAGAAGACGCGGGTTCGCGCGATTGAGCTGGACCGCGAGTTCTCGGTTCCCAACTACACCGACGACCCGCAGGAGCCCGGCGATCCCGCCGACATGCCGTTCCCTTGCGTCCTTTCCTGGCTGCCGGAGGAAGTCACACTGTTGACCAATCTGGGGTTGGACTACCTGATGATACCGGTGCCGCAGCTCTGATTCCGCGTCGGTCTTGCTCGAGACGCGCCGGCGTCCGCCCCGCGAACGAGGCGTTGTCGCGAGCGGCGGGAACGACCGGGGTCAACCGGTTTTCTCATCGCTCACGATCAGACCGTCGGAAAGCCGAATGACCCGTCGCGCGCGGGCGGCGATGTCGGCTTCGTGCGTCACCATGATGATGGTTCGGCCGGCAGCGTTCAAATCGTCGAAGATGGCCATGATCATATCGCCCGTCTTGGTGTCCAGGTTTCCCGTCGGTTCGTCGGCCAGCAAGATCAGCGGCTCGTTGACGAGCGACCGTGCAATCGCCACGCGCTGTTGTTGTCCGCCGCTGAGCTCCATGGGGCGGTGGGTGCTCCGGTTGGCCAGGCCGACCATGTCGATGACATGCATGGCCCGACGGTGCCGTTCGGACGGGCGTACGCCCTGATAGAAAAGCGGGACTTCCAGGTTTTCCCGAACGGTAAGTTGAGGGATGAGGTTGAAGTTCTGGAAGACGAAGCCCAATCGGCGGCCTCGGATCTCGCTCAGTTCGTCGTCCGAGAGATCGCTGACGTCTTCTTCACCGAGGACGTATCGCCCCGAGGTCGGCCGGTCAAGACATCCGAGGATGTTCATGAGCGTGCTCTTTCCCGATCCGCTGGCGCCGGTGATGGCGACGTACTCGCCGGCCTCGAACGAAACACTGACGCCCCGAAGGGCATGGACCTCGACGGCGCTCGATTTCTGGTAGACCTTGGTGACGTCTTCCATTGAGGCGATTACCACGTTCGCGGCCTCCTCCGTGTGTTTCGTATGATTGTACACGCGAGCGGCGGTCCGAGGCGCAGGGATTGCCCCGGGCCGGATCGAAATACCGGCTCGGGCCGGGAGGCGTCGACAATCCCTGTCGGCAAGGCTATTGGCTTGACGGGGCCAAAAACCTACAATCGGAAGGCGCGAGTCGCACAGACTGGGAACTTCCGATTCGCCAAGGAGAATGGCATGCACACGGCGCACCAATGGACTATTGCCCTGGCAATTACCGGGCTGTGTGTCGGCGTGGGAATACCCGGATGTCGTCGAGAGGCGCCGGCGGAACCGAACAAACCGCCCGCGCCCAGGATTCCGGCGGGGACGCCCCTCAAGAAGCCCGAGCCGGCGGTCTCCTCGACGCTGCCTTCGATCCGACCTCCGGAAGCGGCAAGGCCTTCGGCATCGTCGCCCGCGCCCCTTCCCGTCTCCGTTGCCCTGGCAAAGCCCGCCGCGGACGTTGCTCCCGCTGCCGCGGACGATCGGGATGCCCCGGACACACCGCCGTTCTTTCCCCGAAGCGGGGCGATACCCAACTGGGCCAAGGTTGAACCGGTGAAGACAGCCCCGGCGGGCGAGTTGGAGAAGGTGATGTCCGGTCAAGCCGTCAAGGTGGCCGACCCGTATCAGATCAAGCGGGCCGCCGTTTGCACCTACCGACTGACCCTGCCCAATCAGACGGGGACGGCCCGCGTGCTCTTGGTCGAGACCCATCAGCCTGACGATGCGTTCGGGCTGTTCAGCGTCAGTGCGACCGGCGCGATCACGCGGGACGGCGGCGCGCTGACGGCAACCGATGTTTCATCGCAACGCATCACGATCCATACGTGGAAGGGCAGGCATTATGTTCTCCTGGAAGCTCAGGGATCGAGCGGTGAAAGCATCGCCGAGAACTGCAAGGCCCTTCTCCGCAAGATGACGTTCCAGATGCCCGATGCCGTGCCGCCCGAACTGACCGAGGCCTTGCCGCGTCCCGGTCTGATGCCCGACCAGCAGTGGCTGATTCGGGGTTGGGCCTCGTTGGCCGGGCCGAGGGCGGCCGCCCTTGGGCTCGCCGACGCCAAGGGTGTGGCCGAGTGCCTCGGGCTGAACAAGGATGCCCAGATGGTCATCGCGACCTACCGGGTTCCGGGCGGTGCCCGACCCCACCTGGTATGGGTGGTTCGGTATGGGACCCCCGAGGAGGCCCGCAAGGCCTATGAACGCTATCAGGCCTTTCTCGAAAAGGCGAACGACCGACAATCCGGCAGCACGATGCTGTTGAAGCCTTCGGGGCACTACCTTCTGGGAACGTGGACGGCCGAGGAGGAGTCTATTGCCCCCGTCCTGCCCAAGCTCCGGTCAAACCTGGGTTAGGTGACGCATGAATGACGCATCGCGGCTGACGGTTCATCCCATCAAGCACGTGACGGTAGCCAACTTTCAGGATAGCTCCCTGTTGGACATGGCTTCCATTCAGCGGATCGGCGATGTTCTCTTCCCCTTGATCGACCGACAAAACCGGCGCGAAATGATCTTGGACTTCGGCCCCGTGGAATTCATGTCCTCCGCCGCGCTCGGCGTGCTATTGACGTTGCGGCAGAAAATGGAGAAAGTGAACGGCCGCTTGGTCATCTGCGGCCTGCGACCCGAGTTGCGTAAGGTCTTCAAGCTGGCGGCCATCGACAAGCTGTTCGAGTTCTACGATACGGAGGAAGCGGCGCTGAACAGTTTCGGCGTCCACACGACGGAAGCGTGATCCCCGCGATCAGATAGGAAGCCCTGGTGAGCGATACCGACGTTCTATTGTCTACCCGAGAATGCAACGGCGTCACGGTCATTGGATTCAACCGCTCCGAAATCTTTGACGTGGAGGTGGCCGAGGATCTCGAATTTGATCTGAAGAAGCTGATTCAGGCCCGACCGGGCTCCGTCTGGGTTATCGACTTCACCGGCGTCGACGTCATCATCAGCCGCGTGGTAAGCTCCCTCCTGCTGGTCCTGCGAATCGTCCGTTCCCACGGCGGGAGCATCCGCCTCTGCGGACTGGGCGAGACGGTGGAACGTGTCATCACACTGGCCAAACTCGATCGCGTCTTCCACGTGTACGACACGCTCGATGAGGCGATCGCGGCAACCAAGTAGACTTTGGCAGTGTGGTCCCGCTTGTTTGACGAGGAGGACGTTCGGCGTGTCTACGACGAGTCTCGTGCTTTTCATTGCCGCCGGCGCGATCGCCCAATCGGACCCCGTTCGACTCGACACCCGCCGACGTCTGTTTCTCGACGACGACCTGATGGCGTCAATGAAAAACGTCCGACGGGAAATCCACCCGGCCGACAAGCATCCCGCCAATCCGCTCCTCCGACCGACCGAGACGTGGGAGGGCAAAGCCGCAATTCTCTACGGCTCGGTCATTCGCGACGGAGACCGGTTCCGGATGTGGTACCACAGCGATCCCGGCGTGAGCTATGCCGAGAGCCCGGACGGGATCCGATGGACGAAACCCCCACTCGGCATCATCTCGATCGGCGGAGCGAAGACGAACATCGTCCTCTCCCGCGAGTCGGCCGCCGGTAAGCCGAGCTTGCCCTTCTTCAGTGAGATGTTCGGTGTGCATAAGGACGATCGCGATCCCGATCCCAACCGCCGCTACAAGATGGGCTTTCTCAGCATTCAACGCGACTACCAGGGCCCGCGTGAGGATCCCTATCACGGAGGTCAGCGCCGCGGCCTCGGCGTCGCCGGCAGCCCCGACGGATTTCGTTGGAGGTTGATCGAGAACTGGGCCACCGAAGCGATCTGCGACGGCGCCACGCACTGGATGTTCGATCCGTCCCGGAATACGTACATACTCTACGGTCGTACGAAGTTTGTCTCGCCCGAGGTGGCGAAGGCGTGGGCCGGCGACGAATGGGTCAAGAAGACGTTTTGGGGCCGCTCCGTCGCTCGGACCGAATCGCCTGACTTTCTGAAGTGGGACCACACCGATCCGTCGTCGGCGCCGGTGGTGATGACCGTCGATACCAAGGACCCCGTCGGCGCCGAAATCTACTCGATGCTCGTGTTTCCGTACGAAAGCGTCTACATCGGCCTGGTGCAGATGTTCTGTAGCCGCCCGGGCGCGATTCACCTGGATCTCCAGCTCGCGGTCAGTCACGATAGCGTTCATTTCACCCGGGTCTGTGACAGCGACGGCAAGCGTCTGGCCTTTATCCCTTGCGGTGGCATCGGCGAATGGGACCGCTACAACAACTCGATCGCGACCAATCCGCCGCTTCTCGTGGGCGACGAGTTGCGGTTCTACTATGGAGGACGGACCTGTCGCCACAGCCCGTATGAAGGTGAGGACCGCGGCGAATCCGGCGGGGCAATCGGACTGGCGACCATCCGGCGCGACCGATTCGTCTCGCTGGCCGCCTCGTTCGACGGCGGCGTGATCGCGACCAAACCCCTGATGCCGTCGGGTAAGACGCTGCACCTGAACGCCAAATGCGATTTCGGCCGGATCGTGGTCGAGGCTGTCGACAAAGACGGTAAGACCGTGGCCGAATCGAGACCGATTCGCGCCGACAGCACGGACATCGCCGTCGAGTGGGCCAAGGGGGATCTTGCCCCCAGTGGCCCTGTGTCGCTGCGAATCTCACTCTTCAACGCACGGCTATTCGCGATATGGTCGCAGTAGGCGATGCGCCGGCCCGCCAAGTCGGGAACACACCCAAAGGGGAAGGCCGGCGTGCCTGCCACGGAACGGCCCGCCGGCCACCGCTCGGCCGTAGGCCGTGCCAGGGAGGACACGCCGGTTCGGTGGTCTGACGGCCACAGGCCCAGTGGTCGTTCATCCGGTCACGGTGACCGCGTACTCCATCGGTGCGCGATGAGGCTGTCCAGGAAGATCTGGGACAGGTAGAACAGCAGGCACGGCACCACGGCCGTCGGATAGTCGGCGAAATACCGCAGCACCACAAAGACACTCAGCGGCAGCGTCTTCTGACTGCATACGATCGTGACCGATTTCAGCGCGGGGACCGTCAGCCGCATGATCCGTCCGGCCCCGTAGTTAACACCCAGCATCAGCACATGAAGCCCCACGGCCACGACGGCTACGTGAGCAAGCAGTGACGGGCTCCGCCCTCGAAGTCCGTCGCTGCCCTTGCTGACGGCGATGAAAATCATGACGACGATGAGCAGCGTCGGCATGACGCTTAGAAGCCCCCACCATCGTTTGATGTTCTCGGCCAGGGATCGCCGCAGCAATTGGCCGATGACCGTCGGAAGGATGATCATGTAGCCCAGCTCCACCATCATCTTGCCGAAGGGCAGGTCGATTCGCATACCCAGCCCAAGCACGATCTGGAGCACGGAGGGCATGAACAGAACGGCGCTCGCGCAGGCAACGACGGTGATCAGGATCGCCACGGGCAGCGACCCGCCGGCCAGGCTCGCCAAGACAATTCCACTGCCGAGGGTTGTCGGTGACGAGGCAATGACCATCAGACCGACAAAGTCGCCCGGCGCCAATCCGAGGAGCTTGCCCAGCATGAATCCCACGGCAGGAAAGATGCCGCTGACCGCCACGACGGAATAGAGGGGGATCTTCAGCCCCCGAAACGCATTCAAGAACTCACCCGTGTCAAGCGACAGGCCGTTGCACACAAAGATGGCGAAGATGACGGCGGGCAGGAGATGGACCCGCTCCATCGCCACCCCGTATTCGGGCCGGCCGATGCCCACCACCGCATCGAACAGGATGCCGATGGGAAGGAAATGCCGGAGCACGAATCGCCCCAGCTGAGTGAATCGCCCCCCTGTTCCCGGCTGTTTTGGGCTTTCGTACGGCACGTGAGATTCTCTGTTTACCTCGAGACTCGCGCTACCGTGTTCGAGAACGACACGGCATGGATATCCTGCCCATGAGGACACGGTTCGGACGGTCTTGCCGTGGTTTCCGCCACAGGCTGCCGCCCCTGTATCGTCCCGGCGGGCTGTCCGTCAAGCCGTGGGCCGCCAAGAACGGAAAATTAGCTAATCAGCCGGGGTACCGACGTCCGATAGAAAACGGTGAGAGCGCGACCAGCGCCTGCATTCTGGGGTGTTGGCCTGGCGGGAGGATTCTGACCATGAAGCAGGGCAAACCGACCCGTATTCGTAGGAAGATCCTGACACTGCTGATCATCCCCCTGATGATCGCCAATTTGGGCGGGTGTCCGGCGGACTGGTGCGAAACCTTTTACCTTACGGCTTCTGATTCGCTCCAGACAGGACTAACGCAGATCCTTGCCGGGATTGTGGCCGGTGCCTTTGCGGTGGCCATTCCGCACGGCGGGGCCGCGGTTCAGCAGACTCAAACCTACAGCATGGGGGGCAATTCGAGCGGTACGTGAGGTTGTCTTTTCTCTTCCCAATCGCCGTCAACGATGTCGTGAAGCGGTTGTCAGTGCGAGTCCGCGCCCGCGTTGTTCTGGGGCGGTTTCCGCATGACGTCGTACGATGCCCGGTTGATTTCCATTTCCAACATCCGGTAGACGCCGGGGCGCGTGGCGAAGGTCTTTTCCTGATAGCCCACGATGCGAAGACCGTTTGACTTGTAGCAGCGGAGCGCCGGTTCGTTTTCCGGAAACACGATCAGCGCGACCCGTTGAGCCTTCAACGACACGAAGGCCTCGGCAAGTAGCGATCGGAGCATTTTCGCGCCGAGCCCCATGCCCCGCCGCTCGGGCGCGACGATGAAGTGACCGATCCACAGCTCTCCCGGTCTGCTTGGCAGATCATTGAGTTCCGCGTATCCGCTGGGATCGGACCACGATGAGCACCAGAGCAGGCGGGGCCGACCGCGCCGGGCGGTCCATTCGAGAACCTTGTCAGGGGTCATCGGCGGCGCGGTGTGAGGCGCCAGCCAGAACAGCTCCTCATCGCCGCGAACCCAGCCGGCGACCAGACCGGCATAAATCCCGTGAAAGGGCCTCAACTCATAGGCCGTTTGCGTCCTCGCCACTGGCACCATCCCATCTCGAGGAGTCCGGCTGATTCCCACACGCGATCGGCAAGCCGGCGCGACGGGGGCATAGTGTACACGCCCGGAAAAGCGTGCAACAGATCGACGGGGATTCGGCCCTCGAAATTCATCCGAGAGTGGGTACATTGTTGTACCAAGCGTGCGGGCGGCGCGAGAAGCGGCATCTCCGCAAGGGACGGCCCGCATCGCGGCCGACACTCAGAGGAGGTGACTTAACCGATCGTGTCCGACGCGACAGGCATCAGCCATCTGGGTTCGTATCCGGTTCGCCGTTGGCGGGTCGTCCTCGCCGGGCGCCAGGTTGATGTCCTCGGTCCGGCCAATGAGGATGACCTTCTCGACAGTCCGGCCGTGGAGGCCCGCTTTCAGGCCGACGAGTATATGCCCTACTGGGGTCAGCTTTGGCCGGCTGCCGTCATGCTCGCCGAGTACATCCTGGCCGACGAACCCGGCCGGTCCCGCCCCGCGCTGGAAGTGGGTTGCGGACTGGGACTTCCGGCCGTCGCCGCTCGGATGGCCGGATGGCGGGTCCTTGCAACCGACTACGACGAAGATGCCCTGCGATTCGCCGCCGAAACCGCCCGCATCAACGGGATCGCCGACCTTCATGTTCGGCTGGTTGACTGGCGGAAACCTGATCCGCTGGGGCGATTCGACCGCATCCTTGCCTCGGACGTCCTTTACGAACACCGAAACCATCAACCCCTCGTGGAGTTGATCCTTTCGTTCCTTTCAGAGAATGGAGTCGCGCTGATCTGTGACCCCAATCGCGAGCCGGCACGGGGATTCGGTTCGCTGCTGACACGTTGTGGCCTGGCCTGGAAGGCCACCATAACGCATGCAACTCAGCCATATGGCCGATATGTAGATGGGACCATCTATCGGATTCGCCGTTCGCGGGCGGAGCACGCCCGTTCCTGATCAGAGCGATGGGCTACCCGACTGGAATCCCGCGTGACGCTGCCCAGCGTGTCTGTGGCTGTCTGTACGCGCAACAGGCCCGCGTCGTTGAAGCGGTGCATCGCCGCCGTCTGCGCACAAAGCTATTTACCCAAAGAAGTTATTATCGTTGACGACGGCAGATTGCCCCCTGATACCTGCCTCGAGCTCCAGCGGCAGGTCGAAGGGCGAGGCATTGCCTGGCGCTACCTGAGTAAGAACGAGCCGGGGCTGACTCGGTCACGCAACTTGGCGTTGGCCGAATCGCAAAGCCCGATAGTACAGTTCCTGGACGACGACGCGGAGCCGTCCTACGATTACTTGGCGGCTACAGCGACCATTCTCGCAGCCGACAAGGATGGGGAAATCGCAGTCCTAGGTGGTACGCTGATCGAACCCTTCCTGGATGGTCCCGGCGGGCGTTTTTGGAGAGCGGGTTCTGCTGTCGCGGGCTGGTGGTCGATTGGGAGGCGTGGCATGCGGCGGGAGGCCTGGCCAAAGGACCTGCGGTCCTTAGGCTGTGTCGTGCCGACGCTGGCTGTCAGTGGGGCAGCATTGGCCGTACGTCGCGATCTCGTTTGGCCGCCGGGCTTCGACGAGAATCTTCAAGGATACGCCCTTGGAGAAGATAGAGACTTAACTTTCAGAATATCAAGATCTTATCTTGTTGGATGTGCGACCAAAGCGATGGTCACCCATCACGCAGATCCCCAAGGCCGGTTGAACCCAGAAGGGTATGGGTACGCGTCGGCCTACAATTACTGTTATATTCTTAACAAAAATCTTCGGATGGGTGTGGGTGAATGGGTTGCCGTCATATGGAGCCTCTTGATCCTGTGTCTGATCAGGTTGGCATACGCTTGCACGGGGAGCCGGGATTCCCTCATGGAGCTCGTCGGCATCTTGCGTGGGAGCACGGCGTGGACGCGGCGATGGTTGAGGCTAAGCGGCTTCTGCTGGTGACCAATCGATTGGCCACCGGTGGGGCGGAACATATGCTCATCACACTGGCCCGGCTTCTCGACCGGCGTCGGGTGGTGCCGCTTGCCGCATGCCTCCAGGAGCCCGGTCCGTTGGCGTGCCAACTCGAGGCGGCTGGTGTAGGCGTCCACACCTATCTGTCGAGACACAAGGCCGACGTGTTCACGGTTGACCGACTGACCCGGCTGATCCGTCGTGAGTCGATCGACGCGATCTGTGCGGTTGGCAGCGGCGGCGATCGGATGTTCTGGTCGACGCTCGCTGCAAGGCAAACCGGCATACCCTCGATTGTCTGGTCGCACGTCTACCCTTACCCGGGGCACCTGGGGTTTGAGCGAACCAACCGTTTTCTCTACCGGTGCGTCGATTGCTTCGTTGCCCTTGGCCGGCGCCATCGTCTCGCTCTAATACGAAGAGAGCACATCCCGGCTGGCCGCGTGATGGTGATACGCAACGGCATCGAGGTCGAACGGTTCGACCGCCCCGACCTGCGGGCCGAGGGTCGACAACGCCTGGGTTTAGGTGCTTCTGACGCCGTGGCGGTGGGAATCGTTGCCAACCTCAGGCCCGACAAACGGCACGACGTGTTTATCGATGCCGCCTCGCGAATCGCCGGAGAGCGCCCCGATGCCGTGTTCTACATCATCGGGGGCGGCGCCGGAGAATCGTCGGTTCGCCGTCTGATCAGAGACTCCGGGCTGAGCGACGAGCGATTGCGCTTCCTCGGCGAGCGAACGGACTTACCCTTACTGATGCAGGGGTTGGACGTCGTTTGTCTGTGCAGCGAATGGCAAGAATGCCTCAGCGTGGTCATGCTGGAAGCGATGGCGGCAGGGCGGGCGTTTGTCGGGCCGGCGATCGGATCCCTCGATGAAGCGCTTATCGACGGTCATACGGGCCGAATGATTCCACCGGCGGATGCTCTAGCACTTGCTAAGGTATTAACAGAATTGATCGCCGATTCCGATCAACGTCTTCGGCTGGGACGGAATGCTCGGGACAAGGTGAACAAGGAATTCCGGGCCGATCAGATGGCCAAGGCGTTTGAGAACTTGGTCGGATCTCTTTGTGCGAGCCGCGTCGAAAGCCGATGTATGACTGTGGGCTGATTATGGGGCTTGGCCGGCAATACCCTGCGCGAGATGCCCGGTCCCGAACAGGGACGGCATCTTATGTAGACCCAAAAAACCTTCAATGACCCAATCTTGCACCGATATAGCTGCGACCTTGCCTGGGAGAAGGCGCTTTGAGCGTCTCAGGCCAAATCGTAAACTTAAGCGAGGTCTGCACAAGGGCCTACACCGGGGGGAGGTTCGCCTCCAGCCGTTGCGGGTGCTCCATGTTGTGTCGACCTTCGAGGTGAAGACCGACACGAAGTGGTTGCTGTTGCTGCTGCGCAACGTGGATCGCCACCAGTGCTGTTCGTCGATTGCGTGCATGTACGGCGACGGTCCCATGCGAAATCGGTTCGAGTCGCTGGGGGTTGAGGCGGCCAACCTGGATTCACCCGGGGAAACGGACCTGCGGACGATCGGCCGAGTATACCGATATATCCGAAGCGGTCGTTTCGATGTGGTCCATACGCACCTGCTGCGCGCTGATTTGTACGCGGGGCTGGCCGGGCGACTGGCCGGGGTCCCCGCCGTCGTGTCGACGGCCTATGCGATCGGTAAGTTTCGCCGAGAGCGGCAGCGACGACTGGACGGACTGCTGGATCAGTTGACGAGGCTCATGCCGCATCACGTAGTGGCCGTCAGCGGCGCTGTCCGAGACGATTGCGTAAGACGACTTCGCTGGCCGGCGGATCGAGTCTCGGTGATCCACACGGGAATCGAGCCGGACGACTATCGCCGCGATGAGGCCTCGCGGCGTCGCATTCGAACCGAGTGGGGGCTTGCCGAAGGCGTCCGGCTGATCGTCACGGTGGCGCGTCTCAGTTATGAGAAGGGCCTGCCGACGTTCATCGAGGCGTTGGTGAGGATAGCCCGGCGACATCCCACGATCGTCGCCGCCATCGTCGGCGAAGGTCCGATGCGATCGGAACTGACCGGTCGGATTGAGGTCGCCGGTCTGACCGGTCGCGTTCGGCTGGTGGGTTTTAGGCCGGACGTCGCGGACGTCCTGGCGGCAGCCGACGTGTTCTGTCTGCCGTCGTACATGGAAGGCCTTCCCAATGTCGTTTTGGAGGCCTCCGCGGCCGGGTTGCCGGTGATCGCGAGCAAGGTCGGCGGCGTGCCGGAAGTCGTCATCGACGAGCGGACGGGTCTGCTTGTGCCGCCGAAGTCCGCCGATGCGCTGGCCACGGCGATCGACCGTGTGGTCAGTGATACCTGCCTGGCGAGACGACTCGCAGAGGCGGGACGGCGGCGGGTTGAAGAATGCTTCTCGGCCAAGATAGCGGCCGAGAAGTATATGACGTTGTATCGCATGCTGGTTCGAGGTAGGTCCCGTTGAGCGCAACCGAGGCCCAACCGAATGCCTGTCCCATCGTTAACGTGATGGGATTGCCGCTGTCGGCGGTGGATACCGACGGACTCATCCGTCTGTTGCTCGATCGGGCGGAGGCGGGCATATCCTCTCGTGTATGTTATGTCAACGCCAACAGTTGGAATCTTGCGCGTCGCGACCTCTACTTCCATCGCGTGCTTGCGTCGGCCGACATTTTGTATGCCGATGGAATGTCGGTCGTCTGGGCGAGTCACGTCTTAGGCCCGCCGTTGCCGGCCCGACTTAGCGCGGCCGACTACATCGAAGACTTTGCCCGCGCGAGTGCCGCGCGGCAGGTGTCGCTTTACCTGCTGGGCGGACGAGAGGGCGTCGCCGAGATTGCCGCGCGGCGTTTGGCGGCCACGGCGCCGGGGTTGAACATCGTGGGTACCGGCGACGGCTACTTTGCCCCCACGGAGAGTCCCCGCGTAATCGATCGGATCAATCAAGCGTCGCCGCAGGTATTGTTGGTGGGGATGGGCAGTCCTCGTCAGGAGTTCTGGGTGACCGCCCATCAAAAAAGCCTGAACGTTCCGGTTGTGTGGACCGTGGGCGCGTTGTTTGACTACTTGGCGGATGCCGAGGCGCGGGCGCCGCAGTGGATGTGCCGCGCCGGTTTGGAGTGGCTTTTCCGACTTGCCGTGGACCCGCGAGGCAAGGCGAGTCGATATCTGTTGGGTAATCCCGCGTTTGCCGGCGCCGTGTTGGTGGCCCGGCTGAATCAGGTCGTCCGCGGTCGGCAACCGCGGCAAGACAGGGCCCTTGCCGGATGACAGTCGCCCAAACGACATTCCTGGAATGGGCGGCGCAGGCGCCGCCGATGGAACTGACGGTCGCGGCGCCTTCGCGCGGGTGGGCCTACACCGCACACCGGATCTACCTTGTCGCCAAGCGAATAGTCGACGTGACGTTGGCCACATTCTTGCTGATTGCGGCCGCCCCGATTCTGGCCGTCGCGGCGATTGCGATCAAGTTGACCAGTCGAGGTCCGATCCTTTTCCGTCAGGCCCGTGCGGGGCTCCACGGTAAGCCGTTCACAATGTACAAGCTCCGAACGATGTATCAGGGCGCCGCGGAGGACCGGAACCTTTTCAAGGCGCTGAACGAACTGGAAGGCGCACCCGTCTTCAAGATTCGCCGGGATCCTCGCATCACGCGGGTTGGACGATGGCTGAGGCGGAGCAGCATCGACGAATTGCCCCAGTTGTTTAACGTCCTGCGCGGCGAGATGTCCCTGGTCGGCCCGCGTCCTCTGCCGCTCGACGAAATCCGGACCGAGAACTGGGGCGAATGGCTGCGACTGAGCGTCAGACCGGGACTGACGTGTCTGTGGCAGATCGCCGGGCGAACCGAGATTCCCTACGGCGAGTGGATGCAGCTCGACGGATACTATGTCCAGAATCGTAGCCTGGCGCTTGACCTCCGAATCATCCTCAAAACGATTCCCGCCGTCCTTTCCGGTCGCGGAGCGTACTGAGCGGCGTTTCCGTCGCGGCGGCTCGCTCTGCGTTTCGGAATCGCCGAACGTCCTCGGCCCACGAGCCCGAGCGTGCGTCCCGTGGCTTGCCCTCCCTCAGGGCCTGTTGTCGCGAACCGCTCGATTCAGGCCGGTAACGTAGCTCGCCCCGGCTGTTCGGCGGGCCGATTCCGATTCGGTCGCTTGAAGTCCGCCTATAAGAACATGCGATATCCGGACATCGGCGAGCGTACCCCCGGCGTCGGGCCCGTGCCCAATACGCGGACGTAGTCCCCTGCCGCAGCGTCCCCACATCCCCCTATTGTGGGCTTGGCGGGGGTAGTCCGCGATTTTGAAATCCCGCAAATAATAGGGTCCCTTCAACTAGTCGATACGGCTGGAGGAACGTAGACCAAGGTTCTGGTGGACAGGGAGTCAATACGGACATGTCACGGATCGACCAATCCAGTCTTGACACGACCGATGCCTATCGTAAGGGCATGGCGGCCTTCAACAACGGTCGAATGGACGAGGCTGCCGGACATCTGGTGGCGGCTGCCGAAGCCTCCGACCTGGAGGGGTGCCTCGCCCGGTTCTACCTGGGGCAAGCGCATTTCCGCATGGGCCTGGAGGCCTTGGAGTCCGACCGGTATCAGGCTGCGGTGGAACACTTCCGCCAAGCCCACAGCGTCGGCGTCGGCGGGCTCGCCGCGTCCCGGTATCTGGCCGCCTGCCACGTTGCCCTCGAGCGGTACGTCGACGCGGCGGCCGAACTGGAGGGACTCCTCGGACGCGACAACGATCGAGTCGGCGTTCGCACGCGACTGGCGATGGTGCGGTGGAAGATGGGCCAAAGCGATGTGGCACTGGAGTGCCTGGCCAAAGGCATCGACGCGCAGCCCCAGGAACCGGCGCTTCACTATCAGCTTGGGACGATGCTGGCTGCCCGGGAACAGTATGGGCCGGCCGTCGAGGCCTTCCGAACGGCAATCCGGCTGGCACCGGAGTGGGTCGAGGCTCATGTTCGATTGTCGTGGTGCTATGCGGCGATGGACCGGCACGACCTGGCCTTGAAACATCTTGAGAAGGCACACGCCCTTCGGCCCGGTGACATCGATATTGCGGTTCAACTCCGGCTGGCGAAAGAAACGCTCGGCGGACAATCGCGTCCGTCGTCGCAGCCGTTGGTTCAGGGCGTCGCCGGGTTGAGCCTCAAGGATGCCGACGTGTCCCAGTTGGAGGAGATCATCGCCCGCGAGCCGGAATTCGTGGAAGCCTTCCTGTCGCTGCCCACCGAGCAGCTCGACACGGAATGCCTTGCGCTTCTGGCGGCGGCGATCGAGCGGGCCATTCAGCGTCATCCGCGCTACGCCGATCTGCACCTCTATTGCAGCCGGGTGTACGAGCGGATGGGGTTGGCGGAAGCCGCCATCGCGGAGTCGGAGCGGGCGGTCGAGATCAACCCACGCTATATCCGCGCGATGGCTCACATGGGCCGGCTCTTCGAGGCGACCGATCGCCGACAGGAAGCGATCGATCGGCTCGAAGCGGCGCTGGAGGCCGGCGCCGAGGACGCGAACATTCATTGTGTTTTGGGCAACCTCTATCGCGCGAGCGGTCAGTTGGATCGGGCTCGCGACGCCTACGAGTGCGCGCTGAGATTGGACGCGGGGCTCTTGGAGGCCCGCGAGGGTCTGAAGGCCTTGGCCGCTTGACGGGGGATAGCCGCAAGGACAGGGGAACGAACCGGGGAAACGAACTATGGCCTATCTATTGGAAAGCCTGGGTCGCGGCCTGCTGGGCAGTCTCGGCAGTGCCTTCGAGGCCCAGCTGGGAGATACAAGTGAGCTTCCGACGGGCGATCTGGTGGAAACCGCCGAACTGCGGCCGGACGACATCAACGCCCACGTGCAGCTGGGTCGGCGCTATCTGAAGGAGGCACGCTATTCGGCCGCGAAAGCCAGCTTTGAGCGGGCACTCGAGTTGGACCGCCGCGCGATGGTGCCGCGACTGGGCCTCGCTTGTGCCTTGGATGAGCTGGGGCGGTACGACGAGGCCGTCCAATGCCTTCAAATCGCGCAGAAGCATGATCCCTCCGACCCGGCGATCCTGTTCACGCTCGGACTGTGTCATGAGCGGCGCAGCCAATTGGATATCGCCACGCAATACTACAACGACGCCCTGAACTTCTGCCCGCAGCTCCGCAACGCGCACGAACGGCTGGCTGCGATCAACATCCACAACGGCGACGTGAGTCAGGCCATCGAACACTACGTCCTGCTTTGCCGGTGGGATCCGGAGTGTGTCGACATCCGGTTGGCCTTGGCAAACCTGTTGCTCGCCGACGGTCGATTCCAGGACGCAATTCATGAGTTCGAACGAGCCCTGACGATCGAGCCCGACAACTGGGTGGCGCACAACGACCTGGCGAGCGCTTACGAACAGGCGGGGTTGATCCACGAGGCGATCGAACAACTCCACCAAATCGCCGAAGAGCGACCCGGCTTCGCCGACACGCATCTGCGGCTGGGCGATCTGTACGCCAAGTTGGGCAACGACGCCGCGGCCGTCCGCCAGTACACGATGGCGCTCGAAGTCCATCCGGACTACCTGGAGGCCGTCGTGAAGATGGGGACGCAGCATCTCCGCAGCGGGCGCTACATCGAGGCGGCCCAGTGGTTCAACCGGGCCGTGGAGATCAACGATCGGTTGCTGATTGCTTACGTCGGGCTGGGGCTGGCGCAAAACGCCGCCGGTCGCCGGGAAGACGCATTGGCCTCGTTCGACATGGCCGCCAGCATCGAACCCAACAGCACCCTCCTGTTCAGCGAGATGGCACGGCTTCAGCTTAAGGTGGCGATGGCCGACGACGTCCGGCGGGGGCTCCGTGTCCGCCGGGAGTCGCCCAAGAAGCCGTCGAACGGAGCCGACACCATCAGCGAGCTGATCGACCGGCAGATCGAACGACATCGCAAGGCGCTGAGCGAACGGCCCAACCACGCCGATATGCACTATCGCCTCGGGCTGCTTCTCCGCAATCGCGGACTGAACGAACAAGCCGTCGAGGAGTTTCGACAAGCGGTTGAGATCAACCCGGTCTACGTCAAGGCGCTGATCAAGCTGGGCCTCATCCTGAAGGAAATGGGTGAAGTGGACGAGGCGATCGGCGTACTGGAGCGGGCCGCCGCCCTGAAGCCCGAGTACATCGATTTGCACTATCACCTCGGCCTATTGTTTGCCGAGCGGAATCGCTTCGAGTTGGCCGTCGAGCATTTCGAGCAGGCGATCCGGGGCTGCCCCGACAACGTCGACTTCCATGCCAACCTGGCGCTCGCGCTGCAGAACATGGGCCTGCTCGACCGCGCGGCGGCCACGTGGCAAGCCATCTGCGAGCTGGCACCCGCCGCCAAGGCGTAGAAGAAACGCGCAACCTGCCCCCCTCTTTCGTTTGGGTAGAGAACAACATCAAGAGGACCGACGTGACATCGTTCGACAGGTCGAACAACTCCATCACCTCACTCGGAAGATGGGGCGTGCCGACCGCCTCGTTGTTTCTACTGACCCGCAATATCGAGGGACGATTCGTCGGGCGCCACTCCTGGAACGACGCGGTGTTCAGCATGTTCGCGCGGACCCACTTGGAGTACGAACTGCAATACGCCAAGGGCTTCTCCACCGAAGACGACACGACGATGCCGCCGCAACAACCTAGGCGATATCCGAACCATCCCCCCCCCCGAGGGCCGACTCGAGCGCTCTACCGACCACGCCGCGCGACTCGCGGGTGAGCCGGTGGTGCTTCGTGCGCGGCTCTCGGACGCGACGGGGCCCCTCGACGACGCCCCGGTCCGCTGGACCGCGCGTCACGAGCCCGTCTCCTTTCCCCAGGCGGATCTGCTCGTGGGCACCTCGCGGCCTGCCTGGGCGGCGGCTCCCCAAGCCGTCGACGGCGGGGCACCCAACCCGTGTGAGGCACCGGGCGCGCTCGAGGCGTGGACGCGCACCGACTCCTCGGGTCAGACCGCGGTCGAGATCGCGCTCGGGGCGAGGACCACTTCACGGCACTTCAACCTCCTGGTCGAAGCTCGCGCCCGCGAGGGAAGGCGGACTTTCAGCACGAAGATCAGCCCTGCCGAGCTCGCCGTGGGGCTGCGGAGCTCCCGCACGTTCGTGAGGGTCGGGGAGAGCTTCGACATCGAAGCCCAGGTGCTCGACAGGACCGGGCGAGGAGTCCCGAACAAGTCGCTCGAGATCCGCGCGCTCGGCAGCGACTGGGAACGGCAGGACGGTACCTGGCGGCTCGTGGTTCGCGACGAACAGGGCTGCACGCTGAAATCGACACTCGGCAGCGTGATGTGCCCCATCGTCGCGCGGGGTGCGCTCCAGGACCGGATAGTCGGCCGCTCTTCCGACGAGGGGGGCCGCGCCACCGAGAGCGAGCTGCCGGTCTGGGTCGAGGGCGCGACGCGGGGTCCATCGGACGCCGCGCGAGAGACGGTGGC
>CAZQTW010000046.1:0-53112 GCA_964596165.1 uncultured Planctomycetales bacterium | reverse complement strand
CTGGCCGGTTTTGACCCGCCCACCGGTGGCCGGTTTTGGGGTGCCCCGTGACATCCGGCCAGGAACCCTTCGGCATGCAGCTTGGAGTCCACACACGGCGTGCGGGGAGGAGTACGCCTCGTGTCGGTCGATGCCTCATCCGGGACCTCATCCATGGCTCGCGTGTGGACTTGAAGTGCACGCCGTCCCCGGAGACCGCGTGTTCATTCGAGTCCGACAGTCGGGTCGGTGGGAGCGGACTAGAACTTGACCTGAGGCGTCTTTTTCGCGTCCTCCGGTGCCTTGAAGTATGCGGCCTCCCGTACGCCGGCCCGCTCGCAGAAGAACCGGCCGAAGAACTCCTTTCGATAGGTATTGACTTGCTGGACGGCCTCGTTGTAGCGCATGCGCTCGACGGCCAAACGGTTCTCGGTTCCCTCCAGGGAATCCTGCAGTTTGAGGAAGCTCTCGTTGGCCTTCAGCTCCGGATAGGTTTCCCGCAAGACCAGAAGTCTGGACAGGAGGGTCGAGATGTTGTTGGCGGCGGCCATCTTGTCCTCGGGCGTATTGGCCTGAAAGTACTTCGTGCGGGCGTTTGCGATGTTTTCGAACAGGTCTTTTTCGTGCTTGGCGTAGCCCTTGACCGTCTCCACGAGGTTGGGAATGAGGTCGTTGCGGCGCTGAAGCTGGTTTTCGATTTGAGCCCATCTCGAACTGACCTCTTCGTTGAGCGCTATGGCCTTGTTGTAACCGGAACGGTACCATCCGAACGCACCGATCGCACAGGTAAGGCTGAGGACCGCAAGAACGGCCAGGACGATCAGGCAGGTGATCCAGACTGGTCGCCCTCGTTGAACGCTGCCGACCTCGTTCATGATAGGTTCTCCACAGTTGCCGCAGAACCGAGCTGCGGGTACAAGGGGTTGACTACATTTAGGGCACGTATTCATATGCTACCAGCTCCCGCTGGAACCTCCTCCGCCAAAGCTGCCACCGCCGCCACCGCCGAAGCTTCCGAATCCGCCGCCGAAACTGCCGCTTCCCGATGACCAGCCACGGCTCGATGCACGGGAATGGCGCGAGGACCCGATGAAGATGGGCAGCCACCAAATCCAGGGTCCCCGTCGCAGGGCATTTCCCAGGATGAAAAAGAGCAGCAGGAAGAACAGACACGGCACGAGGGCGCACGGAGCCGGCGCGTTGCGAGCCGTAGCCCCCAACTTGGGTACGCCGCTCAGTTCGACATGGTAGTGCTTGGCGAGTTCGCTGAGTATCGCCAGCACGCCCTGTTCGATTCCCTTGGAGTAGTCTCCTCGACGAAAGTGAGGGACGAAGTTGTTGCGACCCACGCTCCCTAGGAATGAGTCGGGTAACGGGCCTTCAAGGCCGTAACCGGTTTCGAATCGGTACTTACGGTCTTTCACAGCAACAACCAGCAGCAGACCGTTGTCCTTGCCCTTCTGTCCGAGCTTCCACCGCTCGGCCAATCTCAGGGCGAATTGCTCGATTGGGACGCCATCGGTAGTGGGCACGGTAAGAACGATGAACTGTGCCGTGGTCTTCTGCTCCAATTCTTGGAGGTAGCCGAGCAGGCGATTCTCCGTGACGGGGTCCAGTACACCCGCCCGGTCCTCAACGTATCGCGTTGGCCTCGGAAGCGTCTGCGCGACGGCCGGCCGGAACGCAAAACCCGTCGAAAGGCCGAACACGAGGACCCAAAGCCGGCGCCACCGGGCATCACACTCGCCATGCGTCAACGTAGTCACTGAGTCGTTCCACATCACGATAGAATCGCTGAAACCAGACAAAATCACTTCGAGCCGGTCGGCCCAGGGCATCGCGAAGGCCGACCAAGGGTATTTGGGTCGTCTCTTCGACCTTCTGAAGGATGGACGTTGCCAAATCGGGGCAGGGCTTATCCTTCAACCACAGAATGCCACGGAGAACTCGAAGGATGTGTTCCAGAGCTTCCCGGCAGAGTGGGGCAAGTAACCTGTCCCTACCGGCCGAGGCGAGAAGTCCTTGACGGAGATGGATCAAGGATCGTTTGAGTTCCCGCTCGGCCTGAAGCCGGACGTTCTGGGGTTCAAATTGTAGAGCGGCGAAGACATCCGGGCCGAAGACCATGATGTGCAGTTGTTGGATCTCCAGCAACTCTAACGGGAATGTGTCCAGGCTTTCATCAATGGACCGCGGTGTCATAATCAGCGGTGCTCTCAGGCGGTTTCGCCTGAAGCGTCCGCCCGCGTGACGGAGCTGATCCAGCATGGGCAGGTCCATCCCGCCGAGGATGGCGATGCTTCGAACGGGCGAGGTCAATTCGAGGCCATCTGTTGGGACCGGTCGGTAGAGGGCGATCCCTCGGAGATTATGCCCCGCCAGCCGTATCAGAAGTTCGACGAGCTCGCGAACGGAATCGTGGATGGACTCGGGTAATCTTGCGAGATCGATATCGCGAGTCATAGTTTGACTCCCGTTTTCGGGCGGACCAGACAGCACGTGTGATTGTACTGGGTGACTGATGCGTCGCAAGCACCAGGTCACTTGACCACGAGTCTATCCGGAATCTGACGACAGGGCGGGATTCGAGATGCGGAGACGGCCATTGCAGCCCACAGAAGTATAGTGGCCCACAGGTGGACCCCAACGGCACGGAGATAGGGCAACGTGAAGGCCTCGGTCACCAGCGACAGGGCAGCCACGATCCAGAAAGTCCATGCGAACAGTCCCAGGACGTTTTGGCGCCGGTCATCGGCATCCATCATGAGTTGAAGCGTCAGAAGGATGAGCGGATACAGGGTCAGAGGAAGATAGTGTGTCCAGATGATAGGTGAGCTGATCAAACCCCATAGCAGAAACATGCCGAACTCGAAGCAGGCTCGTTCCGCGTTAATTCGACGGAGCGGAAGCCGGCCGACGAATACCGTGATCAGAGCCAGACAGACTATGAAGACGACGTAGACCATTTGTGTAACGCGTTGTGACCAATGGGCCCAGTTTACCTTGAAGGGCTTGCGGCTGTCTCCCGCCGGCGTGTCTGTCAGGAGTCGCCGAAGGGTCATGCACAGCGACTGGTTGGAGAACCTTGCATAGGCCGGTTTATCGGCCCCGATGAGGGCAAGCGGTGTGTTGGCTCGAATAACGCGTTGGCAATAGTTGCGATGGGCGTCGGCCCATGCCTTGGGACCCATGGCGGCGAAGGTCAGGCCCCCTCCGAGGATGATTGTCCAGGCCAGCGTGCTCAGGGGCGTACGCCATTGGCGCTTCAGAAGGAAGAACAGGATCAAGGTCGCGAAGAACGGTTTGACCAGTATGGCGATGGCGAGTGGCAGGCCGGCGGCCCAGGGGCGTCGCTGGACAAACAGCCACCACGTCATCAGACATAGCGTCCCCATTAGAACGGACACCTGCCCGAGAACGAGACATGCATGGACAAAAGGCAGTGTCATCAGCACGGGCACGGCGATCTTGATCACGGGGGGCGCGGGATGGGGAGGGGCCAGCGTATGAAAGACCATCGACACTGACAAGACGAGACCGGCAATCGACATTGCCGTGATGATTCCGGCACCCAGCCAGCAGGGTGCGACGGAAAGGGGCACCATGAGAATCGTGAAGAAGGGCAAGTAATTCTTGACGCCGAGGTCGTATGTGACCCGGCCCGTATCCAGGAAGTATCGGGCCGTGAGATGAAACGCAATAAAGTCACTGGTCCCTTGGCCTTTGATGTGCGGCGCTCTGGCGCGATAAGCGGCGACCGCCACGGTACCGATCGCATAGATGGCCCCGGCGACCAGTGCGACGCGCCACAGGATGTCCAGTTGGCGGGCGTTCAACCGCATGTGCGTTTCATCTCAGCCAGCGTGTTCTCGTAGACGTCGTAGTCCGCCTGACCAAAAAGCACGAATCGTACCTGTGTAATCTCCGGATGGTCGGCCAGAAACTCCGCGGTCGTCTTGAGGGCAATCCGCGATGCCTTCTCAATCGGGTAGCCGTAGACACCGCAGGAGATGGCCGGAAACGCGACGGTCTTCAGTCCGTGCTCGGCGGCAATACGGAGCGAATTCCGATAGCAGTCGGCAAGGAGTTCCGCCTCGCCCCGAGTCCCCCCGCCGTAGACGGGGCCGACGGTGTGGATGACGTGTTTGGCGGGAAGGCGGTATCCCTTAGTGATCTTGGCCTGGCCGGTGGGGCACCCACCGAGGGTCTCGCACTCGCGCAGAAGCTCGGGACCGGCCGCCCTGTGGATGGCGCCGTCGACGCCGCCACCACCGAGGAGGGTCGAGTTGGCCGCGTTGACGATCGCATCCACTTTTTCCTTGGTGAGATCGCCTCTGACCAGAACCATTCGATCCAATACGCCGGAGGACATGCGGATTTCTCCTTCGAGGTTTGCCTGCGCGGCCCGAGAGCGTTCACATTGACGAAGCCTGGTCGGTAGGCGTACGACCCTTCAGCCAAGCGACAGCGGTGCTGAGCTTCAGGCGCAGAAAGACCTTATCCTGCGTTGACAGAACGAAATCGGTCCGTATCGTCGCAAACCAAAGGCCAACGATCGTTACAAGCATCGCAAACCAAGGAAGCGCCAGGGTACCCACGGCAATCAACAACACGTAGCTGCCTAAGTCTACGGGACGGCGTTCGACTCGGAGCAAGACCAAACAGATGGCCAATGCGCCGATCATGGCGATTGCGCCGGCCCAAGCGGCAGCGCCAAGGCTGCTTCCCGCCCCGCAGTTGACGAAGGGGCGCACGATCCGTCCCAGGCGCCAGGTGACGCTTTCATGGGGGAATGATCCGCCGACAGTCCTGACAAGCCAGAATCCCGTCAGGACGTTGCAGGCTACGCCGAAGGCCCATGGCCACAAAAGGAAACGCGCCTTCTCAACGAGGCTGAAGTGGATGGAGAGGAACCCAAGGCTTCCCACGACTAAGAAGGAAAGCAACAGCAACGGGATGGTGTCGGCGCCCTCTCGATAGCTGGGGTGGAAGAGTAAGGCGACCTGGTTCTTGAGCAGAGACATGATCACACAACCGGTCAACAGGACCAAGGTTGTCACCTTAAAGGTCAGCAGCAACAGCCGTTCCGCGGGGGCTCGCCCTTCGGATTCCCAGATCTTGGTGACCATCGTCATGACGACAGTTGAGACCGACACGGCACCCACGGACACGTACTGGGTGATCGTTCGCATGGCTCCGAGGACAGCCGCCGGCTGGGCCCCATGAATTCGATTGAGGTACCAGATAGGGTAGTTCTGCAGGGCCTGCCAGGCGATGGCGGCAAGGGCCGCCCAAACGCTGAAGGCCAACATCCGACGAACGACGGGCTCGCCTTCGATGGGTGTGTCGCCACCCGGCCTGACGTAGATGGACAGGACTGCCGGAAGAGCGAAGCAGATCAAGGCGATCCACATCGACATCATGTAGCAGGCGACGACGGCCGCCGCCGTTGCATGCCCAGTTCTGACAACAATGACGGCCAGGACGGTGAAGAGGATCCCGCTGAGCAGTTCCATCAGGCTGATTGCACGGAACATACGCAAGCCCTTTAGCACACTCAGCACGAGGAAGTAAACGATCAGCGTGAAGACGGTCCAGGCGACGTTCTGCATGAGGTTGATGGAATGTGCCGAGGGGGTCCGTAGGGATCGGGCATTGGCTGTCAGTGTTTGAAAGAGGGGGGCACTGAGCAGCGGAGATGCCTCCAAGAGGAGGTAGGTCATGGCGGCGGCGACGGCGCATACAAGCAGCGAAGCACGAGCCACGTACCCGCGCAGCATACCTCGGGTCTCATAGAGGGGCGTGTAGCGCGCCACGGCTTCATTGAGTCCGAGACTGCATAGGGGATTCAGCAGATTGATGGCGACAAGGGCGATGGCCAGAAGCCCGAACTCGGCCTGATCGAACATCAACCACGTCAACAGGATGTTCCGGAGAAGACCGATGAGGCGGCCGATAGCGGTGGCCGAGAGGTAAGCCCCCAGAGCCTGGGTCATCGACTCAGCACGGAAAAGACCGCGTTGTGAATCCATGGACAGTCCACAAGATCTCGTAGGTCACTGTGTCATGACAGTGGGGAGAATTGTAGGTCGGGCCGGCGGTGCCGACAACCCGCTCTCATCTTTCAAGGAGGATCATATCGACATCGCGGTCATTAGCAGTCAAAACACGTTTCGCGCACCATGCCTCACGGAAGCCTAGGTTGGTCAGCACGCGACGACGGGCGAACGAGTCGGAATCGACGCAGGCAACGATGGCACGGTCGTCGGGGAGCTCGATTGACCTGGCGAGCATGTCGAGGCCTGCCTCCGCGCCGGGGTGAACATAGAGGTCGAATTGAGTCAGTCGACTGGGCGGCTGCCGCCAGTTTAACAGCGTTGCCAGCCCCATGACCATGCCGGTCTGGTTGACCAGGACCCTCCCGGACTGCGGAGGGCCTGATCGGAGCTGAGACATCAGCATGACGAACCCGTCTTCAGCGCTGCACTGCCCCACCAGCCCAAGTGATGCGTTTCGGAGGAGATCGCCGTCCGGTTGAGCAACGAGGCTGAAGACGAGGGGCCAATGACTCCAACAAGCCGGTTCGACGTGCACGGGACTCGAGTCGAACATCTCGGCGAGCCGCCTGGGGTGTCGAAGCCACATCATGACGTCGGAGGCGGGAGCGACGGGTTCAAAACCAAAGCGCGCATAGATCCGATAGGCTTGGCTGCCCACGGTGGTGTGTAGGAACATCACGATGCCGTCCCGCGAGGCAAAGTCCTGGGTCATTGCCTGCATCATTCGGGAGGTCGTTCCCTGGTTGCGCCAAGCCGGGTGCGTGAACACGTGACCAAGGACGGCAACCCCCAGTCTTTCAACCACCATCATGTGGCTGATGATCGTGTCGCCGTCAACGGCGACGTAGAATCGCTGTTCGAGCCGGTCGTTTTGACCATCGAGGTTGATTTCGACATGCCAGAGCCACGGTTGGCCCTTGTGGGCAAGAAACGCCGCGATGCGAGGTCGCCAGTCCGGAGCAGGAGGCCGGATGCAGAGAATGTCAACACGCCGGCCGTCGCGCAGCGTGGCCTCGGCAATCTTCGTTTCCATGGGCGGAATGGTAGCCGGACGACGGCACCATCACAAGCGCCGACGAGATCCGATCAGCCGGCAACTCGCGACAAGGAATCCCACGACCAGAAGTCCAAACGGGGCGCAACAGACCGTGGGGGCTTGGGGTGTGAGCAGAAACGCCCGCGTCTCGCCGTTGTGTTTGCCTGTCCCCACAATCTGCCCTGCATCATTGATGCCGTCAGCCGACGACAGGACCCAGTTGGCATCGGCCGAAATGAGGTCATTCAGGTTGCGCATGCCGTGTTCGTTGTCGTAGATGAACGCGCGCGAGCTTCCATCGGCGAGATCGGCCGAGCCGACCACTTGACCGTCATTGTTGATGTCCACCGCACTGCTGTAGAGCCCGCCGAGTGTGCCGAGGTCGGTCATCCCTCCGGCGGCCGTCCAGAGAAAGGCGTGATCGCTTCCACTCGCATTCTTGGATTGCCCGACCACCACGCCGTCGTCATTGATGGCGTTGGCCCAGCCCTGTGTGCCCCCGAGGGTCCCCAAATCGGTGATGGTACCGCCGGTCCAGAGGCAGACGTGCATATCCCCACCGGCGACACCGGAAGCTCCTGCAAGGTCGCCCGAGCCGTTCACGGCATGGGCCGTGCTTCCCACACCGCCCGGCAGAGTGCCCAGGCCGGTCAGGATGCCCGAGGTCCAACGGAAGGCAACATGGTTGACCGGGTCGGCAGCCGTCAGGGATTGGCCGACAACGTGGCCGAGATCGTTGATTCCATAGGCCCAGGTCGAATTGCCGCCGAGTGAACCGAGATCGGTAATAACGCCCCCTTCCCAAAGGAACCCGTGGACATCAAAGCCGACTCCGGTGAGGGAAATGCCCACGACCCGCGCGGATGCATTGATATCGTAGGGTTGGCCGACGGTGCCGCCGAGCGTACCCAGATGGGTCATGGTTCCATTCGTCCAGAGGAAGCCGCAGATTTCTCCCGGGATCGCGCTGTCGCACATGCCGACGACCTGTCCGGAGGCGTTGATGGCGATCCCATTGCTTGAGCTGCTTCCCGGCAGGACCCCAAGGTCCGTGACGGTGTACTGTTGAGCGGAGGCCGTTGCAACGAGCAGCAGGCCTGACAGCAGGATGTTGTGCATGGTGAGCGTGCGAGTGTGCAGCTTGCGTGACGGTTGAATCACTCCGCAGGGTTGTTCGTTCGTTCTCATGGTTGGCTCCTCGATAAGGTGTCCGTGGGGTTTAGGAAGACTGCTTCTACGCATTGTCATGACGAGTCACCTGGGTCTTTCATGTGGCGGTATCAACCGGACTATGGGCGGCGGCATTGGGCCGTCGGTCGAGCCGGCTTATGCTGCATCTGATGTGCCAGGGCTCACGAACGTGAGCTCACTCCTACTTCGCGTAACAGAAAGTGTACCAGGGTGCAGTCCGTAGTCCACTGAGAAAGATTTTTGACCCCAGCGGTCTGCCGAGGGGGCCGTTGGGGTACGTGTGCTCAATTGGGTGCGGCCGGTGTGCGTCATTCCACCCAGCCGACTCACAAGGCCCGGTAAGGTTGACAGTGCGTGCGGCGCTCACCTACAGTGTCTAATAGATGTGTCCGCGAGCCGTAAGACGTTCGCTTCCTTGCCCGTTTTCCCGGTTAGGAGGTTTGAGGCAGAGAAAGTCGAATGCAAGACGGAGATCTTACATCCAAGGATCTGGCCGCGCTATCGGGTCCGACAGTGTTGATGGATCGTGAGTGGCCGCCGTGCCGCTACCACTGTCCGGTGCATGCGGACGTAAGGGCATATGTGGAGCTGATCGCCCGTGGGAGGTGGCGCGAGGCGATCGATGTCATTCGAGACGCCTTGCCGTTCGCCGCCGTCTGCGGTCGGATCTGCCATCATCCCTGCGAAGCCAATTGTCGTCGATGGGAGGTGGATCAGGCCATAGCGATTCGCGAACTGAAGCGGTTCGTCGCGGAGATGCAGGGGGCCGAAGGTTCCGCGGTTCATCGGGCCAGGGTGCAGGACAAGGCCAAGGTGGCCATCATCGGTTCCGGTCCGGCGGGCTTGACGGCTGCTCTGGAACTGGCCAAGCTCGGTCATCGACCGACGGTATTCGAGAAGTACGCCATCGCCGGGGGGATTCCAGCAACCGCGATTCCGACCTACCGTTTGCCTCGCGATGTACTCGAAATGGACATCCAATGGATTCTCGCGCATGGCGTCGATCTGAGGACCGGAGTCGAGATCGGCAAGGACAAAACGATCAACGATCTTCGAAGAGAAGGCTTCAAGGCCGTACTGATTGCGGTAGGGCTGGCCAAGAGCCGGTCGCTTCCGCTACCTGGGATCGATCACCGGCGGGTTCACATGGTGATGGACTTTCTGACGGAGCTGGCGCTGGACCGGAAGCCGGACATTGGCTCGGACGTCTTAGTCATCGGCGGAGGCAACGTGGCCATCGACGCGGCAAGGTCGGCGGTTCGGCTGGGAGCCGGTCGCGTGCGAATGATGTGCCTTGAGGATGAGACGGAAATGCCCGCTTGGGAGTGGGAACGGAAAGAGGCATCCGAAGAGGGCATCAGCTTCATCCACCGTCGCGGCCCGGTCGAGGTGCTGATCCGCGATGACCGCATTGTCGGCGTCAGGGCCCGGCGGTGTACGCGGGTGTTCGACGAGAATCGCCGTTTCAATCCGATGTACGATGACGGCGACGTGATCGACGTGGAGTGCGATACCGTCGTCATGGCCATCGGTCAGATGCCGGACAACGGGTTCACGCGCGACAGCGACCTGAAGGTTGATGAACGAGGCCGACTGGAGTACAACCCCTCGACACACCAGACCAATGTGCCAAGCGTTTTTGCCTGTGGCGAGATTGTGACCGGTCCCGGATCGGCTGTGGAGGCGTGCGCCAACGGTCGCCGTGCGGCCAGGGCCATCGAGCTTTACCTGGCCGGTCGGCCGATCGACATCGGTAACTCGCTGCCTCCTTCCATAGAGAAGATCGATTCGAAGACGGCAGCGAAGGTAATCAAGACGGAACGCGTGGCGGTTCCCACGGATTCACCGGGAGTTCGAAAGAAAGTCTTTTCGGAATTCGAGCATACCCTCCAGGTGGAATCCGTGCTCCGTGAAGCCCGACGCTGCATGAGCTGCGGTAGCGGCGCCGAGGTGTTGGTGGACAAGTGTGCGGCCTGTCTGACCTGCCTGCGCGTGTGTCCGTTTGACATTCCGAAGGTGACGGATGTGGCGCGGATCGATTCGAGCCTTTGCCAGGCGTGTGGGATGTGTATTGCGGACTGCCCGGCCAACGCGATCATCGCTCGCGGGTGGGACGTGAAGGAGCTGATCCGGCGGACGGTCGACACGCTGGGCGACATGAATGGCAGGGCGAAGCTGAAGATCATCGCATATGTCTGTGGCCACTATGCGCCGGCCAATGCGTGGAGCGGGACGCTCGATGACCCCATTGAGGGCGTAGCCGAGCTGTATCTGCCAAGTATGAGCCGTCTGGGCTCGATGGAACTGCTGAGCGCATTTGAGCATGGCGCGGACGGCGTCATTGTTGTGGCCGGGCATGCGGGCGGAGACCGCTATCCGGGAGCGACGGAGCGGGTTCGGAGGCGCGTGGAGCAGGTCCGCGCGATGCTGAAGGAAGTGGGAGTCAATCCCGAGCGCTTGCAATACGTGGAGGCGGCCGATCAGGGTCGGGCGGCCATGCGGGCAGCGATGGTAGATGCGGTGTCAAGAATTGCGTCGGCTTGATGTGGGAGTGGGCTTCAATGATCGTCGGTGAACGAAAACCGTTCGATGAAATCATGGAGATGATCGCGTCCTTCGAGCGTGTGCTGGTTCTGGGATGCGGGGGCTGCGTCACCGTCTGTCTAACGGGCGGCGAGAAGCAGGCGGATTTGCTGGCTTCGCAGATACGAATGGCGACGAAGGCGAAGGGGCTCGAACGCACCGTCGACGTGGACTGCATGACGCGTCAGTGTGATCGCGAGTTCATCTCCAACCTGAAGGTCGATCTAAAGCAGTACGACGCCGTATTGAGCATGGCCTGCGGCGCGGGGGTCCAATTCATGTCGGATCTGTTCCCCGAAGTGATCTGGCTTCCGGGGCTGAATACGACCTTTCTGGGCTACAACAGATCCCCGGGCGTCTGGGAAGAGAACTGCCGCGGCTGCGGGGACTGTGTACTGGCATGGACGGGGGGCCTGTGTCCGATAGCTCGGTGCAGCAAGAGCCTGATCAACGGCACCTGCGGCGGCACGAACAAGGGCAAATGTGAAGTCAGTAATGACATGGACTGTGTGTGGTACCTGATCTACGAACGGCTGAAAACACGGGGTAAGCTGAATGAATTGAGGAAGATGCGAGCGCCGAGGGATTGGCGCAAGGATCGCGGAGCAGGCGTGCGGCGGCTGACTCATCAGGAGATGGTGGAGCAGGAGGGCAAGGCATGAGCGAGCCGGTCAGTGGTTTCCAAGCGGCGTTGGAGGCCGGCAAGTTCGTCGTCACCGGCGAGATCGGTCCGCCGAAGGGTGTGAACATCGGACCCGCTCTCCACGAGGCGGAGCATTACCTCAAGGGCAAGGTGGTTGCCGTCAACGTAACGGACATCCAGACCGCCGTCATGCGGTTTGGGAGCATGGCCGCGTGTCACCTGCTGATTGATCGCGGGATCGAACCGGTATTCCAGATGGTTTGTCGTGACCGCAATCGATTGGCGCTGCAGAGCGACCTGTTGAGTGCCTACGGGTTGGGCATTCGAAATGTACTCTGTCTGACAGGCGATCACACAACCATGGGCGACCATCCCGGCTCCAAGCCGGTCTATGACCTTGATGTCATAGGACTCCTGCAGGCGATTGCCCGCTTGGAGGCGGGGACCGATCTGGGCGTTGACCTGAAGGGCAATCCCAACAGACTGGACGGTGTTCCCAAGTTCTTCAAGGGGGCGTGCGTGACGCCCTGTGCCGACGAGGTCGAGCCGCAGATCATCAAGATGGAAAAAAAGATTGAGGCGGGCGCGCAATTCATCCAGACACAGGCCGTCTATGACCCCAAGGCCTTCGAGGCCTTCATGAAACGCGTCAGCCACATCAAGGTGCCGGTCTTGGTGGGCATCGTCGTTCTCAAGAACCTGGGAATGGCCAAGTACATGAACCGTTCCGTGCCGGGTGTGGTTGTTCCGGAGGCGCTCATGAAGCGGCTGGCCGACACGCCGAAGGAAGACTTGAAGAAGGTCGCCACGGATATCGCAGGTGAACTGGTCCGCGACATGAAACATATGTGTCAAGGGGCACACCTGATGACGCTGGGCTGGGACGATTGTGTGCCGGGGATCATCGAGCGCGCGGGGCTGGCTTGATCCTCGATTCCGGTGTTCCCAAGGCGGCACGTTCATTCAGAACCCTGCGACTCGCCGTGTGGGAGGTCGTGGAGTGAGTCAGGTGGCTTACCTGCCAAGTGGTTGAACGGATGGGTTAGACGAAGCGTCGTGCGGGTCGATGCGTGGACCGCGGGGTTGCCCATCCAAAACCCCGAATCTAGAATCCGAAATCACAACCAGGCGGATCGCGAGTGTCATCACCGACTGCTCCTTATCCTGAGACCGATCTCGGCGCGAGAAGCCGGCTCCGGCGTATCGGCCCGTGGGTCGTTCTGGGCCTAATTCTGGCCGTTGGCCTGTGGGTCCGATGCCATCTCGCCGCCATGATGGGTTACGTGCCGGACCTCAAATGGTTCTACTACTGGGCCGACGCGGCCCACCGGGGCAATGTCGGGTCGCCGTATGATCTGCCGGGCCGCATGGCGTGCGACTATCCGCCGGGCTACATCCTGTTGCTTTCGCGAATTCCCTGGTTCTACGAACAATTCACGGGCCGGTCGTTTCGGGAAATCCCAGAAGGCAAGACAAACGCAATCGACGAGGTAGACCGGGCGTTTGCCCTGCTGATGGCCCAGGACGGTCTCTTGAAGGCTCGCGGCCTCTTGCGTCACTACGAGAAGTCTGACCCTGCCCTGTTCAAGGCCACGGTCGAAGGACATCGTACGCCGCTACTCGGAAGACTGATCGGGTTGGGCCTTTTCTCTCAGGATGAGCTTCGGCAGATAGGAACCCCCGATCCTCAGAAGTACGAGCAGGTGCGGCCGCAGGTCGTCGCCCGTGTGCAGACGGTCCTGGAAGGGAGAGTGCGGGATGAGGTCCCCGCGCGCATGCGCCGGTTGGCCGTCTGGATCAAGTTGCCGGCACTGTTGTTTGACTTGGCCGGCGCGGCCGTGCTGTTTGCCCTCCTGCGGCACCGACGCGGTGCTGCAGGCGCGCTCGTTGTGGCCGCAATCTACACGTTTCTTCCGGCCGTCATCTATGACTCGGCCTGCTGGGGGCAGGTGGATGCCGTTCACTCGTTACTGATGCTCCTCTGTCTGGCGTGCCTGGTCGCGTGGCAGCCGTTCTGGATGGGCCTGGTTTTCACCGCCGCAATGCTGACGAAGTTCCAGTCTATCGTGATCCTACCCGTCCTCCTGGCAGGCACGGTACGACGGTGGCGGGAGGCGTGGGCAGGACAGGGGGGTGAAAGCGATAGGCGAAAGGCAAAGGGCTCCGGGGCCAACCAGGTATTGCGCTCCGCCGCGTGGATCGTGGTCGGCGGACTGGTCGCCGCCGCGGTCATCCTGATGCCGTTTGCGGTCACCGGCTCGGCCGGGAAAGTCCTGGACACGTACGGACAGGCCGTGACCCGATTTCACTGGGTCAGCGTGTGTGCGTTCAACCCGTGGTGGATGCTGAATCCCAAGCCGGACCTGACGCGTTGGTACTACCAGTTCATTCCACAGGATCAGGTGCCGGTCCTTGGTCCGGTAACGCCGAAGCATATAGGACTGTTGGCGCTGGCGGTTTTTTCTCTGGGCGTGATGTGGTTGATCTATCGAAGAGGGTGTTCCTACGAACCGGTGGCGGCGGCTGGGGCGGCGATGGTGATGGGATTCTTCGTGCTGCCCACGGAAATCCACGAGCGATACGCGTTTCCTGTGATGATTCTGGCAGCCTGGCTGGTGGGGGCTGGTTGGCGACACTTGCCGGTCTTACTTCTACTGTCGATGGCGCAGTTCTACAACTTCACATGCGTGCAGCCGGTGGAAGACCCGCGTTTTCAATGGCTTATGCCGTTCGCCAATGTGCTGGTGGGACACGGAAAGGCGACCTGGGCGCTGGTATTGATACACGTGGCCTGCTTGGTATACTTCGTGGTGGTTTTGTGGCGAATACGACTCGCCCCGATCGCAGGGAAGACCCCAGAAAGGTCAGCTCCTCGGTCGTCGGCAACAGAGAGAGACGGTCGCAGACGGCGACGCTGAGGAGAATCCGAAATCCACAGCCCCTCAAAAACGCGCCTGGGCGGCGACGTAATGTGGCATATTTTGGTTTGACTAGCGAGGCTAAGAGTTTATACTGATGGATCTTCAGTGCAGGTCAGGGAGGGGGAATCACTGGCCTGCACAAGACGGGACGGACCTGTTTGTTGCGGCCGGCGGCGCTGCTGTAGCTCAGCAGGTAGAGCGCGTCCTTGGTAAGGACGAGGTCACGGGTTCGATTCCCGTCAGCAGCTTGGAAGAGGAGTGTCCTGGGTCCGGAGTACAGGATTCAAGGCGCGGTGAACGATAGTGGAACGTATGCCTGCGGATGGCGTCATCCGTGAACAGGCGCGAGGTCACTTGGTGAGGCCTGATGTGGCACCTCACGTGCCAGGTTGAACCGAGCGGATGTGATCTAGAGATCAGCAAAGTGGAGGACAGGTAGGCATGGCCAAGGGCAAATTTGAACGAACGAAGCCCCACGTCAACGTCGGGACGATCGGTCACGTGGATCACGGCAAAACGACCCTCACCGCGGCGATTACCATGGTGCTGTCGAACAAGGGTCTTGCAACGGCTCGCACGTATGACAGCGTTGCGAAGGCTTCTGAGAAGGACGGCCGTCGTGATCCGACCAAGATTCTGACCATCGCAACGGCGCACGTGGAATACCAGACCGAGAAACGGCACTATGCACACGTCGACTGCCCGGGACACGCCGACTACGTGAAGAACATGATCACCGGGGCGGCTCAGATGGATGGGGCCATTCTCGTGGTATCGGCTGCGGATGGCCCGATGCCACAGACCCGCGAGCACGTTCTGCTGGCACGCCAGGTGAATGTGCCGGCGTTGGTGGTGTTCCTGAACAAGGTGGACTTGGTCGACGACCCGGAACTGCTGGATCTGGTCGAGATGGAGATCCGAGAGCTGTTGAGCAAGTATGAGTTTCCGGGCGACGAAACGCCGGTCATTCGCGGCTCAGCGCTCAGTGCCATGCAGAGCGGCGGAAAGGATGAAGCGGCCTGCAAGTGCATCTACGACCTGATGGCGGCCTTGGACAGCTACATTCCGGAGCCCAAGCGGGATCGTGACCTGCCGTTCCTCATGCCGGTTGAAGACGTTTTCAGCATCAAAGGACGCGGCACGGTCGGCACGGGGCGTATTGAGCGCGGCGTGATCAAGGTGGGGGATGAAGTCGAAATCGTTGGGTTGAAGGATACCCGCAAGACGGTTGTTACGGGCGTCGAGATGTTCAACAAGACGCTGGACGAGGGACTGCCCGGGGACAACGTCGGCTGCCTGCTACGTGGCGTTGAGAAAGAGGAATTGGAGCGTGGCCAGGTGTTGGCAAAACCCGGCTCCATCACCCCGCACACCAAGTTCCGGGGACAGGTGTACGTCCTGACTGCGGAGGAAGGCGGTCGCCACAAGCCGTTCTTCACCGGTTACAGCCCCCAGTTCTACTTCCGTACGACAGACGTAACGGGGCAGCTGAACCTGGCGGAAGGCGTTGAAATGTGCATGCCGGGTGACAATGTGGAAATCGAGGTGACCTTGAAACATAGGATCGCTATGGAAGAGGGACTGCGTTTCGCGGTTCGGGAGGGCGGTCGAACGGTCGGCTCCGGTGTCGTGGTCAAGGTGATCGAATAGGGGGCGGCTGACAAGTTGACGAGGCGGGGACCCGCGGTCAACAGGGGACTCGCCGGTCGAGTAGTGGAGAATGACGTATGGCCAAGGCCGCGAAACGCGAATGGGTGTTCCTGCAGTGCTCGGAAACCGGCGACCTGAATTATCGGACCGAGGTCAACGTGCAGGGCGGAGCACCCAAACTGGAGCTGAAGAAGTACTGCCCTCGATGTCGACGGCATACTATGCATAAACTGAAGAGGAAGTAGCACCGTCCAACCGACGGTCCAGGAGCATAGCTCAACTGGCAGAGCACCGGTTTCCAAAACCGGCGGTTGGGGGTTCAAATCCCTCTGCTCCTGTGCGATGTGTTTGGGGTGACCTGCGGGGGGTTGATCCGAGCGAGTCGAGACGGCTGGGTCGGGCATGGCAGTGAGCGTATGGCCAAAGGGAAGACCAATACCAAAGAACGTGGCGGCCGTTCCGGACTGGAGCGCGATGCCATTGCGGCGGCTGAACGTGGGGACTTGACAGTGGCACAGGATCGGGACGAGTTCGAGCCTGACCGAGAGGGGGAATCTGAAGAGGAGTCTTCGGCCGAGGAGAGCTTGCCCCTCGACCGCCGCTCCGCGGCGAAGCGTGCAAACAGGACCACCCGAGTCGGGGGGCTGGCGATTTACAAGCCGGGTCAAGGCTACTACACCCGGGTGGGCACGGCGGTCTTCGCCGGGGTTATCCTGGCGTGTCTGGGCAATTTTCTTTACAGCGAGCTGGAGGTGTACCACGATCCGGACAAGGCGTGGACCTTCTACATGCAGATCGGCATACCAACGCTGGTGCTGGCAGGATTGGGGGGCCTGATGTACTGGATTGTCGGTGTCAACCGACGCTGCTGCGACTTCATGATTCTTACGGAGGGAGAGATAAAGAAGGTCAGTTGGTCCACCCGCAAGGAGGTCATCGGCTCGACAAAGGTGGTTATCTTCACCGTCATCACCATGGGGACGCTGCTGTTCCTGGTTGATGTAGTCTTTGCATGGTTTTTCCACCTGATTGGCGTGCTGCAGTTGGCTCCGGGGGTCTTTGGGAAGATGATGAGTGACGCACTATGAGTGATACACAACTCATGCCGGATGAGGCCCCTGACGGAACGGCGCCCATGGAGCCTGCGGAAGACGCGCAGGTGACGGAGGCGAAGCCGGAAACCGTCGTGGCGCCGCCGGCAATGAAGTGGTACGTTCTTCGCGTGGCCAGCAACAAAGAGGAGCAGGTTCGCGACGCCCTGGTTCGTAAGGTGAAGATTGAGGGGCTTGAGCATCGGATCGGCCGTATTCTGGTACCGATGGTCAAGGAGAAGACCATTCGAAGGGGACAAGCTCGCATCGTTCAGCGGAAGCTGTACGCGGGGTATGTATTCGTCGAAATGGCAACCGAGCCGGACGGCTCGATTCCGGAGAACGTATGGTTCTTAATCAAGGAGACCACGGGGGTCGGCGATTTTATCCAGTCGGACGGTCGCCCCACGTCGATGAGGGACTCCGAGGTTGAGCGGATGCTTGCGGCGGTAAGCCTGCCGGAGGACGAGGCGGCACTGTCCGGCATTCGGTTCAAGCCGGGCGATCGTGTGAAGATACGGGAGGGCCCATTCGAGAACTTCGAGGGAGATGTTGAGGCTATTGACGAACAGAAGGGGATGGTGACCGTCCTCTTGACAATTTTCGGGCGTCAGTCGCCCGTGGACGTCGAGTACTGGAATTTGGAGACAGTATAGGGAGTCGGTAGGCCCCGTTGCGCAGCTTCGCGATAGTCTCCCCGGGGGCGGTAACGAAGGGGGCCGAATGTTTGAAAGCGGGCTAGAGTCTTCAAGGTGTTAAAGTGGCCAAGGAAGTTCTAACGGTTATTAAGGTACAGGCACCCGGTGGACAGGCAACACCAGCCCCTCCGATCGGGCCGGCACTGGGTCAACATGGTGTGAACATCGGTCAGTTCGTTTCACAATTCAACGAACGGACCAAGGATCAGGGCGGCTTGCCGCTTCCCGTGGAGATTACCGTCTACACGGACAAGAGTTTCACCTTCACCGTGAAGAGCCCGCCGGCGGCGGTACTGCTCAGGATGGCCGCCAAGCCCACCGATCCCGAGCTCCGCATCCTCGAGAAGGGCAGCGGTGTGCCCAATAAGAACAAGGTCGGTACGGTAACGAAGGAACAAGTCCGGCAGATCGCCGAGAAGAAGATGCAGGATCTCAACGCATTCGACGTCGAGGCGGCCTCAAGAATTGTGGCGGGTACGGCGCGTTCGATGGGAATCGACGTGGTGGACTAGGCCCGCACCGTCGGGTTGGAGATAGTCAAATGGCTGTGATGACGCAACGATACAAGGCCCAACTGAATCACACACCGGGGGAAACGGCGGTGCCGTTGGACCAGGCCGTGAAGGCAGTCAAGGAAATGGCGGCTGTTAAGTCAACCAAGAAGTATAAGCAGGCCCGTCCCCGAAAGGACTGGGATCAGACCGTCGAGATCGTGCTGTGGCTGGGAATCGATCCGAAACAGGCCGACCAACTCGTTCGAGGTTCCGTGTCTCTTCCCAAAGGGATCGGCGCGACCAAGCGCGTGATTGCGTTCGCGGAAGGCGCACCGGCGGAAGCCGCCAAGGCGGCGGGTGCGGTCGAGGTCGGCGGTGATGACCTCGTGAAGAAGATCATGGACGGCTGGACGGATTTTGACGTGGCAATCGCACATCCATCCATGATGGGCAAGGTGGGCAAGCTCGGTCGCGTTCTGGGACCCCAGGGAAAGATGCCCAGCCCAAAGAGTGGAACGGTAACACCCGACGTGGGTACGGCTGTGGCGGAGTACAGCGCCGGCAAGTTGGAGTTCCGCAATGACGATGGCGGCAACGTTCACGCGGTGGTCGGCAGGGTAAGCTTCTCGGAGGAAGACTTGAAGGCGAATATCTCCGCCTTCATCGAGCATATCCGTAAGCTAAAACCGGCGACAAGCAAGGGAACCTATATTAAGCGAGTGTGCCTAAAGGCCACATCGAGTCCCTCGGTAACGGTGGAGGTGGCCTGAGGGAACATAGGGAAAGAAAAGAGAACAGAGGGTAACACCGGCCCGCGTTCAAGGCGGGCCGGCTTTTTTGGGAGCCGGCACGATGGCACGTCATGTGGCGATAGTGGGAGCGTCAGGGGCGGTTGGACAGGAGTTCATCCGGATTCTGGAGCAACGGAAGTTTCCGATTGAGCGGATCACGTTTCTGGCTTCGCGGCGATCGGCGGGAAAAAAGGTCACGTTTGGAGGTCGAGAGTACGCGATTCAGGAATTGACGGAGAAGAGCTTTGAGGGCGTCGACCTGGCCCTCTTCTCGGCAGGGGCGTCGATCAGCAAGCAGTTCGCGCCGATTGCCGCCAGGTCGGGCGCCGTGGTTGTCGACAATAGCTCCGCTTTCCGGATGGATCCCGATGTTCCTCTCGTCGTGCCTGAAGTGAATCCCCAGGACATTGCGACGCACAAAGGCATCATTGCGAATCCGAATTGCTCGACCATCATCATGGTTGTTGCGGTTTGGCCGTTACACAAGGTCAATCCGGTTGAGCGGATGGTCGTGAGCACCTACCAAGCCGCCAGCGGTGCGGGTTATCAGGCAATGCTTGAGCTACAAGAGCAGACTCGAGCGGTTCTGGACGGACGTCCCGTCACCGTTGCGAAGCTTCCGCAGCAGATCGCATTCAACTTGTTCCCGCACGTGGACATCTTCCTGGAGAACGGCTACACGAAAGAGGAAATGAAGATGGTCAACGAAACGCGTAAGATGTTCCACGACGACCACATTCTGGTGAGCGCTACGTGCGTGCGGGTGCCCGTACTGCGCGCCCACAGCGAATCGGTCAATCTACGCTTTGCACGGCCCGTGAAGCCGGAACTGATTCGAGAGATTCTGAACGGGGCCCCTGGTGTGAAGGTCGTCGACCAGGTTGAGAACAAGCGATATCCGATGCCCATCGAAGCTAGTGACGGCGACGACGTTCTCGTGGGTCGCATTCGTCAGGACATCAGTCAACCGGACGGCCGCGGAATCGAACTATTCATCAGCGGCGACCAGATACGTAAGGGTGCCGCCCTCAATGCAATTCAGATCGCCGAGCGCATTGGCTAGTTCGATGTTCTCGGTACGCCATAACTTCAGAGGACTCACTGGAGCGAATCTGTGAGTCGGTGTGGGATGAGACTCCGCGCCGGCCGGTTTCACTGCCCTTTGGGTAGACCACGCGATTATCGGAACCGAGAGCCCATATCCGTTCTGCGATCTCGAATCGTAGGGTGAACCGCAAAGGAGTTGTTAGTCCTCAACACCTCCCAGACTGCTCAGTTTGCCTATTCCCACCTTATATCGTAAGTCCTAAGTAACCTCCGCCGTGTCATTTCATGTGAAGCTTCTGTTGTGTGCTGTGGAGGAGAAGGGATGCTTCCGATGGGGGGTTGGGGTTGGACTCTGTTCGCACTGGCAATCTCTGCGACGTTCCTTGCGTGGGGTTGCGGGACCGTACCGACTGATGTTCTTCCGCCCCCGCCTGTGGTGGCTGGCGTTGTAGAGGAAGATCCCAATGCCAATGGCGGAGGTGAGGGAGAGACTCTCTCAGCAAGCTCCTTTGTGGCCTTGGCGATCGTCAATCTCTCGACCACCATCACGCTGACCGGGGCCGGCGGGGGCACGTCCGACCTGACGTTCAGCATTGTCAGCAACCCCAGCCACGGAATCTTGAGCGGGTTGGGTAAAACGCAGCGGGATTCGGCCATTGTGATGTATTCCCCCAAGACGGGGTACACCGGCCTGGACAGCTTCACGTACAGGGTCAGCAACGGCGTGAGCGACTCGCCGCCTGCAACCGTGACGATCGTTGTCTACTCTGCAGTGACCTTCGGCGTCACCCCTCAGACGGGGTTGTCGCCCATGACGGTGACGTGCACGGCATACCCGCCGGCGGGCGTTGCCCTGCCGGACGTCGTCTATGTCTGGAAGTTCGACGAGACTGAGGAGTCGGGTCCCAAGTCCACCCATGCCCAACGGACGCATGTCTTTTCGACGGCCGGGACGCACACGGTGTCGCTTTCGCTGGCGGTCGTCGGCGGGACGGCGTCACTCGCTTGCCTCGACAGGCAAAGCAATACCTACAAGGCACAAGTCACGACCGGTGCGATCGTGTCGGGCTATGTTCGCGACGCCGCGGGCCAAGGCATACCGGGTGTGACGGTATCCGGCAATAACGGGGCCGGTACGACCCTAGTGGACGCGGACGGTTCGTATCGACTTTCGGTACCATATGGCTGGACGGGGAGCATTACGCCTGGGCACGGCGAGTTCACGTTCGATCCGGCAAACAGGTCATACGTGAATCTGAAGGCGGATGCTGTGGGCCAGTCCTTTGTCGCCACGCCCCGGACGTCCCCAACGAATCAGTCGCCGACGGTCGAGCCTCAATCTGTGGTAACGGGCGTCGGCACGCCGGTGTCAATCACGCTGACGGGAACGGATCCGGAGGGGGCGAATCTGACGTTTTCGGTTGTCAGCGGGCCTTCACACGGCACGTTGGGTACCATCGATAATTCGGCGGCAAGCACGGCGGCGGTAGTGTATACGCCGACGGCGGGCTACTCGGGCTCGGACGCGTTTGCGTTCAAGGCGAACGACGGCACCTCGGACAGCATCCCGGCCGTCGTGCAGATCACCATCACTGGGGCATCGCATCCACCGATCGCGGAGTCACAGAGCATTGCGGTAATGGTGAACACGGCAAAGACCGTCCTGCTATCCGGTAGGGATGCGGACGGAGACCCTCTGACTTATGCTATTCTCTCGCAACCTACCCATGGGGTATTGAGCGGGACGGCGCCAAACCTGACGTATACGCCCGCAACGGACTACCAGGGAACAGATAGCCTTGCGTTCACCGTGAGCGATGGAACCAGTCAGAGTAACGTGGCGACGGTGACCCTGATCGTGTCGACCTGGGCTCCTCCGATTGGCATTCCAATTCCGAGCTTTGGCATTTTCGAGAAGCACACCCTGTACGCGGGCCGGCAGTATGATTTTGGAGGAGGGCCGGTTCCGTATCCGGACGCCGGGAACGGCCCATATACGCACTACGTGGACAACACGCATCCCAACGCGACGGATACCAACAACCCCTTCGGGACGGCCGACAGGCCGCGAATGACCATTCCGCGGTACCTCGGGCCCGGACAGGTGGTGGAGCTCCACGGCGGCCCCTACACGACCACCGACCGCTTCTGGTTCGAGGGTACGGGTACGGCCACGCAACCCATCTTTATTCGGGGGACGAACCCGTCCGGCAAGATCCAACTCCAACGGAGGATTCATCCGCTGGGCGAGTACATGATCTTCGAGAATCTGGAGATCCGCTGCGCCGATATTCGCCCGATGAACGGAAAGAGCGTTGCCTACCTTTGTATTCGGCATGTGGAGCTCGCGGGTAGCGGCGGCTTCAAGAGCGGCGAGATGTTCATGGTGACGTCGAGCGATCCCAACAATCCCGTTCACGACATTGTGCTCTGGGACAACTACGTCCATGACAACGGGCAGTACGACGCCCCGACGGAGGATGACACGTGTGCGTTTTCGGTACAAGCGAACGCATACAACATCTGGATTGTGGATAACGTGGCCCATCACAGCGGGGGCGACGGGGTAATTCTGGCGCACAATGCGAATTTCACGACGCACCACATCTACGTGGGACGCAATGAGTTTCACCATCATCGGGAGAACGGGGTGGACATCAAGCAATGTGAGGATGTGGTGGTTTCGCAGAACAAGCTGTACGGGTACGCGCCGGTTTCGTCCTCGTCGGGCGAGGCCGCGGTGGTGCACTACGATGCCCGTCGGATCTGGTTTTTGTTCAATGAAATTTCGGACGCGCAGTTTGGGATCGTGAGCACGGGGGCGTATGACCTGTGCGTGATTGGGAACATCATTCACGACATCCGCCGGTTGAGTCCGCTGACGACGGGGGCTGAGAGCCCGCACCGGGGTGGGATTGGGATTCGCTGGTACAACACGGGTCGCGTGTACGTTCACAACAACACGATTTACGACTGTGTGACGGGGATTGGGGCGGATCTTGCGACGTATCCGACGGAGATCACGAACAACATTCTTTCGAGCATGGACGCCACGGAGAACGGCTACCACCTGACGATTACGGCGGCGAGTGGGGTACGTCAGGCCTCGACGATGGACAACAACGCGTTTCACCAGCCGGGGGGAAGCGTTCGGATCTGGTGGGGCGGGGGGCCGTATGATCTGGCGGGGTTCCAGTCGGCGTTCCCCGGCAAGGGCGTGGCCTGCCTGGAGCAAGACCCGCAGTTCGTCAATCCTTCGGCAAACGATTACCACCTACAGGAAGGAAGCCCATGCATCGATGCGGGGCGCGATGCGAATGCGTATGCTCAGTTCTTGGTCCTGTACGGGGACAGCATACTCGCGGATGCCCAAGGGATGGTGAGGCCATACGGAATGGGTCTGGATCTCGGCGCTTTCGAGTGGCGGCCCTAGGGGCGGAGGGGCATGCAGGGACAGGGCCAAACCGACAGAAGGGATCAAGCGGTCTCGCATGATATAAAATCGTTGGGTCGGAGGATGTGGGCCGAGTGCTGGGCAGCTTGAAGGAGGCCCTTCACTGGCTGGACGAACGGGCAGATGTGGGTTGCGTGCGGTCGTCGGTGTCGCGCTTCGGTTGGGAAGCCGGCGACAGTGTGCGGCTCTTTTGGCATCGACATCCGGACCGCGAATTGAAGTCTCGACAAGCTTCACCTCAGTTTCGCAATACCCCATGTGTTGGCAGGGAGGCAGGCTCTGTGCTAGATTGTAGCCAGCGTCACGCATACTTGTGACCCGCACTGCGGAACTCGCGCGGGATTCGTGCTGCAAGCGAGACGACGGAGTCGACCGATCGAAGATCGTGCCCTGAGGAGGAGGGAAGCATGAGGCCCGCCGCAATTACGTTGATTGGTGTTGCGGTTGGCCTGATAAGAACCATTCATCTTGACGGATGCCACTTGTCGAAGTGGGCGCCGCCCATCGGCATTCCAATTCCAAGCTTCGGCATTTTCGAGAAGCACACCCTATACGCCGGCCGGCAGTATGATTTTGGAGGGGGGCCGGTTCCGTATCCGGACGCCGGGAACGGCCCATATACGCACTACGTGGACAACACGCATCCCAACGCGACGGATACCAACAACCCCTTCGGGACGGCCGACAGGCCGCGAATGACCATTCCGCGGTACCTCGGGCCCGGACAGGTGGTGGAGCTCCACGGCGGCCCCTACACGACCACCGACCGCTTCTGGTTCGAGGGTACGGGTACGGCCACGCAACCCATCTTTATTCGGGGGACGAACCCGTCCGGCAAGATCCAACTCCAACGGAGGATTCATCCGCTGGGCGAGTACATGATCTTCGAGAATCTGGAGATCCGCTGCGCCGATATTCGCCCGATGAACGGAAAGAGCGTTGCCTACCTTTGTATTCGGCATGTGGAGCTCGCGGGTAGCGGCGGCTTCAAGAGCGGCGAGATGTTCATGGTGACGTCGAGCGATCCCAACAATCCCGTTCACGACATTGTGCTCTGGGACAACTACGTCCATGACAACGGGCAGTACGACGCCCCGACGGAGGATGACACGTGTGCGTTTTCGGTACAAGCGAACGCATACAACATCTGGATTGTGGATAACGTGGCCCATCACAGCGGGGGCGACGGGGTAATTCTGGCGCACAATGCGAATTTCACGACGCACCACATCTACGTGGGACGCAATGAGTTTCACCATCATCGGGAGAACGGGGTGGACATCAAGCAATGTGAGGATGTGGTGGTTTCGCAGAACAAGCTGTACGGGTACGCGCCGGTTTCGTCCTCGTCGGGCGAGGCCGCGGTGGTGCACTACGATGCCCGTCGGATCTGGTTTTTGTTCAATGAAATTTCGGACGCGCAGTTTGGGATCGTGAGCACGGGGGCGTATGACCTGTGCGTGATTGGGAACATCATTCACGACATCCGCCGGTTGAGTCCGCTGACGACGGGGGCTGAGAGCCCGCACCGGGGTGGGATTGGGATTCGCTGGTACAACACGGGTCGCGTGTACGTTCACAACAACACGATTTACGACTGTGTGACGGGGATTGGGGCGGATCTTGCGACGTATCCGACGGAGATCACGAACAACATTCTTTCGAGCATGGACGCCACGGAGAACGGCTACCACCTGACGATTACGGCGGCGAGTGGGGTACGTCAGGCCTCGACGATGGACAACAACGCGTTTCACCAGCCGGGGGGAAGCGTTCGGATCTGGTGGGGCGGGGGGCCGTATGATCTGGCGGGGTTCCAGTCGGCGTTCCCCGGCAAGGGCGTGGCCTGCCTGGAGCAAGACCCGCAGTTCGTCAATCCTTCGGCAAACGATTACCACCTACAGGAAGGAAGCCCATGCATCGATGCGGGGCGAGGGGTTCTTGCCGCCTGGGCTTTCTCACGTTTGTACGGGATCAGTATTGACGTTGATTACCGGGGATCAGCTCGGCCGCAAGGCATCAACTGGGACGTGGGGGCGTACGAGGCGAGGTGAGAGAGCTTGATCAGGGAACGTGATCGCCGATGGAATCACTCGCTCACCACGACCAGAAGAAGTCGTGTCAGGTCCTGATGGCGATCAGACTCTTGGGCAGGCCGAAAAGGCGCTCGATGCAAACGCGCGTTGCGTCCGGGAAGTGGCGACGGAATCTTTCAAGGTCATAGAGGAGCGTTGAGGAACGCCATTGCTTTATCCAGATATTCCGTAGTCGCCTGGAGAGGAACCATTGGTGCTCGTGTCGCAGGTACTGAACGAATGGAAGCCAGGCATGTGCTTCGATGGGGAAGTGAAGATAGGGTGTTTGGACGAAGTACTTCCTTGCGACGCGTGCGATTTCGGCCGCAAATAGGCGTTGGTGTTGATCGGCACGTCGCCGAAACTCCCCGTCGTCTACGGATGGTAGCTCTTCGCGGTCCAGGGTGACGTGCTCGATGACGGAATTGCACCATATGGCGTCGTACGTGAGGTCGCCAAGAGGAAGGCCTCCATGCGCCGGCAGGAGCAGATACCCTTTCAAACCAAAACGGGCAACTCCGCGCCGGAGGGGTTCTTCGGAGACATCGGCAAGGACTATGTTGCGGGGGTAGGGATAGAAGCGGGCGAGGTACGAGCCATCCTCGCTTCCGAGATCAAGGATGATATCCTTGGGACCGAGTTGCAACGCCCGGACAAAAAACTCGACGCGCTTGCGTTTCAAGGAGGTCGTCAGCTTGGACAGCATTCGTTCTGTGTATTGGTTCCACCGGGGCATGTTGTATGCTGCTCCTGCTGCCCTTCATCCCCACACGTAGCCGGCCCGTCGATCACTCGAGTGCCATTTGCCCGTCTTCTATGCTTACGGCCTTGCTCGACGGGGTTGAAGAACGTGCGTACTCCTCCGTTTGTCCTGGGACACGCGAAGCATCAATCCGATCGCGCACCACATGCCCACCGCGCCCTCGCGAGGGTAGAAGGTCTGACTGCCCGCCGAAGCAACGAGCAAAGCGAGCACGAGAGCAAGTGCCATTCCACCCACGGTTGAAGACCACGGGTCCTGGGAATCTCGGAACAGTCGCAGCGAGAGGAAGACCACTGTGACGTAAAACGGCGCGACGAGAACAAAGCCCAGCACGCCGTTATCGAGCAGCCATTCGAGATACGCGTTGTGAGGGTGAGGAAAGGACTCGCTCAGCTCGGTCTTGAGGAATCGGGCAAGCCCCGTTCGCGTCATCGCCAACCTACCATATCCGAGGACAGGCGATTCCCAGATCTTGTCGATGACGTAGGGCCAGATCATGGTTCGTCCGGAGGTTACCTCGTAGTCGCTCGTGTACGTCTGTCCGGAAACGTCGGTCGTGCCAAAGCCCGTCAGCATACGGTCGACCGCGCCGGGGGCGAACACGATGACCATGGCAAGGACGACTGGAAAGAGGGCAAGGTACCTTCGCCATTTCAACAAACAGAGGATCACACCGACGACTCCCCACGTGACATAGCCCATTCGGCCACCGGTGAGCGCCTGAGCATAAACGACCACCAGGGCGACCAGAACCATGGCGAGTTTGTACTTGCGGGCCTTGACTACGGGTAGTGCGGCCAGCACCGCCCAAGAAGCGCCCGAGAGCATCATCGACATATTGACTGAATGGTACCCGATCTCATTGAGAAGGATCTTGCGGGCGCGTGCGGTAAGTTCGGTGCTGCTTAAGGCACTGCTTAAGGGCATCCACCGAATGACCTGAAGAGCAAGCAGGACGTAGATACCCAGGACGGCGGCGATGGCCAGGGCCATTCTCTGTCGGTTCCGACAACCGTCATATAGAAGCAATCCCGGTATGACCCACTTGATCGTGTTGAAGAGCTCCTCGTTGAACATCGCTCCGACCGTGTAGCCTTTCATCGCGTTCTCGATGTCGACGAGTGCGCGGAGGAAGCCCACCACGATCACGGTGAGATAGATGAGTAGCATCGTCGAGACATAGCGAGGCATGTCCCACCTCGCGCCCTCGCGGCGGCGATGAAGGGCCCAGCCTGCTAGCACGTTGAGCAGGAGGATATTCCAGGGGTTCAATCCCGGCACGCCCAATAAGCCTTTCGGCATGTCGGGATGCTCGAGAACGGCCATGAGCAGGATCAGCCCACACAGCGATCTGAACCAGTCTCGATAGGCATAGATCGAGAGAGCGGCAACGAGCAGGAAGAGGGCGTAGACCCGCATGCGAGCAGAGAATCCCGTGGTAGGAACCCCAGCCGCCACCCGGGGGTGAGCGGCAGATCGCCAATCTTTTCGAATCTTCAGTCTAGTCTCGTGGAATCCTCTGGTCTACATAAATCACTTTGCCTCGATCGGTCAGGCAAATGGTGTCGGTCAATTGGATGTCCACATGAAGGCGTTCGCCAAGGCTTTTGTCAAGGCGATCAAGAATCCGACGACTGTCGGCCTCCGTAAACCCCGTGGCCGGGACGATCCGCAGTACCGCTCTTCCCGGTGTGTCTTGGTGAAACTGGAACTGACGGACATGATGAAAGGTCTCATCATGAACGTTGAGGGCCGCCCAGGGTATCTCAGCACCGTCGCTCGCGATTAGGACTTCTTGCGTGCGATGTCCGCGTATATCGCGGATGACCACATGATATCGGCCGCAGGCCGGGCAGTGATCGCCGACATAGGTTGCAAAGTCGCCGGTGCGATATCGGATGAAGGGTACGATCCTGTTGATGAATCCCGTGCCGACGATCTCGCCGCGCTCGCCCGGAGTTGTGATGGGACGTCCTTGTTCGTCCAGAAGCTCGAAAAACCCGTAGCTGGGCCAGACATGGTAGTCATTGGAGTGTTCACATTCGGCCGCTAGGATCAGCTTCTCCGAGTGTCCGTAGCAGGAGAAATAGCGGCATTCGAATACCTGTTCGACCATATGCCGCTGCTCCTCGTAGACGATTTCGGATTCGGCGATGATGCCGCGGATGTTGGAAGGCGGTTTCATGCCGCTTCGACGAACGAATCGTGCCAGCGCCGCAACGGAAGACGGATAGACGTGGAGGAAGCACGGACCAATAGTGCTGATGTGTTCGAGAGTGCACCGCATGTTTTCATCGGTCATGTGAAAGGTACTGTAGTAGTGGTGTCTGAGGAAGGGATCGTACTCATGATAGAGCCCCCCGGTATCGTGACGGACAATTGCGCCACGCAGCACGGCCATCGGAAGTCCGAGCTCGTAACCGCTTCTCTGCCAACTGGCCACAAGATGCGCGTATTCGATGGCGGATCGGTCGGCGCCGATGTAGAAGTGGATGGGTTTGCCGCCGGTACCCCCTGTGGACACGTAATCGGCGGCGGGGTCGAGATGGGGAATGGTGCATACGGACCGAAGGTGACTTCGTATTGCCTCCGGATCGGTGGTTGGCAGCCGGGTGACGTCGTCCAATGACCGGAGGTCCGAAGGATTGAAACCATGCTCGCGATATAGGTTTCGATAGTATGCAGACGATTGAAAAGCGAACGAAACGATACTCTGCAACTGGCGAAGCTGAAACTCCTCGGCCTCGCGTGGTGTCCACGCGGACGCTCGCCGTACGAAATCGAGGTTCCTTCGGAACTTGCGACCCAACCAGACCCCGGGTGGGACGACCGAGAGGACTCCGGCCGGATAGCGCCGCGTCACGGTCCTCGACAATTCCCAAAGTCGTTTGCGGGAAAACAAACGACGAAGCGTCCAGACCGGCGTTGTGCCTTCCGATCCTGGCGGGTATTTACGTTGCCAGGCGGCAAGGGCATGGTCCCATCGTTCACGGGTCGCGTCTATTGAATAGCGCATTGCCGAGCTCCGAGCGGCATCGGCGAAACGGGCATAGGTGCTCGGGTCGGAAAGAATCTCGACGAGGCGCTCGGCGAAGAGATCGGTTCGGCGAGGAGGCAGCCTGTATCCGTTGACGCCGTCTTGAATAAGGTCGCCGAGATCTCCGACGTCGGAGACAACCGCGGGAAGCCCGGCCATCGCGGCCTCAATCAGTGCGAGCGACAAGCCCTCGGAATCCGAGGTCAGGACGAAGACCCGTGATCGAACGAGCCACTCCTCCACACGGGGTACGCGCCCGGTGAAATGAACCCGGTCGGCCAACCCCATGGCAAGGGCACGTTGTCTCAAGAATGGCATTTCCTCGCCATCACCTACGATGACCGCGGATACTGTCGGTAGGTGCTCCGAGATCCTTCGAACAATATCCAGGAACAGATCGAGGCGCTTAACGGGGACCAGACGAGAGACGGTGATCAGGTCGTACTGGGGGTTCGCTGTCCGCGGGGGGATTCGATTCGGGTCGGTGGCTCCGGCGACGACTTCAACCGGTGCCGTGACACCGTGCGATCGGATGAACTCGCGAGCGCCCGTGCCCATTGTGAGAATGAGGTCGAATTGGCGAATGGCGCGAAGCAGCGATTGCTCGAGGGCACGGTCGTCCCGGCCGATCATGGTGAAGATCCTGTTTCCACCGTGGACGCCTCCCCGGACGAACTCGGCCCAGCCGCCGACGCAGAAGTACATGGCCCTTGCGCGGATCATCCTTGCCACGCTCAGTGCCAGCAAACCGTTGCACAAGAGGTGAAATCCCCCGACGATGTCGGCTCGTACGCGTGCCGCGGTGATCACGAACATCACGGATCGAGCTGGGGTGCGGCCGATGAGGCGCTGGAGCCATCGTGGGGGACACACATAACTGACGTGCTCCATGGGGACGAACGGTTGGTCGGCGACGATCCAGATATGGCCGCAGACGCGCGACAGTCCCAACGGGCGGACCAGCGATTCAATCCAATTGTCCGCATAGAAGGTTCCGGTCAGTACGATTCGGGCGCCATGCCCGCGGATGGGTGGCGGCAGGCTGCCTCGAAGCCATCGAAAGAACGAAAGGGAGAGGTGAAAGCATCCGACCAAGACATGGCAAAATGCCCAGGCGCCGATCCGGATGTGGCACGGCTGTCTTGCAGGCTCATGCAGATGGGCGAATTGAGGTCTGTTTATCGGAGGCATAGGCGTCAGTCATCACGTCGCTAGCTACGGGGTTTTCGCACCGAGGCCGCTAATAGTATAGTGAGCGCCTGTTGTCCCGTCGGCGGGCTCATAGGGATTATCGGCAAATGAGAGAATGAGGTCCCATCGTTGCGCCATCACTGCCGCATCGAGGGAGAGTGCCGAGCGACGAGCGGCAGCGGAGAACTCTCTGAGAAGCGCAGGCGAACGCAGGAGCTCGATAATACGACCGGCGAAGTTGGATGGGATGAGGTCGGTGATCAGGTAGCCGTTGGATCCGTCCTGCACCAGATCTGCCAGGTCCCCGACGTTAGAGACCACGGCGGGCAGACCGCAGGCCATCGCTTCGATGAGCGAAAGGGCGAGGCCTTCGGAATCGGAGGTGAGCACAAAGACTCGCGCCCGGCGCAGCCATTGAGTCACGTCCGACTGATGACCCACGAAACGGATGTGCGAATCGACGCCGAGTTGCCGGGCCTGCGCCTCGAGTGATGCTCGCAGAGGACCGTCTCCGAGAACCACGGCGCTGACGTCCGGTCTTTTGGCCGCAACTTCCCGAATCACGCACAGGAAGCGATCGAGTCGCTTTACGGGCACGAGTCGGGCGACGACGACCAGATCGAACTCGGGGCTCACCGTAGGGGGCGTAAACCGGGCAACAGCGATGCCGCCCGGGACGATCCAGCATCGGACGCCCCGAGCGTTCCGACGGAAGTAGTCTGCGGCTTTCGTACCCATAACAACGATGAGGTCGAAACGGCGTACTGCGCGGAGCAGATAGGCCTCGATCACGTGATCCGGCTTTGCCAACTTACGGAAGAGCCGATTCTCCCCGTAGGCGCCGCCGCCCACCACCTCTGTGGGACCGCCGACGCAGAAGTAGAGGGATCTTGCGCCGACAAGGCGGGCAACAGTCTGTGCCCAGAGGCCGTTTAGCAAGAGATGAAAGCCCCCGACAATATCGGGCCGTAGCCGTAGGGCGGCTACGGTGAAGACAATCAAGCGAGCGACGACGGGGCCCACCAGGCGTACCAACCAATGGGGGGGGCACAAGGTACTCACGTTGGTCATTTTGGGAACAGGTGTGGTGGAGACAATCACGACGTGAGAGCATTTCACGGACAACGAGAGCGGCAAGACATGGGCCATGATCCAGTTCTCGGAATGGAAGGTTCCCGTGAGAAGGACTCGCATGCCGCGCGTCGGGCTACGGCCACGATGCGAACCCAGGATGTGCGCGACGGCCAAGGCGGCGAAGTGCATCAAAAGAAGTATTCGCAGGGCTCGAGCGATCAGCGGTTGGCCGAGTCTATGAACAAGGCGATGTAGTCGCTTGCGATCGGTTGCGTGGTCTGTTCCCGACGAATAGGAACGGCTGTGGTTGAACCGGCTATGCGGAGAGGATCGGATCGGGCTCACGGGTCCGGGTACTCCAACCTTCGCCAGGGCAAGGAGACGCTAGGCATACCCGTGTGGTCGGGGGGATTGCGGAGGATGTCGCTGACCTCTGCGGTCTCGATCGTTACGCGGATTCGCTGCGCGTCGGGCACGTAAAGCGTCACACCGTCCAAATCACGGCGTGAAATCACGGGTTCGTCCGGGGGCTTCCTCGTGGGCAGACTGATCTCGATCCACTGTATATCCCTAACCTGCCGGGTGACGAACCTGGCCTGCCGTACGGCCAGGCAATGGCCCAGGAGACGGCGAGTAGTGGTGACCAGAATGAGCCCGCTTCGGTGGGCGTCTGAGAGGCGTTGGAATGCCGCTATGGCCGATGGGGGGAAAGGGTTGCGCGGGTCAGCGATCTTACCCAGATGGGTATAGAGTATGCAAACGCCGCCGCGCCGAACCAGCCTTTCGAGCATGGACTGCGTGAGTACCTGGCCGATGCCGGTGGCCTTCTCACAAGAACTCACCCCACCCCAGTGAGGGTTCGATCGCATGAACTCGATGACGGGGGCGTTGTCGCGGAGCGCGGTCTGCCGTAGGACGGCATTCGGGCCATGCATGGCGTATTTCGGATGGCCTCGCAGGCCCAGAAGGTGTTTTGCCTCCTCCAATACGACGGTCTTGGCGGACACAAGCGGATGGACCGATGTCCAGAGTCCTCGAAGGCTGTGGGGGACGTCTTGTCCAATGACACTTGTGACGCGACCTCGCCAGACGAAGCGGACGCCTTGTTTGAGTGTGAGATCGGCGTGATAGGCGGGGTGTCCGGGCTCATCCCCGTGACCGTGCATGATATCGCTTCCGAAATTCGTTGCGGCCGTTCCGTGGTCGACCCAGACTTCGAGCCGGCAATCATGATGTGAAAGTTCGTCCAAGGCACGGCCGGCGTGCTCGCGGGTGGTGGCGAGGTCGCCGTAGGAGTGGAGACAGTCAATATGGCCGCTTCGGATCAGAGATCGAATCAGGTGACGACCGGCGTCATTGGTGTTCCAATAGGCAAACTGCTCCGGAGGCATATCGAAGTAAATGGTATTGCCGACCTCGAGCCCCACACCGGGCCCCATCGTTGTTGGCCGGGTCGTGTTCAGGAATCGCATGATGTTCCGGTAGACATCGCAATCGGGGGTCTCATCGAGGTCACTGCAAATGGCGAGCATGGCCCGGTAAGGGTAGGGAATGCGCCGGAATTGAACCACAGACTCACCCATGCGCGGGGTTCCGTCGGCAATCCCGTGCCGCCCTCAGGTAAACCTCCCGAGTCCGCTCCGCAACGCGCTGTGGGTGGAAACGATCCTCCGCGACTTGCTTGGCCTTCGCGCCCATACGTGCTCGCAGGCCGTCATCCTCAAGGAGTTGCCTCAGGCACCACGCGATATCGTCAGCATTATCTGGGTCAACAAGGAAGCCCGTCTCACCGTCACGAACCATGTAGGGCATTCCACAGCGATTTGACGTGACGACAGGTACCCCGGCGGCCATTGCCTCCTCGATACCCATGGGGGAGTTCTCCTCGTAGGAGACCAGTGCGAAAACGCTCGCTGCTGCGAGCTCTTCGTAGACGCTATCATAACCGATTCGTCCCAAAAGCTTGACCTTCGCCTGCAGTCCATGGTCGTCGATGAACCGGCGAACCTGCTCGGCGTAGGCGGTTTCCGGCGAACTTCCGGAAAGGCGAAGCTCCGCGTTTCCTCCGCCGTCCAGCAAGCGAGCAAAGCCTGCCAAGAGTCCCAAGGTATTCTTCCGCCGGCAAATAGCCGCCGCACAGTAAATGCGTTGCTTGCTCTCCTGGCGTTTGATCTGAAAGAACGTGTCCGATACCGGGTTGTCAATATCATGCAGAATGCCCGATACCCTTCCGGTGAGTCGTTCACGGACGTAGGGGCTGATCGAGATAATGTGCGGCTGGTCCGCCCAGCCGGCCGTTTCCACCCACCACCAAACGAGCGACCTCGCCCATGCCGACACGCCGCCCTTAACGAGGGTATCAGCGTAGATGAATCCGTGAACCGTAAAGACCCGCGGTATCGGCATTCCCTTGACCATCAGCCCGTACGTATCGTGGGCGTGAACGACGTCGGGCTTGAGCGTCTCGACAAACTCTCGGAGCTGCCGCCGACCCGCGCCCACGGCATGCCGCAACATCGATCCGCCGACCCGTGGCAGCCGATGGATGGTTGCTCCGTGGCACGTCGACTCGCTGGGTAACTTGCAGTCGGGGCTGAAGGTGACGACGTGAATGTCGAGGTCATCGTATTTCGCCAACGCGCGAACGAGATGAACGCTGACCGACTCGACACCGCCGCACGGGTCGTCAGGGTCCCGTGGGAAATGCGTGGCAACGACGATCCGCAATCGACCTTCGGCCATGGTTGTCAGGACTCCGTCAAGAGAACCCGAAGGGTCTCGCGCAGTTCGATTCGCGGTCGCCAACCGGTGGCTTGCGCAATCTTGTCGATGCAGGCACACAAGTGCTTTCGATCGACATTTCGCATCAAGTCGGAGCGCTGTTCGATTTCGATCGGACGTTGTAGGATTTCGCCGCACATCCCGACAATCTCACGCACGGAGTGCTCACGGCTTGTCCCGATGTTGAAGACGTCGTAACCGTTTTGCCGACGGTCGAGCAATGCGATCAGCCCGTCCGCCAAGTCGCGCGTGTCAATGTAGTCGCGGTATGAATCCAGGTTCCCCAGCGACACCCGTGTCTGGCCCCGTTTGAGTTGCTGCACCAAGTGTGGTACGAGGTGCGGGTTCGTCTCGTTCACGCCGACTGCGTTGAAGATTCTTGCGGCGATACACCGTGCCCCTGTCTGCGAAACATACAGCCCGGCCAATTCCTCGTTGCAGTGCTTGGTGATCCCGTAGATGTCCAGCGGGCCGACGGGATGTGATTCCGCGTTCGGCCCCTCTCGAATGGGATAGACGGCGGCTGTTGATGCAACAACTACCATCTCCGGGGGCGCGATGCGGCAGGCCTCCAGCACGTTCAGCGTTCCGCGAATGTTGACGTCCACGGCCTCCGCGGGATGCGCGTCGCAGTAGGGGATGAAGTGCAACGCGGCCAGATGGCACAGCGCGGACGGTCGTACTTCGGCAAGGATCCGACGCACGGTTTCGGCGTCCCGAATATCGGCCACATGCAGCACAGGGGACGGTTTGAGCGCATCGATCAGCTCCCGCCGGCCGTTTCGAAGGTTGTCGATCACAACAACGTCTCGACCTTGTTCGACCAGTTTCCGGCAAAGCATCGATCCGATAAATCCCGCGCCACCCGTCACGACAACCGCCATTTCGCGCTCCTGTAGTAGTATTTGAGATGCCTTGGGCACTGCATTCTAGTGGTCCGGCAGACCGAGGATTACCTGCTCAAACCGCGGCATGACCACCTCTACGCTTTGGGTTTCCACGTAGTACCGTCTGGCATTCTCAGACGCCCGTCTCCACGTCTCCGGCGACTCGATCAGCAAGGTAAGTCCGGCCTTCAGCCCGTCGATATTATCGGCATGAACCCCCAGGCCCCGTTGCTCGATAAGTCGGTCCGGATCAAAGGTTGAGACGATCGGCAGACCACAGCACCACGCTTCGAGGAAGGTGTTGGGAAACCCCTCATAAGCAGATGTGCAACAGAGACAGCTAATTCGGTTGTAGAAACCTTGCATGTCGTTGCGTGAAAGCATTCCATGCAGGCGTACGTTTGGGAGCATTCCGGCTCGACGTTCCAACGAGCGAACGTAGTCCGTTCGTACCGTGCTTCCGCCGACCACCTCAAACGCAATGTCAGGCATCGCCTCCGCCAAGTCCAACAGGAGTTCCAGCCGCTTCATCTCGACGAACCTTCCGACCCACCCTACGCGGAAGGGTTGACGCCGTGCAAGACACGCTCGGGCAGCCTCATTAGAGGATATGTCCGGGCATGGCATGGGAAGTACGGTCGATTCCAGTCCGAAGGACGAGCGGAGCATCTGACGTTGTTTGTTCGTTTGAACGATGACACAATCGGCATGCCGCAAGCCGTATCGGTAGAGGACGCGAACGCGCCACGCCTTCATTTCGGGCAGTCGCGCATCACAGTCGGGATCGCTGGCGACGGAATAGACAAACCTTCTGCGGTGTCGCCGACACCACATTGCCACCTGACCCGTCACGTACTCACCACAGTTCTGGTAATACACATCCGCATCCGCTTGCCGCATGGCTGCGTTGAGACTGGTCCATCGAGGATGGAAGAATCGAATACCGCTGAGCCCTTCGTCCCGCCGGCACATTTTGATGACTCGAACGCCATCGACAACCGTCCCCTCCGGCTGGCCTTCATCCCAGGTAAGGAAGGTTACACGATACCCCCGTGCCGCGAACCATTTGGCCATCAGGCTGGTCTGTCTCTCCACACCGCCGATGAATCCGGAGGATCCGCCGGTAAGGGCACCGTACGCGAGGTGCGCCACGAAGCAAATGCTCGGCTTGGGGTCGTTATCGGTGATTACCGGGGTCCTCCCGAGCTGACCGTTTCTCAATCTGGAATGGTCAGAACGTGCAGATCGAGACACCTAGTAGGCCCGATCGTATTGCTAATCAATCGGTGAAACTAGCCCTTTGCATTTCCTAAAAGCGTTCTATACAGGTCAAGCATGGCGTCGGATCCTTGTTCCAGTCCGTATCTTTGCACAGCCCTTCTGGCGTTCGAGCCAAGGCCCCGACGAAGCGTCTGGTTCGAGATCAGCTCGATCACCATGCCGGCGAGCGCATGTGCGTCTTCTCGCTCGAAGAGCAGCCCATTCTCCTGATGCAGAATGAGCTCCGGGATTCCCCCTACGCAGGAGGCGATGCAAGCAAGACCGGCCGCCATGGCCTCCTTCAGGGCATTGGGCTGCCCCTCCGATCGCGAAGGCAACACGAAGATGTCGCTCGCTGCCAGGATCTGCGGGATATCCGCTCGACGACCCAGGAAGTGAATGTTCTGATCTGCGGATGGTGCGCCGATGATCCGAACGAGATTGTCGTAGAACGCTCGTTCCTCGGGACCATCGAGTCCGCCCACCAGAAGGAGGTGAGCCGCGGAAACAGACGCGACCACCTCGGCAAAGGCCCTGATGAGGATGTCCCACCCCTTTACGGGCACCGCATGGCCGACGGTGGTAATCACGACATTCTGTGCAGTCAGGCCGAGGCTTTCACGGATTCCCGCATCAGACGCATTGCCGTAGAGGTCAAGGTCAATAGGTGCCGGCATGACGACCACCTTTGTGCTTGCGACCCCACAAGCGAGCAGTTCGTCGCGAATGGCCTCGGAACCGGCCAGAACACGGTGCGCCAAGGCACAGGATGTTCGTACGCTGGGGACCAATCGGTGTAGGCCTGTGGGTGGAATCCCTTTTTCGTAGTAGGGCGACATGGCCAACTTCGACCAAATCCGCACGGGAACACCCGCGAGGGTGGCCGCGATGAGCGGGCTGGTATGTACATTGTGACAGTGGAAAATGTCGCAGTGAGTTTTGCGGAGGAGACGATAGGTTCTCTCGACGGATCGCCCGTCAAAGTTCCCGGTGGGTCTGGGTTGGATGATGATACGGCAGTCGGCATCTATAAAGGGCCGTGAGAGAGCCGGATCCTCAGGCATCTTCGACCAGACAAGAGAGGTTCGCCAGCCGGCCTCCGCGCAGCGCTGCAAGAGATGAAGAGATCGCCGCCACCGTGAGTTCGGTGTCTGTGGACAGCCGGCCCAGAACTGCATCAGACCGATCGGTCGGGGCATCGATCCGGTTCCTCGAAAGGGACGATGGGGTAAGTGTGATAAGGATGCGAGTCCGGGGCAAGTCTCTCGGAAGCAATTTGAGTCCTGCCGCGCGCGACACCGCGCCGTGCCTTGCTGAGGCTTGCTGGATGAGCCTATCGGGCCCGGCGTCCGGCCAAGACCGTTAGCCGTGGCTTGCTGCGGACCGTTTGTGGACGGATCTCCGTCGCGCCCTGGTGACGATTAGCAGGGCGACGACGGCTATGGGTAACGCCGAGCTGATGCCGCCACCCCACTTCCATACTGCGTTGACGTGCATGTCCTCATTCAGGACGATCGTTGTCGTTGTGTTAGTATCGATCATCGCGAAGTTGGCGTCGTCCGGTTGATTGGGGTCCATGATTCCCCACTGCCGGAACTCCTTATTTTCCGCCGGGAGGCCCGTCGACGTGACCGGCGTGCCCGCTAGAAATCGGATGTTTTGGGGATCGTTCGGTTCAGGGAAGATCAACACCTCCCCCCACGGCTCATTGGTCTCGGTGAGGGTGAGGGTTATCCGAGTCGGTGGGGCATCTTCCTGAACCAAGTACAACACGGCCTCGCCTCCGATGGAACCGGGCTTCGTGAATGTGTAATCGCCTGCGACGAAGGTCTGGATTCCCTCGTCAACACAGTCTCCGTCCGCCGGGTCGAACCACTTCACCCGATAGCCGCCGGCCTGGACGTTCAGACCCAGGCTGGTGCCCGAATCGCCGTAGGCGAAATAGACCCGACCCGGATTGGCTAGCACGTAATCCGTATTTCCTCGGGCCAAGCCGTCCGCCGGGGCCGTCTCGTTGAACCGCGTGCTCTCCATAAACCGGACCAGCCGTCCACAGATCTGAAGGAAGTCTTCGGGATCGCCCGGCCCGCACATGAAGAACGGCCCGCCTCCGTCGTACGTGAACCAGGCCGGATGGTTCGGGTCCACGACGATCGAACCCGTCGGAGGGGCCTTCACCGTGATCTCCACGGTGGCGTCGTCCGTTAGCCCGGCACCGTCCGTGACAACAAGTTTCTGACAGGTCGGTAGGAGACTGCTATCGCTGTGAGCGGAAGCAGTCACGGCAGTAGACCGGTCTTCCTTCAACGGGCTTGAAGGGGACCTGCGTCGGCTGGCCGCAGGAAGCGCATGTGGCGTCAAAGAGTTCTCGCGGACCGCCACGACCGTGACCTCCGTCACCCCGGCCGCCGCCACGCCCACCCAATCGCCCACGACCACCCTGCCGCGGACCGCCGCCCCCCGTCCCACCCCGCGGGGCGCGATTGCCGTCGGCCCCGCCGCCACCGTGGTGGCTGCGGCGCGCGGCCCGGCAATTGGGACAGCGTTTCGGTTCATTCTTGAGGCCGATGGTCGCGTAACGTTCCTGGTCGGCGGCTGAGTGAATGAAGTCTTGGCCACATTCTGCGCAGGCAATCACTTTGTCTTCATAGGGCATGGGGTTCATCCTGTGGAAAGTAACATGAATACGAGGAACCTAGACTGCTATACGATCTGCGGGTGCGCCAGCTTGGAGGAAGTGAAGGGAAAATCAATCGCGATCTTCCGTCCGACCGACCAGAATCGTCCTGGGCCCGTCTTGGTGCCCACTGGATTGGCCCACTGCCTTCGATGGCGTAGCGAGTCACACCGCCTGCTCCGGGTCTCGGCCCGGTACACCCGCCTCCTATGTAAATATTGCCACACGTAAGGGATTTTGTCCAGCGTCCAAATCCGATTTCCTGGGGGATCATCGGCTTGTCGATGGTCCACCGGTTCGTTAGTCTTCCGAGACGATGCGTGATGAATGGGGTGTCAGTTTCGTCCTTGCCACCCGCAATAGACGAGACGTGCTGCTGGAATCGCTGGGGCACATCCGAGACTGCGGGTTGGATCGAGACCGGATGGAAGTGTTTGTTGTGGACAACGCCTCCACAGACGGCACTTCTGAGGCGGTCGCCCGGCAGTTTCCAGACGTTCACCTGCTGGCACTTCGCGAGAACCGGGGAAGCTGCGCCAAGGACCTTGCCTTGGCCAAGGTCCGGTTTCCTTACGTGATGTTCCTGGACGACGATTCCTGGCCGCTGGGTGATTCGGTAAGCAAAATGGTGGATCGGTTTGAGCGGACACCAAGCCTTGCGGCAGCTGGGTTTATGGCCGATCTCGTCGACGGACGAATGGAATGTAGCGCTTTTCCACATGTTTTCATCGGTTGTGGGGTTGGGCTGCGGACCCAGGTCCTTCGCGATGTCGGCGGGATCGACGGCTGGTTTTTCATGCAGGCGGAGGAGTACGACCTCGCTTTCCGGTTGGTCAACTCAGGTTACCAAGTCCAGGTATTTGAAGATCTGCACGTCCGGCACCTGAAGACGCCCAAGGCCCGCTACGGGGGTACGACGGCGTACTATGATGTTCGCAACAACGTGGTTCTTGCGTTCCGCTACCTCTCCGAGCCATGGCTCGGAATCTACCTCAAGGATTGGGTGCAACGGTATGCGTGGTTAAGTCGAACCGGCGGGCACGGCATGGCATTTGCGAGAGGTCTTGCAGCGGGACTATCCAAGGCGATGAGAGAGAGACTCATCAGGCCCCGTGAACGATTATCCGATCGGGCATTTCAAGCGTTCTTCCGCATTCGAGAGATCGAAGCTCGTATGGAACAATTGGCCGTGGAGGGCAGAAGGCGAGTCCTTCTGGCCGATCTGGGAAAGAATGTGTACGCGTTCCTTCAGGGTGCGCTCGTAGCAGGACTCAAGCCTGTCGCGATTGCCGACGATCGTTTCGCAGCCGCAGGTCGACGATACCGTGGAATTCCCATCTTGCCGACTGAGAAGGCCCTGAGGAGCGATATCGACGTCATCGTTGTGTCAAATACCTCGTACGTGCACGCCGCCGAGCGTGCTCGTGCGCTTCGGGCAACGACAACCGTGCCTGTCGTCGACTGGTTCGGCCAAGAAGGGTTCGCTAGTTGTCGGTAGGCGATCGACATCGAATGGTGGGCGACCAACCCTTGCCATTGCAGGGGAGTTCCGTAGAATCACTCCGTGCGGCTTGTCGCAATGGGCGATCGCAGGTTCGTCAATTGGGTGACTCATGGTGAAGGAATGCCGATGCGTGCATCACATGATGTTGTTGCGGAAATGGAGCGGACGGGCGTTGTGGCGGTTATCCGGGCCGACTCCAGCGAGCAGTTGATCGACGTTGTCAATGCATTGAATCAGGGAGGGCTGACGTGCGTTGAGATAACGATGACCACTCCCAACGCGCTGAAGGTGATCCAGTCGGCCGGCGACGAATTCAAAGGGAAGTGTGTGATCGGCGCGGGGACGGTTCTAGACAGCGAGAGTGCCCGTGCGGCCATTCTGGCGGGAGCGGAATTCGTCGTCTCACCGGTGCTCGACTTGCCGACCATCACCCTGTGCAAGCGATACGGAAAGGTGGTTATTCCTGGTGCGTTCACGCCAACCGAAATACTAACGGCCTGGCAGGCGGGAGCGGATATCGTCAAGGTATTTCCCGCGACGAAGCTCGGCCCGGAGTTTTTCCAGGACATGCGGGGACCGCTGCCCCAGGTTCGGCTGACACCAACAGGCGGCATCACGCTGAAGAACGTTGGCGACTTCATCAGGGCCGGTGCTGTCTGTGTCGGAGTGGGTGGCGCTATGGTGTCGAAGAAGGCCATTGACGAACACGACTACGAAGCGCTGGCTGCCAATGCGAGGGCCTTTTTGAAGGCCGTGTCCGAAGCCCGCAAGAGGTAGGCCGACCCTCACAACGGTGGTCATGACCTTTGGGGCGGCGCTACGAACCCGATCCGAACTCCGCGGGGATGAGTGAGTGCGGTTGGTGGTGAGAGGCCGGCACGGAGAAGCGATGAACGCCGCCTCTGCGGGAACGAGGGAAGCGGTGCTCGGTAATGTCATCTTCCTCGGCGGACAACAAGACTGGTAATTCTTCCGCAAGCAATAACCGTTTAGTTGACCTCTCCACTGCGAGCCGAGATTCGAACGCGACAGGACGTGCCGTCGAGATGGCTGGTGAGGGGGCGTTCTTGGGGGCTTTTCTTGCTCTGGGGATGGCCCTGAGATTTGTCCTGCCCGTCGGTGATCCTCCCCAAGCAGACAAAGCGGCCTGGAGACGGGCCAGTTACTGGTTTGTGCCGGTTGGCCTTGGCATTGGGTTGCTTTGGGTTGGGGTGTTTAGGGCGATTTGGAGGTTGTACGGGGAGGAGGTAACCAGCCTCCGGCTTGTTCCGGCACTCGGCGTACTCGTGGTGGACGTGGTGTTCACGGGTTATTGTCTTTTTGGGGGCCTTGCGGCCACGATAGACGCACTTACCGGCTCAAGGCATGCGCGTGAGCCGGAACATGGGGGTTCGTTGACGCCGGGACTGGCCGCAACGATGGGGCTACTCGTGGCGATTGTGGCGGAGTTGGTCCTGATCAGCGCTGTTCGAACAGGGGATTGGTGGTGGCCGAGTGACTGGCGACGTCACCTCAATTTCGCATACCCGCAGTTGATTTACCGGCCGCTTCTGCTGGCCCCGCTGTGGGGCAGGTGGGCCATTCTGTTGACCGCGAGCCTGGGCCGGGTAGCGCCAAGGTCTCATCCGGCGGCGTCGGGACTCTCACAGGCGGTGAGTCCCGGACTTGTCATGACCACATTCCTGGTCCCCTTGTGCATGACCGCGGTCTACTGCAGCCGGAGCGGCAACTTGATTCTGGGAACGATTATCGCCCTGGTCGTGTTGGGATTGACCTTCGTATCGGGCGTTGTGATTGCTCGCCGAGGGGGCGGTCAGACCCGCCGCGGCATGCTGGCGGCTGGGAAGATGGCAGAGCTGATCTTTCTGGGCGCTTTCATTATCTTGTCCGGCTACATCCGGGGCTGGTAGGCACGGTCCGATCATTGTGTTGGAGTATTGTCTGCCTCTGGGGTCGCGGATCGGTACGTTTTTGGCGAGGTGTCGATACCGTCGCCTGATGCCTCAAGACTCCCTGGGCGTTCGAGGGGCCCGTCAAACCGCAAGGAGGCGTTGATCGCGGGTGCTCACGAGACCAGGATGACATGAAGTTCACTGAACGTGAGTCGGTGCAAGTTCTCGCGGAGCACACCGCGATGGAGGCACGGTCATGATGGGCCTTCTTTCGGCAGTACTTGTTGCGTGTACCACAACCGAGCCGAAGCTGACCATGGAGGGGGCTACACGTCACCCCACAGTAGCGGCAACCCCCGTGGACGTTGCCCGAGCTCGGCAACGAATCCGGACCGAAGATTGGGCCAAGGCATGGTATGAAGGGGTAAGTAGGTCGGTGCGCGAATGGTCGAAGAAAGACGAAGCCTGGGTTCATGCAGTAATGCCGGGCGAGGGGGCATGCTTTGCATATGGGTTCACGGGCTGCCCGATCTGCGCTGCGTCATGGGGCACCTGGGGTGGGGCGAAAGCATCGTTCGAGAATCCGGGGCACGTGACCTGTGCGAATGGGCACGTCTTGCCCGACAAGGACCACCCGGATCCCGGCACAGGATATCGGGGCAAGGATGGGCGGGTTCACTACTTTGTGGGGTCCTACAACGCCTGGGTCGTCGAGACTCTTATCTTCAAGATTGCCAAGCCCAGTTCGTGTCTGTACCTCCTTGAGCGGGATCAGAAGGCCGGCAGGCTGGCGGCCGTCATCCTGGACGAAATCGCGAGGATCTACCCTTCATGCGACAAGGGATCGTGGGACTACCCGTCGAATCCGCCCAGCGGCCGCCTGAACCGTCCCTGGTACCAGGTGGCCAGGGCCCTGGTGCAATTCGTCGACATTTATGATCGCATCTTCGATCATACGGCTTTGGATGAGCCTTCGTTACGACCGGGCCTTACCCGACGTCAGAACATTGAACAGAACCTGTTGCTCAACGGTGCAAAGTACTGCTACGATCAATCGGTGAAGACCGGGGGGCTGAGCAACGGCGAGGCCGACTACCTCCGGGGTGTCTTGGCGGTAGGGGTGGTTCTCGGAATTCCTGAGTACATCAGGTGGCCTGTGGACGGTCCCTATGGCATCCGCACGATGTTGGCCAACAATGTCGACCGCGATGGACGCTATTTCGAAACGTCGCCCAGCTATAGCCTGCATACTCGAAACCTCTACCTGACCTTCTCGGAACCACTCCTCAACTATCGGGGAAGCGTGTTTCCAAAGGGCCTGAACCTCTACGATGACCCAAGGTTCGAGGCATTCAATTTCCTGCCTCAAATGGCCACGGTGGTACTGGGCATCGACGCGCCCTACGGCGACATGGCGCCGGCGTTGACGCGGAGGACTCTTCCATACAACCCGCCGACGATCTGGGATTGCCGATACACCGAATACTTGGCCACCAGACTGTCCGACCCTCGCAAGAGAACCGAATACGCGACGTTGTTGGCCCATTTGCGATCGCGCGATCCGGAGGCCGACAAGCGCATGCAAGACCTTCTGGAATGGCGCGTCTTTCACGGAATTGACGGCGGTTCGAAGGCGGGAGTGCTTACCGATCGAATGAAGCGGTACCTTGATGGGTCATTCTTCTGCGGTCAGCAGGGGGTGGTCGTGCTCAGGACCGGCCAGGGGGCGGAGGCGCATGGTGCTGTTCTTCGATTCGGTCCCTCGCTCGTTCACGGACATCTGGACGATCTCAACGTGAACTACTTCGCTCAGGGTTATGAGATGACCTACGACGTGGGATACAGTCTCGGCAGCACGCACACGCAGGTCGGATGGGCGAAGCAGACGGTCAGCCACAATACGGTCGTAGTGGACGAGAAATCGCAAGGCGATGGGACCTTCGGTGGATCGTTGCACCATTTCGCCGACCTGGCCGGGATTAGGATTGCTGAAGGATCGTCGACGGCTTATGCCCATGCGGGCGTTGATGTCTATCGTCGATTGATCGCCCTGGCCGACCGTTATGCCGTCGATGTGTTTCGAGTGAACGGCGGACAGAAGCACGATCTGCCACTGCACGCACTCTCGACTGAGGTCACGTTTGACGGACTGACTCCCGGCCAACCTGAGGGGGGAAGTCTGGCGGGCAAGGATCGGAACTGGGGTGATCTGCAGCTCAACGACGGCGACATGAAGGGTCACGCAAATAAGCCTTATTGGAATCCGCCGCCCGGAAACGGTTACGGGTTCCTGATGCAACCGGCGAGAACCGTGAGCGATCGCGATTGGTCGGCGACTTGGTTGTTCGGCGATGCGGACAGGACTCAATTCCGACTGACTGCCTTGCACAACCCCGGCACGGAAATCGTGACGGCCGTTGCGCCGGGGCTCTACCCGAAGTTTCCCAAGGCGCGCCATGTGATCAGACGACGTCAAGGCGCCGGGCTTTCATCGTGCTTTGTGTCTGTCTGGCAAGGGTACTCTGATCGCGATGGGTCCCCAGTCACATCCGTTCGCCGGATCGGTGGAGAACCGTCCGGCGCCCTGGCATCCGTTGCACTGGCGGTCGATTTGCGGAACGGACACCGTGATCTGTGGTGTCTGAGTCCATCGGCGGAGTCAACCGTGACCGGTTGCTGCGGGGAGGCGAAGATCTCCGTTGAGGGCGCGATTGGCAGGGCGAGGCTGGCCGGACCGGATCTTGTTTCGGCGGAGCTGGTGAACGGTCGACGCTTGAACGCCGCTGGGTGGACCTTCACGATGGATAGCCCCTCGCGGTCCGGTGTTGTTGTTGAGCACCCGTCCGTAGGTGTCTCCAAGATTCTGATCGACAGCGCCTGGCCTGCGGACGGTCGGTACAAAGCCGACGCCCTCTGGGTGGAAAACCCGGCCTATTCCCGCAATACGGCCTACACGATCGATGGGGTCGTAGGGACAACGCTCGTGGTCGAACAGGCTGACACCTCGTTGGGCATCGGGGTGGTCCATTCGGTTCCGGACGGCCACACGCTTACGACCAAGGTCCCGCATGAATACGCACGATCCGTCACACGCAAGGGGTCGTCCGGGTTCTTCCGAGGCAAGCGGCTGAGTACCGATGATGGGCGTGCCTCGACGACAATACGTGACATCCGTCTGGATGAGGCCGTGTGCCTTCGAATCCGGGTGGATTCAACGGCAGGATTCTCACCCGGACAGGTATTTCGATACCACGATGTACAGGCCGGCGATACCGTCACGGTTCACCACCGGCTGGCATTTGCGGTAACCGGAAAAGGACAAGCGACGCTCCAAACGAACGCGGACGTTGTGATCGCCCCACCTCCGGGCATCAGACTTAGATATGTGGACAAGACCGGAACCGAGGCGCCGGCGACTGGTGGGCAAATACCTCGATCCGCGCTACCCCCGTCGGGGGAGTCCAGCGTTCGGTGGGAGGTCCCGTGAAGGTACCGATTCACGCAGGGGCGTACGATCCCGGCAGCATGGCTTTGTGCACCCGTGGTTCGTATACTGAGGTGGCAGCATGAAACGGTCTGTTCGGCTTGGCGTGCCTAGCCTGAGGAACACGCGTTGCATGGAGATGGGCCGACCGCCTCGTCCCAGTGGCCTACCGTCCTGGGAACGGGTACATGAAATAGCGCAAACGATCAGTGATTTGCCTTCGGACGGGGGTGACACCCTTTGCCGTGGCACGAAGTGAGGGGGCGGCAAAGTGGACGCGCCGACGGAGACTCGCAAGGGCCTGCTCAGCCGCATTGCGACTTGGTACGAAGGATTCCGATACCCGCGACTTGTCCTGGCCAGTGTAGCCGTTTGCCTATACGCGCCGTGGCTGGACGTTCCGTTCTTCGTAGATGATTATCGCGCGATCCGCGTGATGGAGGAATATCGGGCCGGTGGGCGCGATCGTCTGGACCTCTACGGCTTCTTCACGTCGGCAGACAAGATCGCTGCCGAGCGCAAAGCCGGTTATCAACCGTGGTGGGCATCCGACGCAGTTCGTGGACAACTCTTGCGCCCCGTCGCCGAGTGGAGTCTGTATCTAGACTTCCTGTTGTGGCGGCGTTCCCGGATCGGATACCACTTGACGTCCCTCCTGGTCTACGTGCTGTGCCTATGGCTTCTCTTGGAGCTCTTTAGAACCGTTCAGGTCAGTGAGCGACTGGCCCGTTGGGGGGCGCTGCTCTATGCGGTGGCTGCCGGGCATGGGTTCACGATCCTCTTTGTCACCGCTCGATGCGACTTGCTTGCGGTCCTGGCATCACTGGTGGCGATGCTGGCGGGCCTGAGATTCGTGAAGGGGGGGACGGCGGCGTGGGTTCCTGTCAGCATCCTTGGCTGTCTGACGGCGTATCTGTCGAAGGAGGCTGCAGCACCCATTGCCGTTGGGTTCGTCCTGCTCTGGCTGATGGTTCGTACGGGAGATTCGCCATTCGGGCGCTCGGGCGGGGACAAAAGGGCCGTCGCGATCATCGGCGTGCTGTTGGTTGTCACCGCCATATGGTTTCTCACACGCGCGCGGGCCGGACTGGTTACGAATGCCACGTTTATGCTGGATCCGATTCGGCGCCCCCTCGAGTACGCCACGCAAGCGCCCCTCCGCATGCTGTCCTTCTTCATTGGATGGCCCTTGCCGATCAATCCGGCGATGTTCTACCTGAACCCGGCCGACCGGCGCCCCCTGGTGATCATGACGTTTCTGGGTGTTTCGTTTGCGGCCATCATCCTTACGTTCCTGATCCGTCGTCACCGAACCGATCGATGCTTGCCCCTGTTCCTGGGCTGGGTTCTGATCTTCCTTCCCGTGCTGTCGTGCACCATCCCGGATTCTCGGTTGCTGATGCTGCCCGGGTTTGGATTGGCCTGTCTCGGAGCAGTGTGGCTCCGAGGCGATTATGACCGGTCGCGATGGGTATCACGATGCCTGCGACGCTATTTCCCGGCCGTCCTCCTGATTGGCTGTACGATTCCCGCCTCGTTGGGAGCTGTGGTTCTCTTTGTGGAATGGGAGACAAAGGCGCGGGCCGACATGGAGATGATGGCGGCCGAGATGGCCCAAGCTTCGGGAACTGCGGGACCGGTAGCCTTCATTGTTGCCAACTCCATGGGGGTGCAGACTTCTTGGACGCAAGACCGGGCGCGCTTCATTCTGGGTCCCCATGACACGCCAAGATTCGAACTACTCTGTGATGCCTGGGACGTCGACTTCGAGGTGGTCCAAGAGGACACCCTGAGGCTACGATCGGTCGGTGAGCCATTCCTTACTACGTACGCTCAATGCGCCCTCCCTGTTGACACGGTCTTCCAACCTGGGAAGCAATTCCGAATGCCGGAGTACGTAATATCTGTGGTTGCCACCGAGGCCGGCCGGCCGATCGTCCTGGACGTTCGATTCCGTGAAACGGTGAGTTCTCCTCGATACTTCTTCTACCATCTCTCCATCGGCGGTCGGCCCTATCGTTGGAAGCCGGAGTTGGGTCAGAAGATCCGGTTCACGAAAGACGGCAGGCAACTGGCGGGCGTCAAGCCAGCAGCGAGTCTTCCCGCAAGCAGAGCACGATAGTCAGAGGCTTGTGGCCGGCAGCAGTATGTCCGGTATCGCGAGGTATGGACGCCCCACACTCCAACTGAGAGAATGCGACCGAAAGGGCGGACGGAAGGGGGGGGTTGGGTGAGGCGCTGTCGTTGCCGGCGCCGACGCGTTCGCAATGAGGAAGGTGATCCCATGATCGCTTTGTTCGTCCGAGGATGCATGTGCGTTGTGGGGTTGAGCCTGGTTCTTTCGGCCTCAGGTACGTGTGGGCAAAGCAGGTCATCACAAGGGGCCTCCGGCCGGACGCCGGACAGGCCAAACATCTTGTGGCTCACCTGCGAAGACATGAGCCCCAATCTGGGGTGCTACGGCGACTCCTATGCGGTTACGCCAAGCCTGGATCGACTGGCCGTGCAATCCGTGCGATACGGTAATGCGTTTGCTCCCATCGGCGTCTGCGCGCCCTCGCGGTCGACGCTGATTACCGGGACGTACGCCTGCTCTATCGGGACGCACCACATGCGATGCGAGGGGCGACTACCATCCGAGATCCGGTGTTTTTCCGAGTTCCTCCGCCACGCAGGGTACTATTGCACGAACAACGTCAAGACGGATTACAACTTTGTTCACGCCCCGACCTCATGGGATGAGTGCAGCGCGCGAGCACACTGGCGGAATCGCCGATCGGGACAGCCGTTCTTCGCCGTCTTCAACTACACCCAGAGCCACGAAAGCCAGATCCGTATGTCCGACGGCGAGTACCGCAAGCGAACGGCTGATTTCACAGCGGCGGAACGTCACGATCCGGCGAAGGCTCCCTTGCCGCCCTATCACCCGGATACCGCGGAGGTGCGCAAAGACTGGGCCCGATATTACGACATGATCACCGTGGTCGATCGGGAGGTCGGAAGGCGTCTGAAGGAACTGGAAGACGACGGTTTGGTCGACGACACGATCGTGTTCTTCTTTTCGGACCACGGGGCCGGCATGCCCAGAAGCAAACGATGGCTCTACGACTCAAGCCTTCGAGTGCCACTCCTCATTCGGTTTCCCAAGCGGTACGAGGAACCGGCAGCCGGTGAGCCCGGCTCGGTGACGGACCGGCTGGTGAGCTTTGTGGACTTCGGGCCCACGGTATTGAGTCTGGCCAACGTCAAGGTGCCGGGCTACATGCAGGGCAAGCCATTCCTAGGTGGACAGGCCACGGACGCACGAGAGTACATCCATGGTTTTCGCGATCGTATGGATGAACGGACTGATATGCTTCGGTGCGTCCGCGACAAGCGCTACAAGTACATTCGCAACTACATGCCGCATCGGCCGTGGTTCCGCGAGCAGTACCTGGACTACGCCCGGCAGATGCCCACACTGCAGGTATGGGAGCGACTCGCCGATGAAGGCAAATTGACCGGCGCTCCCGGATTGTTCATGAGCGAGAGCAAGCCGACGGAAGAGCTGTACGATACGCAAGCCGACCCGTGGGAGATCAGGAACCTTGCCTCCGATTCAAAGCACCATGACGTCCTGCAACGGATGAGGCGGGAGCTCCGGCGCTGGATGAATGAGACCCGCGATCTGGGATTCCTACCCGAGGCCGATCTACGGACGCGATTCGGTGTGATGCCACCGTATCAGGCCGTCCGAGACGACCCGGCCGTGTATCCTCAAGAGCGGATCATGGCCGCTGCGGATCTTGCGTCGCGGTTGGAGCCTGCCGCAATCGGCAGCCTGGTTCAAATGCTGAATGACCCCGATGCGGCGGTGCGCTACTGGGCAGCGACGGGTTTGGTGGCCCTTGGCGACAAGGCCGGCGGGGCGAAGGATTCCCTGAGAGAGGCAATGCGTGACTCATCACCCACCGTTCGGCTGGCGGCCGCTGAGGGTCTGTGCCGACTCGGGCTCGTTCAGGATTCTCTGCCGACCCTAGCAAAAGGGCTGAAGGACGAAAACGAATGGGTCAGATTGCAGGCGGCGGACATCCTGGACCGACTTGATGCGAGGGCACAGCCGGTTCTCGAAGCGATGAAGGAAGCAAGGGTGAGTTCCGGTCAGTATGTGAACCGCGTGCTTGCTCACGCCTTGGCGCAATCGGAGAAGTGGTGAGCCTGCTTGAGTTCGGCAGGAGAGGGAATCGGCATGTCGGGTCGTGCAAGCCTTCGGGAAGGTAATCATGCGTCCCGTTCAGGCATGGCACTGAGCGCGGCGAAGACTACCGTTGTGTGACACCGACGGCAATCCTCAAGTAGATGTTCATCATTGAGTACTTGCACAGAGTAGATGATTCACTCTCATGGACGCCACGGCGAAATCGTTCGCGAACACCGGGCCTGTCAGCATCGACCCTGCGCCGTGAGCCGGTCGAGCACATCTATGCATACCATCAGGGCCCTCGGTAGGTGGAATGGGTCCTTGACCGGAAGCACCAGCGTCTCCGTTACCTCGTTGCCCCGACGGTCCAATTTCTGCCGCCACTCGCCGTGTTCTGCGACGGGGAAGTGGTCATAGCTCCACTGACGGATGTGCTCGTGCCACTCGAGACACCAAGCCTCCCGGCAGTATTCATAGGCCAGCAGTGTGCCACAGAGGGCTTCGGTGTGTGGCCACCAAAGCTTCTTGTCCGCATGGGGCCATCCCACGACGTCGCGCCCGTCGGCATCGATCGCAAGAAAGAGGCCGCCGTATTCGGGGTCCCAGCCGCGTTCGAGGTGAATGCGTATTGCTTCGACGGCACGATCGATCGTGGCCCTGTCGCCATATGATTTGGCGATATGCATCTGAAACCACATCGATTCGATGGCGTGCCCCGGAACGCAGGCCGTGCCCTCGGGCGGTGGTAATTCGTTGCCGTCCGACGACAGCCATTCAAGCAGCAACCGGCGGTCCGGCCGCAAGAACGCATTCATGACCCTCCGGTGATACTGAATGCCTGCCTCGCGCACACCCGGATCACCCGACACCTCGGCGAGTTCGTGATAGACCATCGAGAAGATCATGCTGATCCCATGGTTCAGGCGCCCCGCCGGTATCGGGTAAGGAAATGCCGGTGGGGGGACAGCGCCTTTCAGGTCGCGCTCGGCGGCCTGGAACGTCTGCATGGCAAGGTCCAAAACGGAATCGTCATGGGTTGCGCGCCACAGTTCCGTAAGGCCATAGATGGCAAAGCCGTCGACGTAGATGCTCTCGTAGCCCTTCTTAACCGTACCATCTGCGTCGAGAAGGAGCGGCCAGTGACCGTTGCCCAGCGGGCCATGCGCCGTGACAAAGTCATAGATACCTTTGGCGACCTGGAGCCATTCGGGGCGTGGCTCGACACAGTTGTAGAGCTTGCTGAAGACCCAGACCGCCCGCCACTGTGACCAATTCCACCGATCGCGCGATATGAGCCGGCCGTCGTCGCGGATACATGTATTGATTCCGCCATTGGCGTCGACGGCGTGACGCGTCCACCATGGAACGACATCCTCCAATAAGGTGTGGAGATAGAGTGCCTTGAGATCAGCTAGGGTCATGGTGCGGAGTCCTTCGTAATCCGCGGAATGCGATGCCAGTGCCGATAGTAGAACCGAAACATCCGAAGATTTCGACCTCGTAGTCCTCGAAAAAGCTCCACCGCGAGGCCCGGAACCACTTGGTCGTAGATCGGCCGGTATGCTAGCCTATCGACGGGCAAGGAAGCGATTGCTCAAGGAATCGCATGATGATCCGGCGCTGGTGGGGGTGTTGCACGGGAGAATCCGAATGGGTCCGGTGGGAATGGGTCGGAGAAGACGAAGTCGGCTGTGCTTCTGGGTCGCCGTAACGGGTGTGTGTGTGTCATCCGGTCATCTGGAAGCCCGTGCGGATGTTCTCCGGTTTGATTTTGAATCCGGTGATCTTCAAGGATGGCGGATAGTCGAGGGCCGGTCCGATCGCCTCGTGTGCGGAAAAGAGATGTTTCGCAATGAGCCGCACGTCAAGTGTAACAAGCAGGGCAGGTATTTCCTCACAACCCTCGAACTCGCGAATGGTCACGGGGACGACAAGATGACCGGCGTCGTCGAGTCGCCCGTATTTGTGCTCAACGGACCCAACATGACGATGCTGGTCGGTGGGGGAAATCATCCCGACACCTACGTGGCCTTGTGTACGACCGACGGCGTCGAGCATGCGATAGGCCGGGGGACCAACAGTGAGAAGATGCAGCGGATCCTATGGGACACACCGTCCCTTGTCGGCCAGAGGGTATTCCTGCGGGTGGTCGACAGAAGCGTGGCTGGGTGGGGACACATCACGTTCGACGACTTCAGGGCAAGCGGCCAAATCGACAAGGCCGCTACCGCGGAGCATTTTGACAAAGCGACAGCACTTCTCAGAACGCTCGATGTCCGCCGGGAACTGAAGAACAGGCTCGAACATGTGAGCCTTGAACCGCTGAGGAAGGCCGTGGAGGACCTGGTTGCCACATTCGGCGATCGCTATGCGCGGGGGGCGGAATTCCGGAACCGACTCGGAATGCTGCAGCCGAGACTGACCGCAATTGCCCATGGGCTAGATGCGGAAGACGAAGGCGCGCTTCGGCGCGCACTCGAGATCCTGAACGACTTCGAATGCCTTCGACGAGAGGCCTTGCTGGCGAATCCCTTGGTACGCGAATCCCCGATCCTGTACGTAGCCCGAAAGCAGTATCCTTTCGACCACCACAACACCGAGACGATGTTCCAAACCGCCGAGATCAACACCCATCACTTCGCGGGCTGCGGTGCGAACAAAACAGTCGAC
>CAZQTW010000045.1:0-55418 GCA_964596165.1 uncultured Planctomycetales bacterium | reverse complement strand
GCGGGACAACCTTTCCATCAAGATGCCAAAGCGGTATGAATAATCCGGGCTAGAGGAGCCCTTTTCTTGAGCGTGTTTCCCATTCGGAGAATGCCGACGAATCGCGACCTTCCCGACGGTACACCGCCGACCTTAGGTTCAACGCGACCGATCTCGCCGGAGCCCGCTCTGGGTGTCCTTTGCACGCGTCCCCCCGCGGACCGTGGTGCGAGCTGAGCGGTGTCGCCGTATCAGATGAGGTCCGGATCTCGCGTCAGGCCACGTTCGCTTCTCGGAGGAGTCCCTGGCGTTTGTACGCCTGCCAGTCGCGTTGTCCGAATCGTCTCAAGAGGGTGGTGGGTCCAAACTTGGATTCGGCCAGTTCCAGGTATTTCAGACGTCCGGCGTCGCGTTCGAGGAGGTTCTGGTAACACCAGGCATCGCACGCCACCGGGTCCAAGGCCGCTACGATCGTGTTGGCCGCCTTCAGGTCGGTTGTTCGTCCGCCCGTCGGCCCGCTTCGCATCAGAACGCGCATGCCGTCCGCGATGATCAGCGTTGGGCTGATCATCAGACCCAGGTCGCTTACAATATTGTCGATGGCCTGATGGAACTGGTCGCGGCGTCCCCCGAGCAGCCCGTACCAGTTCTTCATCGAGAGCGAGGCGGAACACAAATTGTGGTCCTTAACCGTCGGCAGGCCGATGACCTTGGTGGCCTGAGCGATCGGTTTCCAGAAGATCGGCCACGTTCCCAGCGACTCGCCTTTGCCGGCGTCCGGCTTGCCGGGCCGAATCTCGATGTTGAGGAAATCCGGCTGGCTTGGCAGCATGACTTGCGCGCCGGCCTTCTGGGCTGTCGGTCCGACCTTGGACTTGAGAAAGGCCGTCTCCGGGGTGGCGATGGGATTGTCGGCCACGATGACCTTGGCCGCGCCGGCCGCAATACACTGTCTCACGACCACCTCGACGAGCTCGGGGCTGGTGGTGGCGCCGATCGAGGGCCCGCTGGCAAAGCCGACGTTGGGCTTCACCAGAACGATATCGCCCGATTTGACGAAACGTCCCATGCCGCCGTAAGGTCCAAGGGCGGCCTCTACCATTTTGGCAAGGTCTTGGCCACGCACGATACTCAGACGGGGCAGCGATTCGCTGACGGCCTGATCGTAGATGCTCGCGAAGTAGTCCTTGAGTCGGGTAGCCTGACGACGGGGCAGTCCGCGGTCGCCTTTGGAATCATAGAGCAGCGCATATCCGGCCGCGGCAATTCCGGCCACCCCCAGCGTTGCGCCGACTCGAAGCACATTCCTCCGCGACGGACACGACGAGGGGGCCTGCTCTTCCGATGGGTTGGCACTCGTGGATTTCGACACGGACAACCTTACCTCCGGCTCGAGGTCGTTCACACGGTGACTCATGACCACACGTGCGGCCCGGGAGGGCGAATCCTCCGCCACCCTTCATGTCCGCTGCTACTTCAGAGCGTCGCGAAACGCCGTGGCGCGAGCCTCGGCCAGCTTTCGGTCTTCCGCACCGTTGACCCCGCCCACGTATCGATCCTTGCAGAACACCACGTCGAACATCCCGGTCGCCTCGCCCACGAGCGTTTGACCGCCGGGGCTGTCTTGTCGGGCAAGCATCTTTCCATGCTTTCCAAGGTACTCCGCGTACCGGTCAAAAACCTGTCGGGCTGCCTCGGGACTGTCCGCACGGTGGATGAACATTGCGTATTGACTCTGCCCCTCCACATAGTTTGCACGGAATATGTCCTTCAGGAAATCGAGGCTGAAGGCGTTGATCCGCTCGTAGCCGAGGCCGTCGGGCTTGCGGTTGACCTTGGGTAGGACGCCGTCGCCCCACAGTGGTGTCCCATCATCGGGAATCCTGCCGGCGATCTGCCTTCCGAGATCCTCGACCATCGAATCGTCGTCCTTCGTGACGCCGTCGCCGGCCACGAGTTGAACGTAGTAAGCGCCCTTCCAGAAGAACACACTTCGTTCAGCTCGGTAACCTCCCCGACCGATGGGTATGGCGGGCATGCCTTCGGCGTACTCGGCCTTGTAGCATCCGAACGCATTGAAAGGAGACCCCATGTCGTAGACGTAGGCGTCGACGTAACGATCGTCCTGGCCCGTTCGCTTGTAGGAGCCGAAGGTCAGGCTCGCAATGCCGTACGCCAAGTAGAGGCCGTCCCGGCCATTGATCTTCTGATGGACGGACTCCGGTGTGAATGCCTGCACCTGCTCCGGTCCCGTCCAGCCCTCCGTCGCGACCTTGGGCAGGTCGAAGGTCTTCGGACCGTCGGTGGGGCGATCGACCGCCGGCCGGGCAGTCTTATCCGTGACCGCTGCAATTGTGACGACCTTCTCACCGTCGGTCCGAACCGTGAGAGCATATACCGCTGCGCCGCCCACGGCGGCCAACACAAACAGGATGACCGCCCCAATCGCCTTCTCGGCTCTTGACACCTCCTCGTAAGGACGACCGCATCTTCGGGCAAACATACCTGCCATGCCTGAAACCCCATCTTCAATCAGGTTATTGCACACTCGCTTGATGGCACGGTCCAGGGCTTACGGGTCGGGCAGAATGATCAGACGACCGCCGGCCGGGATGAAGAACGGCCCTTGGGCGCTTGACGGCCAGACCCTGGCCCTCAAGTAGTATACGTCCGGTGGGACAAGATGGCCATTCGGTTCGCTCGCGTTGTTGGGTTCATACACTGTCCCCTCGAAGTCGATCGAACCATCGCCGAAGAGCATGCCGTTCTTATTGAGGAATACCAGATCGTTGCCGTCGTTCGGGTCCACACTCAGGCAAATGTCCAGTCGCACGATCGTCGAGGAGAAGGCTTCCGTCTCCCAGGTAATGGTTTGGCCCGCCGATTGCGAGAACGTTACATCGGCGGTCGGCGCCGTGAACCTCAGCGGAACGATGACCGTTCCCTCCGATTTGTTGGAAGCCGCAACGGAGCCATCGTCGATTGTATATCGCACGCGGTATGTGCCCGCCGGGACGAGGACATTGTTGGCGTCTCGGCCCGAGAACGGCCACTGAGTCACTGTCGTATCGAGATTGGTGACCAAAACGTTGTTGCCATCGTTTGGGTCCCCCAGGTCGGGGTCTGGGTACAGCATTAGTGAGACGGTTGGGGTCGTTTGGGGAACCACGGCCACGTTCCATGCAATGGTCATGGGGTTGCCGTTGCGTCCCAAGACCATGGTGGTGGCCGGGCTGACAGGCCAGATGGCCATGGTTGTAACGGCCGGCCAATTGTAGTCCGTGTTTGTGGTCGGAATCGGCGTACAAGATGCCATGGGCCACGCGATGAGTGCGAGCGCGCCCCAGTGAACGACCGTCTGTCTGCGTCCTTGCTTGAGAGTCTGCATCGATGAAACCGTCCTTGATCCTGCTATGGGGCCACTGGGCCCTTGCCCCCGAAGAGAATGCCTGCACAATAACCTACTTCATGCTATCGGCACGAACGTGCCAAAGTCAACAGAGAGAATCTCCAAGTCCTTGATCTTAAGGGACCTACAAACAGTGCCCCGCGATCGAATCCGCGGATCTTCGTCCATTCGGCTTCAGAGATCGATTTCAGTTGGTCGATTTGGGAGTGAGGCGTTGACCTTGGGGCGTGGCGGGACTAAAACCCGGTAAGGGTTTTTCCTCAGCGTTTTTCTCCTGCAGGGCTCTGAGCGAGGGTACACAATGAACTCTTCCAGATGTCGGCTTTACATGGCGATCGTGGCATCCTGCGCCACGCTCGTCGTCCTTTCGATGGCGACAGGCTGTACCCCGGACGCACTCAGCAACGCGACGAGACCCCTGGGCCCTGACTTGCTTGGTAATCTGACACTGGCTCGGTTCGGTGAGGGGAGCCAACGAGGGCAGGTCGGCGTCGGATTCATCAATCGTACGGCCTACAGGGCCATCGGTACCTTCGGCGGATATGATCCCCAGGATCAGGACACGATTGTGACATTCGGGCAACTTGGCGCGACCGAGGACCTCGAAGTGGGACCGAACAGCGTTGGACTGACGTGGGCTCTCCGTTGCACTCGTGTGCTCGCCATCGGCGAACGAAGGCTGATCGAGCTCATCCGCGACAAGGGATTGCACGACCGAACGGCGACCTTCACGTTCTTTCCCGTGCAGACGATCACGGCTACGTATGCACCCGGCATCGACCTGCTCCGGCAAGACATCGGCTTCTCCGGCGCACCGTTTGGAGACCCTCAAGCCTCGATTCCGACGCAGGGCACCTCGCAGGGGATTACCCGATACCTCGGGACAGACTATCTTCTCGGGGACGTCGTCATTGTGACATTTGTCCAGGATGCGGCGGCGGAGGGCGGATTCCGAACGGAATTCACGACGGCCAGGGCGATGGGCATAGACACCGAACGGCTGCTCATTCAAGTCCCCATCAACCGGGCCCTCACGCTTGCGCCGATGAACCTGGACCGGTTGACCTTCCAGCTCTTGACCACCTTTGGGCTGCCTCCGGTGGACCTTGGCCTGCTCTCACAGACTCCCGGTACGACGCCCGACAAGGTGGAGATGACCGTGAAGAACTCCCTTACCGGCGATATCTCGGTTGCCTTCTTCGGGCCGCAACACCATGTGGTCAAGATCCTTTCGGGCAAAGACACGCAGTTCACGCTGGATCCGGGCTATTACGAGTACCTCGTGATACCCCCGGCAACCACCACGCGTCCGTTGTTGGGCAAGCAGACGTTCAACGCGGGACAAGCGTACACCCTGTCGGTCACTTCGATTTGAGAAGGTGCTGATCCGTTGGTCTGACGAGTCGTCCACAGGTGGCGGAGGTTCACCGTCTTCGGCTCGCCTTCTCTTCCGAAGACTCTCCCGGTGCGGGTCTCGTCCACGGGGCGAACACGGGCGCAAATAAAAAGACGCCAGTCCTGCCGGGCATCGTATGAGAACTCAGACGACACCCGGCAAGGACTTCTGCGTCATCGGTGGGGGAGGAGGGCAGAAGGTTCTGTCAACCGCGAACTTGCCGCGGTGCTTGTTATCTTTCTCTACACCCTTATACGCAAAGGCGCTTGGCAGGTTCACACGAAAACCCCCGGGAGAACAAATTGCGCAAACTCAATCTGAGTAACGGGTTGTGATAAGGCGTGGGGCTCCGATCAGACTGCGACCTCTCCATGCAATGTCAGGTCCGTGGATGAGCTGACACGAACCGGAACGAGTTGGCCGATCAGGGTCTCGTCCCCCTCAAAAACGACGATTTGATCGCCGCGTGTCCGCCCCGTCAGTTGAGTGGGGCTTCTCCATGCGTCGGACTGCTTGCCGACTCGCCGGATCTTGGATGCGACCTTGCTGAATCCTTCGACCAGTACCTCGACCTGTCGCCCGATCAGCGATTGGTTGTTGGCGGCCGCGATCCTGGATTGCACGGCCAGCAATTCAATGTTGCGGCGGCGCTTAATCTGTCGTGGGACGTCGTCATTCAGATTCCTCGCGGCCACCGTGCCTGGTCTCGGCGAATATTTGAAGACAAAGATGTTCTTGTACTGAATGCGGCGGACCAAGTCGACGCTCGCCTGAAAGTCGTCCTCCGACTCACCCGGAAAGCCCACGATGAAATCACCGGCCACCGAGAGGTCCGGCACCAACTCACGGGCCCGTTCGACCAGGGCAACATACTGTTCCACCGTGTGATCTCGGCGCATGGCCGCGAGAATTCGGTTCGAGCCGCTCTGGGCGGGCAGGTGCAGATACTCGCAGACCTTGGGCAGATCGCGCATCGCCAGAAGAATGGATTCGTCGAAATCCCCCGGAAAACTCGTGATGAACCGCAAGCGTCGTAATCCTTCGATCTCGTGTACCCGTTCGAGCAGTTCGGGAAGCCGAACGACGCGCCCGTTTTCCTGATAGGCGTAACTGCTGATCGATTGGCCCAGCAGCGTGATTTCCACCGTGCCGGCCTCGACGAGTCTGCGAGCTTCCTCGACGATTCGAGCGGGGGGCCTCGACCGTTCGGGCCCGCGCACAAACGGCACCACGCAGTAGCTGCAGAACTTGTCGCAGCCCCGTTGAACACGAATAGAGGCCCGGATCGGCCGTCTATCGCCGACAGGTCGGCGAGAATGGTCGAGCGATTCAAGCCCGTCGTCCGCGTGCCGGTCGGATGCCGGACGCCGCCGGCTCCAGTCTCGCGTGATACGTACGGCCGGGCCGTTTCCCGACCGGACCTGTGTCAACAGGTCCGTCAAATTGCCGAGTTCGCCCGGTCCGCAGATGAGGTCGACGTGAGGGGCTCTGGCGCGGATTGCCTCCGCTTCCCGTTCGGCCATGCAGCCGAGTACCCCGATGATCATCTCAGGTCGCCCTTGCTTTATCCGTCGCAGTTCGCCAAGTCGCGAGTAAACCTTCTCCTCCGCCCGTTGGCGAACGGAACACGTATTCACAAGCACCAGGTCGGCTTGGTCGGGGCCATCCACCGGTACGTAGCCCGCGTGGCGAAGCGTTCCCAGGACCAGCTCACTATCCAGAACGTTCATCTGGCAGCCGAAGGTCTCGAGGAAAACGGTCCGCTGTGTACTGTTGCCGGTCACGTCTCAATCACACGCCCCGTTCCCCAGTGTAGTGGCTATTCGGCCCCCGCTCAATGCGGTGAACAACGGCGCGAATGTGCTACATATCGACACCCCGCATAGGGGCGCTGGGCTTGGGCACGGTATCCGACGACACCTTACCGCATATAGATTCGCCCGATACGCCCCGACATGGGATACCGCAGGGGGCGCATGACCGTTGTTGTGCGCCGGAGACCGCCGTTTTTGGGCGAAAAACGAGGGTCGGGGATGGGCCGGACCCAGGTCGGTGCAGAATCTACCCAGTCTTCATGCGGGCGCGCAGCTACGGTCATGCACCCTCCCGCAGGGTCGCAGGTGGACAAGGTGTGGAATGAACCTTACGATAGTCTGCCGCGTATGTTTGTGGTGGGGTACCAACTCCCGGGGGTTCCGAGGGTTCATCGGCAGGAGTCATCCGTGGCGGCTAGACTGATCGACGGCGTACGAACGAAGGCACTGAAGGTGATTCCGGACGAACGTGGCCGGCTGATGGAGATGCTCCGATCGGACGATGAGTTGTTTCTCAAGTTCGGCCAGGTCTACATGACGACCGCCTATCCCGGGGCCGTCAAGGCGTGGCACTACCACAAGCTCCAGCATGACAACTTCGTCGTGGTTCACGGCATGATGAAGATCGTCCTTTTTGACGGGCGCGAAAGCTCTCCGACGCACGGCCTGATCAATGAGTTCTTCCTCGGCGTGCACAACAACCTGCTCCTGCAGATTCCCCCCCTGATCATGCACGGTTTCAAGTGTATCAGCGACGAGGAAGCGATCGTCGTCAACATCACCACGATGCCGTACAACCACGAGGAGCCGGACGAGTTCCGTCTGCCGGCGCACACGGACAAGATCCCGTATGATTGGGCACGGAGGGACTTCTGATGAAGGGCGTCGTTCTGGCCGGTGGTCTGGGAACGCGGTTGCTGCCGCTGACGAAGGTGACGAACAAACACCTCCTCCCTGTGCACACCAAGCCGATGGTCTACTACCCGCTGGAATGCCTGGTGAACGCCGGCATCGACGAGGTCATGCTGGTGACGGGGGGAAACAGCGCGGGCGATTTTCTCCGGTTGCTGGGTAACGGCAAGGAACTGGGCCTCCGCCGGCTGCACTATGCGTATCAGGAAGGCGAAGGCGGCATTGCCGAGGCGTTGAATCTGGCCGAGGACTTCGCCGACGGCGGCAAGATTGTCGTCGTCTTGGGCGATAACATCATCGAGAAGAACATCCGCCGCGCCACGGCCGACTTCTTCAGCCAGCGCGAAGGCGCCAAGATCATGCTGAAGGAAGTGCCCGATCCGCAGCGATTCGGCGTTCCGGAAATCAACGGTAAGCGCATCGTCTCCATCGAGGAAAAGCCGAAAAACCCCAAGAGCAACTATGCCGTTATCGGGATCTACTTTTACGACGGCAAGGTCTTCGACATCATCAAGACGCTCCGGCCATCCGGCCGGGGCGAGTTGGAGATCACGGACGTCAACAACGCCTACATTCAGGCCGGTACGATGACGTACGAGATCCTCGATGGCTGGTGGACCGACGCGGGGACATTTGAGTCGTTGCTCCACGCGAGCAATCTTGTGGCGAAGGGCGGGGCAAATCGAGTGGACTGATCCTGCCGCCTTCGGTCCTCGGCCGTGAACATTCGTCCCGGCTCCCGCGTCCCGAAAGGTGCGAATGCGCGTTCGCGCGGGACTACGGATCACTGGAAACGAGCGGCATCCGGTCAACAACCAAGAGCAATGGCCTATGAAGCGAATTCTCGTGACGGGCGGTGCGGGGTTCATCGGCTCCAACTTCGTGCATTGGGCCCTAAAACACTGGCCGGAGGCCCAGGTCACCGACATGGACGTCCTGACGTATGCCGGCAACTTGGCCAATCTGGCCGATCTTGAGGGGAACCCCCGGCACACCTTCGTGCGGGCGGACATTACCGACGCTGTCGCCGTCGACCGGACGATGGCGGGCGGATTCGACGCCGTGATCAACTTCGCGGCCGAGAGCCATGTTGATCGCAGCCTGATGTCCTCCGAGCCCTTCATTCGTACCAACGTGGTCGGCACGCAGCAGCTTCTGGATGCCGCGCGACGTCACGGCGTCGGCCGGTTCCTTCAGGTCAGCACGGACGAGGTCTACGGTTCGCTCGGGCCGGAGGGACGTTTTCACGAGGGGCTGCCGCTGATGCCCAACAGTCCCTACTCGGCCAGCAAGGCGGCCGCCGACCTGCTGTGTCGTGCCTATTTTCACAGTTTCGGCCTGCCGGTCATGGTATCACGGTGCAGTAACAACTACGGGCCTTTCCAGTTTCCCGAGAAGATCATTCCGCTGTTCGTGACGAACCTGCTCGAAGGCAAGAAGGTGCCCCTCTATGGCGACGGGCTGAACGTTCGCGATTGGATCTACGTCGAGGATCATTGCGCCGCCCTCGGCGCCATCGTCGATCGCGGGCGTCCGGGGGAAATCTATAACATCGGGGCCGACTGCGAACTGACGAACGTCGAGCTGACGCACCGGATTCTTGCCGGTTGCGGTCGCGACCCCTCGTTCATCGAGCACGTGAAGGACCGTCCCGCTCACGACCGCCGGTACGCCATCGATTCGACGAAAATCCGCACCGAGTTGGGATGGCGACCGATGCACAGCTTCGATGAGGCGCTGGCTCGGACCATCGCGTGGTATCGCGACAACACCGCTTGGTGGCAAGGGATCAAGAGCGGGGAGTATCGTACGTACTACGAGCAGCAGTATGGCAAGCGTGGCTGAGGGGGCGCCCGCGCGAAGACCATGAGTCCGCTCCCGAATTTTGGGACCCGGGTGCGAAAAGGGCGGTGACGAAGACCCACAGTTCGGTACCGCCCCCCATCAATTCAGAGGGCTCTGATGCGGCCGGTCATCATCTTCGGTTCAGGCGGCATGCTCGGCACCGACCTTGTGGCCGCATGGAAGCGGCTTCAAGACGCCGGGCCGGGTGTCCTGCCGCCGCTCGTCGAAGTGGCGGACTGGAACGTCGTCGAGATCACCGATCCGCAGGCCGTGGACACATTCATTGGCCGGCACCATCCCCAATGGGTTATCAACTGCGCGGCTTACACCGACGTGGAGGGTTGCACGCGAAATCCGGACTTGGCGATGAAGGTCAACGGTCGCGCCGCCGGCTACATCGCCGCCGGCTGTGCAAGAGCCGGCGCGGGACTGACCCACATCTCCACGGACTTTGTGTTCGACGGGGAATCCCGCCGACCGTACTTCGAAAACGATTTCCCCAGGCCGTTGAGTGTCTATGGGCAATCCAAGCTGGCCGGCGAGCAGGCGGTTCGGGCCTACCTGCCCCTGGCATGCATCATCCGGACGGCGTGGCTTTACGGGGCAACGGGCAAAAACTTCGTTGCGACGATGCTTCGTCTGGCCCGTGAGCGGGACCGGCTTCGCGTGGTGAACGACCAGACGGGTTGCCCGACGTACACGGCCGACTTGGCCGAGGCGATCATCCACCTCTTCCGCGTCCGAGCGCAGGGAATTGTCCATGTGGTCAACGGCGGGCAATGCACATGGTACGAGCTTGCATCGAGTGCCATTCGCCTGGCCGGCTTGTCGACACCGATCGTGCCGATTACGGCGGCGGAATTCGGCAGCCCCACCCCCCGGCCGGCCTACAGCGTCTTGTCCACTGTCCGCTACACGTCATTGACGGGCCGGGTCATGCGTCCCTGGGATATTGCCCTCCGCGAATTCATCGGGCGCCACGGCGCCCGGCGCAATCCGTCAGCCGTCTGATGCTGCCCGTGTGGTTGATCGGGCGGTTCGCATCGGGATCGGCTTGGCCGCGCCGCGTGCGGCGGGGAAGGGAACGCGGCCGGCCCCGCCAAACGGAATACCCGAAAGACGCTCCGAGATGATCGGCCATCCTGCAATGGTCTTGCGATCGAGGCTAATGCCGGATACTCATACACTCTCCAATCGCCGCCCGCGTTGATCGGACGGGCGGCGAGAAGCCATGAAAACCCAGTGGGTATCCGGGAGGTTGGTCATGACGGAGTTCACCACGTACATGTTGAGTCTGGCGCTCGTCGTCCCCGCAACGCTGGCCATGGCGGCACAAGAGACAGCGGCCATTCCACGACCCGAGCACCCACGGCCGGACTTTCAACGAGCCGACTGGCTGAATCTGAACGGCACATGGCAGTTTGAAATCGATGCCAAGGGCGACGGTGGGCAGCGGGGCCTGACGTCGGGGAAGGACCTTTCGGGCAAGATCCTGGTCCCGTTCTGTCCCGAGAGCAAACTCTCCGGCGTCGGTCACACGGATTTCATGACCCACGTCTGGTACCGCCGGATGTTTGACGTCCCGGCAAAGATGAAGGACAAGCGGCTTCTGTTGCACTTTGGCGCGGTCGATTGGCATGCCCGCGTCTGGCTCAACGGCCAATTCGTGGGCGAACACAAAGGCGGGTATTGCCCGTTCGTCTTGGAGATCACCGGCTTCGTCCGCGACGGGTCGAACGAGCTGGTCCTCCATGCGATCGACCACACGACCTCGGGCATGCAGGCGACCGGCAAACAGAGCCACAAGAAGGAGAGCCACGGCTGCGTCTATACCCGCACGACGGGCATCTGGCAGACCGTATGGCTCGAGGCCGTCGGCCCCGCCTATCTTCGCGAATTTGCCCTGACACCGGATCTCGACACCGGACGCGTCTTCTTCCAAGGCTGGGTCGATGGGGCAACGCGGGACGTCAGGGTCCGCCTTAAGGCCATGGTGGGCGACAAAGTCGTCGGCGAAGAGGTATGTCCGGCGTCCTGGCGGGCGACGCAAGGCGTCATCAAGCTCAGCGAGGTGGTGCCGTGGCAGCCCGGCAAACCGTTCCTCTACGATCTGCTCATCGAGCTGGAGCGCGACGGCACGATCATCGATTCGGTGAAGAGCTACTTCGGCATCCGCAAGATCACGATCGAGGGCAACCGTTTTCTCATCAACGACAAGCCGGTCTTCCAGCGGACCATCTTGGATCAGGGCTTCTATCCCGACGGAATCTACACGGCGCCGACCGACGAGGCCCTTCGCCGCGACATCGAGCTGTCGATGGCCGCCGGCTTCAACGGGGCCCGGCTGCACCAAAAGGTGTTCGAACCGCGGTTCCTGTACTGGGCGGACAAACTCGGCTACCTCGTGTGGGGCGAATATCCCAACTGGGGTCTGAACCACGCCAACTTGGTGGCCGTCGGACACGCGGTCGAAGAATGGCGAACGGTGCTCCACCGCGACCGCAACCACCCGTCGATCGTCGGCTGGTGCCCGTTGAACGAGACCGACGGCGGCGACGAGGTGGCGGCTTTCCAGGCGCTGCTTGCGGCCACTCAGAGCATCGATCCGACGCGCCCGTTCCTCGACACCAGCGGCTACGTCCATCTGTATCCGGGCACCGACGTCTACGACTGCCACGACTACGACCAGAACCCAAAGAGCTTCGGCGCCCGATTCGCGGGCTTCTCGATGACCGGCACGGATCCCTGGAACAACCACCCCGCCGATCCGAGGAGCCGCTATCTCGGTCAACCCTATTTCGTGAGCGAGTACGGCGGGATTCGCCTCAAGACGAATCGCGACACGGGCAAGGGATGGGGTTACGGCGAGGCGTCGCTCCAGGAATTCCTTGCCCGCTACAAAGGCCTTACGGACGTCCTCTTGGACAACCCGAACATGTTCGGGTTCTGCTACACGCAACTGACGGACATCGAGCAGGAGCAAAACGGGATCTACTTCTACGATCGACAACAGAAGTACGACCCGGCCTTGGTCAAGGCCATCAACCAGCGGCCGGCCGCCTATGAAACGCAACCGCCGCGGGTGGTGAACGTGAGGTGGCGAACGTTGGTTCCGACCTCCAAGGACGCCCCCCAGGCCTGGAGGTACACAACCGAAAAACCGGTCGATGAATGGTACAAGCCGGGCTTCGATGACTCCGCGTGGCCACAGGGCAAGGGCGGCTTCGGCCGAAAAGACACGCCGGGCGCCGTGGTCGGCACGACCTGGGAGACCGCCGACATCTGGCTCCGCCGAACCTTCCGCCTGGAGTCCAAGCCGGACTGCACCCTGGTTGCCCTCGACATCCACCACGACGAAGACGCGGAGGTTTACGTCAACGGCCGGAAAGTCGCGACATTGAGCGGCTACACGACTTCCTACGGACGAGAGCTTGTGGCCGAAGCCCTGGTGAACGCCTTCCTCGTCGGCGAGAACACGCTCGCCGTTCACTGTCACCAGACGACCGGCGGCCAGTTCATCGACGTCGGCATCTCCGTGGCCGAGAAGAAGTAGGCACAACCGTCACGGAACTGGCCGGCCCGGCAACGCCCCTTTCCCCCGTGATACGGCGGGACTCAGGGGGGTCGTGGTTGCGGAAGAACCGAGAAGACAGAACAAGGTCGCAAGAAAGCAAGGGGGCAGGAGGCGGGTGAAACCCGACCCAGTGGGGTCGGAGTCTCATTAGTGATTCCAATGACAGGCTCCTGACTTGCCCGTTGGTGTCCGCGTCTCTGATAGTGCCATCATGGGGACCGTCCCATATTTCCATCCGGTCGCCGGTCGTGTTGGGTACTCAGCCCGGCCGGGCCCGGCGTTCGCCGGAGTGATGATCCGGCACGCCTCCTTGGATGGCGACTCGTTCCCGATCCGTCATGAGGCAGCCGGAGCGACAGGAGTGATCGCAGTTGCCGCCGCACGGTTCGACATGCACCGTCACATTCGTGCCCGCATAGTGGTTCTCGATCTTCCGGCCGATCTCATGTGCGAGTTGGTGCGAATCCTCGACGGTCATCTGGGCGTCCACAAAGATATGGAAGTCGACGAATCTTGTCGCACCGGACTTGCGAGTTCGCATGCGATGGTAGCCGTGCACCCTCGGAACGAAGTCCGCCAACAAATCCTTGATCCAGGCTTCCTCCTGGGGCAAGGAGGCGTCCATCAGGTCGCGCCCGGATTTCACTGTGAGGTCCCAAGCCGCCTTGATGATCAGCATGGCCACGACGATTGCCGCCAGCGGGTCGATCAGGTAGAGCCCGTAGCGCCAATCGGGGACGAGGGTCCCGCCTACCCAGATCACGGCTAGGCTCAACATGACGCCGGCGGACGTGTAGACGTCGGTGAGCAGATGCCAGGCGTCCGCCTGCAGCGCTACGGAATCCGTCTCTTTCCCTACCCTGAACAGTGCACGCGAGACGAACAGATTGGTCACGGACGAGACGAGCATGACCGCCACGCCCCAAGCCGGTGTGTCGATCCCTGTCGGATGGGAAATCCTCAGCACCGCTTCGTAGATGATCCATCCGGCGGCGAGGAAGATCAGCAACGCCTCGACAGTGCCGGATATGTTTTCGAGTTTGCCGTGGCCGAAGGGGTGACGCTCGTCGGCCGGGGTCGAACTCCCTTTGACGGCGAACAGGGCGATGAGGCTGGCCAGGAGGTCCACGCCCGAGTGGATCGCCTCGGAGATAACCGACACCGACCCTATGAGTAGGCCCACCACGATCTTGAGCAGCGTGAGTGAGGTGTTCGAGACAACAGAAACCCACGCCACGGTTACCTTGCGTCTGTTGGGACTCATGGGTCTGTCTGGAGAAAGGGGACCGTCGAACGAAGGTCCCACGGAGATCCGCACCCCGCTGCCGGTGGGCCCGACTGCATTCGCCATCTGTCGGCGAACCGTCTGTTCCTGGTAGTGGGCCACCTTACCCCGTTCGACGGAGGATTGTCAAGTCGGCACGAACGGATGCAGCCGGCGTGCAATCGCGAGCCTCACGAAGCGACAGCAAAGTCCGTCGTTTCCGGCCGGCGGTTGCAATCCACCATTGCGGTCGGCATAATGCAAAGCTTCAGTATGTATCGAGATCGGCAATCAGGAGAGTTTCTACGATGGCAAGGCTCAATTTTGGTGGTGTGGTCGAGACGGTGGTTACACGCGACGAGTTTCCGTTGAGCAAGGCGCGGCAGGTGCTCAAGAAGGAGACCATCGCTGTTCTCGGTTACGGCGTTCAGGGCCCTGCCCAGGCGCTGAACATGCGGGACAACGGCGTGAAGGTTATCATCGGTCAGCGGCCGGAAGAGAAGTTCTACTGGAACAAGGCAATCGCGGACGGCTGGGTGCCCGGCAAGACGCTGTTCACGCTGGAAGAGGCCGCCGAACGGGCCACGATCATCCAGTTTCTCATTTCCGATGCCGGACAGGTTGCCCAGTGGCCCACGATCAAGCCGCACGTGCATGCGGGCGACGCGCTGTACTTTTCCCACGGGTTCTCCATTGTCTATCGCAAACAGACGAAGGTGATCCCGCCGAAGAACGTCGATGTGATTCTGGTCGCGCCAAAGGGGTCCGGCACGAGCGTACGTCGAAACTTTCTGGCCGGCAGCGGCATCAACTCCAGCTTTGCCGTTCATCAGGACGCCACGGGGCGGGCTCTGGAAAGGACGCTGGCCTTGGGCATCGTGATCGGGTCGGGATTCCTCTTTCCGACGACGTTCGAGCGGGAAGTCTACAGCGATCTGACCGGCGAGCGCGGCGTGCTGATGGGTTGTCTGGCGGGCGTGCTCGAGGCGCAATACAACGAGCTTCGCCGACACGGGCACAGCCCGAGCGAGGCCTTCAACGAGACGGTGGAAGAACTGACCCAGAGTCTGATCCGGTTGGTCGACGAAAACGGCATGGATTGGATGTTCGCCAACTGCAGCACCACGGCTCAGCGCGGGGCGCTCGACTGGGCCCCGAGGTTCCGCAAGGCGGTCGAGCCCGTCTTTAAGGAGCTCTATCACCGAGTCAAGACCGGGAAGGAGACCGCCATAGTTCTGAAGGCGAATAGTGCCCCGGATTACCGCCAGAAGCTTGCGAAGGAACTGAAGGTCATCCATGAGTCGGAGATGTGGCGAGCCGGCGCGACCGTTCGCTCGCTGCGTCCTCAGAACTGGGCCGCGGCGAAGAAGGCGCTCGCGGCCAAGAAGGCCGGCAAGGCCGGAAAGCGCGGCTAGGTCGTGTAAGGTGAAATGGGTCGGGAGCCTCGGATCGAGCGTCCCGACCCATTTTCATTAGGTCTGGGAGCCCGCCATGAGTGTTTTGGATCCCACGGAAGAAGTCCGCATCGAGATCTCGGCCGACCGCTGCACCCGTTGTGGCCGATGTGTCGCCACCTGTCCGCGCTGCCTGCTGACCCGCGAGGGCGATGCGATCAAGACGGTGGAAGACCTTTCCGAAAGGTGCATCGTCTGCGGGCATTGCGTGGCCGTTTGCGAACCCGACGCGCTCAGGCACTCGGTGTTGTCGGTCGATGCGGTGCCGCCCGTCGGTGAGGCTGAACTGAATGACGAGCAGCTCGAGCGGTTCTTACGGCGTCGCCGGAGCATCCGCCGGTTCAAGACAACGCCGGTCGAGCCCTCGAAGGTCGATCGGCTCCTCGACATCGGTCGATACGCCCCGACGGGCAAGAACATGCAGGGCGTTCACTACACCGTGCTGACGGGCCAACGGATTCGGCAGCTCGAAGTGGCGGCGGCGAGCTTCTATCGACAGTTGGTCGGTCGCCTGGAAAGCGCCATCGGACGGAGGCTGGTCGGCTTGTTCGCGGGCGCAAAGGGGCTGGACGGCCTGCTGCGCGGGCTGCCCGACATGAAGCGCGACGTGGAGCGTGTCGAGGGGGGCGAACCCTGCTATTGCCACGGGGCCCCTGTGGTGATTCTGATCCACGGAGAGAAGCTCTACCCGACGATGCCTGAAGATTGCTGCTTTGCCTCGTATCATCTGATCCTGGCCGCCGAGACGCTGGGACTGGGCACGTGCCTCATCGGGTACATCACGTCGGCAGCGACCCGGAGTAAGGCCATTCGCGAGGCCGTCGAGTTGCCGGCGGATCATCAGATCTATTCGACGCTGGCCGTCGGGTATTCCGCTGAGCGATTCTTCCGTCTCATCCCCCGACGAGCGGCGAATATCCGGAGGCTGTCCTAGAGGCCGCACATGGCCCGGCAATCGCGTGGTGGAACCGCGCCCTTCTCTCTTGGGTACCGAGGGTCGGAAAGGAGTCCTCATGAGATCGGCAACGTTCATCTTGGTCTGCCTGGGCGTTCTCCCTCCGTTCACTGCGGCCCGTGCCGAGCCCATTACACTTCGCGATGGGGCCGGATGGGCGAATGACAGCATACAAGCCGGAACATGGCAGCCCCGGCCCGATTGGCTTCCTAATCCCGACCCGACAGCGCGAGTGGGGGTGGAGGGTCAATTCACGTGTTTCGAGGTTAGCTCGCCCGGAAAGGGCATGAAGTGGGTTCGGTCCATTCCGCCGATCGACGTGGGCCAGAACCCCTATCTCTTCCTGCGATACCGAGCCGAGAACGTGTTGAACCGCGGCGACGACTACCTCGTGTTTGCCGACGACGGCATTGCCGCCAGGCAATGCTCGCCGGTGCGATTTCAGGATGTGGCCTCCGATGGGCAGTGGCATTCGATCTCCGTCGATATGCGGGTGCTGACTTCGGCGCCGACCATCACCGCGGTGGCCATTCAGGTGCAGGCGGCCGGTCCCGGTCCGGCGCGATTGTGGGTTGATCAGATGGGTTTCGTGGAAACACCGCCCCCCGAGTTCACGCTGCTTCGCGCCCCGGCCACGAGGACAACCAGGCCTGATGTCGCCATCAACCTTTCGGCGAACACATGGCGAGCCGAGCCAAGTTGGCTCGGCAATCCCGCCGAGCGGCATTCTGTCAGTCCAGCCACCGGCAATGGACCCCTCGTTTTTCGAGTCGAGCAGGCGGGGCGCGGCATGAAATGGCAGTACCGTTTCGCCGCGCCGGTGAGTCTGGCCGGCCATCGATTTCTGGTACTGCGGTATCGTGCCACGAATCTGGCCGGTTACGGCGACTATGCGTTGTGTCTTCTGGGGCGAAAGAGCGGATCGGCGGCGGGTTATGAAGAGGTGATCCGGGGCACCGACCTGAGGGCGGACGGCCTCTGGCAATCGATCAGTGTAGACCTCCACTCGGCGGCCGCCGCCATGCCGCTTGTCGATGGGCTGGCGATCCAGGTTCAGGCCGCAAGAGGACAGGGCGAACTGGCGGTTGAAACGCTTCGGCTGGTCGGCACTCGACCGATCAGCCGGCTCGACGAACTCATCGATCTCAAGAGCGAGGCCGATTTCAGTGGTTTTCTGCCGATCGACATGTCCAAGACGTGCAACCAGTCGCTACCACCTGTAATGAGATCGCTCAACATCACGGGATGGCCGGACACGTCCCAGATCACGGCGAACGGTGTTCCCTTTCGATTGATCGGGAACACGCTGTCGCTCGCGGCCACCGCCGTGGCGGAGAAGACTGAGCTGACGATTCCCGTCGGCCGCCGGACGCAGCAGGTGTTCCTGCTGATGATGGCAATTTACCGCGGTCGCGACGACGACGTCTGGGGCGGCGGTCCTTTGCGTCGGATCACGGATGTCGATCGGTTCCGTCTGCGTTTGGCGTATGACGATGGGTCGGTCGACGAGTGCCTGCCCGCGAACCTGTCGATCCGCCAGTTCGAGATCGTCGAAGGCCCGCAGGTGCTTTGCGCGTTCGCCGACCCGAACAAGACGATCGAATCCGTCAGTCTGGTCGATGCGACGGACCGCGGCGGGTTTGCGGTGGGCGGCATCACGTGTCGCACGGGCGGTGAGGTGCTATGGAGTCAGTTTGATGAGTCGACGACATCTCCCGCTCACCCACACTGGAGTAAGCCCGCCCCCACGGGGACCCTGCAGATTGAACCCCGCGCCGGCGATGACCGGCCAATACACGCAGGTTACGGTTCCGGCCGGGATGTGGTGGGTTCAATGCACGGCAATTCGCTTCGCAGACTAATCCATGAGGACGACAGTCCATATGCGTTCTTCACGTTTACGCTGGATGGCAAGACTCTGGATCGGGACAAATTCGGACCAGCCAAGGTAGTCCCACTGCATGCCACGGGACGTCCCGCGCTGGTGTCGGTCGTCTATAACGTCCTTCCCTGCCCTGGTGTGCAGTTTCATCTGCTCGCCGAGGTCGTCAACGGCGTCGAACTGCGCTTCAGGGGGGCACTGGTCAACAAGGGTGAGGGTACCTACCGTCTGGGCCTGACCTGCCCGCGCGTACGCCCCTACGTGCTGCGCTCCAATCCGGCGGAGGCCGAGTACGTCTTTCCCTGTCGCGGCGCCGTCATCGGGCGCGAGAACGTGTCGCTCTCAACGCGGTATGGCGGGCTCTTCGGCGTGCAGTTCATGGCCATGACGAACGCCGGGAGCGTCTTCTACGTGCGGACCGAAGACACCACCTGCATCGAACGGAATTACGAATTGGCCAAGGATGACGACGGGGTCACGATGGGCATCCGCTATCCCGAGCGCCCCCTGGCGCCCGGCCAGACGCGCGAACTGGCCGATACGATCATCGCGGCGCGCGACGGCGACTGGCACGTCGCGTTCGATGCCTATCGCGCGTGGCTCAGGACATGGTACAAACCGGTCTCACCGCGAAAGCCGTGGTTCAGGGAGGTCTTTAACTTCCGCCAGCGTTTTCTCCATTGGCTCGATCCGCTTTACGACGACAAGACCGGCAGGATCGACCTGCCTCGTGCCCTTGCCGAGGCGCGCGAGCAGTTCGGCGGCATCGAGTACATGCACCTTTTCGACTGGGGCAATTGCGGGCCTTACGGTCGGATCTATGGGCGCATCGGCGACTACGATCCCTACGAGTACATCAAGGGCGGACTGGGAAATCTGCACAAGGTCATTGCCGATGTTCGTCGGGGCGGCACGCCGGTCGGGCTGTACATCGAAGGATACCTGCTCGACGAACGCGGCAAACTCGGAAAGAAGCACGGACCCGAATGGCAGATGCGAGGGCCGAACGGGGCCGCCTACCGCTGGCCCGACAGCACGGAGCTTTACATCTGCCCCGGTGTTCAGACATGGCGGGATGTTCAGGCCGCCACCTACGCCGCGAAGGTCAGGGAACTCGACGTCGACGGGATGTACATCGACCAGTTCGGATTCACCGGAACCGACAAGGACTGCTACAGCGACCGGCACGGACATTCCATACCGAGCTACCCCGTTTTGACGGAACTGGAGACCACGAAGGCGATTCGACGGTCTGTCGACTCGGTCAAACCGGGTGTGGCAATCTACACCGAGGAGTCGCCCTGCGACGTCACCAGCCAGTACCAGGACGGCAGCTTCACGTATGCGATGAGTGAGTGCCGAGGTCGAGGTGCGACAATCCCACTGAACCTCTTTCGGTTTGCGGTGCCCGACTTCAAGACCTTCGAAATCCTCGTCTGCGACAAGCCCACGGCCTCATGGGCGACAGGGGTACGGTGGACGTTCTTCAACGGCGAGGGGATCTGGCTGGAGGGACCGGCCAACGAGTGGTTCACCCCCGAGACGCTCGCGACGATCCGCCGATGCCACGCGATCTTGCGAAAGCACCGCGACGCATTCACGTCGAATGATCCGCGGCCGCTGGTCCCTACGCTCGCCGACGGCGTATTCGCCAACTACTTCCCCGCGGAGTCCGGGGAGGTGTGGACGCTCTACAACAGTCGGCACCGAACCATTCGAGGAGAGCTACTGAAGGTGGCTCACCGGCCCGGCCGAACATGGCACGATGCCTGGCATGACCGTCCCGCCGGTTTCCGGTGCGACGGGGATTCCGACGTCGTCTCCACAGAGGTTGGGCCCCAGGGCGTGGGTTGCCTCGTACGACTGCATCTCGCATCCGGGACGAGATAGCCATCTACCGTCTCGGGGGTTCCGAGTCGAGCGGGACCAATCGCCCGCGATCCGCGTCGTCGCGGACGAATCGGTATCCGACGCGGCCGGGAAACGCGCCCAGGACCCTCCGGTTGCTGCCCGGCGGCATCTTGCGATCGATTTCCTGGTCTAGGTCGCGGGCGAAGATCACGTCGTCGTCCAGTGTCGGCGAGTTCATCCAGAACGCCGCGCCGTAGTAGTCCGGAGCGAATTGACCGCCCTTTGTCGAACGGTAGTGCGACGACTGGACGAAGACGATCGCCTTGTGTGGCCGGTCACGTTCCACGGCATGGCGTACGGCGGAGTCGGTCCCCCAATACGCCGTTCTGAAATCCCCGACGAGCCGAGGCACCTTGATGGCAGCGTATCCCAACGAAAGCATCAGGATTGCTGCCCAGACGGACGCCGTCGCATAGTGGGTGGGCTGGGCGAGTTGCCGCCGCCTCATGAAGCCACGGATCGACCGACGGAGCCATTCCAACCCAAGCACGACGAGCATCAGGTAGACGGGAAGCGCCTCGCTGTAATATCGCGGACCGTAACACACCCCGTCGAACCAATAGAAGACGTACGCGGCGGGCAGCACAACCGCCGGGACAAGCAAGAACCGGCCGTTCCACCGCCGGGCAGCCCGCCAGCCGCCGATTACGGCCAGCAGCAACACACCCCGAGGCCAACCCATCAGGTCTCTGCCAAGGGCATCGACTTGCAGGCCCAGCAGGCGCAGTCCCTTGCTCAGGTCGTGCCCTCGCCGGTCGGCCCGGACATACTCCATGCCGATGTCCGGACCGAATCCCAGGCGGTCTTTGGGAGCCGCCTTGGTAAACGGCAGAAGGAAGGGGTCGCCGGTCAATGCCTTGTTGTAGGCGAGCAGCGGCAAGATGCCGACGACCAAACCCAAAGCGAAACAGGGAACCGGGCGCCACCATGAGCGGTTTCGGACTGTCAAGACGAGCGCATAGATCAGCCACGGCACGGCCAGCACGACCGCGGTGTAGGGCCGAACCCCAATGCCCATCGCGAGGATCAGGCCCGCAAGCCCGGCGTGATACCATCGGCCGGCACGACCGGCGGCTGCCAGAACGCAAACAGCGAAGAGCAGCATGGTCGTGAGGCAGGCCGGATGCGACATCTGCGAGGCAAAGGTGAGGAGCCAAAACGGCGACAGGACGGCCAGGATCGCGACGAGACGACCTTGTCTTTCGCCCAGGAGCCGCTTCGCAAGAACGAACAACAACATGAGCGCCACGATCGAGAGGATCGGGTGGACGAGCCACGTCGCGCCTGTCCATACGCCCGGCACCAACAGAAGCGAGGAACCCGGCGTGTACTTGCCGTACCAGCGGCTACCGTCGACCACAATGAATTCCGCATCGAAGGCCTCGATCATCGGGGGAACCGGGGCATGGAGGCGACCGGCCGCGAAGTTCTTGGCCTGGAACAGGAGGGCGATTTCGTCCTGAACGTGCGGCATGTGACCCAGCACAACGTAGGCGAACGCCGCCGCGGCCGTCGCCGAAAGCAACCCAAGAATCGCCAGTAGAATCGAGCGCCGAACGGACAGAACGGCAATTCGAATCCGATTGAGAGACACCGATAGCGTAATGCCGACCGCAATGGCTACAAGGATCAGTCCCGCCAACTGGACGACGCCGCGAAGGAATGACAGCAGATAGTCCCGACCGGCCGGCGAGTAGACATGGGCTATCGAAGGGAAAAGGGGGACACAGGCCAGGACAATCAGGCCCATGAGAAGCGATCTCAAGCCCAAGCGACCCTCCTGGGTTTGGTCGATGTCGGACGGGGCGGATCGATCCGCGAAAGCCAGACGGCCGGCGAAGAACAAAGCCAAAGCAGCCAGGGCCCAGAGGATCATCAGGGCAAGGGGGACCGTGCGCCGGACGTCGAAGGCATTGGCGCAGCATGGCATCAAGGCCATCGCCGGCATGCTTCGCACCAGGCTCGAGTACGCGGCGTGTGACGTCCTGTTCACAAGCCGGCGATCCAGCCGAACCAGCAGCATCCATCCGGCCATCAGCGGGATCGCCCAAACGACATGTTGTGCCCACGAAAGCTCGACAGGCCTTGCCATCGATCGGTGCAGCGGAAACACCGTCAGCCATGTGGCCAGAATGATGATCAGGTCAACCGTCAATCGCATGGACCCGGATTCTCCCTTGTCGAATCTCGCACGTCGGCTCCTCAAGCCATGGTGGCCAGTCGTTCCCGCGTGATCTCGTTGGCCAGCGGTTCTCCCCGCACAAAGCGCAGGATCTCGTCCACGGCGTACTTGCCCTGTCGAAGCCGGCCGTTCGCGGCATGACCGGCGATGTGAGGGGTCACGATCACGTTCGGCAAGGTCAAGAACGGGTGATCGATCGGCGGCGGTTCGGGATCGGTCACGTCGATCAGGGCGAACAACCGCCCCTTCTTGAGTTCGGCCGCCAGGGCCGCTTCGTCTACGTTCTGACCGCGCGAGGTGTTGATGAAGATGGCCCGATCTTTCATCATCGCGAACTGCGGCGCGCCCATCATATGCCTGGTTTGAGGCAGCGCCGGCGCGCAAAGGCTCACCATATCGCTTTGCCTGAGCAGGTCATCCAGTTCGACGCGCTCGGCACCCCACTCAGCGGCCTCACTTGCCGTGACGAACGGATCGTACAGCAACGTCCGGACCTCAAAGTTCCGCAGCAGTTTGCAGAGGTGCCGACCCACAAGGCTGGCCGATATGACGCCGACGGCGATGTCGAACATTTCGATGATGTGTTGCCGGCACTCGGTCCGAAGTTCCTCCGATCGACGGGTCCAATGCCCCGAGCGGACGAGCGACGGAAGGCTCCAGCCGCGCTTTCCGGCCACGATCAGGAAGCCGAGAATCATCTCGGCCACACCGATCGCGATCGCATGATTGCAGCTCGCGATGCGAATGCCGCGATGCCACAGATCGTCGTCGATGAGTTTTCGAACGGTTCCCGCCGCATGCATGACGAACGTGAGGCGGCGCGCGGCCGCCAATAGGTCGCCCTTGACGGGGGGTGAATCCCAACATGTTAGGAGGATGTCGGCCCGTGCCAGAACCTCCGAAGAAGGGACATCCGTCGCGTCTTGCATCGGTCCGCCGACCACATCCACCTCGGCTTCCAGCCTGGCAACGTCCGCCGGCCGAAAACATGCCTTGAACATCTCCTCGGTAAGCAAGTAAAGAAGGGTTGGCTTGGCCGCCACGTTATCGTCTCCGGCATGCGCCCCGATGGGCAGGATTATAGGCGACGCCGCGAAGCGGTCCAGCGGGCCGTGTCGGTTCGACAGCCCGGAAGCCCGGTGCATCCATCCAAGCGTGCGGCGTGCATCCGGGTATTCGTCGTACCCCACGGACGGCGTTCAGTCGGTTCTTCCCCCCTTGCCCAGAGGGGAGAGGCATGTCGCATCTTGTGCCGCGATTGGCCGGATGCACCTGAGCCGGCGATCGCCCCCCACGTGGGCTGTTCGAGGACTTGGGCTCTGTGCTATGCTCTTGCACGTCCCAGAGAGGCGAGACGATCGATGCCCGCTGAGGACGGCGGAGGAGAGGTGGTCATGCCTCACGAAGAACCTGTTGACGTCGTCAAGGCGCTCCGACAAGACCTGGAGACGGACAGACTCCTCGGGGCGAGCGATCTGCCGATCTCCCTCTCTCGCATCGCCGAGCTTCGCAGGGAGCAGGCATTGAAGAAGGGGGACCAGTCGATTCCGGCACCCTCCTCTACCGGTGGCGGCAACAAGGCCGAGCGACTCCGGCGACTCTGTGAGGATCATGTCCGCAACTGCACGGCCTGTCATCTGTCGAACGCGCGGACTCAGACCGTCTTCGGACAGGGAAACCCCGACGCACGGATCGTCTTCGTCGGCGAGGCGCCGGGCTTCGAAGAAGACCGCCAAGGCCTGGCCTTCGTGGGCCGGGCCGGTCAACTCCTCACCGCGATGATCGAAAAAGGCATGGGGCTGAAACGCGAGGACGTCTACATCTGCAACGTCCTGAAGTGCCGCCCGCCCAACAACCGCACGCCGTCGACCGATGAGATTGCCGCTTGCTCGCCCTACCTCTTCGAACAACTTCGCATCATCTGGCCGGAGGTCATCATCGCCCTCGGTGCGCCGGCCGCTCAGACGTTGCTGAATACGCACGATTCCATCGGCCGCCTGCGGAGCCGCTTTCACGATTTCTATCCGTCGGGATCGGCGATGACGGGCCCCTCCATCCCCTTGATGCCGACCTATCATCCCGCCTATCTGTTGAGATCGCCCGGGGAAAAGCGCAAGGCGTGGGAAGACCTGAAGTTGGTCATGCAGCGGCTGGGGCTCCCGATTCCTCAGGGGTATTGATGACGGAACGGTTGAAGGCCATCCGGATGATTCAGTTCCCCGCGGGCCATGCGCGATGCACTGTGCACGTTCTTGTGATCCTCATCATGGGTTTGGGGGGCTGCGCGCCGCGTCCGAAGCCGTCACTGGCGACCGACGGCCGGCCTCATGTCACCCCGGGCACGGCAGCCGCGTGGACCGACATCGGCCGATCGGTTGAGGAGCGGCCTATCCGAGCGGTGACGTTCTCGGGCTCATCACCTTCGCCAAGGGTACTCATCTTCGCCGGCATCCACGGCGACGAATGGCAAACGGCCGAGATAGCAGAACGACTGATCGAGGAGTTGAGCGGGGAAAAGGGGGCACCGCCGCTCGGTTCCGTAATGATCATCCCGCGCCTGAACCCGGACGGTCTATATTCGCGACGGAGAACCAATGCAAACGGCGTCGATCTCAACCGTAATTTCCCCGCGTCCAACTGGGCGGCGGGTCGGCGCAGTGCGAGGTACTACCCCGGTCCGAGCCCGGCCAGCGAACCGGAAACGCGGGCATTGATGGCCATCGTAGAACAGTGGCGGCCGGACCGTATTCTGGCCATCCACGTCATCGGCGGCCGCCGTTACTGCAACAACTTCGATGGCCCCGCAAGCGAATTGGCCGAGGTAATGGCCGCGCGAAACGGTTATCCCGTCCGGCCCGACATGGGTTATCCCACTCCCGGCAGTTTTGGAAGCTGGTCCGGCCGCGACCGCGGCATTCCGACGGTGACGCTGGAACTGCCGGCGGAGTCGGACATCGATGGCCTCTGGCAGACCAACCGCGAGGCGATCTTGGCATTCGCGCGATGACTATCCCTGAGTAGCGATCAGCACATCCGCAATCATCATCCTGTGGTCCGAGGCCGGCGAGCTGTCGAGGAAGGCGTCCACGACCTGCATCGATCGGGGCACCCAGATATGGTCGATCGCGAGCACGGGGAAGTAGGTTGGCCACGTTACGAACATGCCGCTTCCGGCCGCCTCAAACGCGTGCTTGAAGTCGTGTCGAAGGGGGTCAAACCACACCGAATCGTTCGGCGTATTGAAATCACCCAGAATGAAGGTCGGCGTCCCATCCTCGCATCTTGCGACGCGGAGTACGTCCTCAATGACCGGTCGCCGATTCATCAGCGGGTTGCTGTCCACATCCACCACGATCGCGCGAACCGTCCGGCTTGATAGCGCCACATCGAAGTAGGCGATCCGACTCCTGTCGCCGATGGTGGCGCGCCCCGATCGAATGATCTTCCCTCTGGCCAGCAATACGATGCCGCCTCCGGGACATCGCACATCGTAGTCCGCGAAATTCGTCCGCCAGAATGCCTGGGGCTTCTCATCCAAGTCTCCCGACTCGACCAAGCCCAACAGGTCCGGGTGGTGTTCAGACACCGCGAGGCGAAGTCCGTCCCACTGCCCTTTCGGGCGGGCCACATTCCACATCATGACGCGCGTGGAGCCTGTCTGTCGACTCTGTCCGTTCCCGTAGCGGACGGTCCCCAACCAACATATCAGTAGAAGGACACCGAGAATCGCGGCCAACCCGCTGATCCGATGCGTCCCGGCCTTGAGGAAGAGCCCACCGGCCCCCAGGGCGAGAAAACCGCTGACAACAAGTGGGGTCGCGTAGAAGAAGGCCGAAACGACCGGAACACGGTCCTTGATGCTCACGTGCACCACCCCGCCCAGCACGGCTGTGGCCAGGAGCACAATGGCCCCGCCCATGCAGAGTCTACGTATCGCGAGTCTCATGTGTAGCTCACCACGACTCTATCGCATCTTTCCACGCGTGCAGCACGCAATCCCGTTTTGCCGGGTCAGCACGTTTCTTGTATCATCTCAGCCGCGTCCCGTGGATCAGATCAAACCCGGAGTCCATGCCGAGGACGACGCCATGAGAGTCGACACGACGATCACCCCTGCCTCGCTGGCCAAGCCGATCGATCGGGTATTCACCCTGGCGGCAGCCAAGGTACGCAACCTCGACAAGGCTTGGGACCCCGCCCAGGGCGCGCCGGTTTTCACCGTCGAGGGCGTGTACACGGCCCGCGGCTGGACGGAATGGACGCAGGGATTCCAGTACGGCGCCCCTTTGCTGATCTTCGACGCCACGGGCCAGGCCGAGTTCCTCGATCTCGGTCGCCGACGGACCGTCGAACGGATGGCCGGCCACGTCACGCACCGCGGCGTCCACGACCACGGATTCAACAACGTGTCCACCTACGGGGCGCTGCGCCGCCTCATGCTCGATGGCCGAATCCCGCACAGCGAATGGGAACTGGCCGCCTATGACATGGCGCTGAAGTGCTCCGCCGCCGTCCAGGCGATGCGTTGGTCCAACACCGCCTACGGGCACGGCTACGTCTATTCGTTCAACGGGCCGCACTCGCTCTTCTCCGACACCCTGCGATCGATGCGTGTGCTGGCGCTCGGACACCAGCTTGGCCACGTGCTCCAATCCGAGCACGATGAGCGGATCTCGCTGTTGGACCGCCTGATTCAGCACGTTAAGACGACCACCCGATTCAACGTCTACTACGGCGAGGGCCGGGATATATACGACCGGCCGGGCCGTGTGGTTCACGAATCCATCTTTAACACCCGCGACGGCCACTACCGCTGCCCCTCCACGCAACAGGGCTATTCGCCGTTCTCAACGTGGACCCGCGGACACGCCTGGGTGCTCTGCGGAGCGGCCGAGTTGCTCGAATGGATGGCCGGGCGGCCCGATGAGGAGTTCACGCCCTTCGGCGGCCGGGCGGAGATCGAACGGACCCTGCTTCGAGCGGCGCGGGTCACGGCAGACTTCTACATCGACGGATTGACCGCCTCCGACGGCATCACCTACTGGGACGACGGAGCGCCGGGCCTGGCCCATATGGCCGACTGGCGAGACAAGCCTGCCGACCCCTTCAACGACCACGAACCGGTTGACTCCAGTGCAGCCGCAATCGCCGCCCAAGGCCTGCTTCGATTGGGCCTTCATCTGAAGACGGGTCGATATGTTCAGGCAGGCCTGACGGTTGCCAAGGTCCTGTTCGACGAGCCATACCTGTCGACCAGCGAGGTGCACCAAGGCCTGCTTCTGCACTCCGTCTATCACCGGCCGAACGGGTGGGATTACGTTCCGAAAGATCGGAAGGTCCCGTGCGGCGAGTCGTCGATGTGGGGCGACTATCACCTGCTCGAATTGGCGCTACAAATACGCCGAATGGCTCGGAACGAACCGCCCTACCGGTTCTATGTCTAGGAGGGTCCTCGACCATGCACATCGCGGACTTGAACAAGATGGAAGGCCGTCGATATCCGGCCAAACGCTGGACCCGCAGCTTCGTCGGCACGGGGCTGCCGATTGAGGCGAAGAACTTCTGCATGGGCTACGTCGTCCTCGAACCCAAGGGCGGCCAGGTTCCTTGGCACAATCACGACCAAGAGGAGGTCTATCTGCTCTTGGAGGGCACGTGCGAGATCTGCGTCGGGTCCGAGCGACAGACGCTTACAACCTTGCAAGCCGCGTATGTTCCGCCCGGTGAGTTTCACCAGACGACGAACGTCGGCGATACGCCGGCGAAGCTGATCTACTGTTACTCGCCCGGCGGAAACGTCGCGCACTGGCGGCAGGAGCTCGCCGGAACGCTGCCCAAGGCGGGCGCGGAAGCACCGGCATTACCCGCAGGGGCTTGGCCCCAATGCACCGAAAAACCCAGCGCGTAGGACGGGTCACTGACCCGTTTGCCGAATTCGACTGAGTCACAGGCTGAGAGGGAGAGGATTCACCATGACCACGCACCGCGTCGGCATCATCATGAACGGCGTCACCGGACGAATGGGTACCAACCAGCATCTGATTCGATCGCTCTGCGCGTTTCGAGACGAGGGCGGACTGCGCATTGGCCCGGGCGACGCGATCATGCCCGATCCGATCCTCGTCGGGCGAAACGCCGAGAAGCTCAAAACGCTGTGTGCGCGCACGAAGATCGAGAAGTGGTCTACCGACCTCGACGCCGTCCTGAGCGACCCATCCTATACCGTTTACTTCGATGCCCAGACCACCCTACTTCGATACGACGCCATCAAACGCGCCCTCGCCGCGGGCAAGCACATCTATTGCGAAAAGCCCGCCGCCGAGTCGTCGGCCGACGCCATGGAGCTCTATCGGCTGGCCGCCAAGGCCGGCCTGAAGAACGGCGTCGTGCAGGACAAGCTCTGGCTACCCGGCCTGCTCAAGCTGAAGCGGCTGATCGACAGCGGATTCCTCGGCCGCCTGCTCTCGGTCCGCGGCGAATTCGGATACTGGGTCTTCACCGGCCACGACGTTCCGGCCCAGCGACCGTCGTGGAACTATCGCAAGGAAGAGGGCGGCGGAATCATCCTCGACATGTTGTGCCACTTCAGCTACGTGCTCGAGAATCTGTTCGGCGCCGTCAAGTCGGTATCCTGCCTGGCTGCCACGCACATCCCGGAGCGGATTGACGAAGACGGCAAACCCTATGCGTGCACGGCGGAAGACGCGGCCTATGTGACGATGGAGCTGGCCGGGGGTGCGATCGCACATTTCAACGCCTCATGGTGCACCCGTGTACGTCGCGACGATCTGCTCACCATTCAGGCGGACGGTACCGGCGGCACGGCCGTCGCCGGCCTCCGACGGTGTTGGGCCCAACACGCCGGGGTCACCCCCAAGGCCGTCTGGAACCCCGACATCGACAGCCCACTCGACCATTTCTCCGCTTGGTCCGAAGTGCCGGCGAGCGGGGACTACGACAATGCTTTCAAGGCGCAGTGGGGGCTGTTCCTACGACACCTCGTCCTGAACGAGCCGTTCCGCTGGACGCTGCTTGAGGGCGCCAAGAACGTCCTGCTGGCCGAGAAGGCCGCCGAGTCCTGGAAGAAGCGGGCATGGGTGGACGTGCCGCAAGTGACGGCCTGAGCACGCGGGCCCGGGGCTGAGCGTCAGCGCATGATTCGCTCCGCCCGACGACTGCGTAGGAGCAGGATCAGGAAGAACGGTCCGCCCAAGATTGAAGTAATCACGCCAATGGGCAACTGGACGCCTTCGAGGGTCAGGCCCTCCATGTCCAGTCCCCGAAGGTGACCATAAGCGGGCAGCAGCAGTCGGCTGCCCCAATCGCACACGACCAGGAATGCCCCCCCCAACAGGGCGGCACAAGGCATGAGGACGCGGTGATCCGGACCCACGATCGCTCTTACGGCGTGCGGCACGATCAGGCCGACGAATCCGATGGGTCCGCAGGTCGCCACCACCGCCCCGGTGCCCAACGAGGCGGCAATGAACCCCGCCGTTTGTACCCATAGCACGGGCACGCCGCGAGCGCCGGCCATCTCCTCGCCAAGCGACAGTTGGTTGAGCGCCCCCGCCGACGCCCCCAGCACGAGCCACGCCGGCACAGCGAGCGAAAGCACGCTGAGCACATCTCGGTACGCCACCGTCTCCACACCGCCCATCATCCATCGGATCATGCCGAACAGTTCGCGATAGTCGGCGAAATACTGGATCGCCATCATGGCCGACGAACAGAACAGCGACACGGTCACGCCGGCCAACAGCAGGTCGTAGGTGTTGAGCATGCCCATCGATCGGCCCAGTCGATACACGAGCAAGACAACGGATAGCGAGCCGACGAACGCGGACAACTGCGTCGGTGAAGGACCGCCCCATGCCCAGTGGAGGCCGAACTCCACGGCAATGAGCGCTCCCAGCGAGCCGCCGCTGGCCACGCCCAGCGTGAACGGCTCGGCCAACGGATTCCGCAACAGGGCCTGGAAGGTCGTTCCGGCCATGGCCAGCGTCAGCCCGGCGATCAGCGCCAGCAGCGTTCGCGGAAGACCGAGTCCGAAGACGAGTTGATAGGCCATTCGATGATCGGGGTCATCGGTTCGGCCGACGAGGGAGCGAAACGCCAGGCCGACCTCCCGGGGCTGCGTTCCGATCCAAAGCGAAGCGACGACAACAATGACCGCGACCAGCAGCGACGTTCCCACCGCCGTGAGCCATCGTCGACGGGTCAGTTCTCGCGCCGACGTCATCACCGCACCTCGTCGCGCGACGCGAGTTGGGCGGGCACCAATACGGGTGCCCCGGTGGTCGGATGCGTCAATCGGTGCATCGCCACACCGTAAACGTCCTCGACTCGATCGCAGGTCAGAACATCCGAGGGTGAACCCGAGGCCACGACGCGCCCTTCCTTCAGCATGATCACATGCCGGCTGAAATGGGCGGCCAGATTCAGATCGTGCGTGACGGTGACGACGGTCCAGCCGTGTTCGGCGCTCAGGCGGTTGAGCAAGCGGTGGATGCCGATCTGGTGGTTCACGTCCAGAGCGGTGGTGGGCTCATCCAGCAAGAGAAGGTCGCTCGCCTGAACGAGGGCGGCGGCGATCAACACGCGTTGCCGTTCGCCTCCGGACATCGTGTTCAGTTCGCGAGAGGCCAGCGAGGTCGTATCGGTCCACGCCATCGAGCGGTCAACCAGTTGCCAGTCCTGTCGCGTTTCCAGCCCCAGCCCCCTCGCGTGAGGATATCGGCCCATGGCCACGATCTGTCGAGCCGGGAAACCGAAAGCGGGCGCCACGCTTTGCGGCAGGAAGGCAATCCGTCGGGCTCGTTCCCGTGGGCGAATACGCGAAAGCGGTCGACCGCTGAGGAGGACTTGCCCATGACCCGGCGCGATGAGGCCGGCCATGAGGCGAAGAAGCGTGCTCTTTCCGGAACCATTCGGCCCGACGAGCGACCAGATTTCACCCTTCGGTACGGTCACTGTGACGCCGTCCAGCACCTTGCGTCCACCGGGATAGGCGAACGAGACGTCGCGTAGTTCCAGGTATGCCGACTGTGTCGTTGAGGCGTCCATCGTTCATCCGGGCTTTTCAAGCATCCGTCGCCCAAAGGCCAATTGCGTAGTGTAGGGTGTCGAAGGCGTGATGTCATCCGTCAGCGACCCCGAAGGCGTCCCGTCGCAATGGCGCGCACGACCTCGTCGGCAACACGCCGGACGGTCACGCCTGCAAACGAGCCGACCTCGCGGCCGGCGACGACGGTGACGCGTTCGCCCAGCGGGCGCCACACCTGGGGATTCGTGGGACCGAAGAGCGCCACCGTCGGCGTGCCCGTCGCGGCGGCCACGTGCGTCATGCCCGAATCATTCCCGAGGTAGCCGTCCGCCGCGGCGATCATCATTGCCGCCCGCGTGAGATCCGGCTCGTTCAGAATCGGGAGCGTCGCCCGCAACATGTCGAGTTCCCTTCGATCGAAACGATCGAGTTCGACCGGACCCAGCATGCAGACCGGCAAAATGCGACGACGGCGGAGGACCTTCGCCGCGGACAGGTAACCGGAGGCGGGCCAACACTTGTTCCGACCGCCGCTACCCGGGTGAATCAGAAGCAGGGGCACCTCATCGTGATCCGCCGCTTCGCGAAGCCGCGCGCGACCGTATTGTCGTTCTTCCGCCGAGAACACGAGCCGCACCGGCTCGGGCGAGGTGGGAATTCCCGCGTCGCGCACGTCGTCCAGCCAGTACTCGGTGATGTGTCGGCTCGGATTCGGCGGTGAAACGGTGATCGTAATCACGCGGCCGGGACACACCTCGCTGAGGCGGCGGGTGAACGTCTCCCCGGCCGACGCGTACATGTTCACGACCATTTCAAACCGCGCGAAGTAATCACGGCATGCTTGGGCAACCGTGGTCGAGCCGGCAAACATCGTGTGGAGCGGCAGACGCTCGAGCGAACGTACACGATCGACGCCGCCGCGCCCCACGGCCAATGATGCCGTCGACGCGTGCCCTAGCACCTCGATGTCGGCGGTGGGATGGCGGGCTCGCAACGAGGCGATGACCCGCAAGGCCATCACGAAATCACCGAGGGCGCCGCCGTGGATTACGCAGATGGACACATCCCGTTCGATCATCTCAACGCGTCAACTCGTTACGAACGACACTCACCGGCCGGATCGGCCTCAGCCGCCGCTTGGGGTTCCTGGAGCCGCTCCTGAGCCCAGAGGGCCAGCGCCGCGCCCACGACGAGGACGACGCCGCTGCACAGTTGCCCGCCGGTAAAGGTTTCACCGAAGATCAGATAGGACATGCAGGCCACCGCAAAGGGCACCAATTGCAGCACCGCGGTCGGCACGGCCACACCGATCCGGTGGATCGCGGTATAGTACATGACGTGAGCCAGTCCGATGCAAATCCAACCTGAAAGCGCCAGCATCAGGACCACATACGGAGGAACGCGTGCGACGGCACCCGGACTGCCCGCCAGGGCGGCTATGAACGCGCACCCGAGCGTCGTGTGAAGCGCGACCAGGGCGAAGGAAGTCCGAGTGTCGGCCCCCTTCATGGTCATCCGGACCAGCACCGCGTAGATGCCCCAGAAGAACGCCGACGCGGTCACCATGGCCGCTCCGATCAGAGTTCGATGGACGGAGGCGTCCGTGGTGGCGGCTTGTAGGCTGAATCCCGGCTTGAATACCAGTACGCCCACCGCCCCGGCCAGGCCGCAGAGAAGCCCGATCCAGAAGCGTTTGCTCCGAACCAGCCGGCGCTCGTCCGAGAAAAGAATGATCGACATGAGGGCACACCAGATGACCGTCTGCCTCGATAGCAGCGACATCACGCCCGCGTCGAGATAGTACAGGGACCATGCCCAGAAGGTCTGCATACCGATGTTGGGCAATGCCGCCAGGAGGGCAACCCCCCAGAAGCCCCATCGAACGCGCCCGCGAACCTGCTGAACGGACAGATACGGCAACCACAGGAGCAAGGCAAAGGCGTATCGATAGAGATTCTGAGTGTACGGATCGAAGTAGCCCGTGAAGTACTTGATCCAAATGGGCGTGCTCGACCAACACAGCATTGAGCCGAACACGGCCAGGGTGGCCACACCGTCCACGCGTCTGATGCGCCCCGGCGGCATGGGTTACGGCACCCCCGACGGGGGGTCGGTCTTCGGCGCGTACACCACGACCACTTTGCCGATCCTCTGGATGAGATGACAGGGAACGCGACGCCCCAATTCCTGACCGACGGCGTCGGCCTCGTCCGCCGAGTCAACCCGGATCCTGACCTTGATCAACTCGTGCTTGCGCAGGGCCTGCCGAACCTGAGCGACGATGGCGTCCGTCAGGCCCTTGGAGCCCACGTGAACGCTCGGTTGCAGGACCCGGGCGCGCGCGGCCAGATGGCGACGCACCTCGACGGAAAGCCCGGTCGACTCTTGGGAGCGATTGCTCATCACTAGCTGGGAAGATGAATCACGTCGCCGTTTCGCGATCGTACGTCCCAGACGAGGCTGGGAGTCGCCGTGCCGCCCGGCTGCACGGCGTCGGCGGCATTGCCGAAGGTGTATACGATGACGGAGTCCGCATAGAACTCGTGACATCTCACGTCGGTCGGCAGACCCGGACCGAGCGGTCCCGTACCGGTCCCGGCGGCCGAATTGTGCAACCAGTGCGCCGTGTTCAATATGGCGATCGGCAGGGTCCCCGCTTCGGACGTGCAGTCGTAGCATACCGTCCCTTGAATCTCGCCGGGGACCCGGTAGTAACGGCCTTTCGCCGTGATATCCCGTCCGATGGTGCAAGCGCTGGCAATCCCGATCGGGGTATCATTGCTCTGAACGTAATACCAACCCGCCTGCGCGCAACGATCGCAGGAAACACAACTCGAGATCGTGTGAAGGCCGGGGTTGATCGTCGACGAACCGCGGCCGGTGTTGAACGGGCTGGGCACCGTCGTGCCGGGATCGTGGAACAAAATGACCGACGGGAGTGGAACCTCCCTGTTTCCGAAGAAACTGTCCACACGGGGGGTCGAACTGCTCGATGCCGGTGCGATCCCGCTGAGCATCGTGCTGGTCGGGTTGCTCACGTCGGAACGGAACTTGCCGTTGTTGTGGTAGTAGAGGTAAAGATTCTGCGTGAAGGTGTAACAGCCGATCGTGGTGCCTGAGGGATAATGATGATACCCGAAATTCAAGTAGCGCGCTTCGTCCCCCGGGGTGATGTCCTCCACGAACGCAATCAGAATCAGGTGATAGTGGATGTAGCGATCGGTCAGCTTGTTCCTGAGCGTCAACAGGAGCCTGCGATTGCCCGGGTTCACGCCGACCGTGATCGTCGCGGTTCCGATGTTGTCGGAAAGCGCCAGCCCGTCAAAGGCCTTGTAGGTGAAGGTGTCGGTCCCCGCGAACGTGGCGGTGGACTTGTAGGTCACGTTGGCCCCGCTGGGCGTTCCCACCGTCCCGTGCTGAGGCGGCGTGACGATCTGGAACGTGAGAGGCAACGGGCAGTTGTCCGGATCGGTCCCGGCCATCGTGACCGTGGTGTTCTGCCCGGCTGTCGCCGTTGCCGTGACATCCTGGGCGACCGGTTTCTTGTTGGCCACGGATATGGTGACGGTTGCGTCGTTGCTGTTGTACGTCCCGTCGTTCACTCGGAACACAAACCCGTCACACCCCTCGTATCCCGCCGTCGGCTGGTAGGTCACGTTCGGCAAGACCGCCGGAGCCACCAACGTTCCATGCGACGGACCCGAGACGAGCGTCCACGTGTACGAACCCGATCCGCCCGTGGCTGTCGTGGTAATGTTGACGGTCCCGCCCGCCGCCACCGTCACCACTTGGCTGTTCGCTTTGGGGGTCTTGGGAGTGATGGGGATGCATCCGGGAAGCGAGAGCAGCAAGCCGATCGCGCCCAGCGTTAGACTCGTGCCGAAGACAGCAATGCGTCGTGTCATCACGCATTCCTCCTTGAAGGGGTTATGGAGCCACCGTGCCCCGCGAGCCCAACGGGACCGACTCCCATTGTATGCAGGGGAGTGGTCCGAATTCAATCCGCCGCCTTATCGGACGATACGGATCGTTCGCAGCAGGATGGGTTGCGTGGGCTTGCTCCGCTCATCCCTCCCGCCAACCTGTTGCGTGGTGGTCGGAATCGATCCGATCTTTCGGAGCACATCCAATCCCTCGACGACCTTGCCGAAGATAGCCCACTTGCCGTCCAAGGAGGCCAGCCCTCGTTCCTCGATTTCCGAATTGGGCCTGAAACAGATGAAAAACTGGTAGGTGGCGGAGTTCACGTCGCTGGGTTGGCGGGCCATGCTGATTGTCCCCTCGCCGTGCTTGACGGTTTCGTTGAACTCGCCCCGAATGGGCTTGATCTGACTCGCCTTGGTCGTATCGGCCAGCTTGCCGAGCTGGATCATGAACCCCGGAATCATGCGGTTGAACGCCATGTTTTCATAGAAGCCCGATTCGACCAGTCTGAGGAAATTGGCTACCGTGAGGGGCGCGATGTCGGGCCACAGTTCTACCACCATCTCGCCGAGATTGGTTTCCATCACCACTCGAGTTTTCTGATCGGGGGCGGCGATCGCCGCGGTGGGAGGCGCTTCGGAAGTCGGTGTCGGAGCGGCCGTGGCCGTCGGAGCCTCCATGGGCGTTGGGGCCGTCGTGGGTGCTTCCTGAGCGGTCTCCAGATCGGCCGGCGGAGGGGCAGGCCTGCTGGCCGCGGCCGACTCGTCGTCCAGCTCGATCGATTTGCTCGCCCGATAGGTCTCCTTGTAACACCCCGCTAGGAGCGCGAGGGAGGAACCCAACACAACGATCATGGGGACGGACTTGGTCACGGTACACCTCGCTCGATCTCAGAATGCCTGTTCGCCTGTGAAATCGGTGAATAGCGTACACTCAGTTGAGGCGATTTACCACCCCCCAGTTCCACGGTTCGACAGTGCCCCTGCAAAGGAGCTCAGACACCGGTATGTCGGTCGGACGGATGCGACGGAACCGGATCGGTTGCTCGCCGGCGTCGGCGACCCCTCCCGCAATCGGGGGCCCGAGGCGGATGAGGACACGGGTGCCCTTGGCAGTATGTCGGGGTACGAGTAGACTCGCACGCTTGTGGCGCGTGGAAAGGTATCCGACCCCTTGAACTCGCCAGACCGACCCGAAAGGCTGAGGCCGACACGCTCGGAGCGTCCCAAACGATGAGTCCCGACAAGGAAACGCTCGACGCGCTCCGCATCGACCGAGCGACCCCACCGCGCGGCAGATTGCCGGTCGTGCCGGTCGCGATCGTCTTGGCCGCCATGGTGGTTGCCGTCGGTTGGTTCGTGTGGTCCAATCGGCCGAAGACCTTCGTCGTCCACACGTTCGTGGTCCGGGAAACGGCAGCGGGGGCAGACCAGACCCTCCTCAACGCCTCCGGTTACGTGACCGCACGGCGTATGGCCACCGTCTCCTCCAAGGTTACCGGCAAGGTCGTGGAAGTGATGGTGGAGGAGGGGATGAAGGTTGAGGCCGGCCAGGTGCTGGCGAAGATCGACTCGTCCAACGTCGAGAAGAGCCTTCATCTGGCGAAAGCCCAGTTGGAGTCGGCCCGAAAGACGTTGGGCGAGACGAAGGCCAATCTGGTCCAGGCCGAGCGTGATCTGAAACGGCTCTCCCGACTCGCGGCCGGAGAAGCGGCCAGCCCCGTGGAACTGGATCGGGCCGAAACGGACTTCAAGTCGTTGACGGCCAGACTTGAGCGGCAGACGGCCGACATCGCCGTCAGCGAGCGCGAGGTGGCGCTGTGGGAACAGCAGCTCGATGACACGATCATTCGCGCGCCGTTCTCTGGGGTTGTAACGACGAAAAACGCCCAGCCGGGCGAAATGATCTCGCCGATGTCGGTCGGCGGCTTCACCCGCACCGGCATCTGTACGATCGTGGACATGAGTTCGTTGGAGATCGAAGTGGACGTGAGCGAGAGTTACCTCAATCGCGTCAAATCGGGGCAACCGGCGGAGGCCACGCTCGACTCGTATCCGGACTGGCATATTCCGGCGAAGGTGATCGCGATCATCCCCGCCGCCGACCGGCAAAAGGCCACGGTGAAGGTACGCGTGGGGTTCGAGAAGCTTGACCCGCGCATCCTACCCGACATGAGCGTGAAGGTGGCGTTCCGGAGCAGCGGTGAGCCGACGACGGCCCCGCGCAGCCCGACGGTCCCCCAAGCGGCCGTCCGTCGGATCGACGGTCGGGATATGGTGTGGGTTGTTCGCGACGGGCGCGTCGAACGGCGGGCGGTGACGCTCGGCGCCGCCCGAGGCGATCCGGTCACGATCGCCGCGGGCGTAAGCGGCGGCGACCGGGTGGTGGTGGAAGGGTTTGACAACCTGGCCGACGGCGCCAAAGTAACGGAGGCAAGGAAATGAGTACCGGCAACGACGTCCTCGTGCGTGCCAGGAACGTCGACAAGACGTTCCACCGGGGCTCGGAAGAGATTCACGTGTTGTCGGGACTGAATCTGGACGTGTCGCAAGGCGAGTTTCTGGCCCTGATGGGCCCGTCCGGTTCCGGCAAGACAACGCTCCTGAACCTGATCGGCGGGTTGGACCGCGTGACGAACGGGTCGGTGGAAGTCGGCGGCGAACGGATCGACCGGATGTCCAACCGCCAACTGGCCGCGTGGCGCGCGCGGCACGTGGGACTCGTGTTTCAATTCTACAACCTGCTCCCCGTTCTGACGGCCGAGCGAAACGTCGAGCTGCCGCTGTTGCTCACCCACCTGTCGAAGGCCGAACGACGCAAGCACGTTGAGACCGCCCTGAAAGTGGTTGGCCTTTTCCACCGGAGTCGGCACTACCCGCGTACGCTTTCCGGCGGCGAGCAACAGCGCACCGGCATCGCCCGCGCCATCGTCACGGACCCGACGCTGCTGCTCTGCGACGAGCCGACCGGCGACCTCGACCGAAAGTCGGGCGATGAAGTCCTGAGCTTGTTGCAGGCGCTCAATCGCGAGCACGGCAAGACCATCATCATGGTCACTCACGATCCCCACGCCTCCGCCCGCGCGACGCGGACCGTATATCTGGACAAGGGCCGGCTTTCGACGGAGAAACCGGAGTGAAATTCCTCCTGCTCATCGCCGGCAACCTGAGACGAAAGCGGCTCCGCACGTCGCTGACGTTGCTCTCGATCTTCATCGCCTTCCTGCTCTACGGTCTCCTGTGCACGATCAAGGAAGCCTTCATGGCCGGCGTCACCATGGCCGGCGCAGACCGGCTCGTCGTTCGCCACAAGGTGTCGCTCATCATGACGCTTCCGGTGACGTACGGCGCCCGTATGGAACGGATTCCCGGCGTCGTCTGCGCGGGCCATTGGACGTGGTTCAACGGCATCTATCAGAACGAGCCGAAGAACTTCTTCGGCAGCTTTCCCGTCAACCCGGAGCCGTTCCTCGCGACGTTCCCCGAGTACCTGCTGCCGGAAGACCAGAAGCAGGCTTGGCTGAAGACGCGGACCGGCGCGATCGTCGGACGCGCCCTCGCCGAGCGATTCAACTGGAAGATCGGCGACCGCATACCACTGACATCTCCGATCTGGCCGCGCAAAGGAGGCGGAGCCTGGGAGTTTGACGTCGTGGGTATCTTCGACGGCGCCAAGAAAGGCACGGATACGTCCGGGTTCTTCTTCCGATACGACTATTTCGACGAAGGCCGCATGATCGGCGAGGGACAGGTCGGCTGGTATATGGTTCGCGTGAGCGACCCCAATCGGGCGGCGGATCTCGCCGCCGCGATCGACGCCGAATTCGCCAATTCGCCCTACGAGACCAAGACCGAACCGGAGGGCGCGTTCGCGGCGGGCTTCATCCAGCAGATCGGCAGCATCGGCACGATCCTGATCGCCATTCTCAGCGTCGTGTTCTTCACGATTCTGCTCGTCGTCGGCAACACGATGGCCCAGGCGGTGCGCGAGCGGACGGGCGAATTGGGCGTGCTCAAGGCGCTGGGCTTCACCAACGAACTCGTGCTCGGATTGGTCCTGGCCGAATCGTGTTTGATCGCGACGATGGGAGGTCTGGCCGGCCTGGCGGCGGCCTGGCTGGTCGCCGCCCGCGGCAGTCCCGTGCCCGCCATTCTGCCGGTGTTTTATCTGCCGCATCGCGATCTGATGACCGGTGTGGTGCTCGCCCTCGCCCTCGGCGTGCTGGCGGGTATTCTGCCCGCGCTCCAGGCCATGCGGCTCCGAATCGCCGTCGCATTGAGGAGGAACGCGTGATTAACTGGCTCTCGCAAGTCGCCTCCTTGACGTTCTTCAACCTGCGCACCGTCCCGGAGCGCAAGGGGTCCGCCGTCGCCGCAGGGGTCGGCATTGCGGGCGTCGTTGCGGTGTTCGTCGGAGTGCTCTCGATCGCCGTGGGTTTCCGCAAGGCGATGACGGTGACCGGCCCGCAAGACATCGTCCTCGTCCTCCGCAGCGGCGCCGACAACGAAATGACGAGCGGGCTTTCGCGCGAAGAGACCCGGCTCATTGCCGACGCGCCCGGTTTGGCTCGAACGGTCGACGGTCCCCTCACATCGGCCGAACTGTTCGTAATGATCAATCTCCCAAAACGCTCCACCGGCACCGACGCGAACGTGACGCTGCGGGGCGTCCAAAAGAACGCAATGTCGGTCCGCGGCGACATCCGGATCGTCGAAGGTCGGACCTTCATGCCGGGCCGGAATGAGGTGATTGTCGGCGCCGGCGCGGCCGGAAGCATCGCCGGGCTGGACCTGGGCAAAACGATCCACGTCGGCCAGGGGCAGTGGGAAATCGTCGGCATCTTCATGGGTGGTGGCGGCGCCGCGGAGTCCGAGATCTGGACCGATGCCGCCGTTCTTCAGCCGGCCTTTCAGCGCGGCGACACCTTCCAGTCCGTCTATGCCAAGCTGGCCTCCCCTCAGGCCTTTCAGCAGTTCAAGGACGCGTTGACCGCCAATCCGCAACTCAAGGTGAAGGCGATCCGCCAGGCCGACTACCTCGCCGAACAATCCACCATGCTCGTCAAGTTCGTTGAGACCATCGGCTTGTCCACGACGGCTCTGATGGCCTTGGGCGCGCTGTTCGGTGCGCTGAACACCATGTACAGCGCGGTCGCCGCCCGCACCCGTGAGATCGCGACCTTGCGGGCGCTCGGCTTCGGATCCGGCCCGGTCATCCTCTCCGTGATGCTTGAATCACTCGTGCTGGCGTTGGTCGGTGGCGGGATAGGGGCGACAGCGGCTTACTTCACGTTCAACGGCTTCAAGGCCACGACCATCAACTGGCAAACCTTCAGCCAGGTCGCCTTCGCGTTTACGGTCACTCCCACGCTTCTGACCGGCGCCATTGCTTGGGCGGCAATCATCGGCCTGGTCGGCGGACTCTTCCCCGCGATCCGCGCGGCCCGACTGCCCGTCGCCACGGCGTTGAGGGACACTTAGACCGCCGTGGCGCCGTTCAGCCCTTTGTCCCGGAGAGAAAGAGGCCGCGGACGAAGTACCGCTGAACCAGGAGGAACAACACGGCCAGCGGCAGCAACGAGACCAGACTTGCGGCCATCAGGAGATTGGTCCAGCTCCCACCGATATTCTGGAACATCCGCAGGCCAAGCGAGATGGGGTACCTTTCGAAATCGGAAAGATAGATCAGGGGGCCCATGAACTCCTGCCAGTGGCCGATGAAGCTGAGCACCGCCACGGTCGCCACCGCCGGCCTGGCCAGCGGTAGCATCAACTCCCAGTAGATCTGCCAACGGCTCGCCCCATCGATCAGCGCCGCCTCTTCAAGCTCGCGCGGCACAGTCTTGAAGAACTGCCGAAAGAGGAAGACAAAGAATGCCCCGCCGCCGAGCCACGCAGGCACGATCAGCGGCTTGTAGGTGTTGACCCATCCGAGGTTCTTGTAGATCAAAAAGTGCGGGATGAGCAGCACCTGCCCCGGCAGCATCATTGTGATCAGCAAGACAATGAACCAGAACTCGCGTGACCGCCATGGCAGCCGCGCCAGGGCATATCCGGCCATCGAACTGGTCAGCACCGTCCCAACGACCGAGGCCACCGAGATCACCGCTGTGTTGAGCAGGAACCGCGGGAACGGCAATCGGGCGACGCTCGGATCGAGAATCTGGCGGTAGTTGTCCCATTGGGGCGGACGGGGGCGGAACTGCGGCGGGAAGACATAGACCTGGTCCAACGGCTTGAGCGAGGCGCAGAATGCCCAGATCAGCGGGAGCATGAAGCCCAGGCCGAGGACGACGAGCACACCGAGCCGCAAAAACGTCCACAGCCGCCTCCGATGACGCGAGCGATGCCCACGCAGGGAGTCAACGTCAGCGAGGTTCGCAATCGGAGAGGCCGACCGGCTCATCGCTCACCCTCATAGTGTACCCAGTGCTTGCCGGACCACAACACGACCGCCGTGAGAGCCAGGATGATCACGAACAGGATCCAGGCCAACGCTGAGGCGTAGCCCATTTGATAGCGGTCGAACGCCCGCTGATACAGATAGACGACATAAAAGAGCAGACCCTTCCGCTGTCCTCCGGATTGGAGCAGGTAGGCCTGGTTGAAGATCTGGAGCGTACCGATGATCCCCATGACCAGATTGAAGAAGATCGCCGGACTGATCTGCGGTAGCGTCACGTGCCAAAATCGGCGCCACGCCCCGGCGCCGTCGATCTCGGCCGCTTCGTGGAGATGCTCCGGTACATTCTGCAACGCGGCCAAAAAGATCAGCATGGCCCCGCCGGCTCCCCAGAGGTTCATCAGCAGCATGGCCGGTTTGCACCATGTCGGCGAGTACAACCAGCCCGGCACGGGCCATGTCCCGGCCTGCGAAAAACCCAGGGCGGCAAACAGACCATAGACATCACGCACCATGGAGTTCAGGAGGCCAAAATCGGGGTGAAGAATCCACCGCCAGATGAGGATGGTGGCCACACCGCCGAGCACGTGGGGCATGTAATACATCGTGCGGAAGAACGCGATCCCGCGAAGCGTCGAGTCCAGGAGCAAAGCCAGCGCGAGCGAGCAGATCAGACCCAGCGGCACGGCGAACACGGCATACACGAGTGTGTTGTACAGAGAAATGCGGAAATCCATATCCGATGAGACAATCGTGCGGTAATTCGACAGTCCGACCCATTTCATCCCGGACAGGCTCACCCCATCCCACTCCACGAGCGACAGGACCACGGAGACCGCCATGGAGAAGACCATGAGCACGACAACGCCGGTCAACCACGGCGCGGAAAACAGCCAGCCGACATGACGGTCCACCCAGCCGTACCAGGAATGGATTTCGCGCCGCTGCTTCATTGAACATCCGTTCCTGTAGTTGCGAATTCCTGCTTCGCGGTGGGCATGCGGAAGTACCGCCGCAATTCGGTATCCTCCGCCAAGCGTCGTATGAACTCGCGGCCACTGATCTCATTGCTCGCCAACCGATCCATGTACTCGACGATCTTCCGGTCCATCAGCATCCAATGGCGGGTTATCGGTTGCAGGCGGGCGTAGGCAAAGGCGTCGACGAACTTTCCCGATCCGCTGCCCGGATCGAGGTGTTTGAAGGTCTCGGCCGATGCCTTCAGCGCGGGCACCGCTCGCTGGTGCCGGGCGAGAAGGTCCTGACCCGGTCGGGAGCAAACGAAGTGAATGAACCGCCACGCCCGCTGCTTCTGTTCGTCCGTCAAACGATCGCTCAGACACAGCCCGTCCCAGGTCACGCGGGTGTAGCGTTTACCCGTGGGCCCGTAAGGCAGGTGAGTGATGGCATACTCAGGCGGTCGGCCGGCGTGGGGTCCCAGCGACGTGGCGTTGAGGAACGGCTGGAGCCACGGTCCCTGGATGCACATGGCCACTCGGCCCGTGAAGAAGGCGGTGTCGGTGAGCATCTCGCTCTGCTCGACCGAGGTCGGACAGACATGGTACTCCCACCTCCACTTGCGGAACAGCTCAAACACCTCCTCGGCCGGGCGACCGACCAGCCGCCACTCCGTTCGCGTCTCGTCGAGGACGTCCACCCCGTGGCTCCACACGAACGGCAGGTAGTAGATCCAACCGGGCAACACGAGGCCGAACTGGTCGATGCGGCCGTCGCCATCCTCGTCGATGGTCACATCACGACAGATTGTGAGGAAGTCATCGAGCGTCCATTCATCCCAGGGTCTGCGAACGGTACGGCGATGCACGCGATCGGCCCGCTCGAAGCACCGCTTGTTCCACAGGATCAGAAGGCTGCCTCCCGAGAGGGGCATGCCCCGCAACCGGCCATGGATCGTGAAGGATTGAACCGCCGTCTCGAAGTAGTCGCGATTCGGGTCAATGGAAAGCCCGGGTGTGCCGAGTAGACCGGTCAGATCGGCGAATCCACGCTCGGCGAAGACGGGCAAAGGCTCATCTTGAAACATGACGACATCCGGTGCGTCACCGGCGACCAACTGCTGCTGGATCTTCGTCTCGTATCGTCCCTGGAATCCGACGACGTACTCCTGGCGCACATGCACGTCCGGATTCGCACGCTGAAAGGCGGCAATCATCTCCCGCCACATGAGGTATTCCTGGTAGTCGCCCCAATGGGAGAATCGCACGACGCGATTGGCAGACTGATCGGGCCGGTAGTACCGTACCGTGTCCGCAAAAAGCCACCAGCCGGCGGCGCTCACGACCCCCAAGGCCAGGACAATCTTCAACGAACGGGGGAGCATGGTGGATGCACCTGTTTCTCGGGCCGAACCGGCACCCTCGCCGTTTCCGGGGGCCGAGTTTGACCCTCACGGCGTGCATTATAGTAGCCGCTGCAACGGTTCACGAATCTCGACGCTTGACCCTACGGCGCGGTGGACTCGATACTATTGGCTCCGGGGCCCGGCGTAAGGCCGTGGGGCAAGCGAGGTCCTCCGCATTTCAAGAAGGGTCCGACCATGAAGACGAGACGATTGACGATGGGACAGGCCATCGTGGAGTTTCTCAAGGCGCAGTACGTCGAGCGCGACGGCCGAAAGAACCGATTCATCGAGGGCGTCTTCGGTATCTTTGGCCACGGGTGCGTGGCCGGCGTCGGCCAGGCGCTCGAAGAATACGGGAAGGACGGACTGCGGTACTACCAGGCCCGAAACGAACAGGCGATGGTCCATGCGGCCACGGCGTTCGCCAAGCAGAGCCGCCGGCTGCGGGCATTCGCGTGCGTGACGTCGATCGGTCCCGGCGCGACCAACATGATCACCGGGGCGGCGGCGGCCACGGTCAATCGTATTCCCGTTCTTCTGATGCCCGGCGACATCTTCGCGAATCGGGTGCCCGGTCCCGTGCTCCAGCAACTCGAGTGCCCGCACAGCCAGGATACGTCGGTCAACGATTGCTTCCGACCGGTCAGCAAATACTGGGATCGGATCAACCGGCCCGAGCAAATCATCCCGGCACTGATGGAGGCGATGCGCGTCCTCACCAGTCCGTCGGAGACCGGCGCCGTCACGCTCTCCCTTCCGCAAGATGTGCAAACGGAAGCGTTCGACTATCCGGTGGAGTTCTTCGAGGATCGCGTATGGTACATCCCGCGAGCACAGCCGGACGAGGAGATGCTGCGTCGCGCCGTGAGTTGGATCCGCCGGAGCAAGCGCCCCCTGATCATCGCGGGCGGTGGCGTCCTCTATTCGGAGGCGAGCGAGGCGCTGGCTGCCTTCTGTGAGGCGACGGGCATCCCCTCCTGTGAAACCCAGGCGGGCAAGGGGTCTCTCCCCTGGAGCCACGCCTGCAACGTCGGGGCCATCGGCGTCACGGGGACGTCGGCGGCGAACATCATCGCGCGGCAAGCGGACCTGGTCCTCTGCGTCGGGACGCGGTTGAGCGATTTCACGACGATGTCCAAGACGGCCTTCGCCGACCCGAACGTGCGGTGGATCGGTCTGAACGTCTCTCCGTTCGACGCCGTCAAGCATGCCGCGCTGCCGCTGGTGGCCGACGCACAAGCAGGCCTCGCCAAGCTTACTGCCGCACTGAAGGGCTATACGGTACCCGACGACCACAAGCAAAACGTTGAGAAGCTGCGAGAAGCCTGGGACAAGGAGGTCGATCGGCTGTTCAACCTCAACGCCAAACCACGGATCAGCCAGGGCGAGGTCATCGGCATCGTCAACGAGTTCATGACGGACAACGACACCGTGGTCTGTGCGGCCGGCGGCCTGCCCGGCGACATGCACAAGCTCTGGCGAACGCCGACACCCAAGGGATACCACATGGAATACGGCTACTCGACGATGGGCTACGAGATCGCCGGCGCGCTCGGCGTGAAGATGGCCGATCCGTCGCGCGGGGTGTACGTGCTGGTCGGCGACGGTTCGTACCTGATGATGAGCAACGAGATCGTCACGTCCATCCAGGAGAAGATGAAACTCGTTGTCGTCGTGCTGGACAATCACGGCTTTGCCTGCATCCGCGGCCTTTCGAAGAGCTGCGGCAGCCACGGATTCGGCAACGACTTCCGGTATCGATCCGGCGACGGAAGCCTCGAGACGGAGGATTTCCTGACGATCGACTTCGCGGCGAACGCCGCCAGCCTGGGCGCCCATGCCATCCGCGCGCAGGATCGCGCCAGCCTGCTGGCGGCCCTCGAAGAGGCCAAGACCACCGACCGCACCACGGTGATCGCGATCAAGGTCAACCGTGATGAGTACGTCCCGGGCTACGAATCATGGTGGGACGTGGCCGTGGCCGAGGTCTCCGGCATGGAATCGGTCCGAAAGGCACGAGCCCGCTACGAGGAAAACATAAAGAGGGAACGATACTTCCTGTAGAGAACGACCGAAGCTGACAATCGGATACCGGCACCGGAAGGAATCATCCGTTTGTTCCGGGATGCAGGCTTCACCGCATGTCGCCTCTTGAGCACTCCGGACGGCGCGGAATTGACCATGAACGCGTGCCGACGGGCGATTGTGGGAACCAAGCCATGAGGAACCCTACGCAGGACCTACTGATTCGACCGACCACGTCTCGCGGTGAGCCCGACCTCGTAACTCGCGTTACGGCGACTCAAGCCGGGTGGCGGATGCTCAGTGTTGAAGTCCGATCCATGGCGCGAGGGGCTATATGGTCCGCCAAGGTCGGTGAGTGCGAATCCGCCATCGTGATACTGGGCGGCTCCTGCTCGGTCGTCAGCAGCCGCGGCGAATGGGCGCGGGTCGGCCGGCGGCCGGACGTGTTCAGCGGGATGCCCTACGCGGTCTATCTCCCCCGCCGAACGACGTTCACCGTGACGGCCACGAGCGACCGCCTCGAATTGGCACACTGCTGGGTGCCCACGGATCAGGATCACCCGGCCCGGCTGATCACGCCGGCGGATTCGGCGATCGAGATTCGAGGCGGAAACCACGCCACCCGGCAGATCAACAGCATTATCCCGCCCGGATTCGACTGTCATCGGATCGTGGCCGTCGAGGTCTACACGCCCGGCGGCAACTGGAGCAGCTATCCGCCTCACAAACACGACGTCCACCGCCTGGACGCCTCCGGAAAGGTCTTGGAGGCGGACCTCGAAGAAATCTACTACTACAAGATCGACAAGCCCCAGGGCTACGCGATCCAGCGGGTCTACAACGATGATCGATCGTTGGACGCCGTGGTGGTGGCCCACGACAACGACATCGTTCTCGTGCCCGAGGGCTACCATCCGGTCAGTGCGCCGTGGGGATACACGTGCTACTACCTCAACTTTCTGGCGGGGTCCGCCCAGTCCCTGGCGGCCACGGATGACCCCGATCACGCCTGGATCAAGCAGACTTGGACGAAGCCGGACCCGAGAGTCCCGCTCGTGACGCACGAGATGGAGGAAGGTTCAACACCATGAGTGCATCCTTGAGACCGCCTGTCGCCCCAACGGGGCGCCGGTACGACGTGCTCCCCATGGGTCGCAGTTCGATCGATCTCTACTCCAACGACATCGGCGCGGCCTTCGCGGACATCAAGACCTTCGCCGCGTTCGTCGGCGGCTGCCCGACCAACGTCAGCGTCGGGACGCGACGCCTCGGTCTCAAGCCCGCCTTGCTGACGGCGATGGGCGACGACCCCGTGGCCGATTTCATGCTGAAGTTCCTCAACAACGAAGGGGTTGAGACACGGTTCATTCCGCGGAAGAAGGGCTTTCGCACCAGCGCCGTGGTGTTGGGCATCGAGCCGCCGGACAAGTTTCCGTTGGTCTACTATCGCAGCGGCTGCGCCGACATCGAGTTGACCATCGACGACGCGATCGCCGCCCCGCTCACCGACACACGGGCGATCTTTATTACCGGCACGGGGCTGAGCAAGGAGCCCAGCCGCAGCGCGACGATCTACGCGGCCGAGCATGCACGCGCAAACGGCGCGGTCGTGATCCTCGACATCGACTTCCGCGCCGACCAATGGCACGACCCACGCGCCTTCGGCGTCGTGGTGAGGTCGATCCTGCATCTTGTGGACATTGCCGTCGGTTCGGAAGACGAGATCAAGGCCACCGCCGTGCGAGAGGTATCGCAGGTCTCCATCTCCCACTCGCAGGTCTCCGACCCGCGGGTTGAGGGCGATGTGTCGGCCGCGATGCAGACGCTGCTGAACTGCGGCGCCGGGGCTGTCGTGCTGAAGCAGGGGACGCGGGGTTCCTCTGTCTACGTGGCCGATGGGAGTGTCGTCCGCGCCGATCCGTTCAAAGTCGAGGTCTGCAACATCCTCGGCGCGGGCGACGGCTACGCCAGCGGCCTGATCTACGGCCTTCTGAAGGGTTGGGATTGGCAGCGGTCACTCCGTATGGCCAATGCGGTCGGCGCAATCGTCGTCACGCGACAGGCCTGTGCGAACGACATGCCGTACGAGCAGGAAACGATAGACTGGATCAAGGCAAGAGGCGGATTCTGAGGTACCACGCAACCGGTCGTAGTTGTCTTTCCCCAACGGTTGCAGCTCCGATTGAGCATAGGAGACACGATGGGCAAGTCGGTGATTGATACGTTTCGGTTGGACGGCCGCGTGGCCATCGTGACGGGTGGGTCCCGCGGCATCGGGTTTGCCATCGCCCGAGCCCTGGGCGAGGCCGGCGCAAGCGTGATGCTGGCCGCAAGACGACCCGACGTGGGCGAAGAGGCTTTGCGGCAACTGGCCGCTGAGGGTATCCAGGCAAGGGGCGTATGGGGAGACGTGGCGGAGGATCAAGTCCGTAAGACGTTGGTCGAACGAACGCTCGAATGGCACGGCCGAATCGACGTGCTCGTCAACAACGCCGGCACCACGATCCGAAGTCCTTCCGAAACATTCGACCTGGCCGACTGGGATCGGATCCTGGACCTGAACCTTCGCAGCGTGTTTGCCCTGACTCAGCGTGTCGCTCGACCCATGCTCGAGGCCGGCCGGGGATCGATCATCAATATCTGCTCGCTGACCAGCGAGATGGGACGGGCTACCATCGCCGCGTACAACGCGAGCAAGGGCGGGGTCAAGATGCTGACGAAGGCCCTCGCCGTCGAGTGGGCCGCCCGAGGCGTTCGCGTCAATGGTATCGGACCGGGCTACATCGCGACCGATCTGACCGATCCATTGCAGAACAATCCGCAATTCTGCGACTGGGTGGCGTCGCGAACCCCGATGAAACGATGGGGCCGGCCCGACGACCTCGCCGGGGCGGCGGTCTACCTCGCCTCCGACGCCAGCAGCTTCATGACCGGACAGATCCTCTACGTTGATGGGGGATGGCTGGCGGGATAGCACATCCGCACACTCCCATATCGTGAGGACACACTACGTACAGGGAATAGGGTGTCGGGCATAGGGAATAGGGGGTTGATCGCAAGACGTCGAGCCCGCTTTGCCGTGGAACCCTGCGCCCTATTCCCTGTTCTCATTCCCCGATGACCTTCACCAGAACCCGCTTTCGCCGGCGGCCGTCAAATTCGGCGTAGAAGATCTGCTCCCAAGGACCGAAGTCGAGCCTGCCCTCGGTGATCGCCACGACCACTTCGCGGCCCATGACCTGACGTTTAAGGTGCGCATCGCCGTTGTCCTCGCCGGTGCGGTTATGTCGATAGTGGCTGACCGGTTCGTGAGGGGCAAGCTTCTCAAGCCAGTCGTCATAGTCGGCCAGCAGACCGGACTCATTGTCGTTGATGTACACACTGGCCGTAATGTGCATGGCGTTGACGAGCACCAGCCCCTCGCGAACGCCGCTCTTGCGAACGGCATCCTCCACCTGCGACGTGATGTTGATGTACCCTCGCCGATCCTTCACGTTGAACCACAGTTCTTCGCGATATGACTTCATACCAGTATCTCCGGACGACGTTTCCCTTCCAACGAAAGACCACCCTATGCTTCTAGCGGCCATGCGGAGCGGCGCAACCTGTCTCTTGACGGGTGACAAGAGGCATTTCGGAGCATACTTCGGGAAGACGATACAAGGCGTCACACTCCTGCGCCCCGGCGCCTATCTGAGACGCATCAAAGGTCCGTCGCCACGGCGGTGATTCTCTTGGCGGTTCGCCTGTAGCTGGCGACCCCGATTCCCACCGTCGCAACCGCCCCTGCCGCGAAGATTCCACCCGCGACGGCCGACCACCCGTTCCCGGGAAAATGGAGAATCGCCAAGCCGACAAGCAGCAACCCAAGGGCGGTACGGACGTAGGCCAGCAGTGTTCTCTCATTGGCCAACATCGTCCGATCGACCGCCAATTGTTGCCGCATGCTCGGCGGTTCTTCCGTCTTCTGTGAAGGAAACACGTCACCCATGGCTCTCTCCCTGTCGGCCTTACATCGTTTCCCCACAAGGTAAGGCCCTCATGCGCATCCGCCTCCGATGTCTGGAATCCTTGCAGCCTCGATGTTCTGCTATATGCGCTCTTCCGCCCGCTCCCTTTCGTAACGTGCCCGGCGATCGGTCAGGTAAGCCGGAATCGGCACATCCCACCACCCGACCGCCGGCGAGCCGGTATAGGGATGCTCGCGCTGGCACATGGCCTCGATGACCGCCGGCTTGCCGGCGGCGAACGCACGCTCCAGCGCCGGACGCACCTGCGAGCTCCTCGTGATTCGTTCTCCATGCGCACCAAAAGCCTTGGCCGCTTCGGCGAAGTTCGGCGTGTAGGCCTGTCCCGTTTTGTCGAGGAACTCCACGTGGTGGGCCCGTTCGGCGCCCAATACGGCAACCTGAAGATCCTTGATGCTGTGCCAGCCCACGTTGTTCGCTATGACCGTCACAGTGGCGATGCCGTGCTGGACCGCGGTGGCCAGTTCGGCCATCGTCATCATGTAGTCGCCGTCGCCCATGATCGCGACGACTTGACGTTTCGGACAGGCGAGCTTGGCGCCCATCGCGGCGGGGAACGACCAACCCATCGTGCTGAAGCCCCCGGTCGTGATGTTCGTCCGGGGTAGATAGAACGGAAACTCCTGAAGAATCTGCGCCTGCGTGTTCCCGCTGCTGCTGACCACAATGGCGTCGCGATCGAGAAACCGGCGAATCTCACGCAGAAGCGACGTGATCATCATCGGATCCTTCGAATCGTCGGCCCACTGGGCAATGCGCGAGAGCCATTCCTGCCGAACGCGCCGGATCTCCGCGAAGTACTCGCCGGAACGGTAGTCCCGAGCCTTGTGCTCCGCCTTCAGGCAGCGCAGGAGTTCCGCCAGTGTGGCCTTAGCATCACCGACAATCCCCACCGTTACCGGGTAATTCTTGCCGATCTCACCGCTGTCGATATCCAGGTGAATCAATTGGGTCGGCGGAATTCTGAGCGCCGCGCCGGGCCGATACGACGAGGTCGTTTCATCGGCGAATCGGCAGCCAACCGCCAGCATTACGTCGGCGTGAGTGGCAAGATGAATGCCACACGACGTGCCCTTGGCGCCGGTCAGCCAGCCGGCCAGCTCGTGATCCTCCGGGAAGCAGCCCTTGCCCTGGAAGGTCGTCACGACCGCCGCGCCGAGGAACTCGGCCACCGCGATCAACTCCTCCCACGCCTGGCTGCTGTTGATCCCGCCGCCCGCCAGGATAACCGGCCTCTTGGCTTGGACGAGCAAGGTCGCCGCCCGGGCGACCGCGCCCACGTCTCCCGTGGCACGGTCGACGCCTCGATGCTCCGCGGGTACCGGCAGCGCCACATCCGCCGCCGCGGCTTGCACGTCCATCGGAAGCGAGATCAGCACCGGTCCTTTGCGCCCCGTCAGCATCTCGTTGAACGCCCGCCACAGAATATTGGGCAGTTGATCGGGATGTGTCGCACGCCAGTGACGTTTCGTGATCGGCGCCAGGATGTTCGTGAACGCCGAATCCTGCCGCCGCTCAATCTCCTGAAGCACGCCCTTGCCCATCATGTGCGTGTGTGTGTCGCCGGTAAGGACCAGCATGGCCGTCGAGTCGACGTAGGCGGTGGCAACACCGATGGCCGTGTTGATCGCACCGGGACCGATGCTCGTGAATACGCCCAGCGGCCGGCCTGAAGCTCGGAAGTAGCCATCCGCCAAGTAGACCGCCCCGTTTTCGCATCGGGGTTGGATCAGGCCGATTCGTTCGCGCCGGTCCAAGAAGGCATCCACCAATCCCAGACAGCCGTGGCCCGGAATCCCCGCCACGTACGGCACGCCTTCGGCGACCAGGTACTCCGCGATGATCTGTCCACCGGTCAGTTGCATGGCCTGTGCTCCAAATGGATGACGGTATTCATGGAACCCGTTAAAGGTTCACATCGGCGCCGACCCGACGCCGGTCTGCGCAGACCGACTCTCGGGTAGCGCGGGTGATAGCCTATCCGGGGGCATCTTGACGTGTCCAGACAGCCGCGTTTTCGGTGTGCAAGAAAAAGAAAGATGCGATCGACATACCGTCTTGATACCGGAAACGCACGCGCCGGCGCCTCCCTAGCGGCGACACCGCCGGCAGAGACCCGTCAGATGGAGATGGTGGCCGGTTACCACATAGCCCAGTTGTTGTTCCACCTGGCGGTTCAAGCCGGCCAGGTCACACCCTCCGATCGCCACGGTCTTGCCGCACTTGACGCAGCGAACATAGTGGTTATGACCCTCATCAAGCTCGTAGCGCGCGGTACCGTCCCCAAAATCCACTCGACGCACGATGCCGGCGGCCTGAAGAATCTCGACGTTTCGATAGATGGTCGACAAGTCGTGACCGTGGTTCTTATGAAGTCGGTTCACCGCCTCGGCCAACTGCTCGACGGTGGCCGGTATCGCCCCCTCCTCCAGAACGGCGAACAAACCCCGTCGGCAACAGGTCATGCGAAGTCCCTCGCGACGTAGCCGTTCCGCCCACGAACGCCTCTCGGTCTGTCGCCGTGTCGGCATGGGGTCCAGTCTAGTCGGGAATGTGACGAGGATCAAACCGGTAACGCGCACGACCTCTTGACCGCCGAGGGGGTTCCGAGGGTATGATAATGCAAATGATATGCATGTAGGACGTGCGGCACGCTCGACGTGCCGGGGAGCTCTCTCGATGAGGATCAAGGCCACCCTTTTTCAGCATGGCCTCGCGTGCGGATGGGGTTGTCTCACACTGACAATCGTCGCGTGTGAAAGACCTCCGTCGGCCGACCGAACCGTCCGAAACGGCGGTCGATTGCCGGTCGCCGCCGGCATTTTTCCGATTGCCGATGCCCTAAAGCAAATCGGGGGAGATCGTGTCGAAGTGACCACGCTCCTACCGCCCGGGCAGACGCCCCACGGGTACGAACCGACGCCCCTCTTGGCGGAGAGGCTGGCCGGTTCGCGACTGCTCGTCCTGGTCGGACGGGGCGTGGACGACTGGGCCCGCCGCAGCGCGATGGCTTCGGGCGCGAGGGCGCCGAGGATCCTCGACCTCGGTTCCCCGGCTAACGGACCGACCCGTCCGCCCGCCTCGCAGCATCTCCCGGAGGAGCATGACCACGACGATCCCGAAGGTCACGAGGGAACGGATCCCCATACATGGCTCGACCCGGTCATGATGATGGGGTTCTGCGATCGGATGGCGGATGCCCTTTGCCAACTCGACCCGCCGGAAGCCGAAACCTATCGCGCAAACGCCCGGCGGTTTCGTAAGGAGCTGGACGACCTGGATAAGCTCTGCGCCGATCGGCTGAAAGGACTGCCCCGAAAGGAGTTCGTGACCTTGCATGCGGCCTTCGGCCTCTTCGCCGACCGCTATGGCCTCAAGCAGCTCGCGCTTCGTCATACCCATGCGGAAGAGTCCGGCCCCAAACGGATGGAGGAGTTGATCGCGTTCATCAAAAGGCACCGGGTCAAGGTTGTCTTCGGCGAACCCCAGTTCCCTCGCGAACGCATGGAGGCCATCGCGCGCCAGGCGGGCGTTGAAACCGCGATCCTCGATCCGATTGGCGCCGCCGGCGTCCCTGGCCGTGACGGTTATATCGCGTTGATGAAGACCAATCTCGACACGTTCGTGGCGGCCTTGTCCCAATAGCGCCAGGAATCAAACGGGTAAAGACGGCATGAGCAAACCCCCGGGCAAGAAGGCCGACTACGTTGGCGACAGGCACGTCGGTGATGAGGCGATCTGCATCGACGGCGTTTCGTACCGATACCCCGAAGGTACCGTGGCGTTGGAAGACATCCACCTCCACCTGACGATCGGGTCCACTCTCGCTATTGTGGGCCCCAACGGGGCCGGGAAGACCACGCTCCTCAAAATCGTGCTGGGACTCTTGGAGGACTACACCGGCAGCGTGCGCGTCTTGGGGATGTCGCCGACCGAGGCCCGACGGCACGGCCGGGTGATCGGCTGGGTCCCTCAGCGACAGCAAATCGATTGGACGTTTCCCGTCAGCGTTCGACAGGTCGTTTGCATGGGTCTGGTCGGGAAGACGGGAATGCTTCGCCCATTCTCAAGCGAAGACCGGGACTACGCGGACCATGTGATGCGGATCCTGAGGATCGATTCGCTCGCCGACCGACCCATCGGCGCACTCTCCGGCGGTCAACAACAGCGGGCCATCATCGCGCGGGCCCTCGTCGCCAAGCCGCCCATCCTGATGCTCGATGAGCCGACGGTGGGCGTGGACCAACCCGGACAGGCCATCCTGCGGCAGGTGCTCAACGACATCAAGATAGTGTTCGACGTTACCCTGGTGGTCGTTTCGCACGATCTCCAGACCGTCATGTCGAGTTGTCAACGCATCGCCTGCTTGAATCGACGACTGCATTTTCATGACACGCCCGGCCGTCTAAGCGACGAGGTGTTGAGTCGCGTGTTCGAATGCTCGATCGAGGGGCTTTACACGGCCGCGGGTCACCCGGACCATGGCAAGACCCATCACACCGAACCGGCCCCGCCACCGATCGATCCTCCAAGCTCTTGACCTGCGTCAATACCCCGCGCCCGCCGCAAGTGCGCGCCGCGGTGGAAGGGCTATAGCCTTTCACGGATAAGAGGGGTGGCCGGCGCCCACCCGAACTGTCGCTTTTCCATCGTCCAGGTCTTGTATGGCGTTTCATGCACGAGTGTGGCGGCGGATGCCCCGCCGGCCGGAGTTGGGCCTGCGACACGCCGGCCGCCACGATCGGGCCGTCGCTCGGCCGGCTGCGGCCGATCGAAAACGGCCTTACTTCAGCCACCTCTGAAGCCATGAGATGGCGTCGTCTTGCGCCGGGATCTTCAGGGAATGGGGCTCGTCGTAGTACCGGCACTTGAATCGATCCGATCCGCCGAACTTCGCGTAGACCCTGGCGATCTTGTCCTCGGCCGCCTTCATCCCGTCCGGGGTGAAGAGAAGGTCCTTCTTGCAGTTGATCACCATCAGCGGATTCGGGGCGTTCAGCGTCGCGACGTCCGGCAGATCGAGCCAGGCATGCTGGCCGGGAACGTAGATCATC
>CAZQTW010000044.1:0-55925 GCA_964596165.1 uncultured Planctomycetales bacterium | reverse complement strand
GTTCCGGGGGGGGCTCAATCCCGGGGGGGCCTCAGCCGGTCCGGTGGAACCACGCTGCCACCCCCCGTCATTGGCGCCGGATCCGGCAGGAGGCCTGCGACGCCGGGCCGGTTGCGAACGGGTGTCGCATCCCAGGGACAGCAGGACAACGCCGACACAAGCCAAACGGACCCATCTGACCATGCCCGCGCACAACACCCCAACCTCCCTGAATCCGAATCGTCAGTATACCGCCTTCGGGGCGACCATGGCCAACCCAGGTGGAAATCCATATGTGTATGAGTTGTTCAGGAGAGGTTCAGCGGGACTGGAACTATTGTGAAAGATGCCCACAACTAAGCGGCGGCTCCAATCCGTTGTAACGAACTGACTCCGGCTGCCGTCCCCGAAACCGTTCCTTTCTCAACGGTAGCGGTGCTGATGCGCGGCAAGGAACCGAACAAGGCCTTTCAGGCGTATGCACCGGTGAACTGGTCTATTTGGCCCTCAAACTCGAGAGCCCCTTCGGGAACGACCTTGCTCTCGAATTCGAAAATGGCCTCAAGCATCGCCTCGTGAAGCACTTCAATCGCGGTGCTCAGATGGGCCCTGGACTCGGTGCTCAGTCGAAAGTGCTCCGGTGTGAGGCGGGCCGCCTGCGCGAAATCACATGCTTCCAACGCCGCGTTTAGGGTCCGACAGACTTGTTGGCATGAGCCACACAGATACTCGGAGCCTGAGGCAGGATCGGTACAGATAAGAGCCTGCATTTCTCCATCGTCAGAAACAGCAACGATCGCCCTTACGGCGCATCCGCATCCGCCGATCCTGGTTCGGGAGTATCCGCGCGCCATCATAGCACGGTTCCTCCGTTATCCCCCGGCGCCAATGCCCCCCCGCGACGTGAACGGCCCCACAGAGGGGGGCGATGCGTGTGTACACTTAGTATACACCAAGAATTGAGGCCGTGCTCAGAATACGCTGTAATTATTTGTCGGTAAGCATACATTGTGCTAACCGAAACTGACTCACCGGTCTTACTGGGTTCGAGGGTGTCAAGGCCGAGCGCCGCCGGGTGCACACCTTGACTTGCGTGGATAGCGGAACGAACAACTTGTGGGAAGTACGAAAGAATATGGTTGATGAGTCAATGGTCTGCGAGGCGCTGGGTCCATTGCGGCCGCCCGAGGGCACCGTCAAAGACCTAGCTCTCGCCAGTAGGCGCCCTAGCGTGCGATGCGTACGGCTCAACCTGTTCGGGCAGAAGGCGTTTGATGCGGAACCGCCCTTTCCTACGCGTCCCGTGCCGTGGCTGCCCGTCGTGGGGCGTTTCCTTGTTGACCCGGTCAGGCCCTCGGGGCATCTGCTGTACGCCGCGGGTGCATACTACATCCAAGACGCCGGCAGCCTGCTGGCAATTGCAGCCATGGACATCCGTCCCGGCCAACTCATCTGCGACGTTTGCGCATCCCCGGGGGGCAAGGCCACGGCCATTCTCGACCGGCTCGGCCGTACCGGTGGGTTACTGGCGAACGAGGCGATCCGGTCGAGGTTGGCACCGTTGCTTCTCAACCTCGGGCGTCACGGATCGGGAAGATTCTCGGTGACAGGCTGGGATCCGGAGACCCTTTCCGAACGCCTTGCAGGGCGGTTCGACGCTGTCTTGGTGGATGCCCCATGTAGCGGTCAGTCTCTTGTTGGCAAGGGCAAGCAAACCTCTCGGGCGTATGCGCCCAGGACCATGGCTCACTGTGCGGCCAGACAGAAGCGAATCCTAAGAGCCGCAGCCTCGCTGGTCCGGCCTGGAGGATACTTGGTCTACTCCACGTGCACGTTTGCATGGACGGAAAACGAGCAGCAGGTGATCGACCTGACCCAGTATCAGGAGGGATGGCGGATTGAACCGGTGGAGGTATTGCGACCATGGCAGAGTCCCGCGCCTTCGCCCGAGGGTTGCTATCGGCTCTGGCCACATCTCGACGACTCGGCAGGTGCCTTCGCGTGCCGGCTGCGGAGGGATACCTCAGCGGAACTCGACGTTGCTTCAATTCGTGTTCGTGATCGGTCGTCGTGCATACCGGTTGACGTCGGCCGATGGCGAAGCCCCGTGGTCGTCCGCAGCACCCCTACTCGGACGGACGCGTGGTCGGAAAGCACGCCCCCCTTACTGAGTTCGCTCGATGCCCACGGACCGGAGGTGGCCTACCGTAAGGGTAAGACTTGGTTCCCAGCATACGCTCTGGCCACACGGCGGGAAGGAGACTTTTCCGCGTACCAAACACTGGATTTGTCTGATAGGGAATCGGCAGCATACCTACGCGGAGAAGCGATTGCTAACGCCACAACCGGCTGGGTGGTCGTCACGTGGCGGTCGTGGCCACTCGGATGGGCGTACGGAAGCGGCAGGCAGCTCGCCAATCATCTTCCCATCAGCGCCAGGATACGGGTCGACACATTCTGAGATGGAATGTCGCCACCTTCCGCGGCAGGGTGAGAGAGGCGCGGCCCGAGGTCCGACGAAACGGTCACTGGCCCGAAGACGCGGGGGGGCGCATCTCACTCACTGAGGCGTCCCCCGGGTCGTCACACCTGGCCGGACTTCCACCATTTCTTGGCCAATCGTTTGGCGCGGGTCTTATCCTGTGGTGGTCGGCGGTCAAAACAGGACTCGCAGATTAGTTCAAATGCCGTGTTCGGGTCGGCTCCGACGACTTCGACAACGCCGGGCGCCTTGTCCTGACTCGCCCCTCGTCTGGAGGCGCGCACTTGATACAACAAACCATCAGGAGGCCGAAGTTGGGTGCCGCATTTGGCGCAGATTGCGTCCTTCGCGTGCCAATCATAGTCGGCGGTGCCCATGGGCTCGGCGGCTACCACGACCGTGTCAACGCCGCGGGCCTTCGGCCTGTCTTTCTTGATGTCGACCGTTTCGACCGGCAAGGCTGCTGTTTGCCGGGTTGCGCCTTCTTTCAGGGCCCGTGAGACACTTCCCTCGCCGGGTGGTGGCGGATCGTGCCGTGGAGGTACCCAGATCGTGGCTCGCGGGCTCTGAGGGGGAAGTATCTTGTAGACGATGAACAGGAATAGTAGCCCCATCGGCAGCATACCCAGACTGACGGCCTGACTGATCGTCAGGCCGCCGGCATCGATAGGATTGTCCGCACGAATGAACTCCAAGATGATGCGGGTGATCGGCTTAAGGATCAACATCAAGCCAAAGACGGCGCCGTGGACCCGTCGGCGATGGAAGAAGAGTACGAGCACACCGCATATGATCAGGGCGTTGATGGTTCCGAGAAGCTGGGCGATGTAAACGGGATGAGAACGAAACTCCTGAGCCTTCTTTTGAAAGGCCGGCAACCCAGCGATGTCCGGACGTGGGTTCAGCCGGTCACCCAATAGATCGCGAAGCGTCATGGTGTGGTTGGTCAGTTCGACCCAGGCAGCGCTCTCTGCTTGAATCAATTTGATGAGCTGTTGACCGCTGGGCGCCAGAGTGCATGCCTCGGAAAGCCCCCTGAGCGCCTGGCTGTAGGCCTGTCCGGATTGTTCACGTTGCTCGTCGCTGAACCTCGCCCTCTGCGCAAGGTACCACGTTTGTCGCTCCCGTTCGTACGTAGGCCATTTCTCCCTGATTTTCGCCGCCACATCAGGAGGAAGCCTACCCATCGCCGCCTCAAACGCCTCTCTCGCTTGCTTATGCTTCCTTTGAGGGGCGAGGATTTCATCCGATTTCATCGCGATGTGTTCCCGAGAAATCGGATGAGCCGGCACATCGGCCCCAGGATTGATGTACATGAACTCGAGCGGCAGCGAGGCGCGGTTCGTGAGGAAATGGTGCATGTGCGCGGGGCTACCGTATGGAAACGTAACGGCGAGCGGCCAGGGGGTATTGGCCGGGCACGTGCCACCGAAACAGCACCCGTTCAAGAAACACCCCATTCGTCCGAACGCCAAGCCCCACATCACCGACGGGGCCATGATGTCGAGAAACAGACGTACGGAGTACCGTTTGACCATCAGGTAGAAGACAATGGCCATAACGGCTGCAATCAGACCGCCGTAAAACTCGAGTCCCCCCTTGGTCACGTCGACGATCGCCCAAAGCCCTTGGTGCTTGAACTGCGACTCCCAGTAGTGAACCACATAGAACAACCTTGCCCCAAAGACGCCACAGATCAGTGCAAGGAATCCTGCGTTCAAGACGATGTCCGGATCGCACCGCACTTTCTCAGCTCGGCGCATCGTCATCCAGATGGCCGTGAGAAATCCGATCATCAACATGAGCCCGTAGCCCTTGACGGGGATTCCTCCCCCCCAGGGCAATGGAATCGTGAAGACGGTAGGTAACATGCGATCCTCGCTCAGAAAGAGGGCTCTCCGGCCCCGGTCATCCCTGATCGGGCCCGCGCCTCAGGAAGCCCTCGTGGCATGGTTCCGCTCATCCACCAATACGATCCGTGGATGATGGTCCTTCAACTCGTCGGGACTAAGATAAGCGAAACCCATGATGATCACCAGATCACCAGGCGAAATCCGCCGGGCGGCGGCGCCGTTCATGCATATCGTGCCGCTTCCCGCTTCGGCTCGTTGGACATAGGTCTCGACACGGGCACCCGTGTTGATGTCGGCCACCAACACCGCTTCGCCCTCGATCAGCTTCGCCATCTCGCACAGGTTGGCATCGATGCTGATACTGCCGACGTAGTTTGGATCGGCCTGAGTTACCGTCGCACGGTGTATCTTGCTTCTAAGGACTTTGATAAACACGATTCGACTCGGCGAAATTCCTGTGGCGTCATGGCGTGCAATTGGCACGCCGTCCGCTATGCGGTTTCGTCGGGGCACCGCTGCCGACGGGCCGTCACGAAGCGAAAACACACACCAAACCGATTATTCTACAGCGATGGCTGCTTGGGGTCCACCACCACGTTGTCGATCAGGCGGGCTTTGCCAATTCGAACCGCCAATGCGATGAGCACGGGATCGATGATCTGAGCAATGGGCTCCAGTGTCTCCGGATGGACGATCTCGACGTAGTCGATACTGCATGGTCCCGCATCGGCCAGGTCTCGACGAATCTGGTCGATCAACACCGAGCAATCGCGCTGCCCCGCCAGGATCTCCCGACGGGCTCGTTCCAACGATCGACTTAGCGACAAAGCCTGGCGTCGCTGGTCGGGCGAAAGATAGGCGTTTCGACTGCTCATCGCTAAGCCGTCCGGTTCGCGGACGGTCGGGCAGACGACCACTTCAGTGGGCATGTCCAAATCGAATGCCATCTTTCGGATGACCACGGCCTGTTGGGCGTCCTTCTGGCCAAAGAACGCCATGTCGGCCTGGACAATGTTGAAGAGCTTAGTGACTACGGTCGTAACGCCGTCGAAGTGGCCGGGGCGGTGACGCCCGCACAAGGGCTCGGTCAGCCGGGCCACGTGTACGGTTGTAGCGGCAGTCGCTCCATACATCTGATCCACTGACGGCGCAAAGACAAGATCGACGCCCTCGGTCGCACACTTGTCCACGTCCGTCTCGAGTGTCCGCGGGTAGTTGCCGTAGTCCTCTCCGGCCACGAACTGTGTGGGGTTTACGAAGATGCTCACAACCACATATTCGCACCGTTCTTTCGCGTGGCGGACCAGAGACATGTGCCCGTCGTGCAGAGCCCCCATGGTCGGAACGAACCCGATGCGAAGCCCTTTGCGACGGGCCGAAGCAACGTGGTTCCGCACGGCGATGATGGTGTCTACAACAAAGGGTCTGGTTGGTCCGTGCATGGCAATCCTCGTAGGAGATCTTGGACCGTCTTCCTCAGAACGGGGTGGACGACGTCCGGGGCTATTTCGCACAACGGTCGGAGCACAAACCCCCGCTCGTGCATTCTCGGATGAGGGACCGTCAATCGCTCCGTTTCGATGACCGCATCGTCATATAGCAGCAAGTCGAGGTCAAGCGTTCGAGGTGCCCACCGTTCCGACCGCCGTCGATCAAACCGCAGTTCGATCTCCTGCAGGATGGAGAGCAAGTCCTCCGGTGCACATGACGTTATCAACCGCATTGCGCCGTTCAGGTAGTTGCCCTGTCCCGGCGGTCCTCCGACCGGAATCGTCTCGATCAGGCGGCTGATGGCATCCACCCGAATGCCTTGAATCTCTCGCATGGCGTCGACCGCTCCTCGGAGGGTCGACGCCCGATCCCCCAGATTCGATCCGAGTGCGACGTAGGCCACATGATGACCGAAAACTCGCGGCATGTCCCATATGCTACACGAACCGGAGCGGCAAGCGCAAGATGGTGTGGCGACTTCCCGAACCTATCGCCCTGTGCTAAGGTACGCCGCCGTGGCGTGCGGAGGACTCCCTCAATGACCCGCTCCAGACGGAATGCCCACGTCCTGTTCGTGTTGCTGACGGCAAGCTGCCCTCGAATGGCCGCCTCGGGAACGTTTGAGAACCTCGGTATCCCCGTCACCAAAGGCATGATCCTCTCGGCGATCGTCGGCCCCGACGACAACGGCCAAGACAACATGCTCTACTTCAGTTACTGCCAGACCGGTGCCCCGTTCTTCGTGATGCAGGTGGACGCACGAACCGGTCGGGCCAGGCAATTCAACTCGCCCCAAGGTCCCTACCCATGGGGAGGGATCGTCGGACCGGACGGAAAGGTCTACTTCGGAACGTGCGGCGGAGATCAGGACGGGGCCATCCTTCGATTGGATCCGAAGCAAGCCGACAAGGGCATTGAGTACGTCGGGAAGCCCGCCGCCAGCGAGTCATACATCTGGGCCTTCACCAATGGGCACGACGGCAGAATCTACGGAGGCACTTACGGAAACGCCAAGCTCGTGTCCTACGACACACGCACGGGCAGAATGACCGACCACGGCCGCATGGACGACACACAGATGTACAGTCGCTCGGTGGCCACGGGAAAAGACGGGAAGATCTACGTCGGCACCGGTTTCGCCATCGCGAACATCGTCTGCTATGACCCGCAGACGGGCAAGCATGCCTCGGTCGTCCCGGCCGAACACCGCGTTCAGGACGGTGGCCACGTGTGGAACGGTGCCGACGGCCACGCCTACGGAAGAATTAAGATCTGGCACTACCGCCTGGTCGACGGCAAGGCCGAATTGATCCCGTCGGACAAAGCGGTACCCGAAGCACCGAGGCAACTCGCCGATGGTCGGATTCTCGTCGACCACAACTACAACGGATCTTACACACTGAATGATCCGAAGACGGGGCAGAACAAGACCTACACATACGCATACAAGGGTGCCGGCGCACCGGTATTCCATGTTGCCGTCGGACCCGGCGGCAATATCTACGGCAGTACGGCCATGCCCTGCGAGATGTTTGTGTACGAACCATCCAAGACTCGACTGACGAATCCGGGCAATCCGTGCGGAGTCGGGGGGGAGGTCTATTCGTTTCAGGCGTTGGACAAACGAATGTTCGCATGCGCGTATCCGGGTTCCGTGCTTGCCGTATATGACCATGGCCGACCGTGGGATTTCGGGACGAAGCCCGAGAATAACCCGATGCAGATCGGACAGGTCGGCGACGGACATCTGCGTCCCCGCGCCATGATCCTGGGGCCGAATGACGACTTGTACATCGGCTCGTTGCCGCCTTACGGGCAGCTTGGCGGCGCCATGGGCGTCGTATCGACAAAGACCTACAAGACGGTGGAGAACTACCGCCATCTGATCAAGAATCAGAGCATTGTCTCGCTCGTCTGGGACAGACAAGGTGGACTGATTTACGGTGGGAGCGATATCGCCGGAGGAGGCGGAAGCACACCGAGCGAAAGGGAGGCTCGATTCTTCGCTTGGGACCCCGCGGGCAAGAGACTCGTCATGGAAATCGTCGCTGTGCCCGGCGACACGCAGGTGTCCGCCTTGGCGACGGCCGAGGGCAAGGTCTTCGGGGCAAGCATGCCGTCAAACACGCTCTTCGTTTTCGATCCCAGAATCAAGAAGGTCGTCCACAAGGGAAAGATCCCGTATGGGCGACTACTTGAGGTCTCCTTAGGGGTGAACACGGACGGCCTGATCCACGGTCTGACCGCAAGTTCCGTGATCACGGTTGACCCCAAAACGTACGCTATCAAGGAGGTGGCCAGGCTACCTGTAGCGGCATCATGCGGCTGGGCGTTGACCGAAAGCGGGGTCTACTTCGGCTCGGGCGTCCATCTGTGGCGGTACAAGTGGTAGAAAGGTCCGAACATGAAGATCGGCATCAGTTCCTGGGGTTACCGCAAGGCCATCGAATCGGGTCGAATGGATCTTCTCGGCTTCGTCGATGACGTGGCCCGACAAGGAGCCGACGGCATCGAAATCGCGAACTGGCACCTAACCGCTGATAACACACTGTCGAACCTCCGCGACATCGCAAAACACGCCGCCCGGAGGGGGCTTGGGATTTCGGCGCTCATCGCCGGCAACGACTTTGCCATGCCAACGAATGCCCAACGGGCGCAACAGGTTGCGGCAACGCTCGGTTGGATCCGTATGGCGGCCGACGTCGGGATCGAGCGAGTCAACGTCTTCACCGGATACCACAAGGAAGGCCAAGACCCTGAACGGGAGCGCACGCGGGTCGTGGATTGCTTCTTGGAGGTTATGCCCGAAGCCGAGAAGCGAGGCGTCATCCTTTGCCTGGAAAACCACAGCAGCGTCCACCCCGACGCGGATGGGTTGATGGCAATCATCCGACAGGTGGGCAGCGACTACCTGATGACCAATCCCGACCCCACCAATTTCGTCGAATCCTTCGACAAGGTGGATGAAAACGTTCGCGATCGGATCTACACCGAGACTGCCAAGATTGCACCATTGGCGGCCAATACGCACCTGAAGATCAATACGTTCGCGTCGGACGGCAAGGCGGAGTTTGTCGACGTCGCACGAATTCTTGGGATCTACCGCAAGGCCGGATTCGATGGTTTCATCGTACTCGAATACTGGGGCGATGGAGAACCCGAGGAGCCCAACGCCAAGGGGATCGCTCTTCTCAGGCGGTTGCTGAGGCAGGGTTGATCGCCACCCCAAGAGTCCCGCCCGCACCGAAATCGGAAACCGTGTCCGGCCGTGGAAATGATGCATTTGCGATGTCTGTGCTGTCAGATCTTGTCCGGTCCGGTCAGAGCAAGTTGACCCCCTCGTCGATGCCCAACTATCATCGCGGAATCTATTGAGATCAGGGGGATCATGGTCTTTGGACCCCGCCTGACCGGAGTGGAGATCGTCGCTGCACGTCACTCTTGCGGGAACGACCATTCCGGAATAATGGTTGTTGCTTAGAGATTGCACGTGGCTGCGTGCGCAAGCGTGTCTTGAGAAAGGAAGGGTCTATGCGACGGATTCTGTTTACCGTGGTGTTCTTTGTAACGTCCGTTCCGGCGGTGGTGGCCGCACCGCTGGACAATATGGACAATTACCTGGCGAAGAAGGACAAGAGCTACCAGTGGCGGGTCATCGATCAGAAGAGCATTTCGCCACTGGTCTCATTCTCGGAGGTAATCCTGACCAGCCAGACTTGGCGGGGAATGGACTGGCACCACCGCGTCGAAATCTATTACCCAAAGACAATGAATGACGTCCACCATGCCTTCCTACTCATCTCGGGCGGTAGCTGGGATGACGAAAAGGAAAAGGCCCGTGAGGCCAAACTGCGCAAGGAGCGAGAGGAGCGTGAGGCCGGCCAGACTCCTGCGACGAAGCCCAAAGCGAACTTGGAGTTCGATGAATCCACGATGGCGTCGATGATCGTCAACCTGATCAAGATGCCCGTGATCATCCTCAACAATGTCCCCCGACAGCCCATCTTCGACGGAAAGACGGAAGATGAGATCATTTCCTATACGTTCGAGCAGTATGTGGAAACCGGTGAGCCGGATTGGCCCCTGTTGCTGCCGATGACCAAGAGCGCCGTCCGGTGCATGGATGCCGTTCAGGAAATGGCCAAGAAGGACCTGAAGACGGAACTGAAGGGGTTCATCGTGGCCGGCGGCAGCAAACGCGGATGGACGACTTGGCTGACGGCGGCCATGGACAAGCGCGTCGTGGCTGCCGCTCCCGCCGTCATCGACGTTCTGAATATGCCCGTCCAGATGAAGCACCAACTCGCCACGTGGGGCAAGTACAGTGAGATGATCAACGACTACACCATGCGGGGAATACAGGATAAGATGGACACGCCCCGCGGTAAGGAACTGCTGAAAATCGTCGATCCCTACTCCTACCGGGAACGAGCGACGATGCCCAAGATGCTGATCTTCGGCACCAACGATCGCTACTGGCCATTGGACGCATGCAACATCTACTGGAACGACCTTGTGGGCGACAAGTACTTGTTGTACATCCCCAATAAGGGCCACGCCTGTATCGACATCCCGCGATTGGTCGCCAACTGCAGCGCGCTGACGCTGTTGGGTGCCGGCAAGGTTCAGTTCCCCAACATGACGTGGGACATCAATACCTCGGAAAAGGGACTGACGTTAAAGGTCAAGAGCGACAAGCCCGCCAAACGGATGTGGGTATGGACCACGGCGATGCCGACCCGCGACTTCCGAGACGCGAAATGGAGTTCACAGCCGATGACCGAGGCGGATGGCGGCTGGGTATTCGAACTTCCGATGCCCGAAGCCGGCTTTGCCGCCGCGTTCGGTGAGGGGTTTTTCGGGCTCGAGGGGAACAGTTCCGTCTATCTGTCAACCAACGTGAAGATCATTGGGCCGGGACCCAATACGCCCCAGCCCGCCGAATCGAAGTAGCCGGCGAGGGCGCGGCTTCATTCCCGCAATCTGCACGTTTCGCATGGCCATCCGCAAGAACCTTGCGGGTGGCCATGTTGTTGCATTCGGCACTATCGGTCCTGCCCGAGGAGACTCACGGACAAACCGAGTCAAGCCTGCGCAGGACTATGGCGCCGCATCACGAGATATGGACGAAGCGGACGTGGCCGGTGCGGGATGGCTCCTGGTTGGGGAGGGTGTTCTTTCCTCGCCGCTAGGGCGAACGGGCTGTGAAGTACCATGCCGATCCCCCGAGGCGACCCTCATCGGACCGGCGAGGCGGTCCCGTGGCTTTCCGACAATGATCGGCGCGACGAGGTCGCGAATGACCGTGCGGTCGATACTGCCCGCATGTCTGAGCTTGACCGGTCCGATCAGCGGTTGGGGTTGCCACTCGATATTGTGGACCCGCTCACGGTAACAGGCCTTCACCTCGGCGGATGCGTTGAGGGGCACCCTAGCCCCCACGTTTCCGGCGGCCATGATCGTTTCCGCGGATCGATCGACCGTCCCCAACAGAGGAACCACGCCGTTCAAGATCGGATCGCTCGACGACCAGAAGAAGTACATACCACCTCTCACGCTCTTCAAGGCCCTGCTCAGATCATAGTCCGCCGACAGACTCGAACTCAGCATGACGACGTTCTCGACGGCATAGCCATATCCCATGCCTTCGAGGGCAAAGACCGCCACGCCCGTACCGGCGCTGAGGGCGATGATGTTGACCTTACCTTTGGGATGGGCGTCCAGGTACCGCTCAATCCGAAACGCCAGCTCACCGGCCTTTCTGCGGTTGTGGTTCAGCCCGACCTGATCATGGATTGGCCCGAGGTAGGTCGTCCAGATGAAGTGCTCCACGCGACCGTCGTACCCCGCGTCGGCCAAGCCGAGGGGGACCGTCTCCTTGCCGAATCCCAGATTGCCGGCGCCGTCGAGGTAAAAAGTGACCTCGTCCCGATCGCGGCCGGTGTAGACGAAATCCGGCCGGTTTCCTAAGATACAACCGGGAATCACTATGGTGGTGAGGGCGAGCATGATTGCCGACAACAAACACGGTCGGCCCATAGAGTACTCCATGCTTGACTGTTCCCAGCGGCATTCAGGATTGTACTAACTTGGCCAGTTGGACTCAATGAGCGAGGGATCACGAATGAAGGTTATTGTCACCGGTGGATCGGGATTGGTAGGCCGATATGTCATCAGAGAGTTGCTCCAACACGGAATCGACGTGGTCAATCTGGATGTGTTGCCGTCGACGCATCACCCGCAGGTACCTCTTCTCAGAGCCGATCTGACGAGCATGGCGGAGGCAAAGGCCGCGATCAGGGACGTTGATGCGGTCATTCACCTGGCGGCCATCCCCAATCCGTTCAACGACCCTGCCGAGAAGGTCATGTCGGTCAACATGGTCACCACTCATAACGTCCTCGAGGCGGTTCGCGAGAATCACATTCGTCGGATCGTCTATGGCTGTAGCGAGTCGGCCAGCGGATTCGGCATTCACCGCGTCGAGCATCTCCCGCTTTACGTTCCGATCGACGAGAAGCACCCTTGCTGGCCCCACGAGGTATACAGTTTCACCAAGTACTTCGGTGAAGTGATGTGCCAGGAGTATGCCCGTGCCGATCAGATCGAAGTCGTCGCCCTTCGATATGGCTGGGTATGGTTCCGCGAACACCGCGAGCAACTTCTCAAGAGGGTGGCCGAGCGCGGTGATGAGGCCGTTCAGCGATTGTTCGGCGCGTACGTGTTCGCGGAGGACGTGGCGCAGGCATGCCGGCTGGCGCTGAAGTACGAGTTGCCTGATGCGACCATGCCCTTTGACGCCTTCTATATCATGGCCGACGAACCCCTCTACACCAGCCCGACTCTGGAAGCGATGCGACGAGCCTTCGGGGACAAGATGCCTCCCGTCAAACCGGCCAACTACTTCCAGCGCAACCCTAGGGCTTGCGCGTTCAACATCGGAAAGGCCAAGCGACGGCTCGGCTACAGGCCGAAATACCTTTGCACGGACATTTGACGAACGGCCTTCTTATGAATCGGCTCGATCGCATTGGCGATGAGTCTCACCAGTTGTCCCAGCCCATCGTCTGGCCATTGAAACCCAGCGGAAGTGCCTTGGCTCTCACGATCGCTTCAGGGTTGGCCAGCACACGATCGAGCTGGAGCAACGCATACATCAGACAGCCGACACCGCCCGTGGAGAAATAGTAAGGTAGCGCGGGATGCCCGCGAAGCAGGCCTTGATAGTAGAGCCTGGACACCGCCTCCTGTGCGAATCGACGGGCGTCGTCGAGGTGCTCCTTCTGTCCTGTCAATGAGTACATGTGGAGGAAGAAGGAGACGGCCCGGCCGTAGTACTCGGCATAGGTGCCCTGAGGGGCAAATCGCTTGCCGTATTCCTCCCATCGCAGACTCGAGATCGGACCCTCTGCGGGGGGGGATTGTCGAATCCACCTGGCCCACGTCCGTGCCGTCTCCAGCATTTCCGGATCGCCGGTGAGTTGTGCGGCGAAGGCATAGACCTGCGCGGTGGCCAGACCGAATTCATAGCCGAGGGCATGAGGCTGCCAGAGATCGAGGTATCCGACGGGGTCATTTTGCGAGTAGTCGGCGTGGGAGTAGGACTCCTTGTTCTTCTTGCGGGGTCCGGGTTCCGGTGTTCCGTCGAGGCACAGAGCGCCCCAGAACTTGCCGGTCTTCGGGTCGAAGCCGTGTTTCGCATAGGCCCTAAGGTAGGCCATCGCGCGGTCGCGCCACACCTCACGCCCCGCCAGTTCGTACGCTTTCAGCAGGAAGTAACAGTGAATGCCCGTAATGGACGTGTCAAAGTGCTTGCCGTCAAATCGCTGGTACCTGTCGTTGGGACAGTTGGGAATCAAGTTGGTCTTTGGATTGCGGCTTAGCCAGTAGTAGTCGGCGATCAGCGTCGCGCGATCCAACCATGCGGGATCCCCTGTCTTCCGGCCGAGCAGGGCCATTGCGTAAACGAACATACCGCCCGACATGGCGAAATCGCAGCCGCGAGTGCCGCTGGAATGCCGATCGATCTCGCCGGTCTTCTTATCGATGACATGCCACTGCCAGATCGCCTGCAGTTCGCGGCGAGTTGCCTGCTCGTTGACGCGCCACATCTGCTCCCAACGGGGACGAATCACGTTTATCTCGTGCCACTGTTTGCCTCCTTTGATGGGAGAGGGCCTCATCTCCTCGGTGAAGACGTCGTAGCACCTGTGGGAACCCCACCAGAACAGACCCTTCTCGTCAACCAGCCCCATAGCGTCCCGAAGGTACGCGTCTGCGAAGGCGGCGTACCGGGCGTCGCCGGTCATCCCGGCCAGGACATACAGGACATCGAGCGTGATCTGGTCCATAAAGAAATCCGCGCCTTGAACCTTCCAGCACAATCGCGGCTCGACAAACGGCTTCTGCCCCGGCCGCTCAGGCTCAAGGGCGTCCGGAGCCGGACACGTTCGCGACCGAACGTCGAGGATGGCGACCAGCAGCGGCCGCGCGATATTGCCGTACCGGTCCGTGCCATGTTCCATGAGAAGGTCGGCACATTGGCGGACATAGCTTGCATAGGGCCTCTTCTCCACCTCTGTCGGGCTGATCCCGCTGTCGAGCACAACGGGTACGTTCGCCGGGTGATCGGAAGCTGCCGACATCCGGGAAGCCAAGGCCATGACTGTCAAGCACAGGGTCCAACATGCCCGCGATGTTCGTGGCAACAGCGTCTTTCTGGGCTCTCCTGGCCGCATTCCCCGGGCCCTGATGAGTACGCCGATCATTTCGGCCCACCGGCGGTCGTCGTTCTCCGTTCGGCTTGGAGCCATGGCCGGGACCTTCGCACTCGTCGCACCTGTGGTCGACGATGGCCTCCTTACGGGGCGACAACCACCGTCTGGTTGACGTCGGGCGCCGTTGCCGGGAATCGGATCGATTGGCCGTCCCGGGTCGTTGCCCGTACGTAGTACTCGATCATCCAACCCCTGGTCGCGTCAGCCGGCAACGTCGCTGCATACCACCCGCGGGCAATGTGTGTCATGGGTACTGCCGTGAACTTGCCCGGCCTGCTCGTTTCGCCCATGGGGCGCCACGACAATTCGACGCGGCTCACCGGCTGGCGGCTTATCACAACGGCCTTGAGCGTCAGCGACTCACCGGCCGCAACACTGTTCCGGATCGTCGGAAGGAAGACCCTGGCAGGCCCCTCGTAGATCTTGGACGGTTGAGCATCCGCCGGCAGCGGCTCACCGAGGAGCCTGGCAAGTTCCTCGCCGGGCTTCGTGAGGAGAACGGGCGTGATGTGTTGCTCCCAGTTGGTAACCGTTCCCAGTGCGCCGGGCGTGTCCACCGTTGGCAATAGGTACCTGTACACCTCGGCGACGTCCCGGATGAGCTCCTTTCGGATCGGCAGCGCTTCGCCGCAAGCAATCTGTCGCTTGGCGTTCTCATCGTTCTCCGTCTTGATTCTCTCCCAGACAGTGTTGTAGCGGGCCCATGTGCAATTCACCCGCGCGTTTGCCCGCATGAAACGGAACGAATCCAACCAGAAGTCAAACCGGGCCAGGTTGCCGGCACCCTTGACCTGTGGCCGGATCGCAGCCAATTCATCCACAAAGGTATACTCTTTGCTCACCGTCCCCCACGAGCGGCCGTCCGGTTTGATTCCGCCCGGACCGTTGACCCAATCCGACGGGCGAGGCAACTTTCCGTCGACCGCCGCGAACACCCTGGCGACGGCCTGTGCAGCGCCGGCTCCGAATTCACACCTTGCCCAGTCGAGATAGAAATCGTCGGTCGGCGGATATTTCGGGGCAACCGGAAGATCGGCGACATAGTCTTTGTAAGCCGCGCCGCCGCAGTTAACCTTGAGCGAGAAATCCTTGCCGAATACGGCGATGGCCGCGATGCAGGGCAACTCCACTTCGCGGGTGAAGTCGATATTCACCCAACCGTCTTTCACCTCGACATTTTTGAATTCGCACTCGAGTGCCCGGTTTTTGCCGACCTTCGCGAAGATGTCCAGCTTGTCGATGACCTGTTTGCTCTGAAGTCTCACGCCGAACACTCTCTTTCCGGATTCCTTGTAGGCAGGCTCACAGAACTGCAGCCTTACCGTGTACGTGCCGTTGGGCACTTCAAGACGGTAGCCGTCCACGTCAAACCGTACTGCCTGATAGAGCGCGTCGTCGGTGGTGTCGGCGAAATCCACGCCTGGGAAGGACGCTATCTGGCCACCCAACGGTCCGGCCGTCCGGGCCTTCGATACCCAGTCCCCCTGTTCCCATGCCGCCTGGGCAAGTGCCGAGACGTTCGGTCCGATGATTCGCGTCCGCCAGTGAATACCGAGCAGACCGTTGCAGCCGTACCGCAGCGAATCGACGGCGTCCTTGCGCATGCGGCCGACCCACAGTTGCGGCGAGGTCATGGCGGGATCATCTTCGAGCCACGGAATGGCCCATTTGTCACGGCCCGAGACGTCGGCAAAGCCGGGCTCGATCGGCGCATGGCCTACCTGACGGCTGATGCAGCTCGTGAACATGTCTTTCGGCAACGTCTTGTCGAACAGAGCGCGGTCGCTCGGCGGTCCGAGCACCCAACCGCAGGTCCCCAACTGAAAGGGGGCACCGACCTTCTTCGCCGCCGCGTATGCGGCCTTGATGTCGTCGATCGTCGCCTTGACCTGATCCTCCTTGACCCCCTCCCAGGTCCACCCCTCCGGGGTCCAAAACCAGTAGTAGTCGATCGGGTATGCCTTCATGATGCGAGAGAACATACCCTCATACAGCTCTTGCACGGTGGCGAGGCTCTTCGGATCCTTGCCAAGTGTCTTGAGGCGCTCCTGGACTCTGGCTGGAATGACCAGCGTCGTCTCCGTCCCCACGCACGTCTTCACGCCAAGCTTGTGGGCGTGCTCAAAGGCCCGCCGGTAGAACACGCCCGCGCGATTGAAGACCTCATTGCACTGCTCAGGCGTCACGGGCTCGGGTGTCAAGTTCTCCAGGATCTCGGAACTGTAAGCGTCTCGGTCGTACAGAGCGGCCGCACCGAAGCTGTAGTCGCTCGTCTTCTTCGGTTGGAATCCCCAGCCGACCTCCAGCGCCGTGTTGTAGTAGATCGACGGATAGCTATACGCCACACGCCCGTCCCGCGCCGTATCGCTCGCCAAGCCGATCCAGACCGTCGGCTCGGCCGCCGGACGGTTTTCCGGATACGTGTGAAGGCCAATGAAGTTCATGCCCAGCTTGGGCAGTTGCGAGATGATTGCCTTGTAGTCGTCCAGGTTCCACCAATCGGGCCCTTCGGGAAAGTCGTGGAAGGGCTGGATCCCACGCATGGCAAAGAGTGGCTTGCGAACCTCATCAAGCTTCGGCAACTTCAGCGCGATCCGCTGATCGGGGATGACGTCGCCGTGCAGGTAGAACCGCACGCCCAGGTGCTCGGCAAAGCGATAAGCCGCGTAGAGGGTGGCCACATCATCGCCCCCGACAATCAGATGAACTGGGCGGCCGCCCTGCGTAATCGTCTTGAGAGCGAACTGCTGCGGACCGAGGGATTCAATCTGGGCCTTCAGCGCCGCGTCTATCATCAGCCCTTTGATGATTGGACGGTCCTTGCGGGCCACAACGACAAGTTCACCTTCAGTAGGCACGGCATCAGGTTGAGCCGCGGTCAGTTGCTGTCCTGTCCGCGCGTAGACGTATCGCCGCACCTCTCGGACGGCCAGTGCCTCGGCGAATGAGCCGCCCTTCGGCGAACAGATCGTGACGCCCTGCCCCGGCCCGATGCAACCTGCCAGCAATGGCATGGCCAGCCCGATGCACAAAGAATGAATTGGTTTGCATGTCATGGTAAGAGCTCCGCCTCATGAGATTGGGAAACGGCCGATACGATACTCGACCGTTGCTCAAATCAGAAGATGTTCACGTGGTTTGCGTGCCGCACCCTCGGACCTACCACCACAGTGAAGGAGGTGGCCTCATCGGAATCGGATCGAGTACAGATCCGCGTCTTTCAGCACGAACCGTAGCCGGACCGGCTTGCCGGCCAGGCGGCTGACGTCACCGCCACCCTTCCAGGTGACGACACGTTCGAGCGTATCGCCGTATATCTCCGGACAATCGGCCAAGGCAAATCCCTCGACCGGCTTGCCGTCGGGCCCCTGAATCTCGACTCGGACACTCCCGGCCGCCGACGTCGAGAAGTTCATCACGAGTTGGTTGCCGGTAAACCTGATCGGCCTGGTCACCATCTCGCCGCCGCTCATCGGCGCGTTCACCGAAACGAAGCCGTCCAATCTGATCGTGAAGCGGCGGTGCCGTGAGACTTCAACCTGCGCGGCACACTCGTTTACGTAGATCGAGATTTCGTCCGGCGCGCCGGAGATGTCGGACTTGGTCTGGACGAGCCCCCACGCCTGGTAGTTGTCCCCATAGAACCAATTCTCCTTCAGCCGCAGGCCGGGGCGGATGAACGACTCGGGCCAGACGAAGAACCGCCTTCCGTCTCGGCTGACCATGAACATGCCATCCGTCAGAGCGGTGCCCTCTCGCTGCTCCTGTGATGCCCGGACCTTGCGGTACTCGAGCTGCGGCAGCGCCGCCGTCGAATCCGTCCAGCCGCGATCGATGTATCGCGTCGGAAAGCCGAGGTAGATATGCGGCGCCCGGTAGTAGGGCAGGATCTGATTCGTATACAACTCGCTGACGCGACCGGCGGTGTACTCGAGCCAGACCGGCTCCGTCCAACGCAGAAAGTCCTTCGATGTGGCCAACTTGATGTCGCGCCCGTTGCGGAAGTCGCGGAAGTACGCCCGGTACTCGCCGGCCAGCGCGTCCCAAAATACGAGATTCTGCGAGTCGAACGCCCCTTTCGTGATGATGAAGTTGTCGGCCATCTTCCGCCATCGGATTCCGTCGGCCGAGACGAAGGCGTGCAGGCCACCCGTGACGCCCCCCACCGCCTTGTACCGCTCGGCGGGCAGGACGCCAGGCCGTGTGTCAAGGAACGGACAGAAGTTGTGCGTCGCGAGCTGGGCAACGTCCGGCATCAGAATGATGTTGTTCTTCGTTGACCCCTTGAACTCGAACAGGCCCAGGTCGGGTTTGATCCAGTGGATGCCGTCTTTGCTTTCGGCATAACACGTCAGATCCGGATGGATGGACTCATACCGGCCGGGTTTATAGACGCCGTGCGCCCCCCGGTAGTACATGCGATAGAGCGGTCCATCCTGGAAGACCGTCATATAGCAGCACCCGCTGCCCTCCCACGGCTGGTCGTGCACGATCGCCACCTCACGCGGTGTCGGGTGGTGCAACCTGAGCTGCGCACGATCCATCTTCTCGATGAGCGTGTTGTCGACGAACAGCTCGAGTCGCGAGCCGATGTCGACGACCTGAGCATCAACTGATCGGAGGCCCGCGTTTGCGCCAATCAGAGCCACAGCCACGCCAAAAGCTTGCCCTGGTCTCATTGTGTTCCCTCCCGCGATTCGGCACGAACCTCAAGTACAGACGTAACGTCCGACTATTCTACGGAGATCTAAGCCTATTGCGAGGGAGGGCGTTGTGCGCTTTCGTGAGGGAGTATGACTGGGGCAATCCAGAGCGGACGGCCGATCGCTCATTCTTTCGCGGACTGCTCGCGCAGTGTCGCCTCGTAGTCGAACACGAGGTATTTTAGCATGATTGTAAGATCCTCGAGGCCGTCGCGGGCCCGCCCGCAGTCATTTCGGATGGCCACGTGCCGACGAACGACCTCTCTGAAGAGGTTCCGCAGAGGCTTCTGCTGATCGCGCGGCAGCTCAGCAATGTTCTTCCTGAGCCGCTTGAGCGCGGTACGAATATCCCCCTCGGTCATGTGTCCGTACCCCGCGGCGACAAACAGACGACAAACCAGGTGATCCCGCCGAACGTAGGGTCTGCCTCAGTGTTAGATACGATACAGGACACCCCCATGCCAAAGGCCCGACGCGATGATACCAGGAAGACACTGATTCTCGGACCACACCGACAGCCAGGGACCACACCGCACGGGGTTTCCCTATTTGAGCTGCAGCAGGTCGGCCATGGTCGCCTCGTCTCTGACGTCCGTCACGACACCGGTTTGGTCGAAACGAATGGCAAATGCGACGGCATTTGAGTAGAGGTAGGACAGGATGAAGCCGTAGGGCTCTTCGCCGTTGGCCAGGCGCGCGTCAAGTTGGGCGCGATCGAACGGCGCCTTCGGCTCGGCCACCAGAACGAAACCCTCTTCCGTATCCGACCCGACAACCTGCGTCATCGAACCGACCGACTTCTCCCTCTGCTTGCTGATGTGCTGGTATTTGGCCCCGTCGCCGGTGATTCTGAGGACTTCGTGCCAAGTCATCCCCGGCTTGATTGCCGCCTTGGCCTCGCGGCCTTGCTTGGAGGGGTCGAAGCTCTTGTAGCCCAAGAAGAGATACACGCCGCCCAGAATGACCGCCGCCAATAGGATAACGACGAAAACCGCCTTCATGGGCCCTCTCCCTTTCAACCACGGTGGACATCCGCTCGCACATGTTGCCAGGCCGCCCTGGCAACCGTGAGCAATGGACATGAGACAATTCAACGACCAGCGTATCGGGTAATAGACCACTCAATACCGGCACTGTCAATCTACAACATCGCTACACGGAACGGGAACATCGCCTATGCAGCCATGTCAAGCGTTCACTGTCATCCAAAGAGGACCCCCGATCAGCCAACAAGCTCGGAAGAGACACTGGGGTATTGAAAACGAAGAGGTTCAAGCCAATCATGGTTGGAGGAACCCTAGGGCAAGTCCGGTATTACCGGTATCGTCGGTAAAGGGGCGCCCTCCCCGTTGGTGTGGCAAGTCGTAGAGTCATCGGGCGTCCGTCGATAGTCGATCACAGGGGATTACTGTCCGCATCCTGTCGCGGACGTGACCGCTCCACAGCGACTGTGCTCTTGCGTCATCGTATCCGTGTGCAAAGGGAGGGCAAACGCCCGTCATGGAAACCTCACGTCCCGGAGCCAAGGCAATTAAGGTGAGGTGCGGGTGCGGTCGTCGACTGAGCTATCCCTCGTCGCATGTGGGCAAGCCGGCGGCGTGCCCTTCGTGCAAGCGGACTCTGCGTGTCGTTGCACACGCGGGCGACCCGGATGTCGACGCACTCCACGGCAGTCTGGTAATCCAATACGGACCGCAACGGTTGGGGGAACAGATCTTCCTGGCCGGAAACTCGCCCATAGAGGTCGGTAAACTCACCGGAAAGGACCTCCTGCTCCACGGTGAACTGGTGTCGCGCAATCACTGTGTCCTCGTGCCGGATGAAACGGGCTGGATTGCCCAGGACCAAAAGAGCAAGAACGGCCTCTGGGTCAACGGGCAACGTATCACGAGTCATGTGCTCCGCGACGGCGATCGCCTGCGGATCGGTGACTACGAATTCACCTACGTCGGCCCATCGGCAGCCTCGGCCCAAGGCCAAGGGACATCGCCGGGTTCCACCGGCACCACGCTATCCGCCGCAATGGATCGGGACACTCACACAGCCCCCCTGCCCAGCCCGGCCGAGCAGGACCAGTCCTCGTTGACGTCGGAGGCCCTTGATTACCTGCTGCCGCCCCCCCATCGCAGAAGAGAGTCTTCGTCGGGACTTGTCGAGACAGGCACCGTCGCGGACGGAGAGCTCGGAACAGACACGGATGGGAGTCTGGGCCCGGTTTGTCCGAGCTGCGGTACACAACTGCCCAAGGGATCCAAGATCTGCGTCCCGTGCGGCGTGGATCTCAAGACAGGCCGCAGCCTGATCACGTCTGAGGAAACCAACCTAGACGAGGTATATATCGCCGCAGAGAGCGTTATTCGTGTGATCAGTTGGATCATGTGGCTAGGCTTTTTCCCGATTGCCTCGGAGGCATTCGGAAAGCGTAAGCCCCATACGACGCGCGCGATTGCCGTGCTTACCGTTCTGGTCAGTGCCTGGTTCCTTGCCTATGAGTGGAGTGGGTCGCCCCAGATGCGGACGATGAAGAACCTCATGCTTTGGGCAGGTAATGCTGAGCCATCACCCAATCAACTCCTGTTCTTCTATGAGTTTACGAACTACGGTGATACGCAGGCCTTTGAACGGAATGTTCGCGGGGTGATGGAACTGGAACCCAATCTGAGCAGAAAGGAGGCGATTCTAACCGCCCACAAGGCCCTCAGGACCGATCAACAGGTCCAGGGCCAATATCATTGGTCGCAACTGATAACCCACGCGCTCCTTCACGGCGGAATCATTCACTTGGCCTCCAACATGATCTTTCTCCTCGTGTTCGGATCCCGCGTCAATGCCCTCATCGGAAACCTACCCACGGCGATCCTCTACCCGCTCCTCGCCATCGCATCCGGATTGGCACAGGCGGCTTCGATGGCCGGCGATCCCCCAAGCCCAATGCTGGGTGCGTCGGGACCGGTCATGGGACTCGCCGGACTCTATCTGGTTCTCTTTCCCATTCACCAGGTCCACATGGCTTTTTGGTATCGATGGGGAATCTTCGGCGGCTTCCAGTTGTCTTTGAAGCTCTGGGCGGTTCGGGGATTCTGGGTCGTACTCTTCTACATCGGGTTCGACGTGTTCTACACGGCGATGGGGATTAAGGACGACACCGCCCACTGGGCGCATCTCGGCGGCTTCGGTATCGGAATGGCCATCGGTTTCATCCTGTTGTTGACCCGACTTGTTAATGCTCACGGCGGCGATCTGATTTCGGTCATGCTCGGCAAGACCGCATGGTCGCTGGTTGGCCGCCCCAATCGGGACGATGGCCCGCTCCAGAAGCTGCCGTAAGATCTGTCCGAACCCCCGAGCGCACACTACAATTACCTCTCATGACCCTTGAAAGATCGGACCATTCACCGTCTCAAGATCCGGCATCAAACGACCTGACTCGGCGTTACTTCGTGAAGATCGCCGGCATGGGGGCAGTCGCGCTTGGTGCTGCGAGCACAAGTACATCAGCCACTTCTTCGAAGTCCGACACTTCGCATCTTCAAGGAGCTGAAGCCACCGTGGGAAAGGACAAGACGGACATGAAAACCCACGCGAAGATCACGCTGGTTCAACTGACGTTCGACAAGAAGGCCGACTCCGTCGTTGCGAGGATGCCTGCCTTTTTCCAGAAGGCGGCCGAGTACGGTTCGGACCTCATCGTGTTCCCCGAATACGTGCTGGGATCCCGCATCACCGTGCAGCACGAAAACGTGCAGCGATTCTTCGCGATGGCGCGCGAGCATCGGATGTACGCGATTGCCGGCCTGGTGGAAAGCCACGGCGCCCGATGGGCCACCACGGCCCTCGTCGTCGACCGTACGGGCAGTCTGCTTGGAAGGTATTACAAGTGCCATCCGGCCTCCGGGCCACCGCCGCATTGGTGGCCACCCATCAAGGGCCACGACGCCGAGGCCCGCGGCATCCTGGGCAACCAGTTCAAGGTGTTCCGCCTGGACTTCGCCCCCATCGGAATCCTCCAATGCTACGACGGCTACTTCCCGGAGGCCTGGGGCTGCACATCATTCTCAGGCGCTGAGATCATCCTCTGGATCAATGGCCGGGGCGGCATCGTTGAGGACTCGCACTGCATCTTCGCGTCTCACGCGTACGGATGCGTGGTCGGCGGCTGCATCACCGACGGGTTCAACACCGGCTTCGCCGCCCCGATCGGCGGCGTCGTTCAGGCGGAAGGCAGGGCGGAGGAAATGCGACTGTTCCCGCGAATCAAGAACCCCGGCGATGCCTGCGTCCACGCGACGATCGACTTGGCCAGGTTGCGGTGGCATCGCAAGCATCTTCGGACGATGCACCAGCGCCGCCCCGAGCTCTATGGGCGTCTGACGGAGAACATTGCGATTTGGCAGGACTATCCGGATATCCCCTGGGACTTCCCGGAGTGCCAAGAGTTCGTGAACAGGGCACAATTGTAGGGTCAGAGCGCCGCTCGAAGGCTCTTCACCCCGCGCCGCGGAATACCGCTGAGGAACTCATAGCGTTCCGCCATATGGGTCAGCGTCCGGGCCGCATTGGTCGGGCTCGCGTAGGCATAGACACCGAGGCGCTCCATCTCGACGATGGATTCGTTCGGCACCGGTCCATAGGCCGCCAGGACCGTATCCGAGGCCACGATGATCGGCTTCTCGTGCAGATCGATCAGGCCGGAGATCCGACGAACATCGTGCAGCTCCATGTTGGCGCCCAGTTCGAGCAGTTTGGTCAGGCCCAGTCGCTCGGCCTCCGCCGAGCCCTTCAACTTGGCGCTGTGACTTGCGACGTAGCCGACTCCCAAGACCAGGATGGCGTCCACCTGAGGGCTCCGGGCGACGACCTCGATGGCACGAGACATGATGGAACGGTCATTCCCGGCCACCAGATCGATCGGGTTTCCTCGGCTCCACCAGGCCGGTAGGAAGCTGTCCAACTCTCGGAGGGTCTCCTCGGGCAGATCGATCATGTCCAAGCCGGCCGCCTCGCAGGCGTCCGCGCCGATGACGCCCCAACCGCCGCCCTCGGAGACGATGACCACCCGACGCCCACGCGGAAGCGGTTGATTGACGAACGCCGAGGCCAACTCCATCGCCTGATAGATGTCGTCCACGACGCTTGCCCCGGCCTGCCGACAGGCGGCCTCAAAAAGCGCTGTCTGGCTGGCCAGCGCCCCGGTGTGCGACGACGCCGCCTTCTGGCCGGCCGACGTCCGGCCTCCCTTGACGACCACGACAGGCTTCGCTTTGGCGGTTTCGCGAAGCATCTCGAAGAAACGGCGACCGTCGCGCGTCCCCTCGACGTAGGTCAGAATCGCCTTGGTTTTCGAGTCATGCGCCAGAAACTGAAGGTAGTCCTCCGACCGCGTGGTCGCCTCATTGCCGCTGCTGACAAATCGCGCGATGCCAACCTGGTGCAACTGGGCCCACGTCAGCACGGTCATGCCCACGTTGCCGCTCTGTGACACGATCGACAGACCGCCGCCCGGGGGGTAACGATAGATCATGCCGCAATACAGACTCTCCGGATGCGGACTCGCGATACCGGCGCAGTTCGGTCCGACCAGCAGCATGCCCGCCCCCTCGGCGACCCTCGCAAGCTCCCGCTGCGCCTCGTGGGCCGCCGCGTCCTCCAACTCACCGAATCCGGCCGTGATGACCACAACCGCCTTCACGCCGCGTTGAGCGCATTCTCGAACCGCGCCGAGAACCATCGGCGGCGGTAGCACGATCACAACCAAGTCCGGTGCGCCCGGCAAGGCGGATAGGCTGGGGTAGCAGTCAACGTCCAGGATATGTTGGTGGTTTGGGTTCACGGCGTAGAGCGCCCCCTTATAGCCTCCGCGAACCGTGTTGTAGAGGATCCGGAACCCCCATTTCAGGGGCGAGGTCGACGCACCAACGATTGCGACGCTCGACGGCTCAAAGAGGGCATGATACTTACGCTTGATGTCCGCGATGTCTCGGCCTAACACGGTACGATTGACTCCCTTCGTGCCATGATGTTCACTCAACACTCAGCGTCACCAGGGCGTCGACCGCCACCGGTTGAGCGCCGCTGAAGATCAACGGATTGACGTCCACTTGTGAGATCCTTGGATGATCGATCAGGATTTGCCCGACGGCCACCAGTACTCGACCAAGAGCCTCCCGATCCACCGCCGGCTCGCCGCGAAACTCGTCGAAGATCCGTCGCGCCCGAAGCTCATTGATCATTTCCATGGCATCGCACTGCGACACCGGCGCCAGGCGGAATGCGACGTCGGCTACCGCCTCCACCAGAATGCCCCCCAGGCCGAGCATCACGCATGGCCCAAAGAGCGTGTCCCTGCTGCCGCCGATGATGACCTCCCGCTTGCCGCGGATCATCCTTTGCACGAGGAAACCGTCCAACTGTGTGGAATCGATGGCGTTTCTGATCTCCGCCACCGCCAACTCAACATCGGACGCATCATTGAGATTCAACATGACCAATCCCTGGTCGCTTTTGTGCATCAGCCTGCCGGAGCAGGCCTTAACGACCACCGGATAGCCGAGACGTTCCGCCGCGGCCACCGCTTGCGACACCTCTTGGACGAGTTCCTCGCCCACAACAGGAACACCGTAGTCTCCCAGTACGCACTTCGAGTCGTGCTCTGAAAGCGATCGCTGGCCCCGTCTTAGGGCCTGGTCAATCAGTCCCTCGATCCGATCGGTTGTCGTCGGCACGTCCACATCTCCTCAATCACCGGGGATTGCCGTCGCCCAGTGCACGTACGCAAGGTGTGATCTACGGCTCGGTTCCGACATCCTTCACCACCATATTCCGCAGCGCCGCCTTCGTATACCACGTCGCTATTCCAAACGGACGAACAGGGTACTGCTCCGCCCAGATCGAAAAGCGATGCCCCTCCCGTTCCTGATCGACCTTCTGAACACCGTCGATCCAGGCTTCGATCTTCGCCGGGGTGACGCGAAGCCGGAGGCGGTACCACCGACCGCTGTCGAACATCATACCCGACGTGGTGGCGTTTTCAGCAGCGTGTTGGTCGTCAATGTTGGAAAGCCCCACGACGCTGCCTCCCCATCCACCCACAATCCATGTGCAGTGAGAGTCACCAACAGGAAACGTCATCCCGCAGAAGAAGTCCGAGCCCTCGACGCGCATCGCCTCCAACGTGACCTCGTAGCCTTCCCTAGGAAACCCACCGATCCAACGGATCCCGGTAGCCGGATTGCCCGCATCGAGCACGATCGCCTCTTCATTCATCTGAACTTGGCCGTGGTGTTCGAAATCCGCTTCTCGGACTACCTGCCAGTTGCCAAGCGACCCACCGACGAACATGGAAAGGGGAAGAGAAGGAACAGGTCGCGAACGCGACTCCGGCGACAACGTACTCGATGGGCGCTTATCGGGTGAACCCCCGACGTTCACGTCCGATTCCGGTACGCGGGGCGGCTGCGGACTGCTGCATCCCACCGTCAACGAAACCATACAACCCAGCACCCACCCTCTCCTGGTCAATTTGAGAAACCTCCGAATGCCATTGCTTACCGATATGACCTCCGTGCTACCTCAATAATGGGGGGCCACTTACCACGTGTACCCAAGACCGCCGGGCAAAGAGCCGCAGTTAACGCCCTATAACAGATCTGCCCTAGGTCCGCCTATCCGTTATCCGATGCACCGTGCCGCACCCAGGATCTGGCACACGGCTTGCTTACCCATCTTAACAATCTTCCGGAAGCCGCTGTCAGGTCCAATCAGTGTTTTAGAAGGAGAGGGAAGCATGTTCAAGAAGCTGTCGCGGAAGTTCAAACTGCTCTTTGGCCTCATGGTCTGTGAGACCGCCGTCGCCGGTACCACGGTGTCCGGCTGCACCGACCAACTCCAGCAGATCCTCAACCAGCTCGGTACGGTCACAATCGACTTCAGCCAGATCGACCTCAGTCAGTTCCTCTAGCATGGCGCAAGGCGGCAGCGTGCGACGTCGGCCCGCTACCGGCCGGCGAATCGACCTAGCGATAAACGACGCCACGTTGTTCGTAACGACATTGGCCTGTGAAGGCCTGCAAGAGAAAGAAGCCTGGGGGTCTTCCGAACGTTCGGAGGACCCCCTTCGTTTCTTGGCATGCCGCGACGGGATAGGGCCGGCCTGAATCATGATGACAGGCTGTACGGTTCCTCGGTCAACGCACGCCGCATTCCAGCGCCGCCTCATACATGGCCACGATATTCTCCGGCGGCACGCCGGGCTGAATGTTGTGGACCTGGGTGAAGACAAACCCTCCATCTGGCGCGAAATCGTTCATCCGCCGCTTCACTTCGGCTCGCACATCGGCCACCGTGCCTCTGGGCAGCACGGTTTGCGTATCGCACCCGCCGCCCCAGAAGACGATGTCCCTACCGAACTCGGCCTTGAGCCTGCGACTGTCCATGTTCCGGGCCGATACCTGAACCGGGTTGAGGATGTCAATCCCCATCTCGATAAGGTCGGGAATGAAATCGTAAACCGACCCGCACGAATGCAGAAACAGCTTGGCCTGTTTCATTCGCCTCTTCATGAAACCGTAGAGCTTGCTGTGATAGGGTTTGACCACTTGGCGGTACAGCTCCAGCGAGAGCTGCGGGCCCTGCTGCGTTCCAAGGTCGTCATTGACGACAACGACGTCCAGGTATGGTCCGAGCTTGGCGATGTAGTGCTCAAACTCGGCCATGTGCGACTCGGCCAGCGTGTCCATCAGGGCACGGGCCATAGTCTCGTCGGCTACGAGGTCACACATGAAATTGTCCATACCCCGGATAAGCTGTGCCTGCGCAAAGATATGTCCGCCGAATACGCCGGCAATGGCGTAGTCCGTCCGTTCTCGGATCTGTCTGGCGCGAGCCACCAAGTCGTCCAGCGTCTCGTCCAACCATGGGGCTCGATCCATCATCTTGAGCAAGGCCCCGTACTGGGTAATGTCGGCGGGCGTTTGAATCATCGGGCAAATCGGTCCGGCCGGCGAGAACCATGCCGAGTCCGGAAGTCGGCGCACCAACGGATTACCGTCGAATCCCATCACGGCGTCGGAGCCGTCCGGAAGCCTCACCGGACTCCAACCGGCCGGCACTTCGCACGGCGAGCCGTCGGGGAGCGTCGACGGCTTCCATTGCTTTGGTTGAAACGATAGCCGCACCACGTCGCCCGAGAAGCGCCGTCGGACGACGTCTTCCACGGCCGCGAGCTGCATGTAGACATGGAACAGTTGTGTCTTGCCCTCGATGATACCCAGGTGTCTCTTGACTGCGTTATAGGCAATACCATGTAGCCCGGTCACGTCCGTTCCGCCGCAATCGATCGGGACACGGTCGGCCTCGCGGTGGTTGAGGGCAGCTTGGACTCTCTCGCGTGGGGTCATATTGCACTCCTCTTCCGCTCGCGGTGTCATGCACATCTCGCCAGGTAATCAACCGGTTGTAATCTTCATGACCCCCAATTTGAGCCACATCAATCCGCCGGTGGCCTCTACGGCAATTACACGATACTTCCGCCCCGCTCGGGCGGACCAGAGACGGCCTACCTTTTTGAGGTGAAGGGACGGATGACGGGGGTCCTGTTTGAGGCTCGCGAGAATGCTATCGGCCGGCCGCTGAATCTGGGCAGGCAGTTTGCGATACGCCTTCCAGAACTGGGGCTCGCGAAGTGTTTCACAGCTCCTTGCACCTGTTGAATTCTAAATCCCTCAAGGCTTGATCTGCCACAGCATCGAGCTTGCCGGTTCGGCCGACTTCTTCGAACTGCCTGTCCCACTGACGCGCATCAAACTCCTCAAACCAACCGCGAAGTTCACTCATCTGGTCCTTCGAGAGTCGCTCGCTAGCCCGCTCTATTTCACGCGCGTCGGTCCTTCCAACAAATCTACCCCCGAACATCGTCCTGTACAAGACTGGAACGGCGGGTTGATGGTTCAGTACCACTTGAACCCATCGCCGGGGAACAGGTTGACCATAACGTTCTTGACCCGCGTCTGAGCCAGAATGCCTTCTCTGCCGAGCTCGAGGCCCAATCCGCTGGCCTTGTAGCCGGCATATGGCGCGCTGGGGAAGACGAAGTTGTGCAGGTTGAACCAGATCGTGCCTGCTTCGACCTGCCGAGCCAGCATGTGCGCAGCCTTCAGGTTCGTCGTCCAGATGCTGGCCGCCAGGCCGTATTCCGTATCGTTCGCCTGACGCACCATGTCCTCAATCCCGCGAGCCTTTGAGATCGCCACCACCGGACCGAAGATCTCTTCCCTCCAAATCCTCATCGCCGGGGTTACGTCGGCAAAGACCGTGGCTTCCATGAAGTTGCCTTCGGCCAGACGGCCATGCCGCAGGACGCGCCCGCCGCACGTGAGCCTGGCGCCGTCTTTCTTGCCCGAGTCCACGTAGGTCATAACCGATTTCAACTGTTCCGCGTGCACGAGTGCGCCCATCCGCGTATCCTTGTCGCGCGGCATGCCGACCTTAATCGCTTTGGACGCGGCCGTGAACCGTTCGACAAATTCCTCGTAGACCGGTTCGTCAACGATCATGCGTGTAGCCGCACAACAGCACTCTCCCTGGTTCAGGTAGGCGCCGAAGAGCGTGCCGTTGATCGTCTCCGTCATGTTGCAGTCGGCCAGTACCAAGGCGGGGCTCTTGCCGCCCAATTCGAGCGTGCATCCTTTCATGCCGGCGGTACATGCCCGGTAAAGACCGCGTCCGACAACCGTGGAACCGGTAAACGTGATGTCTCCGATGCTCGGCGACTCCGTGAACGCCTTGCCCGCCACGGCGCCTTCCGCAGACAGGATGTTCAGCACCCCCGAGGGGCCGCCGGCCTTGCTGAAGATCTCGCCCAGCATCAGCGTCGTCAGCGGCGCCCATGAGGACGGCTTTAGCACGACGGTGTTACCGGCGGCCAGCGCCGAACCCACCTTGCGAGCGGCGCACAAAAGCGGAAAATTCCATGGTATGATCGCTCCCACCACGCCGACAGGCTCGCGAACCGTGTAGTCCAACACGTCGTTGTAAGGCGACACCTTCACGTCACCCGTGATGTCGACACACATATCCGCGAAGTAATGAAGGGTCGCGGCGGCGCCGGGGATGTCTATGTTCGCGCTTTCGAAGATGGGTTTACCGACGTCATCCGCCTCCAACCCCGCCAGGAACTCCGCGTTCTCCTCCACGAACTCTGCCATCTTGTGAAGCAGCTTCGCACGTTCGAAGGGATTCGTTGCTCGCCACGTCTGAGTAAATGCCTGGTGCGCCGCGTCCACCGCCCTACGAAGATCGGCGTCGGTGGCCTTCTGCACGCGGGCAATTGTCTCGTTCGTTGCAGGATTCAATACCGCGATCGTTCCTCCGTCGGACGACTCCACCCACCGGCCGTTGATGAACAACTTGTCCCGGATCTCCACGGCAAGTCCTCCAACGTTGAACGTTCACTTTCGGTCGCCTGCCTGCGCCGGCCCCTTCGGCGGCAGGGGCATCAGGTCGATCCGCCGAAAGAAGACCTCTGCACCTTCGGATTGAACCTGGATTCGCCCCTTGGAGGGGCGGGCCTCGGTGCATTGGTTTACCGTCACACCGTTTAGAACAACGGTAATGCGAGGCCCCTCGACCACACACACGAGGCGGTTCCACTCACCCACCGGCTTCTCAACGTCCTGTTTCCCGCGAAAACCGATTACATCCTTCCACGCGGGATCGCGACCGAACCAGTTGATCCGGCCCTCATGAATGGTAACGGGCTTTCCGTCCGGCTGGTACACATAACAGCCCGCCGATTTCTCCGGCGCGACGGGACAGGTGACCGAATAGTCGGGGCTGCCGTCACCGACGACGATAAAGTCACCGGTCCCTCCCTCGATGAGCTGGCATTCGATCGAGTGCATCCACACGCCGCCATAGGCCCCGTCCGCACCAACCGAGTGCAGGAGGATTCCCGAGTCCCTCGCGCGGTTCATCCGAGGTGCATGTGTCTTCCGCCCCCACTTGTACTCGACGATCAGATGGTAGTTCTCGTATTCCTTCTCGGTCGTAACGCACCCGAACTCAGCACCTGAGATGTGCAGCATGCCGTCATGGACGGTGAAGACACCATTGGGATCCTTGTCACGACCCGTGCCCTTCAAGAACGTGTAGAAACCGTCGAGATTCTTGCCGTTGAAGAGGTGCAACACTCTTGCAGGCTCACCATCCAATGCGGGGCAAGGCGAGAACGCCCCCCCCGCCAAGACGCATACAACCGATATCCAAACATCAAATACCGTAATGAACGATTTCATCCCTTGACCTTCTTGGATAAGAAAAACCCCTGTATCGGGACCCGGTGCACCTCGCACCTGCTGGAATCCTACAGCGCCGGTACATTTCTGTCACCATTGCCTCACACCCCAGTCTACCCATTTTGCACAGCCGGATTGGCCGGACCATTTTGACACGACACGTCGGCCTGGGCGTACGTAAATGAATGGCCCAAAATGGCCTGCGGTCTTGACGATATCGTACATTAGTCGAGGATACGGCAAGGCCCACTGCCGGAGTACCCTCTTCGCCTGATGGCGACCACAGCATTGTGGAGATGCGGGCATGTCCACAAAGAAAGAGAAAGAATCCGTCGTGTTCGAGCTTCGGATCCCCTATCACGAGGCGACGGAGATCCTTGACGAGCTCGACCTCCAGAACACGTCGCCCTTGGACACGGAAAGAAGGAGTTATCCTCGGACTCGATATCGTATTCCGGGAGGGCTTCGGGTCCTGTTCCATCAACCGGGCAATTCGGCCAGCGTATGCAGCGTCATCCCGCGTGATATTAGCCGCAGCGGCATCGGATTCCTCCACGGCAGCTTTGTCTACACGGGAACCATCTGCGACCTGACACTTCCCACAGTGGACGGTGAACGTGTCCTCGTTCGCGGCAAGGTCGTTCGATGCGCTCACGTACGCGGCTCTGCCCACGACGTGGGTGTGGCCTTCGATCAGTTGATCGATTTGCGCAACTACGTACGAGACCTGCCGGACCATGAGATCACAGTGAGTCAGGCACAACCACCCACCTTCTCAGGGAAAGCGCTTTACGTCGACGACTCCGTCGATGATCGCGAACTGGCTCGATTCCTCCTGTCTCGGCTCGGCGTGGAGGTCGACGTGGCATCCGATGCCTCGGGCGCCCTGGGATTGGCCTCCCAGAAGAAATTCGACATTGCCCTGATCAATGTGGACATGGAGAACCGAACAGGACACCGAATCGCCGAGTTGCTGAGCGACAGCTTCTGCACCGGTCCTTTCATCGCGTGCACGGCGGATGAAAGCCCCCAGGTTCGCGTGGAGGCGATGGCCAACGGTTTCGTGGCCGTTCTGACCAAACCGTATGAGCTCGACACGATGATCGAGGTGCTCACGCATTACCTGAGCGGCAAGAGCAAGGAGGCGGCTGCCCCCGAACCTATTTACAGCAGCAAGTGGTCGGACGAACTGATGCGGCCCCTGATCCTTGACTTCCTCCGCCGACTGCAAGAAAAGATCCAGAGGTTGGAACAACTGCTGGCCGCGAAGGACATACCCGCACTCGGCAAGCTGTGTTGCGAGTTGAAAGCTTCGGCGGGCGGATACGGCTATGATCAGATCGGCGCTTTGGCTCGCGACATCGAGAGACTGATTGCCACAAGACCTCGCGCCGAACAACTGCATGGCAAGTTCAAGGAACTACTTCTTCTCTGCAAAGCGGCCTACCTCGTCCTGAATCAGCAGTCCGCTACGAAGTGAAGTCCCGTGCCCTTCGCCCGACACTCCGGACTTCTCGCGCGAGTGCTACTCATTTCCGATAGGTCAACTCCTTCGTGGATTCAAGATTCTTCAGCAACGTCTGCTTGTCCTTGAAGTAAGTCGACTTCATCTTTCGATTACTGACTAGCTTAAGTGCCTGATCGTCGAAGTGCGGCGAGTTCGGATCGTCGGACTGCCCCAGCGGCGCGGCCGTCCATGACTGCGGCGGTCTTGTCATCAACACAACTTCCGGAGCGCATTGCCCGCCTGTCATCAGGCGCGTACCGTCCTTCCGCTTCTCGCCAAAGCCCAGGTTCCGCGGCGTGGCGATGCCGTTGAGCCCACCCCCATCGACCGGCGCGGTCTCTTTCCCGCCCTTCCGTCCGGCACGATAGATATCGCCGTACTTCACGTCAATGCGGCCGTGTTCTTCCACCATCTTCTTGAGCCCCGATTTCAGCAACGTGAGCACGTCTTCGTCGGTCATGGAAGACGACGGCGGCGCAGCAATACGATTCTGTAGCCGGGCCATTCCCGTTTGCGCCTCTTTCCAGTAGTGGTAAGGAAGAACGCCCGTCGAATCCTTGGTGGCCATGTGATCCCAAGACAGAATGGCCTCGGCAAAAGCCTTGAGGTCCTTGTCGCCTCGGGTCTGCTCATCGGCCTTCTCCCAGGCCGTCTTCAAGCGGTCCTGCCACGGTCTGACACCGAAGACCTGTGGGGAAAGGGCGATCTTGTCTATGACATCCTCGATCGTGGCGTCCCGGATCTTGTCAAGCTGCTCGAACGTCATCGCCGCCCGCTGGTGGAGACCGTATTTGATGCCCATCATTTGCGGCTCCATGTAGATGTAGGGCTTGTACTTGTCCTCGGTCATGGGACTGTCGCGAAACATGACCCGTGGCGAGACGTTGCAGTTCTGCATCCACCCGACTGGAGGATTCATGATCTGGACGAGATCGTCGGTGGAATGAATCCCTTTCCATTCCGTCTTCGACGTATCACCGGGCACGGGTCGCCCATAATTGTAGCCGTCGGGACGGATCGGCACGCGGCCGGTCCGCTGATAATAGATGTCCCCGTCGACCGTGGTGATCATGACGTTCTGCGGCATGAGCTGAGCCATCGCCAAGGCGGCCTTGATCTCCGTCATGCTCTTGGCGCTGAACAACGCGTACATTTCGTCGGCCAGACCGACTTCCTCGGCGTAAGCCAAGGCGCAGGCGTAACCCTTGCCGTCCTTGGTGGCAATGACCGGGCCGTGATGGGTGTAAAGGATCTCCTTCGTAACGGAATCAATCTTACCCTCCTTGGTCTTCACGGGAATCTTGATGGTCTCGAGTCTGCCTTCGCGCCATTGACCGTCGTACTGGTACTGCTTGGGATTGTCAGGGTTCAACGTTTCGATGAAGACATCGGCCGTGTCGGGCCCGCCAGTGGTCATAGCCACCGACATGTACTCGCTGTGCCCCAGTGAAATCAGCGGTAGGCCCGTAACGCTCGTCCCGGCTGCCGCATAGGACTCGGCGTAGATCCGGGCCTCGTAGAATCGCATAGGACCGTAGAAGCCCAGGTGGGGATCTATCACCGCAATCGCGACCTTGTCCTTCGTCTTCGAGGGTGCCAATGCCATCTCGTTGGACCCGCGGTATTCGACCTTTGGCAGGCTGACGCCGCCGGCAATCAGCTCTTCGCCGGCCTGGCCCTCCGGCCAGGGATAAATGACCGCTCGAGTAAGTGCGACGCACATCCACGGCTCGATTTCCATGAAGCTGTCGGGCTTCTTGTCCGGATGTTCCTCGAAGTAATGCCTCACACCAGCCTGAAATGCCTCGAAGCAGGCACGGGCCTTGGCGTTCACCTTCTGATAATTCGCCTTCGAGACCTCAGCATGGCGCCACACTCGCGCACGGAAGTCGTTGAATACCTCACCCGCCCCTTCGATCTCCGACAACTGGCCTATTGCCGTCCGGTAGTTGTCGAAGAGTTGCTTCGGCCGGTCTTCGGCTTGGGCGTAGCCCATGGCGAACGAGGCGGCTTCGAGCGAGTCGGCATAGATGTTCGGCACGCCCCAGATGTCACGGTAGAGTGTGGCCTTGTCGGCCAAGGCGCTCGACGGCAAGACCAACGAAGCCGTCAATGCAAACGCAAAGAAGGACACGATACGTGCGCGATTCTTCATGGCGGCGTCTCCCGTGGCAGTAATGTCGCATTGAACCGCCCCACGGCGGCCGGGCTACCCAGACATCAACGATAGCTGAGAGGGGAACTGAACGGTCGCCCAAAGTTGTAAGAAGCTGTCGATTGATAGAAACACGGAAATGAGTTGTCCGTACACGCATTCGCAGGGAAACGAAGACACGGATCAGACTGGGCCGTATGAAGACGCGACCAACTCGGATATGCTGCTCGACGGGATTTCTCAGAGGAGGCCATGAGTTGGCACGCCGACCCTTTGACCCAACCCGTGTCAGCATGCCCAAGGAGACGGAGCCGTTGACAACGACACCCGACGACCGGCCCCTAACCGTCACGCAACTGACCCAGATGGTCAAGCGTGTCCTTACCAGTGGGCTACCGTCGACACTCACCGTCACGGGCGAACTCGGCAACGTCTCACAACCCTCGAGCGGACATCTATACTTCACGCTCAAAGACGCGGGAAGCGAGGTCAAATGCGTCATGTGGCGGTCGGCGGCGAAGAGCTTACGGTTCCGGCCTGAGGACGGCATGGAGGTGCTGGCCACCGGCGGTGTCGACGTCTATGAACCACGCGGGCAATACCAACTCTATGTCCGCAAGCTACAGCCGAAAGGACTCGGCGAACTGGAACTCGCCTTTCGCCAGCTCCGTGAGAAGCTCGAACGCGAAGGGTTATTCGACCCCGCCCGCAAGAAAGCCCTTCCCCCCTATCCGGAACGGATTGCAGTCGTGACCAGCCTCACCGGCGCGGCCATCCGCGACATCATCCAAACGATCCGACGACGATTCCCCTGCTTGGCCGTGTGGGTCTACCCCGTCCGGGTCCAAGGCGAACGTGCCGCTCAGGAGATTGCCACGGCCATCCGGACCCTCAATCAACAGGCCGACCGACTCGGCGGCATTGATGTGGTGATTGTCGGACGAGGCGGCGGGTCGCTCGAAGATTTGTGGGCGTTCAACGAAGAAGTGGTCGCCCGAGCCATCTTCGCAAGCCGTATCCCCATCATCAGTGCCGTCGGGCACGAGGTCGACGTGACGATCAGTGACTTGGTGGCCGACGTCCGCGCGCCCACGCCGACCGCGGCGGCCGAAATGCTCACCCCGTCCCTCGACGAGGTGCTTGAGAGCATCGACGTGACCGCCGGTCGGCTGTACCGAGTCATTCGCCACCGTTTGGACCTTGTCAAGAGTGAACTGGCGAACATTGAGCGATTTGAGCTGTTTCGTCATCCCCTCGGGGTCATCCGCAGCGCCGAGCAGCAGATCGATGAGTCGGACAGTCGATTGTCGCTCGTCTTGACGCGTCGGTTGCACGACATCCGACAGAAGCTCCACAAGTGTGAGGTCATGGTCGGAACCATCCACCCTCAGGTTTTCCTGGAGCACCGCTATCGCCAACTGGACGAGATGGAGCACCGATTCCGGTGGGCACAGGGTGCTCGCAACATCCGGGCGGAACGTAAGCTGCGAAGGGCAGTCCAGGCCCTCATGGAGGCCTCGCCTAAGCACTTGATCGTCCGTCATCGGAGTTCGCTTGACCACTGGAGCGATCGCTTGTCGCGGACGTTCCAGAATCGCCAACTTCTTCGGCAACGCGACCTGGACGGACTGGCGGCCCGTCTCAACGCTACCGGCCACAAGACCATTCTCAAACGAGGCTTCAGCATCACGCGGCATCACAGATCCGGCCGGATCGTGACCGATCCGTCCCAGGTTCGCGAAGGCGACCGCCTGACGACGGAAACCTCGGGTGGCACATTTGACAGCCGCGTGACGAACGCACACCAGTTGGACCTATTCGAATAAACCAACTTGGGGTGGGTACAGACCAAGGGATAGACGCCGGACATTCGGCATCGCATAATACCGGCCGCGAGCACGGGGACCGGTACTCACCGGCGCCGGACGATTGAGAGGACGAATGGCATGTCAGATCATACGGAGAAGATCGTGATCATCGGTTCCGGTCCGGCGGGTTGGACGGCCGCCATTTACGCGGCCCGAGCCAATCTCGATCCGGTCGTCTATGAGGGACAGCCCAAGATGGTGGCGGGGGCCAACGAGATACCCGGCGGCCAGCTCATGTTCACGACGGAGGTGGAAAACTATCCCGGCTTCCCCAAGGGTATCGACGGGCCTGAACTCATGATGCAGATTCGAGCCCAGGCGCAGCGGTTCAATGTGCGCATCCTGACACGCGACATCACCCGTGTGGACTTCTCGAAACGCCCCTTCCAGCTTTGGGACAGTGAGAACGAGAGGATCGAGGCACATGCCGTCATTGTGGCCACCGGCGCCCGCGCCAACTGGCTCGGCCTTGAGAACGAACAGCGGCTTGCTCAATCGGGAGGCGGCGTCAGCGCCTGCGCAGTCTGCGACGGCGCACTGCCGATCTACCGAGGCAAGGAACTCGCCGTCATCGGCGGCGGCGACTCGGCCATGGAGGAGGCAACGTACCTCTCGAAGTTCGCCTCGAAGGTGTACATCATCCACCGTCGCGATCAGCTTCGCGCCAGCAAGGTCATGCAGGATCGCGTCCTGCAGAATCCCAAGATTGAAGTCGTCTGGAACAGCATTGTACTGGATGTGCTCGGCCAGAATCGGATCGAGGCACTGCGGTTGAAGGACGTCAAGACCGGACAGGAACGCGATCTGGCCGTCGGAGGGATGTTCGCCGCGCTCGGTCACACGCCCACCACGGGCTTCTTGAAGGGGCAACTGGAGCTCGACGCCAAGGGCTACATCAAGCTCGTCGATCCGTATCGCACAACCACCAGTGTCGAGGGGGTCTTCGCCGCCGGTGACGTGGCCGACTCGGTCTACCGTCAAGCCGTCACCGCCGCCGGCATGGGCTGCAAGGCAGCCATCGATGCCGAACGCTGGCTGGCCGCCCAAGGAATCGAATGAGAAGCGGAGGCCGGAGGACCTCCGATCCGGACAACAGACAACCGCTTGCATGAGATTGGCAGAGAGCGAACAACGGCTCTCGGTGCCGTTTGCCGCTCGCTATTGTCGCACCCCATACCCGATGCTTGTGCTTGACCTACCTGAATTCCGATTGGTCCATACGATCATCCTGACCGGCCTGATCGTCTGGATCGTCCGATTGGTCGTACGCCGGTTGCCAGACGTAGGCAGTCCGATCGATGATGCGATCGATGTGATTCTGTGGTCGTCTGCGCTGGCAACCGGTCTCGTCCTGGCATTGGGATGGTTGGGCCATCTCACTCGAACGAGCATCACACTCTCAACACTGGCGCTTGCAGTCGTCGCACACGGTTCCACCCACCTTCTCATGAAGAACTGGCATCCGTCCGCACCCGTCGCCCATGCTCCCGCTGGCCGTTCCACCGCGGCTACGGCGATTGCTCTGTCTGCCGGTGGATTCGTGCTTGGTGCCCTCTACGTCGCAAGGACAACGCCGATATTGGCGACCGATGCCCTCATCTACCACATTGCCCTGCCGGCTTGTTGGATCCAGGATGCACAGATCGCGGTGAAACCACTCTGGTTCCACAATCCGGCCAACAGCTACTCGCCGCTTCTGGCCTCGTGCCTGTACGCATGGCTGATGCTGCCCATGGGCAATGACGTCCTGGCCAGGTTCGGCCAATCCCCCTTTCTGCTCCTCTGTGGACTCTGCATGTATCGACTGCTGCGCCATAGCGACGTCTCGCCGGCGATAGCCTCGGCCGTCGCCATGGCGTGCTGTATCTCGCGGCCGTTCCTGTCTGAAACACTTCAGGCCAAGGATGACGTCATTCTCACCGCCGCCTTTCTGGCAACGATCTGCGGCCTGATTGGAAATCGTGTCGGATCGGTCCGTAGATATCTGCGATCCGGAACGGCCCTCGGTCTCATGTTGGCCACGAAATACACCGCGCTCCTTGCGTTGCCGGTCATTGTGTTGCTGATTCTTTGGGACTTGTGTGCCCGCCGTTCGAAACGGGGATTGGCGTGGGGAATCGCGGCCGTCGTGTTGATCGCCGGCCCCTGGTACGTCCGTAACACACTGATTGCCGGTAACCCCGTGTTTCCCGTTCGAATCGGCCTCGGATCTCCGGCGTTTCTGAAAGGACTGTTTTCAACGAGGGTGGCTCCGGAAGACCTGAGCCTCGGCAGTCTAATCGATGTGGTAGTGCGCAAGGGCCGGTTCAGCATGCCTTGGGAGGTCATCGGATGTCTGGGAATTGCCTGGCTGGCGGGGTACATCGTTCTTCGCCGTCGATGGCGGGAACCCTTGGTACTCACCGAACTGATCGGACCGGTGCTTCTGGTGCTGGCCTTTCACTTCTTCTCTCCTTTCCGTGAAGTCAGGTTTCTGCTTCCTGCGTTTGCCCTGCTCTACGTCGCAACCGGCGAGACCCTCGGCCACCTGCCTGGCCCCAGATGGGTTCGAGCGGTCGCTGTCGGCATTATCGTGGCAGTCTCGTTTTTTACCTGCACTCACAGGGTGTTGCTGGAGACGACCGCGATCTGGGCCATCATCGTACCTTCAGCGGTTCTCTCGGCTGGATACGTGTGGCGGCGCTGGATCGTCCGGTGGAACGCGACCCGGTTGGCTGCCGTGACGGCCGGGGCGATCGCCGTCTTTGTAGCGGTCTACGTATACTGGGGCATCTATGTGGACCGATGCCGTATCGAGTATCCGCCCCTACTGTCGAAAGCCTATCGAGCCAGCGGACTCGGACCTGCCTGGAACTGGCTCGATCAGAACGCCTCCCCGGGAGACACGATCGCCTACACCGGAACGCCCATGACCTACCCTCTGATGGGTTTCGACTGGCAACGTCGGGCCGTATATGTCCCGATCGAACCCAACGTCGACGATCTCACGCAGCTTCCGCCAATCGCCGAACCGTTGACTGGTTATGAGATCGTATCACGAACGGCGGCCCTCTATCGGGAAAGACCAAACCAAGATTACTGGCTGGATCGAATGACTCGGCAGTCCGTTCGGTACCTGCTCACCACACCTTTCGGAGACGAACGCCCCATCGAAGAGCGTTGGGCCGATGAGAGCGATCGGTTCCGCCTCGTCTATCGCTCCGGTCGCACGAACGTCTACCTCGTCAGTCCGTCAGGCCCCGTCACGAGACGGGCGTCGCAACCTAATGTAAACTGAACGGGCATGCGTTATGCTACGCCGGCGAGGTCAAGAAGACGTTGGATCCCATCCCGCCGGATGCGCCGAAATGACATGACATTCGGCGGTTACTACAGGATCTGCGAGCGCCATCCTGAAGTAAGGACATTGTCCTGTTCCGCCAGAGAAAGGCATCCATTCCATGAGAAACTCGTTACTCACCACGTACTTCGCCGTCGGCCTCTTCGCAAACGTAGGTTCCTCGCCGGCGGAAACGTGGCAGCCCGTATCCAACTTCGACGAGACACCCCGGCTTTGGACGACCGAATCGGGCCCGTCGAAGGCGGTTCAAGTCACGGGAAAGGAACCTCATTCCGGACTCCGGTGTCTGGCCATCAGCATGAACTCGATCGCACCGAGTGGGTATCTTCGCCAGACGTGGCAGGTTGACGTTGATGACCTTCAGTGGTCAAGCGACAGTTGTGTTCGGCTTTGGATCAAGGGAAGCCCCCTCGCACAAAAGCCACACGGCGGGATCATCCTGGTCGAAGCCGGCGGCAAGAAGGGCGGGGGCGACTCGCACTGGATCCTTCCCATCCCGGGCGAAACCTACGGCGATCCAAACTGGCATCTGCACGTATCGCCGCCCGTCAAGGCGGCCGGCAATCCGGATTGGGCGCCTGATGCCGACGGCAAGGTCGATCCGAATCGCATTGTACGGCTGCTCTTTGTCGCTCAACAGGAAGCTCCTTCCAACCTGAACAAGCCGTTTACGTTCTACATCGACGACGTGGAGGCGAGCAACGTCAAGACGCTTCCCGTCCACATGGTGGACGCTACGGTCGAGGCACAACCGGACCACGTCACACCGATCTGGCGCGGGTTTAAGGGACGAACGCGGGAGCATCCTCCCCTCGTGACGTTCTCCGATGTGCAGGGCTGGCGCGTTGCACAGTATGGGGACGTGATCGCCACCATGGCGCGATCGGAAGAGGAACCGTGCCACGAAGACCTCCGCTATCAGGCGAAACTGACGTTTCACTCGCGGGGCGGCAGCGGCCGCTTTGAGCTGGTGCCGCCGCAACCGGTGCGGATCTCGACCCCGTTCAACGCGGTGTGCGCATGGGTATTTGGCAACAACTGGGCCTGGGTGGCCGACTCGACTCCGCTGCAGGTAAACCCCTGGTTGCGGATCCGCGACGCCAGCGGACAGTACCATCGAATTGATCTGGGAACGATCAACTTCAAGTTCTATGGCTGGTTGTCAAAGCGGCTCCGTCATAGGTCGACCGACGATCCCGGACACCTGTTCTGGGGCGGAACCGCCGACGGCAGAATCCATCTCCCCGCTCAGCTCGAGGCCATCGAATTCCGCGGCGCTGCGAATCCGAAACCCACCACCCTCTATCTCGAGTCCGTATCCGTCTACCAAGACGACATGCCGTTACCGACGTTCCGCCCCGAGCTGATCGAAAACCTGCCTTTCCCCACAACGCCCGACACGATACTGCCGACGGTCGCCGGGCCGGTGAGTGTGACGCTGACCCAGGAAGGTCCCGCCTTCGTGTTCAAAGTCCAAGGTGACGAGAGCATCGTGTGGCGATATGTGCCCAGGACGGGCACGTTGTCGGATCTGACGGTTCAGGTTGCGGGTCGCCCGGTGTTGACGCCGTGTGAGAACGCCGGACCCGCCTTCTTCCTTGGAGACGATGAACAGGAGCCGACCGACGCCTCGCTCAAGCGAGAACTGAAGCAGATCACGATTGTGGGTGACACCGTCCGCGCGAGGTGGGAATTCTCGCTCGAATCGGATTCCGTCGAGTTCACGATCGCGCTTCGCGCCAAGGGCAAGTCAATGATTACCGACTGGTCGAGCAAAGAACACAGAGCAATCGCACTGCGGTTGGGCAGAGTCAAGGGCGCAACCAATCCCAAGCTCATCCGAGTGCCCTACATGAACATCAACCACCAGGGCCCGGGCGTTTTGCTGGCGGGCGATACCTTCGTCTGCACGCTCCTGGATTGGTACAACACGGAGAGCTCCGGGTTCTACTCCGAGTTCCGAACGGACGGCGACGCGGCCATCATCAATGGCGGCTCGCTGTATCATCCGCTGACCGATGATACGCGCAACGCGCTTCGCGAACGGCAATTCATCAATGTCTCCTCGAGATTCGAGGAGGTGCTGCCCAATATCCCCAACCCGCCATCGACACAGGCCGAGGTAACTCGCGTCAACCTCTACTGCCATCTCGGAGGCACGGAGGTGAACCGCTTCGACAACTGGCTTGAGATGTGGCGGCAGTATCACCGCAAGGGAATCCGGAAGGTCATGGTCACCCATCACGAGGATGCCTGGACCAACGGGGCCGACGTGGGCCAAGGCGGTCAGGAGTACACCATGTGCGCCGAGGCCGCCCCGGAGATCGGCGACGCCAAACTGATCGCCTACTGCAAGGCAATGCGAGAGATGGGTTACTCCATCGGCCTCTACGAAAACTTCACCGACTACAACCCTCTGGGCAAATCGTGGGACGTTCGCAATGCCGCCCGCAACTCACAGGGCGAGACGATGCGCGTCTGGCCACCCACGTACGCGATCCGGCCGCTCAAGGCGCTGGAAATGGCGCTCGACTATCCTCGCCGTGTCGCGGCCAAATTCGGCACAAACACTGCTTACCGCGACTGCCACACCGCCTATCCGCCGTGGGGCCAAGTGGATTTCCAGGTCGGTACTCCCGGCGCGGGCAAATTCATCACCAACTTCAAGGCATGGGGCGCCCTGCTTCGCGATGGGCACATGGCCTACCAGGGGCCGATCTTCAGCGAAGGCGGTTACCATTGGTTTTCCGCCGGACTGGTGGACGGCAACTACGCCCAGATCTGGATGCCCGACGCTGTCAGCCAGCCGCTCTTGCTCGATTTCGACCTTCTCAAGATTCACGTGCTCGAAGCCGATATCTCCATGACACCGGGTTGGGAATGGGGGCCGGGCGGGCTCTGGCAGGGACTTGCCGCGACCATCGCCTACGGACACATCGGTTTCCAGCCCTTCGGCGACTTGGCCACGGCTGCTCGCTACTACTACCTCATACAGCAACTTCAGTCTCGATACGTCATGATCCCAGCTGCTGAAATCCGCTATCACCGCCAAGGCGCCTTCCACGACATCACCGACGCGCTCAAGAAGGACGCCCTCGTCGCCAACCAGGTCCGCGTCCGCTACGCGAATGGATTGCAGGTCGCGGTGAACTACAACGCCAAGGAGCGTTGGACGACTGAGGTAGCCGGAAAGAAGTATGACTTGTCGAGCTTCGGCTGGGCGACGGCGTCTGGCAACGACTTCGTCGAATACTGTACCGAGCTGGAGGGCCGCCGGATCGGCTACGTCGACTCACCGGTGTACCGCTTCGCCGACGCCGGAGGAAGACTTCACGATTTCGGCCCGGTTGCCACCGACGGCACCGTCGCGATCCGAAAGGATGATCCACGAGGAAACAAGATTATCCCGATCGCTCAGGTGACTACGATCAGTCTGGAGGCGCCGGAGGGCGCGTGCGTTCAGGCATATGATGCCACGGACAAGACTCTAGGAGACGTCCCGTGCATCCGCGAAGGTAAGCGCCTGAAGCTCACACCTGTCAAGGACGCCGAGTACTATCTCGTGATTGCCAAATAGTCTTGACGGATGCGATGATCGCATTGTTCGACTCTTACCGCCGTCTACGGCATCAGCTCGGTCGGGGGACTGGCTTCATTCCGAGTGAAGGTATATAAGAGGAACGCACACGATGCTCACCGTCATTCTCCTGCCGTCCGTAACCGCCTGTGTGACCGCCGCCGAGGAACGCCGTCCGCGCCTGGAATGCTCGCTCAACGGTCAGTGGCAGACTGCCGAGACAGACTCGATCGAATTCCCGCCGAGACAGGCCCAATGGTCCGTCTCCACCGTACCCGGCACGTTTCCAGGCGTGACCGGCGTGAAACGTTGGCTGCGTAAGCAGATCGACGTGCCGAGCGAATGGCGAGATCGACGGCTGGTTGTCCGATATGATGGTGTGCGTTGGAACAGCCGTCACTTCGTCAACGGCCGTTTCGTCGGCCACCACATGGAAGGTTTCAATCGGTTCGAGATCGACATCACCGAGGCCGTTCGGTTCGGACAGAAGAACGAGCTGCTTGTCGGCGTGTGCGACTGGCAAGGCGTCTTCGACAAACCCGTCGATCTGAAGGGCAGGACGGGCTGGGAAGAGGCCCGGGCAGCCCCGCGACATGTCGTTCTTTCGCCGATCGGTGGCCACTACGCCGAGTTCGGCATCTGGGCCGATGCATCCTTGTTGGCCATGCCCCCCGTTCGAGTGGATGATCTGAAGATCACCACATCGGTGCGCGAAAACCGGCTGTCTGTTGTTGTTGACCTCATCAACAACGGACCTGGCGATGTGATGACAACGATCTCGGGGACAATCATCGAAAGTGCAGATGTCCGGTTTCCCAGCAGGTCCGTTCCGATCGCCGCCGGCAAGAACGCCACCATCGAGCTCGCCGCACCGTGGTCATCACCCAAACTGTGGACACACGAAACGCCCAATCTCTACCACCTCCGTATCGACCTCTGCATCGACGGGCGAGTTGCCGATCGCATCGAACAACGGTTTGGATTTAGAGAGTTCTGGTGTGAGGGTCCGTGGTTCTATCTGAACGGCACGCGATTGACCCTCCGGGCCAGCTCGATGTGGCCACTGACCGCCAACACCGTTGCCGAGGCCGCCGGCATCCTCCGTCGGCTGAAATCACTCCATGTCATGTGTTTCCGTACACACACACAACCTTGGCGTCAGTTGTGGTACGACGCAGCCGACGAGGTCGGCATGTTGATGATCCCTGAAGCGCCGGTCTGGAATGACGACCACGCCTACCGCCTCGACGATGATTGTTTTTGGGAACACTATGCCGCCGAGATCCAGGGCATGATCCGGCGTCTTCGAAACAACCCCTCCGTCGTTGCCTGGAGCCTGGAGAACGAATTCTGGGGGCCGCAGATCAACGACGAGACACCCAAGCGAAAAGCCAGACTCGCCGAATTGGGCAAGAAGGCAAAGCAGTGGGATTCAAGCCGTCCGATCACCTATGAATCGGACGGAGATCCGGACGGCACGGCCGACATCGTGGGGATCCACTATCCACATGAGTTGCCCGACGCATACCTGTATCCCAACACGTGCTATTGGATGGACCGGCCGCTCAAGACCCCCCAGTGGTTCACCAACGGCGCGCCGACCTGGAAGTGGTACCGAACCAAACCTCTGTACATCGGCGAGTACCTCTGGTGTCCATCCCCAACGCCGGCGGGATACTCTGTGGTCTACGGCGATCAAGCCTATGAGGACTATGACCACTATCGCCGGCTGGCGATTGGGAAGGTATGGAGCATGCAGACACGCGCCTATCGCTGCTTTCGCGTCTCGGGGCTTTGCCCGTGGACCTGTGCCGACGGTAGCCTGGACACACGTCAGGACCCCATGGCCGCAGCACAGGCCGAATCCATGCGGCCACTCGCCGCTTACCTCAAGGAATACAACACGCGTTTCTATGGCGACCGCCCGGTCCGCCGAACGCTACATATCATCAATGACACGCTGATCGCGGGGCGAGTGACTGTTGCGTGGCGACTCGTCGTCGCCGACAGGACGTCATCCAAAGGTGAGATAGCTCTGGACATGAACCCCGCCGACCTGGCCATCCGCATGTTCGAGTTCACTCCACCTGCCGTCCAACAAAGGACCGAGGCCGTCCTGACCATCCAAGCGAAACTGTCGGGTACGCCGGATTTCGATGAGACAATCCCTTGCAGCATATTCCCACCACCCAGCCTAGACTCGTCCGAGCATCGTAAGGTCGGGCTGCTTGGCTTTGACGGATCGACGTTGGAGCGGCTTCATCGCGCGGGTCTGAAAGGCTCGCCCCTGAGCGACGCTGCGGCGATCCCACCGGACATCGGCATCTTGATCGCTGCTCCCAATTCCCTGAACACAACTCGGTCCAAGGAAATGATCGCCCAACCGATCCTTCGCATCGCTGCAATAACGCCTGCGGAGCAGTCACTAGACGGCTTTCTCGCCCGCGGCGGCCGCATGCTGGTCCTTGCCCAACACGAGGACCATGCGGAGATCGGAGCGGTCCGCTTCCTGTCGCGTCAGTCTACTATGACATTTGCCCTTTCGCCGTCCCACGCCCTGCTGCGCGACGTTCAGCCGGACGACCTGAGATTCTGGGGCCCCGACCACGTCGTGGCCGACGCCCACGTCGACCGTACGGCGTGTGGCGGGCAGCCCGTTGTCGTCTCGGGAACTAGCAAGGGGGTCGATCTGGCCGCCCTGGCCGTCTGTCCGACGAACAAAGGCCTTGTCATCGCCTGTGGCCTGCGACTGATCAACGCGATCGAAGATGAGCCGACGGCGGGCATTATCCTGCGAAACGCACTGACCTTCATGGACACGTGGCAGCCGATTCAGGATCGCCCAATTGTCCTGGCCGATGAAATGCAGGGCCTGTTGTCGAGTGTCATTCAAAGGGCGGGATTCAACATCCGTCGAATGGTTGAGCCGCAGGACGCGTCCGCGAGCCCTGTGCACGGACTGATCGCCGGAACATGCGACGATCAGACTGTGACAGCTTTGATGAGGCGTCTGGAGCACCAGGGCGGTCTTCTCTGGTGGCATAGCCCCTCGCCCGATACATTCGAGCGGGTCATGAAGCGATACGACCGACCCTATCGCCTCGTACCGTCCAACGGTCCGGTCGTCCTCCGGCGCAATCACCCGCTCGTCGACGGGCTGGCCCAGGCCGACCTCTATTGGACAGCCACGCCGACACGAAGGCTGGCCGACTACGAAATGCTGCCCATCGACACGTCCATCATCGATAACGAAGTCGCCATCCCAGGTCAGGTCGAGCCGGCCAGGGTACAGTTCATCCCCTGCGAGACGTTTCAGGCGATCGGATCCACGATGAATCGGCCGATGAACGGCGGTTTCGCCTTTGCCACGGAAGGCAGTATCGTCAAGGAAATCGACTTCGCCGCAGGCGGCCCGACAATCATCGGTTTCCGCGCCAGCGGCACACCGGCTGAAAGCATCTGGCCAAGGGTCTCGATACGTCTGGACGACCGCCTACTCGCGTACGTTAGCGTGGCAAACTCACACATCGAGACTTATGCACGTATATTTCCGGTACCGGCCGGCCGCCACAAGGTGACGCTGAGTTTCCTCAACGACTACTACGCCAATGGCCAGGACCGCAACGTCTGGGTCAAGGACGTCTGCATCCAGCCGGCCGGCGATGTGTTCAAGGGACTCGACCTACATGCCGCGCCGGCCGCTCTTGCGTCGATGCCGATTGGCAAGGGTCGCCTCGTCATCGACACCGTTCGCTGGGACCAGCCCGAGCCGACGAATCTCGCGGCGGCCGAACGATTCGCTCATGGCGTCCTGCTCAAGCTCGGTGCCCGCGCCACTCGTTATCCGATCGCCTCCGTCGAGGCCGAAGTCATGCAGACCGGAGGTGCTCCACTGATCAAGCCGGCGGGTGGTATGCTGGCGTTTGGCACCGAAGGCGCCGCTTGCATCCCGATCGTCTGCGAGCGCCCCGGTCACTACGTGCTTCGAATATTTGCATGGGGTATGAAGGCGGCGGATGAGTGGCCGCTTATGGAGGTGCGTCTGAACGGCAAGCAAGAAGGCAGGATTCGAGTCGATTCCCCGGTGACCCGAGCCTTCGATGTGGCGCTCGATCTCGATCGCCAGGCCTACACGCTCGAAGTGGCATTCCTCAATGACTACTACAGAGGGCCGTCCGAAGACCGGAACCTTTATCTCGACCGGATCGAGATCTGGACGGCCGAATGAGAACCTGCGAAGCCATCATTCCCCCGACTTGTACCGGGTGCGTTGCAGCGCTTCGAGCTTGACGGTCGCATCGTTGAGCATGGTATCGAGCTGACCGTCTTTGAATGTCGGCTTGAGCCCGAGTTTAACGGCCTCCTTCTCGAGCCGGATCATCGATTGGATGGCGGCCAGGGCATTTTCCATGTAGTACCCGCAGGCTTCATTCCTGTTCTGCCATTTCGCGCGGGACTCGGGTGTCCATGCTTGAGAATCCCAACTGCTGGGCAGCCCGGCACCCCAATCCCAGTGCACGGAGAAGGTGTTGTAGGTGGCCTTGGTCGGATCCCACTTGGCCGCCTCCTTGAGATTGTGTTCGATACTGGCGGCCGTCGTCTCACGAAGCCGAACATTCTTCTTCACGGCATCCTCGAACTTCGCCTGGGCGGTCGCCGCCCGTTCGCGGTGAAGGGAGGCGGCCTTCAACATCGCCTGTTGGCCGAAATCGCTCTCGGCTTTCCAGTTGGCGATGCCCAGCGCCTTGCCCAGTTCGTCCGCCCCCCTTTCGATTGATGGAATGCCCAGCTTCTTGGTCTGCTCGGAGGAGAGAACCAGGACCTCGCCCCGTTTTGACTGAAAGATCAGGCTGCCCGCCGGCAGGCCCGGCGGAGGGGTCCGACCCACGACGACTTCGCCGTCGGCCTCTCGCCATCCCGCCAGCGTCTCCTGCGGATCAATCATCGCCCCGATGAAGTCACCCGTTCGACCCCTCTTGCGAGCCTCTTCGACAAGGTTCCGCGCCATTTGCGCCCGAACTACCCGCTCGTCCATTGCCGCCAGATCCTTGGGTAGCCCCTCCATCGGCCCGCCGAGCCCGCCGATCGTTGCACCGGGTATCATGTGAAGGGTTTGACACCAGAATGGGACGATCAGTGCGGCCCCCATGCACTTGCGGACAATCGCGTGGTAGACCATCGAGCTGGAATACCTGGACAGGACCCTGTGCACGCCGATGGCCTCGTCCATCGCACCGCCGTCGCTGTCGACCACGAAGACGATATGTTTGATCCCACGTCGCTTGGCATACGCAACCGCATCTCGAACACCCTCGAACAGGATGTCGTCGCCAAAACGGCCCACGATCGGAACTTCGAGGTAGAGTCCCGCCTGCTCCGGCGAGGGCTTGCCGGGCGCTTCGCCGGCGGCTGCCGATTCCTCACGGGGTTCCTGATCCAACGCCTTCTTCTCAATCGACTTGATGTCGGAACGCTTCAATGCCAGAGTGGCCTGAATGCCGCCTATGGTCATCTCGAAGTTGACCGCATCGTCACCCTCAGCAACGACACTCCCCTCGAGAACGCGGCCGTCCGCCATGGTCACCACGTCCGCCTGAACCGGCCCCCAGGCAAATGCCAAGCAGCACAAAGCCATGAACGCCGGCTTTTCACGAGGTCTGAATACGCGGCTCGGCGTCTCGCGTCGCTGTGTTGACATCACTGTTCTCCGTTCCCGCTCGTTTCATGGCGCAGCAAGGGCAGGCACGCTCTATCCATTTCGTCGCCCGTGCCACCATCGGAACCCGGACCTAGCCCCTGGAATCAAGCCGGTCCGGCTTGTCATGCCGCCTACGAAGGTGCGCTCAAGGCAGGTATGCATTCACGGTCCGCAGTGCGTATGTACTAACGGTTAGACCCCATTCGTCTATTGTCATAGGACCTGCGTGACGAGGTGAACCAACAGCCGGTTACGAGCCGACGGACGACTCCTGTGGAGTCGTCGTACCCTGGAACTTCGGTGTCGTCGCATGGATTCGGGCGCGAGGCTTGGCCTTCTCGGTCACCACCACCTCGGCCGTCTTGAGTAGTTGGATGCCCTTGGCCTCCAACTGGCGAACAACCAGATCGGCCACATTGGCGTCCCAATAGCCACATGCGTCGGTCACAACGGCGGCAGGCTTGTGCCTGATCATCAACCCCAGCGCCAGCAACTTGATCCAGCTCTCCAAGCCCACGCCGAAGATGATGTAGCGGTCGGGCTGGAGCTCGTTGATCAGCCGATCGGCCTTCGGATTGCCCAGTAGGTCCTCCGTTCGCTTGTGAAAAATGGCCTGTTGATACCGCTGCATCAGGTCGTAGGGAACTGTGTAGCTGTTGTCCGCCTCCACCACAATCCGGCGAGGCAACAGGGTGTAGGGAAGCTTTTTCTGCCCCGGCGTCCCGTCCACGCAATGCCTGGGGTGACCGTTGAAATCGTCTCCCGGGCGAAACGCCTGTATGCACGAGATGACACGCAGTCGCTGATTGCGGGCCCAGGCGAAAAGAGAACGGATGTTGGGAATCACATCCGCCTTGTTCTGGACGGCTACAGGCGAGTTTCCGACCAAGAAGTCGTGTTGAGTAGCCACATCAATAAGTACAGGTTCGAACGTCATCTTACGCCTTATTCGAAGCATCACAAGCCCTTCCACTCGGATGTCGTAAGCTGTTCGGTCGACAACTCTTAGACGCCCCTGGTGCCTGCCTGCTTCCGGCTCACCACCCCAAGGGGACAATTAACAGACACACACCACAGCGCTTCGTTAATCATCCTCAAGGAAGCGCCTCTATGTTATGCCCGCTATCGGCAAAAGGCGAGACGAACAGCCTGCATTTTTCTAAAACGTGGCATAAAGACAACTTGAGACGGTCAGACTTCGACACTTCAAATGGGAGAACCTCTGTGATTGGAAAGACTGAGCAATTCGCACGGATCAGGCCTCATCGAAGTATCACCATGTTTCAATCTAAATACGATCTTGCAAATCTGGGATAAATACAATCAAAGATCTCGTGTTATCTTTGTGAGCACGGCGCGCGTTCGTCACCAAGGCAGTCAACGCATCAGCCGTTCGATGCGGCGGCGCAGTTCTCCCCCCCGGTGCTGAAGTGCCGCAAAGGACTGCCCGAGACCGCCCAGCTTGGCGTCCCCCGTCCGTTCCGCCTTGATGGTCTGATCGATTCGGGCCAGCATTCTTGTAACATCCATGAGTTGGTCTTTCTCCGGCTGGGTCAGGTCACGAGTCTTGCGAGTCTGCTCCAACTGGGTAATCATGACTTCGCGAAGCTCGACCGGCACTTCCAGGGCCCTGAGCAGCGCTTGCCACCACATTACCGTATTGCGTTCCGCCCGGCGCCAGACGCTCAAGAAGTGCTGAGAGGCGATTCCCAAATCCTTGCGAGCTTGGTCGTACTGGCCGGCCTTGGCGGCCTGCTGCCCCAAACGATAGCAACTCTCGGCCAACCCCATGATCGTGGGACCGTGGGATGGCTCCTTGTTGGGCGAACGAGCGGCGTCTTCATCGTAGCACTGCTGAAACAGCTTGCGTGCTTCCTCATACTGCCCCGCCTCTAGATTCGCTTGGGCACACTGCAGGCGGATGCCAAAGAGATCATCGGGTTTCAGCCGATCGCGGCTGTCCTGGGCCCATTGATAGAGCCACCTCGCCAGGTCGACGGCCTCTGTAGCCGCCTTGTCCGCCCGCGCGGCATCATTTCGCTCTCGAGATCGCTGCACTTCCTGCTGCATCGAGGTCAGCAGGGCACCCAACGTCGCGCCGGCGTTCTCCGGATCACGTTGAAGATAGTCGGGAATGAGCTTCTTGGCCTGGTCCAGTCGGTTCAAGCCCTGCAACGCAACAATCCGAAGACGCATCGCCCGACCCACCAAGTCACGATAGGGACCGAAATGGCTCTCGAAGCCGTCCAAGAGCTTGAGGGTTTGTTCGTAATTGCTGAGCGGCGGATCGTTGCACAATCGGGCCGCCGTAAGCAGTGCATCACCCGCGTTCTGTGCCAGCTCGCCGCGACCGGCGGCGTCGTTGACTTGGTCCAACGACTTAGCAATCAGCTCCGCGCAGGCGGAAGCCTCGGTCACCAGCAACTCCGCCTGACGTCGCACTGTGGCAGGATCGGCCGACTGACTGGCGGTCGTCGATTCGAAGAGGCTGACCAGCGAATTTAGCCTATGGTATCGAGCGTCCAAGTACTTCTCGTGGCTCGGATCGACTTTCGCAAACTCGTCCGCCGCCTGTCGGTAGTCCCCTTGCAGCTCGAGCATATTCGCCAGGAAAAACCGCCAGTAGCGAGCGTCTTGTGTGTCCGGATAGGTCGTGATGAGCGACCGCATTGCATCGATGAATACGCCCCGCAATTCGGCCCGCCGATTCGCAGAATCGCGGTTGAGATCCGAAGCGATCTGGACGGCATAGAGCGCCGCGTCACGAGACCGCTCGAACCTGGGATGCTCACGAACCAATTGCGTGAACGTCTCAATCGCCTTCAAGGCACTGCCCCGCTGAAAGTAGCAGACGGCCAGATTGAAGAGCGCCTCCGGCCGCAATCCCGCCGCCAGCTCCGATCGATCCGCCAAGAGGACCCCGGCCACATCGATCGCTCTGTCAAAACAGCCATTCCGCTCCGCATCAAGTCTCGTAAGTTGCTGTCGCTGTTCGGCGTTCGGTTTGTCGTTGGTGGCCTTGCGTAGTTGGTCAATTCGCTGCTGAAGTCGCGTCGCTTCGCCGAGTTGTCCCGCAATGTAGATCGCCATGTCGAATGGACCCAACTTCTTAGGATCAGCGACCTTGCCCAAGAGGGAATACAACTCCGCATAGATTTTTGCCTTCGCCTGGGGACGTCGGTTGGCCAAGGCAATTAACGGTTGCCGCGATCGCGCCGCAAGCTCGGCCGCGGCCTTCTCGTCCTTGTTCTTCTCGGCGGTCTCCGCCTGTTTTTGGTAGATGGAACCTTCCAGAAGGGCCGCTGCCAGTTCGAGGGAGGGTGAGGAAGACTCTTCAGCCATCCCTTTCGTCAAGGCCGCAATAGCCTCATGCGCCTCTTGAAACCGCCCCGTGTCACGGAGGACTTTGATCTGCTCCATCTTTCCCAGGAAGACGACCCACTGAAGGCTTCGCTTGTCCGACGGATCCGTAAGGCTGGAGACTCTGTCAACAGCTTTGCGAAGGTACTCGACCGCCTTGTCGGCGTTCCCCGCAAGCCGATAGGCCATCCCCAGCAGCAGGAGCGATTGGCATTGAACACCCGACTCCTTGTGGTCCGTCTCGATCCAATCCTTCTTCTCGACAGTGAGGTAGGTGACGACATCCTTCAGCAGATCCTCGCGGGTCTTGTCCGGCGGACTGGCCAGCGCTCGGTAAAACTTCGCCCAATTCGTGAAGTACTTCGAGTTGAGTTCGAGCGCGCGATACCGTGCAATTTCGCCCGAGTTTTCCACCTTCCGCAGTTCTGCCTCATTCAGCCGTTGGAGAGACTGGTTCCATCGCGTGATTGCCTTGTTCAGATCGTCAAAAGCCTGCGTTGCCCGCGTGGCGATGGCCAACAACTGCTCGCGGTCCGTCGTCGATCCACCCCGGAAAAGGATGTTGTTGTAATAGGGTTCCGCCCGCTTGTAGATCAGGTCCTTGCCGAGTTGCAGCCTCCAGTCGAGCGATCGCTTGTCGTCGGGATACTTGGCGATGGCCTCTTCCAGCAACGATATCGCCTTGTCCAGGGCGACGAGGCACTCCTCCTCGTCTCGTGACTTGTCGGCATAGACGGCGAGTTGAATCTCTCGTTCGTAGATCAGCTTCTCAACCGGACCTGTGGGAGGACATTCTTCAAGGAACGCCTGTAGAAGCTCGCTCATCCCTCGCTGCAGCAACTCGGCGCGGAGTCTGGCCGGATCGAGCAATCTGTCCTCCGGTTGCGTCGGTCGTGGCTGGCCGGAAGCCACCGACGCGACCAGTGTAACGTACAATAGGGAACCGCCGCCCACCGACATGGACCTCATCTTACGCGATACCAACCAGAGTCCCTCTCGCTCTCCCGTCGCGCGGTGCAGTGTCCGCCTGCTCGCACCATCAATCAAGACCCGGCCTTAAGGCGTTGGAGGGCTTCCGTAGCCCGGCGCGCAATCTCCGGACGACCTCGCCCTGTCGCGTGCTCTTTGCATTCTTGATAGAGGGCAATGGCCTGCCCATTTCGACCGATCTTCTCGTGACACAACCCCGCCAGATACAGCGACTCGATGAATGAGATGCTGTCTGGAAAAAAGGCAACGACGTGCATCGCCGCCAATCCCCCATACACATACTCGCGGGCGGCTTCTTCAGGCTTGTTGTCCTTGGTCAACGCGTCGCCCCGTGCAAGCAAGCCGGCAGCCTTCGCCGCCAGCAGCCGAGGCAGATAGGCTTTTCGCTGATCCTCTGGAATCCTTTCGAGGGCTTCTTGTATCACTTCCAGCGCCTCATCATACTTCCCGGCATCCGCCAGCCGGTTCGCCTTGGCCAGATCCGCCGCCGTATCGCCGGAATCCCTCGCAGATGGAGCGCCCCCCTCCTCCGAGTCCTCCTTCTCGGCCTTGCCCGGACGACGGCTAGTTGAACCACCGGTCGGTTTGGTGGCAGCGCGGCGTTCGGCCTCATTCGCACGGGGGTCTTGCTCGACCTTCCAAATGGCCAGTTGCAGCTTCTTGATCGCTCGCACAACTTCAGACGACAGATCGCCGCCGGCCAAGACACCGTCGATCAAGACGAGCGATTCTCGGTGTTGGGGCGATCCTTTCCCTTGGAGTCTGTCGGGCTGGATGAGGGTTCCATACGTCGGCCAAGTCTTCAGTACTTCCAGCCACGCCTTGACTGCATCGACAAGCCGCCCCTCCGCGCTGTAACAGCCGACAAGTCTGGCCAGAGCGTAGGACCTCAGCCATTTCTGTTTCGCCTGCTCCGCCGTCGCTTCATATGCGGGAATCGCGGCGGCGCTATTGCCTTGAGAGAAAGCCTGTTCTGCCTGGTTGAGCTGGGCCTCGCCCTCGACATAGATTCGAGCAACCTGTTCGAGCGGCTTGGAAACAATGCTGCCGGAGCGGACGCGAAACACCAATTCGCCCGCCTGCTCACCCCGAATATCGACTTCGCTGTAGCGAAGCGGCGAGCCTCCCTTTCGCCCTACCCACACGTCGTCTCCGTCGGCCGGAACAGCGACCACCAACGGTACCACCAGACCGAACGCCCTTCCACAAGCGGACCAGCGCCCGCAACGGAATGTCGCATTGCGGATCATTGCCACAAATCGTCCTCGCTCACATGCTTGTACCGGCCACCATGCTCACTGGCAATCTGTTTGAGCAGTGCCTCACCGGGCTTGAAGACAAATGAGAAGGTGTTGATTTTGACTCGTTTGTCCCGGTTCAGCCTCTGAAGCAGTTCCAGGACCTTCGGGTCAAAATCGCCGTCGGTCATGAAGTAGATCAACTCGGGCTTGCAGGCAAACGCCCTTTCCAGAGCGGGGCCGGGCACGGTTTGACCGCTCGGCACCACGGCATCCAGGTACTTGTAGGCCTTCTCCTTGTTTGCCGGCGTGGCATAGACGAGTTTGCCCGGCGGCAACTCCTCGGGCTTGCCCGCGCTGAAGAAGACTACGTGGAATTGTTGCTGTGGAACCAACTCGCGAATGCTGCGCTTTAGCTCGTCGCGAAGATAGTCGAACGTGTCCAACATCGAGCCCGATCGGTCGATGACATAGCAGACCTTATACGCATTGCCTCCCGAACCGTAGAAGGCGGCCCGTGGCCCGTCGCCTCCGCCGCCCGCACCCACTCCGTAGCCTGATATGGGGCCGCCACCTCCCCCTACGCCGATCCCAATGATCTTCAACCCGCCCCCAGC